>NZ_JBHYZO010000002.1:0-31579 GCF_042753785.1 Streptomyces sp. NPDC059256 | reverse complement strand
CGTGGTGACCGTGGTGGTTTCCGTCGCGATGACCGGCCTTCGGGTGGGTTCCGTCGTGACGACCGCCCCAGCACCCACCGGGGCAGCGACCGCCCGTTCAACCGTGACCGTCGTGACGACCGCCCGGCGGGCACCGGTTTCCGTGCCGGCTCGACGGACCGTCCCTACGGCCGTCGTGACGACCACCGGGGCACCGGAACCGGAACCAACACCGGCTCCTCCTTCGGTCGCCGCGACGACAAGCCGCGCTGGAAGCGCAACGGCTGACGCACCGTCTGACTGATCGCCGGGCGCACGACTGACTCGGCACCAGGGCCCGTACCCCTCCAGGGGTGCGGGCCCTGTTCGTACTCATGGCCACGGGCGCGCTGCCGGGCGATCCACCGACAGACAGGCGGGCAACCGCCGTACGAAGTGGTCCATCTCACAGTCGATCTCCGCGAACGCCTACCGGCCGGTCACATCAACGAACTTCACCACACCGGTGATCCGATACCCGATCGGCGCACGGGCCTGATCGGGCTATGCTCAGTGGTGACTCGTCGAGGGCCGTTAGCTCAATTGGCAGAGCAGCGGACTTTTAATCCGTTGGTTGTGGGTTCGAGTCCCACACGGCCTACGAATCGCGGGGCAGGGGCTTTCAGTCGCTGACCTGCAAAGATGCGCCTTGCCTGGTTCGACCGGGCAGGGCGCATCTCTGTGTCGTGGCCAGGAGCACGGAGACGTGGAGGGGTTGCTGATGGGGAGTGCCCGCTAGGCGTCGCAGCGCACCTGCCGAGTGCCGTAGCTCCGCAGCGCTCGGAGGAAGTCGATCTCGCCAAAGGCCGGCCAGTTCGCCTCGCAGAAGCGGAGTTCGGCGTGGGCGCTCTGCCAGAGCAGGAAGTTGGACATGCGCCGCTCGCCGCTGGTGCGGATGATCAGGTCGGGGTCGGGTTGCCCGGCCGTGTACAGATGCCGGGTGATGTCGTCGACGGTGAGCCGTTCGGCGATGCCGGTGAGTTCGGCGCCGCTCGACGCCTGTTCGGACAGGAGGTTCCGTACGGCGTCGACGAGTTCCCGACGCCCGCCGTAGCCGATGGCCAGGGTGATGTGCGGGCCGTCGGTGCGACCCGCGGTCGATTCCACGGCCGTTGCCAGCGCCTGTGCGGTCGTCGTCGGCAGCGCCTCCAGCGTGCCCGCGATCCGTACCCGCCAAGGGCTGTCCGGTCGGGCGAGGTGGGTGGTCAACATCTCTTCGATGGTGCGCATCAGCAGGGCGACTTCGGCCTTTTCGCGGCGGGCGAGGTTCTCCGTGGAGCAGACGAAGACGGTCACGTGCCGGATGTCGAGTGACTCGCACCAACCGAGGACCTTCAGGGCCTGCTCGGCACCGTAGCGGTGTCCGACGCCGAGTTCGGCGAGACCCATCTGTCGGGCCCAGCGACGGTTGCCGTCCATGATCAGCCCGATGTGCCGGGGCAAGGGGCCGTTTGCCGTGCGCTGTCGCAGTCGACGGGTGTACAGGGACTGGCAACTCCGCCGCACCAGAGGGAACATGGCCTTCATGGAGGCATAGTACGGGGTGCGTACTTCGTGACACGTACTATGGCAGGGGCGTGAGTTTCCGGCATCCGGATGCCAGAGGTCCGGTTCATGGTGAACCACGTGCAGGTGAGCGGATTCGGACGGAACGCGCCCCCCTGCACCGCACCGATCCCGGATCGCGATACGAATACGGGCAAGGCCCCCTCTGATCCGGGGACGGCCCCTCTGATCCGGGGCACGGCAGGACAGGGATCCGGATTCAAGGCACAGGAGCCGCATGCGCACCAACGACGCCCAGATGCTGGTGCTCTGCACCCTCGCCGACGGGCCGCTCCACGGATACGCCATCAACACCGCCATCGAGAAGCTGTCCGGCAGGCGCCTCGGAGCGGGCAGCCTGTACGGGGCACTGGCACGGCTCGAAGCCAAGGAGTTGGTGGAGCCACTCGAAGAGCAGGGCCGCCAGCGGCCGGTGCGCCTGACTCCACAAGGGCGCGCCGTACTGGAGCGCGAGGCCCAGTCCATGGCCCGGGTGACCGAGCACGTCTTCGAAACGGCCGTACCCGACCGCATCGGCTATCTCGATCGACTGGCTGCGACCGACATCGCCCGTTCCTACAAGCACGTGATGCTGAAGCAGTTGGACCTCCGCCCGGGGCACTTCGCACTCGATCTCGGCTGCGGACCCGGAACCGACCTGATGACGCTCGCGCAGGCAGTTGGCCCGGCCGGGTCCGTGATGGGCGTCGACCTCGATACGGAGATGGTGCGACGGGCCCGTGAACGCAGCGAAGGCGTTGCGGGGCTGACGGTCCAGCGGGCCGATGTCCAATCGCTGCCGCTGCGCGATGCGACCGTGGACCGTGCCCGAGTCGATCGGACCCTTCAGCACGTGGAGCACCCCGCGCGGGCGCTCCGGGAGGTCCGTCGGGTGCTCCGGCCGGGCGGAAGGCTCGTGATGGGCGAGCCCGACTGGGACTCGCTCGCGATCGACTTCCCCCGGCTGGAGACCGCGCGTGCCTACACCCGCCACCTCACGGACCGGGTGGTGCGCAACGGGGTCATCGGTCGTGAACTGCCCCGGCTCGCGCTGGCCGCGGGCTTCACCGTGAGTGAGGTCATTCCGGTCACTTCGGTGTTCCGTGAGGCCAGGGCGGCCGACGATGTGCTGGGGCTGCGCCGCAACACGGATCGCGCGGTGGCGGCCGGCTATCTCGCGGCGAAGGACGCGCGGGAGTGGCTCGACCACCTCGCCGAGGGGCCGTTCTTCGCCGCGGTGACGCTGTATGTGGTGGTCGCCGATGTGCCTTAGGGCCAGGCCCCGCCTTCTGCTACCGACGGGCCGGGCCCGGCCCGAACGACGGGGGATCGCCCGACGATCGGACCGAGCCCGTTGTGCCAGCGGCTAGGGAGCGGGCTCGTACGTCACGGTGGTCTCCGTACAGCCCGCAGCGATGAAGTACAGCCGGTCCTGTTCCGACTCGTCGATGGCGAGGTTCCAGCGCAGTTTCGTCGCCGTCCACTCCGACGCGTAACGGCACAGCGCATCGGCTGAAGGCGGCAGCCATTCGGCCGGGTCCTGGTCGGACTTGGACCGGTTCGACCGGGCCGTCACCGCCACCAAGGACGCATGGGCCCCCTGGTCATTGGCGTACGCCTCCCTGCGGGCCGCCGTCCAGCCCGAGGCCCCGCTGTCCCACGCCTCCGCGAGCGGAACCATGTGGTCGATGTCCAGGGCGGATGCGGAAGTGACCGTGGCATCGTCGTAGTACGACCACCAGGAGCCACCCGTCAGCGCACAACGCGCACCGACCGTCGGCGCGATGACCGCCTCGGCGATCAGGACCTCCGCCCGGGTGTTGCACCCGTCCGTCGCATCGAGACCGGTGTTCCAGTGTCTGAACAGATCGCGGTCGTACCCTTCCCTGCTCTCGGTCTCGACGGCCAGACGGCTGACTCCGACGGCGATCGGCACGGTCTCGGCCGCATGGGCGTTCGGGGTGGAGAGGAGGAGGGGAGCCAGGGCAAGTGCGGCAGCCGTGGAGGCGCGCAACAGGTTCTTGATCACGTCAACTGGGATACGGGCACTTCACCCTTGGGGGAGGGAGTGAACCGAACGGCTGCGCCATATGGGCCCGTGGGTTCACCCCGGCAGGCCGGTCACTCCGTACGGGCCCTGCCACGTCTCCGAGCGGCGAAGGCAACGCATCCGCCGCTCGGCACGACTCCCACGTCCGTCGTCGGCCACGGGTCCGAACGCGGCGCTCCTTGCGGGTTGTCCCTGCCCCCGTGCCGTGACCCCTGTGCCGTACGCCCGTTGTGTTCGGCATGACGAAGACTCAGCGCATCCTCACCGCAGTTGCCCTCGCCGCCGGTGCCTCCGCCATGGCCGTGTCCGGTGCGTCAGCCGCGGTCGCTGTCGACGAGCAGACGGCCGGCGGCTCCACCTCGCTGGGGCAGCTCGACCAGCTGAAGGAGCTCAACCAGCTGAACCAACTGATGACGGTGCCCCAGCACCTCGCTCCCCTGCTGGACCCGGTGGCCCAGGTCGCCGGCGCTGTCCAGTAGCGGGGCGCCCCGGCCCCTCCCAGCGCGCCCTTCGCCGACGGGACTGCCAGACGGACCACCGGACCACTGGGCGGCCGGGTCGCCGGGAAAAGTTCTTTGAACTTTCTTCCCGGGACCTGTCGAGAACCCGTGGTCGGCTCCGACGTCTCCTACGAGAGTCGCCCGGCCAGGGCGGCCCGTTCCCCCAAGGAGTGGCGTCATGAAGTATCTGGTGATGGTCCAAGGTGCCCAGGTCGACTACGAGGCCATGGGGGGCAAGGCATCCCCGCACAGCCCGGCCTGGAACGAGCAGGACCTCCAAGCGATGTTCGAGTACATGGGCGCCATCAGCAACGATCTGTCCGAATCCGGCGAGCTGGTCGACTCCCAGGGACTGACCGAGCCTGCGCAGACCCGGCACGTCAGCCTCGGTGCCGACGGGCGCCCCGTCATCACCGACGGCCCGTACGGTGAGACGAAGGAGGTCCTCGCCGGCTACTGGGTGGTGGACTGCGAGAGCCTTGAGCGGGTGACCGAGATCGCCGAGCGGGTGGCCCGCTGTCCCGAGCCCGCGGGCATTCCGGTCTACCCCGTGGTCATCCGCCCCATCCAGGACGCCGGCGGAGGCGATGTGTGCTAGTCACAACGGGATGAGACGTTCTCCGGATACCGAGGACCTGCTGCGCCTCAACGCGCCGCAGGTCCTCGGTGCGTTGGTACGGCGGTACGGGCACTTCGACCTGGCGGAGGACTCCGTACAGGAGGCGTTGTTGGCCGCTGCGATCCAGTGGCCCAGGACGGGGCCGCCGGACAATCCGCGCGGCTGGTTGATCAAGGTCGCCTCCCGTAAGTTGACGGACCTCCTCCGGGCCGACGAAGCCCGTCGGCGACGTGAGGAAACCGCGGCGAGCCTCACTCCGCGCGATGCGTTCACCACCGCTCCCCCCGACGAGAGCCTGGCTCCCATCGAGGACGACACGCTCACCCTGCTCTTCCTCTGCTGCCATCCCGTGCTGAGCCCCACCGCACAGGTGGCCCTCACGCTGCGGGCCGTCGGCGGACTGACCACCGCGGAGATCGCCCGGGCGCATCTGGTGCCCGAGGCGACGATGGCCCAGCGCATCAGCCGGGCCAAGCAGAAGATCAAGGGCGTGCCCTTTCGTCAGCCGGGCCCCCAAGACCGCGGCCAGCGGCTCGCGGTCGTTCTGCAAGTCCTCTATCTGATCTTCAACGAGGGGTACACGGCCACGTCGGGCAGCACCCTGCACCGCGCCGACCTCGCCCGGGAGGCGATCCGGCTCACCCGTGCCGTGCGCGCGCTGCTGCCCAGGGAGGGGGCGGTCACCGGACTGCTGGCCCTGATGCTGCTGACCGAGGCCCGTAGTGCCGCCCGTACCGGACGGCACGGTGACCTCATTCCACTGGCCGAGCAGGACCGTTCGCTGTGGGACGGGCGGACCATCGAGGAAGGCATCGCCCTGGTTGAGGAGGCCCTGTCGCAGGGGCCCGCCGGGCCTTACCAACTCCAGGCGGCGATCGCCGCCCTGCACGACGAGGCCGAGAGCGCGGAGGCGACCGACTGGCCGCAGATCCTCGCGCTGTACGACGTCCTCGTACGGCTCGCCCCCGAGCCCATGGCGGAACTCGGGCGTGCGGTGGCGGTGGCCATGGTGCACGGACCCGAGGCGGGGCTGGGCGAGGTGGCCGTGCTGGAGGACCGGCTGACCGGGCACCACCGACTGGAGTCCGTGCGCGCCCATCTGTTGGAGCGGTCAGGTGACGTCGAAGGGGCCAGGGCGGCCTATCTGCGCGCGGCGGGCCGCACCCTCAGCGAGCCTGAGGCCCGCTATCTGCTCACCAGGGCGTCCCGGCTCCCGTCCTGACCCCGTCCCGACTCCCACCCTGAGGTTCGGACCGCGCTTTCGGGTATCCGGGAGGACGGTGGGATGTCCGGCTTGACCTTTACGTAACGTCAAGTTCTACCGTTCAGGACATGGAGTGGTCGATCCAGGAGATCGCCCGGCGCGCCGGGACGACGAGCCGCACCCTGCGGCACTACGGCGAGCTGGGGCTGCTGGAACCCACCCGCGTGGGCAGCAACGGCTATCGCTACTACGGTCCGGACGCGCTCGTTCGGCTCCAGCGGATCCTGCTGCTGCGCGAACTGGGGCTCGGGCTGCCGGCCATCGCCGAGGTGTTGGAGGGCCAGCGCGACACCGCAGCCGCCCTGCGGACGCATCTGCGGCTGCTGGAGCAGGAACGCGAACGCATCGGGCGACAGATCGCCTCGGTGCGGACCACTCTCCACAAGACCGAGTCAGGGGAGGAGCTCATGGCCGAGGAAGTGCTCGACGGCTTTGACCACACGCAGTACGAGCAGGAGGTGTCCAAGCGCTGGGGACGGGACGCGTACCGCAAGGGTGATCAGTGGTGGCGTTCCCTGACCGATGCGGAGCGTCGGGAGTTCATGGCGCAGCAGACGACGATCGCCAAGGACTTCGCCCGGGCGCTCAAGGACGGGCTCGCCGCTGACAGCGAGACGGCGCAGGCGATTGCCCGGCGGCAGTACGACTGGCTTTCGGCGCTGGAGGCGCCGTCGAAGTCCCACTTCATCGGGTTGGGTGACATGTATGTGGCGGACGAGCGGTTCACCGCCGTCTATGACCAGCACGGTGTGGGGACCGCGGCGTTCGTTCGCGATGCGATGAGGGCGTACGGGGAGCGGCATCTCGACGACTGATCAGCGACTCTGTTCGGTACGCATATCAGGTCAGACCGGTGAACCGCGGGCGGAATCCCGCCGTCCCCGACGGCCCTGTCCGGGGCGGCGGAGGACCCTCGGCGCAATTGGAGTTGATCTTGCTCCGGATAGCGTAAGGTTGTGTTCAACGGCGCGGGGTGGAGCAGCTCGGTAGCTCGCTGGGCTCATAACCCAGAGGTCGCAGGTTCAAATCCTGTCCCCGCTACTAGTAAGACATTAGCCCGGCACTCTTTTGAGTGCCGGGCTAATGCGTTTTCTCGTAACTCTTGCCATCTCCGGATTTCGTTTCCCTCTCTTTTCGGCGCACCCGTCGTCTCTTGGGCGGCCGTCTCCCTGGCCGGTCGAATGTGGCTGGCTTAGCCCGGTTGGACGGTGGTGGCTCGCCACCTGCCCCCGTTGGAGCCAGCCTGAGGGGGGCGCGGGAGCCGTGTCCGCAGCCGTGGGCGGACCTGGCAGGAGAACAGTCTTGGGGCAGCAGGAGCAACAGCACCTCGGATTGGGCACCTGGCGCTTCGTCCGTACGCTGCCCGTTCTGATGATCGTCGGCGGTGTGGTCTTCGATGCCCTGACCCCGCCGATGTTCACCGCCGCACCCATGTTCGCGGCGGCGCCCCTGTTTGCCGCACCCTTCTTCTCCTGGGTCGCGACCCTGTTGACGGGGGGCGCCGCCCTGGCCGGAGTGATCGGGCTCCACTACGCCAAGCGCACCCTGTTGGAGCCCACCACCTACACCGAGATGATCACGGTGGTCACGGTCTCCGGGCTCGCCCTGCTGATCAACTGGGTCATCCAGCGGAGCAGCGAGCGGTTGGCGTCCGCCCGAGTGATCGCCGAAGCCGCCCAGCGGGCGGTGCTGCCCACACCCGCCGAGGACATCGGCGGCCTGCGGGTCGCCGCGCGGTACGAGGCCGCCGTCGCGGACGCCTTCATCGGTGGTGACCTCTTCGCCGTACAGGAGACGCCCCACGGTGTGCGGCTGGTGGTGGGAGATGTCCGGGGCAAGGGGTTGGGCGCCGTGGAGACGGTCGCCGTGGCCATCGGCGCCTTCCGGGAGGCGGCGGAGCAGGAGAGTTCGTTGGAGGGCGTCACCCAGCGGCTGGAGCGCGCGCTCACCCGCGAGGCGAACCGCCGGGAGAGCCTCGACGCCAAGGAGACGTTCACCACGGCGGTGCTGGCGGAGATCCCGCGCGGGGGTGGCATCGTCCGGATGGTGAACCGAGGGCACCCCGAGCCCTTGATGCTGTACGCCGACGGCCTACTGGAGGGGCTCCCGCCGACCGAGCCGGCCCTTCCGCTGTCGATGGGCGATCTGGGGACCTGGCCCGATCGGGCGGAGGAGTACCCGCTGCCGCCGGGGGCGACCCTGCTGCTCTACACCGACGGTCTCTCCGAAGCACGGGACGGGGCGGGAACGTTCTATGACCCCGCCGTATGGCTGGCGGGACGGCAGTTCGTCGGCCCGGGGGAACTGCTCGACGCACTCCTCGACGATGTCCGTAGACACACCGGAGGGGGCAGCTTCGACGATATGGCGCTGCTGGCGCTGGCCCGGCCGGCGGAAGGTGGTGCGGTATGGCGGGGGCGTGGCCTCTGAAGGCCCGGGCCCACGGCTAAGAGAGCCCCGGGTGCCCGTGGAGGCCCCCTCTCGGCCCTCAGGGGCGACCCGCGGGTCGGGTTCGGTCAGGGCGACTGCTTGGCGCGACTTCATCAGGGCGACTGCTCGGCGCGACGCGGTTCTACCCGGTGTAGCCGGGGTGCCCGGTTGCGCTGTGCGGAGCTGCTGGGTGTTGCTGGGTGTTGCTCAGTGGCTCGGTTTCGACGTGTTGACGCGTCGGCCCGTGGGTTGTTTCCGGTGGCCCTGGGAAGAGGCACCACGAGCCCATGCACTCTCCGTAGTTGAAGGGGAGCCCTGCGCATAACATTTGACGAACCGCCAGGGGTGTGACGCACGTCTTGTCCGGTTCAAGTCGCCCGAATCCGGCCGCTTGTGTCCGGGTAAGTCTGTGGCAAAGAGATTAAAGATCACTCAGAACAGCTTGGAATAAAGTCCTGGTGTCTATTAACGTTCGATAACGCAGCGCGGTCGTCCCAGCCGTCGTCAGGACGGCGCCGTGCTCATGCGCCGAATTCCGCAAGGGAACCGGGGAACCACTAATTGGGGTGAATCGGGCATATTCTGCCGTGCAGTTCGCGGTCGAAGACGCTCGTAGGAGACCTTCCTGCTCCGAACCCGTCAGCTAACCCGGTAGGCGAGAAGGAAGGAAAGGAGCACGCCTCAGTGGCGTCTAACAGTCCTGCCCCGGAAGCACCGTTCAAATCCGGCGTCTTCAGCGAAGAGGGTGCAGCCCGCTCCACCGGCGAGTGGAACCCCACCGCGGAGACCATCCGGCCGCGCGGTCGCCACAAGCACCGGGTCATGAAGCAGCGGGGCGGATTCGCCCGTAGCTCCACGGTGCTCGGCGTCGGTGTGATCGCGGCTGTCGGTGCCGGTGGCATGGCCACCGCCCAGAACAAGCCCGCCGTCTCCATATCGCTTCCCGACGCCATCACCGAGAGCCTTCCCGACTCCCTGAGCTCCGAGGACGCTCCGGAGGTCGATGAGTCCGCCTCCTACGCGGCGATGGGGCTCGCAGGCCAGGAGGTCAGCACAGGGCAGGCCGGTGCCGGAGAGGCACTGCGCTCCCGCATCCTCCAGCAGGCCGAGCAGCAGCAGGCCAGCGCCGACGCTGCGGCCAAGCTCGCCGCCGAGAAGGCCGCCGCGGCGAAGGCCGCACAGGATGCGAAGAAGGCCGAGGAACTCGCGGAGAAGAAGGCCGCGAAGAAGGCGGCCGATGCGAAGAAGAAGGCCGAAGCGGAAGCCAAGGAGAAGGCCGAGGCCGAGCGCCTGGCCAAGCTGGCCAAGAGCTTCTCGCTCCCCCTCTCCTCGTACACGATCACGGCTCGCTACGGCCAGTCCGGTCCGATGTGGTCCTCGGGCCAGCACACCGGCCTTGACCTCGCGGCCTCGACCGGCACTCCCCTCAAGGCCGTCACCAGCGGAACCATCAAGTCGGCCGGCTGGTCCAACTCGTACGGCTACAACGTCATCCTCAAGCTGAACGACGGCACCGAAGTCATGTACGCGCACATGTCGTCCATGAGTGTGAGCGCCGGCGCGAAGGTGAGCACGGGCCAGCTGATCGGCCGGGTCGGCGCGACCGGCAATGCCAGCGCCGCGCATCTCCACCTTGAGGTCAAGACCCCCGGTGGTTCGGGCATCGACCCGCTGTCCTGGCTGCGCGGCAAGGGTCTGACGATCTGAGCCACCGCTCGCGGTGACCGCGACCGTGACCGTGTCCACGTGTCCATATCGATGGGGCGAACGCGCCATGGACACGGACGGTTCAGAGGATCGGGTCGTGGTACCCGAGCCGCCCTGGCGGGCGGTGCGGCCACGACCGTCAGCCCTAGTGGGGCACTAGGTCCACTCAAGCTCCCTGCGCCATCCTGAAGGCGCACACACCGGCTTGCCCAGCCGGTATCCGAACTCCGGCAGCCCTGGCGCACACCCCCCGACGCCAGGGCTGCCGGTCTTTTCGCCATCGGGCACCGGCACCGCACCTCTTCCTCCGAGCGGACGGCCGGGCTCCCTTGGTGCTCCGAGCCGGTTGGCCACAGCGGCGTCATCGTCGGCGTTGTCAGACACGGTGTCAGTGGAGTTGCCAGTGCCAGTGCCAAGTGGCATGGGCAGAGCGCTGCGTTGCGTTGCGGTCAGCCGCGATAGGGGTTGTAGCCCTCGTAGTCACGGTGTGGCGGTGGCACCCACACCTTGCCCGTCGCCCGCGCCGCATGGGTCAGCGCCGGACTCGCCACCGCCTTGCGCTCCCACATGTGGTGCAACAACTCCTGTTCACGGGCGATGAAGTCGGCACCCGCCGCGCCCCGCCTGGCTCGATGGCGCAAGAACGCCAACGATGTCGCGAACCGCTGGTACTCCGCGACCGCATGCGCCGCAGCCGGGCCCTGGGCACGTCGAGCGACGTTCCGTGCCATGCCGCGCGCCTTCATGGAAGCCAGTGCGAGCGGTTCGGCGGGCGCGAGCCAACCGGCCGTCGCATAGGCGGGCAGTTCGGTGGCGATGGTGCGCAGTTCCCGTTGGCGCGTCCAGATCGTCAGCCAGGTCAACAACCCGAAGGCGGGAACCATGAACGCGCCGTAGACGGCGTAGAAGCCCCACGGTCCGAAGAGGGAGGCCGAACCGTTCCACAGGGCGTGCACTCCCATCGAGAGGGCGAGCCCCACCAGAGGCAGCGCGATCCGCCGTATTCGCTGGCGGCGGGTGGCGAGGGCGGCCATGCCGAAGCCGATGCCGGTCAGCACCGTGAACAGGGGATGGGCGAAGGGCGACATGACGATCCGTACGAAGAAGGTCGCCGCGGTCACCGAGGTGAAGCCCGAGGAGCCGAGGGCCTGGTCCTCCCCGAAGGCGTTGCCGAGGTAGAGGATGTTCTCGGTGAAGGCGAACCCCGTCGACGTGAAGCCGGCCACGACGACACCGTCGACGATCCCGGTGAAGTCGCGGCGGCGGAAGATGAAGATCAGCAGGATCGCCACGGCCTTCGCGCTCTCCTCCACCACCGGCGCCACGACGGTCGCTCCCCAGGTGTCCGCGCTGGCGGGGTCCGCGGTGGCGGTCGCGATCCAGCGGGTGGCGAAGGTGTTCGCGGTGATGGCGACGAGCGCGGCGGCGAAGGCGCCCCAGGCGAAGGCGAAGAGCAGATTCCGCCAGGGTCCAGGCTCCACCCGGTCCAGCCAGCGGAAGGCCGCGATCAACAGGGGTACGGGAAGGGTGGCGAGCCCGAGTCCGACCAGGAAGCCCTCCGTTCCGGTCTGTTCGCGGACCAGCGCCAGGATGACGAGTGCGCAGAGAGCGAGCAGGGTGATCAGGATCCCGGCTCGGACCGCCTTGCTCTGCCACAGCCGGGAGGCGTTGCGCGGCTTGTACCGCCACCGTGCACGATCGGGTACGGCGTCGAACACGGGCTGCCGCGGGTCGTAGGCAGGCACCGCGGGCCCTTGCCCGGTGGGGTGCGCTGCGCGAGGCCCGGGCGGGTACGGGGTGCCGGTTGGTGCCGGGTCGGTGTACGGGGGTGTGGGAGCAGCTCCGGGCGGCCCTGACCCCGGCCCCCATCGCGGCGGCGGATGGGCGGTGGGGTGGGGCTGTTGATGTGGTTGCTGGTGCTGGGGGAGCGGCTCGGACACCCAACGACCCTAACGACGGGCGGTGACACCTGGCGATGCTGTTTCAGGAACCGGCAACCAGGTCCCGGTAACCAGCCTGATCTGAAAGGGCATCTCCCTCGTGCTCCAGCCGTAGTCGTGGATGTTGGTGGGCTGCCGTTGATGACGATTCGAGCACCAGGAAAGGGGTCGGAGTGAGCCCTCACTCATTGACGGAGTGAGGGCTCACTCCGTAATCTTCTGGCATGACAGCACCCAAGGAGAACCAGACCACCCGCCGTCGCGCACCCGGTATGTTGCCGGAGCAGCGGCGCGCGATGATCATCCAGACCGCGATCCCGCTGATCGCCGAGTACGGCGACGCCGTGACGACCGCGAAGATCGCCCGCGCCGCGGGCATCGGCGAGGGCACGATCTTCCGGGTCTTCGCCGACAAGGACGAGTTGCTCCAGGCATGCCTGGCTGAGGCGTTCTCCCCCGAGCACGCGATCCGCGAGCTCGGGGCCATCGACGTATCCCAGCCGCTGCCCGACCGGCTCGCAGAGGCGGCCGAGGCGCTACAGGCGCACCTGGACCGGATGGGAGCGATCGCCGGCTCACTCGGGCACCGAGGCGGCAAGCACCCCGGCACGGTCCGCGGCGCGGCCCGCAATGAGTCGACGACCCGTATCTGCGAGGCGCTCGCGGATCTCCTGGAGCCCGACGAGGCCACGCTGCGCCGGCCGCCGACGCAGATCGCGGCCCTCTTCTTCGGGCTGCTCTTCACCCAGCCGCGTACGGACGGCGAGCCGGACCTGGCCACACAGGAACTGGTGGAGGTCTTCCTCCACGGCGCGCTCGGGGGTGGCGCCAAGTGAGCGCGCGCAGAGGACGTTGGGGGGTCATGGGCCTCGCGGTCCTGGCACCACTCCTGGTGTGGCTGGTCGCGGACCCGGTACTGGGGCACCGGCTGCGGATCGTCAACGGTGAGCAGACACTCGACATCGGCGCGGTGGCGGTGGTGTTGGCCGCGTTACTGGCGGCCCTGGCCGGTTGGGGACTACTGGTCGTCCTGGAGCGGTTCTGGCTGCGGCGCGCCCGCGCCCTCTGGACCGGCGTGGCCGTCGCCGTACTGGCCCTGTCCTTCCTGCCGTTGACCGGAGACGGCATGGACGGCGGCACCCGGACAGCGCTGGCCCTGATGCATCTGGCAGTGGCCGCGGCGCTGATCGTGGGCCTGCGCACAAAGGACGCCGCCACGGCGACGCGGTCAGCACCGAGCACACCGCGACCGACAGCACCGGAGGGGGACGGCCCGGCCAGGCAGTCGCACGGCCCGGGATGAGCACCGAAGTGCCCGCAGCGACCGCGGTGAAGCGCAGTATCTGACGCTTCGGTTCGGGCCGGGGCCAGCGGGCCCTGAGTGGCTAGACGCCCCGGGACGCGATCCGTTCGACCCGGCGGAACATCAGGTCGTGGACCGCATGACCCTTGTTCAGCCCCTGCGACTCGAAACGGGTCAACGGCCGGAACGCGGGCCGGGGCGTGTACCCGCCGTCCTGCTGGGTGTTCTCGAAGTCCGGGTGTGCCGAGAGCACTTCCAACATCTGCTCGGCGTAGGGCTCCCAGTCCGTGGCGCAGTGGAGCACCGCACCGGGCTTGAGCCGTTGGGCCGCCAAGGAGAGGAACTCCGGCTGGATCAGACGCCGCTTGTGGTGCCGTGACTTGGGCCAGGGGTCGGGGAAGTAGACGCGCACCCCGTCGAGGGCGTCCGGGGCGAGCATCTCCCGCAGGAGGATGATCGCGTCACCGTTGGCCACTCGGATGTTGGACAGCCCGTTCCGCTCCGCGAGACCCAGCAGATTTCCCTGTCCGGGGGTGTGCACATCGACGGCGAGTATCCCGGTCCCGGGGTCGGCGGCGGCCATCTGCGCGGTCGCCTCACCCATCCCGAAGCCGATCTCCAGGACCACCGGCAGCCCGCCGAAGACCGCCACCAGATCGAGGACGCGAAGCCCGTCGATCTCCAGGCCCCAGTCGGGCCAGAGCCGCTTCAGCGCATCGCCCTGCCCGGTGGTGACCCGGCTGCGCCGCGGTTGGAAGCTGCGGATGCGCCGTTCGTGGTGGGAGCCGGCGGGGTCGGCGATGGGCCCACCGGGAAATCGCGGCGCGCTGCGGTCGCGAAGAGGGGTGGGAGCGCTGGGGTTCTGGTGGCGAAGCTCGGACACAATGAGCCGATTCTACGTGCCCTTCCCCGGCTGCCCACTGCCCTCGGCCACTCCCCACCGGACCCGGGCGCCGCTCCTGCCGCTGCTCCTGGGTCGTTGCTCCCGTTGGCGGCCCAGGGCGGCTGCTGTCCGGCAGCGGGTCCCTGCCCCGTGCACGGCCTGGTATCGCCGAACCCGTCGGTCGCGGCTGCCCGGTCCGAGCCGGGCCGGAGCGCCCGCCACCGTCGTCGTGGTGGACATCACAGCTGCGCCAGCACCCTTCGGGCCACCTCCCGGCCGATGGGCAGGGAGGCGGTCGCCGCCGGGGAGGGGGCGTTGAGCACATGGACGATACGGACGGATTCCTTGATCAGGAAGTCGTCCACCAGGGTGCCGTCGCGGAGCACCGCTTGGGCCCTGACCCCCGCCGCGGTGGGGCGCAGCCCGGCTTCGGTGATCGCCGGCAGGAGTCTGCGGACCGCTGCGGTGAAGGCCGAGGTCGACCAGGAGCGGTGCAGCTCGCCCGCGCCGTACCGCCAGTGCCTGCCCGCTATCCGCCAGGAGCCCGGCCAGGCCAGGGTCTGGGCCAGTTCCCGCGGCCGTACCGTCGACCAGTCGTACCCCTCACGGGCCAGTGCCGGCACCGCATTGGGTCCCACGTGAACCCCTCCGTCGACGCCGCGCGTCAGATGGACTCCCAGGAACGGAAAGGCGGGATCCGGTACCGGATAGACCAGGCCGCGGACGAGTGAGGGGTCGGTCAGCTCGTAGTACTCCCCTCGGAAGGGGACGATCCGCATCTCGGGGTCGTCGCCCGCGAGCTGTGCCAACCGGTCGCAGTACAGCCCCGCACAGTTCACCATCGCCCGTGCTCGCAGAACGGACCCCGAGGAGGTCTTCACCGCCACCCCCCACGGTCGGCGGTCGATCGCCACGACCTCTTCGCCGCAGCGGACTTCCGCGCCGTTCTGCGACGCTTCGTGTGCCAGCCGGTCAGCCACTCCGACGAAGTCGCAGATCCCCGTCGTCTCCACATGGATCGCGGCGAGCCCACGGACCTCCGGTTCGTACTCGGTGATCTGGGCCGGACCGAGCTCCCGTACCGGAATGCCGTTCTCCCTGCCGCGCTGGACCAGGGCGTGCAACCGGGGCAGCTCATCGCGACCGGTGGCCACGATCAACTTGCCGGTGACCTGGTGATCGATGGCGTGCGTGGCGCAGAACGACACCATCTCGGCCGCGCCCTGCACCGCGAAGCGCGCCTTCAGGGATCCCGGCCGGTAGTAGATGCCGCTGTGGATCACGCCGCTGTTCCGCCCGGTCTGATGGCGGGCCGTCCCGGGCTCCTTCTCCAGGACGATCACTGTGGTGCCCGGCGCGGCGCGGGTCACCGCGTAAGCGGTGGACAGGCCGACGATTCCGCCGCCGACCACCAGCACATCGCAGTCGAAGTCCCGCTCGGACAACACCATCACCACGCCACCTCCCACCCCGATAGGGCACCCGTCAGCCTCGGGGAGCCGCCGTCATGGGCGGCTGGCTCCCCGCGGTCGCCCACGGGGAATGCACCGAACCTTGACCGGGCACCCGCGCCCACGTTGATCCTGGGCCGATCCGTCCGTCGCGTCCAGATGGCCCTAGCCTTGGTCACTGGACCATACGGACCAGAACCCCGGAGTCCCAAGACCTGAGCGAGCCATGTGATCGACTCGATCGGTTCGGTGCGGACGGTGATCGTGCGATCGACCGTCCTGACGTTCGTACCTTCTGGTCGTACTTGCTGGTCGTACCTTCTGGTCGTACGCGCTGGTCCGATGCCTGATGCCTGATGCCCGATTCGCCCTCGCCCGAGCAGGCCCGAGCGCGTCCGAAGGACCCGACCGGATCTTCCAACAGATCACACCAGATTGAACCGGCAGAACCAGTCGAATGTGATCCGACCGTCCCGAACCAAGGCGATCTTCACATCCGGAGGTTCAAGAGCGCGGTGGACGACCCGAAAGTCGGTCGTCCCCGCAACCGTTCCCTCAGCCGAATTGTGCAGGAGCCTTGCATAAGACGCTCAGGCAGGGGCCACCAACAGCGGACGGGCCCGCTCGCGCAACTCCGCCACGCGCGGTTCGTCCCCGTACGGTTCGAGCCGGTGCAGCAGGTCCCGTACGTACTCGGTGGTCCGCGCCGACGAGATGCGGCCGGCGACCTCCACGGCTCGGGTGCCCGCCGCACAGGCGGCGTCCAGGTTCCCCGACTCCAACTCGGCGACCGCGCTGACCACGAGCCGCAGCCCGTGGGAGCGGACGTACTCCTCGGTCGGCCTGGACAGCGCCTGCTCGGTGAAGCGCCGCACCTGACGGGGTGCCTTGAGGTCCCGATAGCACTCGGCGGCGTCCGCGCAGAAGCGGTCGTAGGAGTAGAAACCCAGCCAGGACGGGTCCGGATCGCCGTCCCGGGATCGCTCCAACCAGCCTTCCGCAGCCTTCAGAGCCGCCCCGGCCGCCGCCGCGTCATTCGCCTTGGCATGGGCCCTCGCCTCGACCAGCCGGAAGAAGCTCATGGTGCGCGCGGTGGCCAGCCCGCGATTGCGCTCCAGGGCGGCTTGGGCGAGGTCCACACCCTCGTCGGCGAAGCCGCGGTAGATGGATTGAAGTGACATCGATGCCAGCACATAGCCGCCGAGCGGTACGTCCGCAGCGGCTCTGGCCAGCCGCAACGCCTGGATGTAGTAGCGCTGGGCCGCTTCCTGCTGACCGGTGTCGAAGGCCATCCAGCCGGCGAGCCGGGTCAGCTCGGCGGTGGCCCCGAACAGGGCCCGGCCCACCTCGTCCGAGTAGGAGCCGAGCAGTAAGGGGGCGGCGTCCACCCGCAGACACTCGGGGACCATCGACGAACGCCAGTCGCCGCCGCCGTACTTGGAGTCCCAACGGCGGGCATCCTGTGCGGCCTCCCGCAGTTTGGCGACGTCGCTGTGGCCCACGCGGGCGACGGGGTCCTCCAAGGGAACCTCCGCACCGCCCGCCGCTGCTCCGGCCGTCGTACCGGGCAGCCGCTCCACCGACGGGTCCGCGGGCGTTATCAGCCAACGGGAGGCGGGAGTGGCGTAGGCGCTCACCGCAAAGGAACCGGCCAGCGACTGCCAGATGCCCCCGCCGCCGGCCCGCCGCCCCGCGAGATCCAGCCGGTAGAGCTCGGTCGCCGACTTCACGGCCGCGCCGATGTCGCGAGGGAAGGCGAGCCCGACCTCGGGAGCCGGATCGGCGTCCGCGAGACCGATCTCGTGCAGGGGTACGGGACGCCCCAGTTTGGCGCCGATCGCCGCCGCGATGAGATGGGGTGCTGCGCCCTGCGGCACCATGCCCTTGGACACCCATCGGGCGACGGACGTCTTGTCGTAGCGAAGGGTCAGACCCCGTTGTGCTCCGAGGTCGTTGACGCGCCGGGCGAGGCCGGCGTTGCTGATTCCCGCGAGGGCGAGAACGGTGCCGAGCTTTTCGTTCGGCCCGCGTTGCTCCCTGGACATGCGCCCCACCCCTCGACACGCAGACGGCCGCCGTGTCGCTGCTCGGCGCACGGCATTCGTACTGAGTCCTTCCCCGGTGGGCTGCCCTTCGCCCCCGGCACATGACGCGGCCGACACGCGGTTCTTGGCGCATGTCGATCGCGGCGCTGCGCACGGATCCCGTCAGCGGCACTGCTCGTCC
Organism: Streptomyces sp. NPDC059256; assembly: GCF_042753785.1. NCBI lineage: Bacteria > Bacillati > Actinomycetota > Actinomycetes > Kitasatosporales > Streptomycetaceae > Streptomyces > Streptomyces sp. NPDC059256. Next base: position 13,643 of record NZ_JBHYZO010000002.1, on the reverse strand, counting down.
CGCGTACGATCCCGGTTGCAAAAGTGCCTGGCGGAGCCTGTTGGGTTGTGCCCCTCGGGTGAGGACATCAGTAAACCCAGCGTAGTTCGCTGCATCCCGACCGTTAAGGGGCGGTGTTCCGGATGGCGAGATTGTTGTGCGTTGGAGCAGCGCCGTCGCGCTACCGGTGGGCGCCGGTAGCGCGCAGTGTGCTCTCGCTGTGCCCCGGCCGTGTGGCCGTGCGCCTGTGTGTGCGCTCTGGCCGCGATACTGGCGGGAGCGATTCCATGAGTGCTGCGTGGGTCGGCCCGCTGCGTACTGGAACCAGCGGGCTGGGGGACACTGCCGCCTTCAATCCCCGCGGGCGGCGGAGCGGTCCGGGAGGCGAACACCGCCTCCCGGACTTGCATATCCGGGCCTTCGGCGATGTCGGAACAAGCAGTGTCATATGCCGCTAGATAGCGACACTGTCATGGGACCGATTTCCTGGGGCGCGACGGCCTCGACAGGGCGTCTTCTGCTGCCTTCCGTCTCGGAGAAGTTGGCCGAATGTCGACTGTCGGACTTGTCCCATTTATCAAGTCATGGGAATGACGTGAGTATTCCGCTTCCCGCTGAACTGGCGTCAAATCCACTCTTTCAGGCGTCCGTTCGCCTTTGCTGGTGCTACCTGAAGCCGTTTCCTTGCGCCGTCTCGTGGCAGCATGTTCCCGAACGGGCGGATGTGACATGGTCCTGGTGCAGGTGTGACATGGTCCTGGACCGGGTATGGCGCGAACCCGAGGGCCGGATCTGGCCCATCCGTTCACTGCCGGGCGGCACGTCCGCCGGGTCGTTGTCCCTGGCAGACACCTCGACCCGGGCGTAGCGTGCTCCGGTGCGGCAGGGCCCGACCGGGCCTGACGGATCATGTTTTGTCCACAGCCTGTGGAGGCGGCGATGCGGTGGTTGGTGGGATGGAGCAGTATCGCCGCTAACTTCGGTACGGCAGGGGCGGTCGGACCGTCCCACGAAGGCCGATCCGTTCATCCCGTCGGCTCCCAACTGCTCTGGGGCGACCCGGACCCGCTCTGGGCCGTCGGCGACTGGCGCCCCGACGAGGTGCGCATCGTCACCATCGAGGCGCCGCCGGGCTTCAGCGAAGCACCCATCGCCAGACTCGCCATCCTCGGCTGCTGCGCCGCCAGCGACAGCGAGTTGCGCGCCGGACTGATCTCCGCCCGCGGCGGTGCGCTCCGCCACCTCACCGCCTGGCCCGGTAGCTACACCGCCGTCGTCCAGGCCGGTCGACGCATCACCATCGTCGGGGACCTCGCCGGAGCGAGACCCGTCTTCTACACACCGTGGGCCAACGGCACCGCCTACGCCACCGCCGCACTCCCGCTCGCCGACCTCATCGAGGCCCAACTCGACATCGGCCACCTCGCGGCGCTCCTCGCCTGCCCCGAAACCCCCGAAGCCCTGCGCGACTCCACCCCGTACGAAGGGGTCAAGCGCATTCCGCCCGGGCACGCCCTGATCCTGCGCGAAGGCTCCCGCGAGATCACCGGATACGAGCCCGTCGCCTCCCTCGCCGTAGCCGGGCCGCAGATCGATCCGGAGCGCGCGGTCGACGGTGTGCGGGACGCCCTGGTCGAAGCGGTACGCGCCCGACTGACCGCTCCCCGGCACGCCCCCGAAATGCTGCCGCAGGACCCAGGGCCCGTACCGGGTATGGGGCCCGCCGACCGTCGCGCCCGCCGCGGCGCGCCCGCACCCGGAATCGGTGCCGACCTCTCCGGGGGCAGCGCGTCCAGCACACTGGCCCTGCTCGCTGCCGGACTGCCCGGGGTCCCGGGCACCGTCATCGGCCACGGGGCAGGCGCGGGCGAACGACTGCTCGCCCTCACGTACAACGACCTCACCGAGCAGGGCCGGGAAGCCGAACTGGAGCGCGCCCGGGCCATCGCCGAGAACCCCCGTCTGCACCATGTCGTGGTCGCAGCGGGGGAGGAGGGCCTGCCCTACGCCGGCCTGGAGAACGGTCCGTTGACGGACGAACCGGCGCCGTCTCTGGTGACGGCCGAACGACACCGCGGACGCCTCGCTTCGGGCAGCGCCGACCACTTCACCGGCGCGGGCGCGCGCCAGGTCCTCGACGCCCACCCCGCCCGCCTCGCCGATCTGCTGCTGGACAGACAACGACGCCATCTGCTGCGGCCGGTGACGGCGCTCGCCCGTGCCGAAGGCCCCTCGCCGAAGTCGATCTTCATCCCCCTGACGATCTATCGAGCCGCCAGACGACTCGCCCGCACCCCGTACCGGACCGGGCTTGAGACCGCGGCCGACCGGTTGGTCGAAGCCAACCGCCAGGGAGTGCGCGGCAAGAACGGCATCGGTCCGCTCGGTGCCTCCCTCGACGCCCTGACCTGGTCCCGCCCCGGGCCCGCCGCGCGTTGGCTGACGGGCGAGGCGCTCGCTGAAGTATCGGTTCGTCTGATGGAGGCGGCGACCCGCCCCATATCGGTGCAGCGCCCCGGTGAGGCGAGGGCACGGGCTGCGCTCACTCGGCACGCCAACGACCAACGCATCCTGGAACAGGCGGCGGAGGTCCGCAGCCAGCGCCTCCACGCCCCCTATCTGGACAACCAGGTCGTACGGGCCTGCCGCGACCTCCCCGAGTCTCTGAGGGTCCGCCCCGGGGCCCGGGCCGAGATCCTCCGTACGGTCCTCGCCAGCACCGGCATCCACGATCTGCCCGCAGGCTGGGGAGTCACCACCCAGGCCACTTCGGCGGAGACCGCCCGCAAGGGCCTCAGGGTCTCGCTGCACCAGCTGATGGCCCTCTTCGACGCACCCCTCCTCGCCGATGCGGGACTGGTGGAGGCGCGAGTGGTCCGCAAGGCGCTGCGCGCAGCGTCCGAAGGCGAACCCCTGCCGCTCGACGGTCTGGCCGACCTGGTCTCGACGGAACTGTGGCTACGCCGTCTGCTGTCACGGCGCGGCACCTGCTGGACGGGTACGGCGGCACCCAAACAGCGCGCGGTCGCGGGCGGCGTCCCCCCACGACCGACGCTGCGCTCGTAGCCTGCTGCACTGCTGCACTAGCTGTACTGCTGCACTAGCTGTACCGGGGCCGAGGTCGACCGTGCGGGTGCGGCGCCCCTCGACAGCCCGGACCGTTCAGCGGCAGCTGATCCGGGACATCGCCCAATCGGCGAGCGTTACCCTGTCGAACTCCGTCTGAGGCTCCACGACCAGTCGCATCGTCTTTCGACCGGTGAGCGAAACCCGCACGGGCACGGCGGCGTCCCCACCACGGACCACTGAGGAACGCCACAGCCGCACCCCGTCCCCGTAGACGGAGAACCGCACCGCGCCCAGCTTCATGGTCATGTCGTCGACCCCCACCAACGCCGCATAGCTGGAGCAGCTGCGATTGAGGTCGATGAGCACGGAAGACCTGCCGTGGACCGTCGCCCCATGGCCGTACCAGGTGCCCCCGATCTTCATGCTCTTGCGCTGCCAGAGCCAACTGCTCTCGCTCAGCCGCACCTCGGGGCCGCTCCCGTCGCCGACCACCCCGTACTCCAGCTCATTGAGCTGGTACACCTCCGGTTCCGGTGGCGGAGTGGGGGTGGGGCTCGGCCGGGGCGTCGGTGACTGCGTCGGGCGTGGGGCCGGGCTGCGTGACGGTGTCGGACTCGGCTTCTCGGGCGAGGGCCGGGGAGGCGTCACCTTCACGGGAGCGGGGGGCTCGGGGGCGGGGGAAGTCGGTTTGGGCGCGGGCTTGAGCGATGCCTTCACCGGTGGTTTGGGAGTGGGCCGGGGGGATGCCGACGGCGCCGGCCGGGGTGCTGCCGGTGGCGGGGGTGCCACCGGCCGCACGGCTGGCGGCTTCGCCTTCTGGGCGACGGGTTCGGGGTCGCCCGCGAACGCCCACACCAGCCCGGCGGTGGCGGCCACCGCCACCGCTGCTGCGATCGCTGCCTTGGCCGGCGCGCCCAACCCCTCGGAGAGCACCGCGCCGCCGGAAGCAGCACCCGAGCCACCGCTCGTCGCACCACCTGTCGCGGCAGCCGCGGCACCGGCTCCCGCGGCTCCTGCTGCTCCACCCGCCACGACTCCGGCCGCCTTGACCGAGTACCCGGCGGCGATCCAACCGATGACCGCGATCGGGAGCAGCGCGGGAATCCCGGCGTTCACATGTGCCAACTCGCCTGCTGCCAGCCGACATTTGACGCAGTCGTCCAGGTGTTTGCGCAGCCCCAACTCGGCACGCATCCGCAGCCCACCACGGGCGTACGCACCAAGGCGGTCCGCATAGCGAGCGCAGTCCCCACCGGACGTCAGCGCGGAACTCACATGCGCCTGGAGGTACGCCTGCTTGAGCCCTTCGCGGGCTCGACTCGCCAGCACCGCGGTGGCGTTCGCGGTGAGTCCGAACAGGGGGGCGACCTCGCTCGGCGACTCCTCCTCGACAGTGGTGTGCCAAAGGACCGCCTGCCAACGCTCGGGCAGTGAGCGGAAAGCCTGCATGGCCAGCGACTGCTCTGCCTCGTGCATGGCGCGGACATCGGCACCGAGATCGAGGGCGGCGTCGGCCGTGACCACGGCGCTTCGCGCCGCCTCGGCCGCGAACACCGCGAAATCGTCGACCAGCTGCTCTCGCTTCGCGCTCCTCATCCAGGTCGCGGCGACGCGTCGAACCGTGGTGAGCAGATACGCCCGGACCGCGTGCTCCGGTCCGGCACCTCCGCGGACGGCCTGGAGCGTCCGTGCGAACACCTCGGCGGTGAGGTCGTCGGCGGTGTGGGCGTCCCGGCAGCAGGTGCGCGCGTACCGCCTGACCGCGGCTGAGTGGCGCCGGAACAGTTCCGCATAGGAACCGTCGTCGCCCTCGCGCATCCGTTGGATCAGATCGGCGTCGGAGGGCGGGGCCTCGCGCGGTGGGGGCAGTACGGAATCGAGTCCGCTGCTACCGCCCTCGCGTTGGCTGGGCACGGCATGGATCTCACCGTCCGCGCCGGACCGAGCCAGGGCATGCTCCACCGCCGCCGCCTCGGATGGCGAGCCGAGGCCCGGAGCTGAACCGTGTCCGGGTGGGACGTCGGTGGGCGGGCCGGAGGGCGGGGGAGTGCCAGGGGCGGGGGGTGTGTTGGGAGGGAAATGCGGTACCCGTGCGGAACTGAAGGCGGTTGAATCGTCCGGCTTGGGTCCGCTCGGCCCTTGGTTGGGTACGACGTGACCGCGCCCACCCGCTTCGACGGAACCCGGAACGTCCACAGCACCTGGAACGTCGATAGAGCTCGGAACGTCGACAGGGCTCGGAGTGTCGACAGCTCCCGGATCTGGCTGGTCCCCTGTGGAGTTCGAAGCGTTGGGACCGGTTGCGCCGGGGGTGTCGGCCGGCCCGCCGCCAGCCGGGGCAGCCGGTGTCCTCGGGATGGAGTTGCTGGACGCTCCGGACGGGCTTCGCCTGCGCCCGCCTTGTTCGGGAACCTGCCCCGAGGGCAGTCCCCCGCGTTCGGTTTCTTCGCTACCGCCGTCCGGCTCGTCCCGCGCGCTTCGACTGTCACCACTCATCGCGGAAGCCCTTATTCGTCACGGAAGCCCCCGTCAGCACCCTCAGACCCGAACACCGGGCAAGCGTGCCATACGGCGAGAGCACACCAAGCCCGCATGGTGCTCAACCACTCATCCGGGGAGATCTGACCGAATCCATGCTCTAGCCAGGGCGCCTGGAGGATTCGAGCGCAGAACCTCGGTCGAGCCACGAGGGCAACAGCCAGCCCGGACCCTGATGGCGGGATGGCGGGATGGCAGAGCGTTCTGTTGACTTAGTGGTCCGCGTCCATGGCTGCCGAGCGCAGGCAAACCCCCTCGGGCCTCGAAGAGGCGAACAACCCTGATGCCATCGGGTGGGTGTCGAGGCATCAGAAGCCCTGGTAAAGCGGCGAGATCCGCGAGATCCGCGAGATCCAGAAGATTCGGGGTTCATGGTGATGCGATGAACCAATAGATCGACGGGGGTCACCTCATCGCCGACCGGAACTGGACCAGCTGGAACCGGACCAGACCGAGCCCAAGGCCCGTGCCTAGCTGACTACGCGACCCGTGACCCCGTGCCCGATCACTCGACCCGAGCAGATGTGCCCGGTCGCAGGGCCCGTCCCGTTCCTGATGGGCCCTGGCTGGAAGCCTCATATGGCGTGCGCGTCATCCCGCCTGAAAGCGGTGATGCTCCGGAAGGCGTCCACCCGTGCCCTCGATGTGACCCGGTTGAGGTCGAACACCCCTCAACCGGGTCCATTGCACTCGGAAGCCACCGTGGACGGGATGCCATGCAGGGGCCGACAGCGACTCCACCGCGCCCCCGCATGCCGCCGGTTCGTCCTACCGAGGCCGCAGCCCCTCCAGCAGAATGTCCAGCAGCCGAGCGGAGGCCGCCGCCTGCTGAGCCGCATCCGGTAGTGAGGGCGCGGCCGTGGCTATCACCAACAGCACGTCTGCCACGGTCACATCTCCGCGCAGCTCGCCTGCCGCCCGGGCCCGGTCGACCAGTTGGCCGACGACCTCCAGGAGGTCGGCGGCTCCGCCGTCCTCCCGCTCGCCGGCCGGAACGGAACGCTGTCCGACGACTCGCAGGTCGGGCTGTGCCAGCCCGCTCCGCTCGACAGCCGGAATCGGCTCCTCGGCCCCGGAACGCTGGTGAGGCACCCGAGCCTCGTCCCGCAGGGCCGCGGTGGCCGCTGAACCAGCCTCATCTGACGTCGCCTCAGCCGCGTCCTCCGCGTCGACACCGACCCGCAGGACCTGGGGCGGCAACAGCCGCCCCGCACCCGACGCCACCGACGTACGAAGGAAGCGAGCCAGGGCGGACCAGGGCTCCTCCTCCTGCCCAAGTGCCGTGCGCGCCTGCTCGGTCAGCCGGGAGGTCTCCTCCGCGGCTATTCGGCGCACCAGCACGTCCTTGCTGGGAAACCGGCGGTAGACCGTGCCGACGCCGACTCTCGCCCGGCGCGCCACGTCCTCCATCGGCGCTCCGTAGCCCAACTCGCCGAAGACCTCGCGAGCGGCTCGCAACACGTGCTCCAGATTGCGCTGTGCATCCACCCGGAGCGGCGCCGAGCGGCTGCTACCGCCCGCTGCCAACCGTCCGTTCCCGCTGTTCGCTCCGTGCAGTTCGGCCTGATGCCCGCCGTGTACATGGCCGTCCGCGGTCTGCGGAACGGCTGCCTGCCAATGTGAATCCTGAATGGTCATACATGTTCCCCCGGTCACTGAGTCTCCCCCCGGAGACCTCCCCGCCTGGTCTGTCGGGCGAGCCTTGGCCAAGCACCCCGACGAGGTACGAACATAGTTGAGCCCGGGTCAATTCAGAAGAGGGTAGTTCCGCACGGAGCGCCCCCCGATCGGAGCAAGGACCGGAAGCCTCCGGTTTACGCCCCCTCGCACCACCCCTTGCGCCCTCCCTGACCTGCGCTCCTTTCCCCTCATTCGACACCCTTCCGGAGCACGCGCCCCCCAAGCTTCCGGTCACACAATTTGCCGCGCCTGTGGACAAACGCCGGGGACCGTTGCGTCATGGGATGGTGAAGGCTCCAGACTCCCAGGACCCGGCCCCCGGTTCCCCGCCGGCCGCGCGAACCAACCGCACGCGCATTCTCGTCATCGGCGGTGGTTATGTCGGGATGTATACGGCACTCCATCTCCAGCGAAAGCTGAAACGGGAGCTTGCACGTGGCGACGTCGAAATCATGGTGATTACACCCGAGCCATATATGACGTATCAGCCTTTTCTCCCGGAAGCGGCTGCCGGGTCCATCTCCCCGCGGCACGTCGTCGTTCCACTGCGTCGGGTCCTGGACAGGTGCACCGTTCTCATTGGCGAGGTCACCGCCGTCGACCACGCCAAGCGCACCGCGACCGTCACGACCCTGGCCAGCGCCGAGGAGGGTACGGGCGCCGTCGCAGTCCCGTACGACGAACTCGTCATCGCGCCCGGCTCGGTGTCCCGCACCCTTCCGGTGCCGGGCCTCGCCGACTACGCGATCGGATTCAAGACCGTCGAAGAGGCCATCGGGCTGCGCAACCATGTGATCGAGCAGATGGATATCGCCTCTTCCACCCGCGATCCCGCTATCCGGGACGCCGCACTCACCTTTGTCTTCGTCGGTGGCGGCTATGCCGGTGTCGAGGCATTGGGTGAACTAGAGGACATGGCGCGCTATACCTCGCGTTACTACCACAACATCAAGCCAGAAGACCTCAGGTGGATTCTGGTCGAGGCCAGCGATCGAATCCTCCCCGAGGTGGGTGAGGAGATGGGGAAGTACGCCATTCGCGAGCTGCGCTCGCGCAATATCGACGTACGTCTTCGGACCCGACTGGATTCCTGCTCGAACCGTGTCGCCGTACTGAGTGACGGCAGCCGATTTCCGACCCGTACCGTCGTATGGACCGCGGGTGTGAAACCGGCCCCCGTGCTCGCCGCCACCGATCTGCCGCGCAATGCCCGCGGGCGGCTCCAGTGCACCGCGCAGCTCACCATCGCAGGCACCGAACACGCTTGGGCCGCCGGCGACGCAGCCGCGGTGCCCGACGTCACCGCGAAGGCACCGGACGCCGAGTGCGCGCCCAACGCCCAGCACGCGGTCCGCCAGACCAAGGTCCTCGCCGAGAACCTGGTGGCCTCACTGCGCGGCGAACCGTTGAAGGAGTACGCGCACGCGTACGTCGGCTCCGTCGCCTCGCTCGGTCTCCACCGGGGCGTGGCCCATGTCTACGGCCGCAAGCTCAAGGGGTACCCGGCCTGGCTGATGCATCGGATGTACCACCTCAGTCGGGTACCGACCTTCAATCGCAAAGCCCGCGTACTGGCGGAATGGACCCTGGCCGGACTCTTCAAACGGGAGATCGTCTCCCTCGGCTCCCTTGAGCACCCCCGCGCCGAGTTCGAGGTGGCCGCCGGAGGAAGGCGACCCGGCCACGGTCCGGACCACCCCCCGCGCGGATCGCACGGCGGCGACCGACCGGGCCCAACCCGCGGCACTGGCAGCACCCGTGGCACCCCGCCGGCCGACCGGCCCCCGAGTTCAGCTTCCGACCGCAGAAACGGAGCCGGACGAGGGGGGGACCCCGACCCGTCGCCGGACTCCGCGCAGAACCAACCACGACGTCCTGCCGACGACCACGGACGGTCACCCCGCCCCTCGGACGAGCCGCCGCCGGCCACCGACCGGGACGACTGACCCGCAGCTCACCCGCTCGATCCGACACTCAGGCGTCGGCTCGCCGCCATGCAATTCCGGCACTGGCCGGAACCATATGGACGGCTGGCCGACACCCCCGGTCAGTCCGTCCGGACACACGGGACGTGTGACCATAGGTGGGCTCACATCTGCACAGAGTGACCCCGTGACCCTTGCCGACAACCATTGAGGCCAGAAAGTCAGTGAACTTCACGCGCTGGAGCGCAAGGCTCCCCGGTACGCAGCGCCGCGCCGCCTCGCGGAGGAACGACCGCGGGATCTCCACGGCGCCTCCGCGCCCAGCCCAGCGCACCGAGAGCAGGGGTGAGAGCCGCGGCGAGGGATCGGTCCCGGCCGCCCGCGGGGACAGTGATCAACAACCGGACTCTCTCCCCTCTCTCCCGGCCCTGGAGGACTTCCCCGCCCGGGAAATCTTCGGTCGACTGCCCGCGCTGGTCGCCCTGACCCATGGCACGGAGCACCGCGTCGCTTATGTGAATGACGCGTACACCACCGCATTCGGCCCGCGCCCGATCGGCAGCCCCGCGGTCGACGTCTGCCCCGAGCTGACCGAACTGGGCCTGCCCCCGCTGATGGACCAGGTACTGCGCAGCGGTACGCCGCGCACGATCAAATCGCGCAGGGTCCACACCGGTGGCTCGTACACGGTCACCTGTCTGCCCATCGAGCACCCGGACCGGGCCGGTGAGATCACCGGAGTCTGCGTCTTCGCCGCCGACGTCACCGACCATGCCGAAGCCGCCGAGCGACTGAGGGCCAGTGAGCGCCGCCAGCGCGAGATGGCGGTGACGCTCCAACGCTCCCTGTTGCCCCAGGACCTCGAACAGCCCGACGACCTGCGTATCGCCGCGACCTATCAGCCCGGTGGCGTGGACGCCGCCGTCGGCGGTGACTGGTACGACGTGATCACGCTCGGCGCCGGGCGCACCGCGCTCGTCATCGGCGATGTGATGGGGCGCGGGGTCCGTGCCGCTGCCGTGATGGGCCAGCTCCGCACCGCGGTACGCGCCTACGCCCGGCTTGACCTACCACCGCACGAAGTCCTGCAACTCCTCGACGGCCTGGCCGCGGAGATCGACGCCAGCCAGATCGCCACCTGCGTATACGCGGTCCACGACCCCAACGAGGGGCAGCTGGTCTATGCGTCGGCGGGCCATCTGCCCGTACTGGTCCGCGACGAGGACGGTACGGTCCGTCGCGCGGCAGATCCGACCGGGCCGCCGCTCGGCACCGGGGGCTGGCTCCACACATCGGGCACGATCGCCCTGCCACCCGGTTCCACCGCCGTCCTCTACACGGACGGGCTCGTCGAACGTCGCGACGAGGACATCGACGAAGGGGTGGCGGCGCTGGAGCGCGCCCTGTCCGGAGCGAGCGGCACACCTCAGGTCATGTGCGACCGGCTGTTCCGGGCGATGGGGGTGACCGCGGAACACGACGACGACGCTGCCGTTCTCGTCGTTCAGCACCCCGCGCGCAAGGGAGTCTCCGCGGAGCTGTTCCACAATGCCGCCCTCGATCTGCTCGGAGGGAAGGAGGCGGCGCCACGGGCCCGGGCGTTCGCCTCCGGAGTGCTCGCGTCCTGGCGGTTCTCCTCCGAACTGCACGACCTCGGCGTCCTCGCCACCAGTGAACTCGTCGCGAACTCCCTCCAGCACGGCACCCCGCCCATGCGGCTGCGGCTCCGTCGAACCGATCGCCGATTGATCATCGAAGTGACCGACGGCGATGACCACCTCCCGCGCCGCCGTCGGGCCGAAACAGAGGACGAGGCGGGCCGCGGCATCTCCATCATCGCGACGATCGCCTCGTCCTGGGGGAGCCGCCGTACGCCTGGCGGCGGCAAAGCCGTCTGGTGTGAGTTCGCACTGCCCCGCTGACACGCGGCAGCCGACGGACACCCTCTAGGCCACAACCTCCACCGGCTCGACCGCCTTGTGCTGCGCCACGACCCGCGACTTCACGGCCAGCGACGGCTGGTTCTGTACGGGAGTCAATTCGCGACCCAGTCGTACGGCCAGCACGGAGATGCCCAGCGAGAACAGTACGAACGTCACGATGTACGGCCCGTGCAGCGCGGCTCCCATGGGGCCGCCCACGGCCGGGCCGAGCGCCAGGGCGAGCTGCTTGACCAGGGCGAAGGCCGAGTTGTACTGCCCGACCATCGACTCCGGCGCCAGATCGGCGACCAACGGTGCCACGGTGGGCGACAACATCGCCTCACCCAGTCCGAAGAGGGCATAGGTGGTGATGAAGGCCGCGGTCGCCATCGTCTGGCTGTTCGTCCCCAGCCCTGCGTAGCCGGCGATGACCCAGGCGACCGCCCACACCAACCCGACCGCTGCGATCACGCGGGACCGCTTGCGCTGCTCGACGAACTTCAGGACCACGAACTGGGCGATCACGATCACCGCGGTGTTGGCGGCCAGCGCCGATCCCAGGGTGGACGGCTCGATTCCGGCAGCCTCCGTGCCATACGCGGCCAGACCGGACTCGAACTGTCCGTAGCAGGCGAAGAACAGCACAAAGCCCAGGACGGACAGCTGAACCATCGCCTTGTGTCCGAGCAGGGCGCGCATTCCACCCTTGGCCTTCGCCGTGGGGTCGATCTGGGGTGCTCCCGACATGGGCGCCGGACGGGGGATCCGCACGGTCAAGGCGATTCCGGCGAGCACCAGGAACATCACCGACTCGATGCCGAACAGCAGGAGGAAGCTGTCAGGTCGGCTCTTGTCGACGAGCTGCCCGCCGATCAGACCACCGAGACCGAGGCCCAGGTTCTGCAGGAAGAACTGCATGGCGAAGGCGCGCGTACGACTGGTGGCGTCGGAGCACCACACGAGCATGGTGGCGAGCGCCGGCTGGATGACGGCCGTACCGGCACCCAGCAGTGCGGCCGAGAGCACGACGGTCGTCACATTGTTCGCGAGGCCGATGGACAGGGCCCCGACGGAAGCGAGCAGCGAGCCGCCGACCAGTACCGGCAGTGGACCTCGCCGGTCGATGGTCCGCCCGGTGAAGGGGAGTGCGACGAGTGCGGCCATGGCGAAGGTCGCCAGGACGATGCCCGCCGTCGTCGCCCCCAGATCCCGCACCTGCGCCACATAGACGTAGAGGTACGGAACCGTAAAACCGAGTCCGAACGCGCTCAGCGCGCTACCTGCCTGGATTCGGCGCATCGCTGCACCCATCACCCTGGTCACACTCACCTGCCTCAACACTCGTAGGCCCAAGCCTGAAGACTTCAACAATAAAATTCGACAGTGAAGAGTACACAGGGAAGGACTTCAATGCCAACGAGGCACATGCGATACTGCGGCGTATGCCTAACGCGAGCCCCGAAGGCCCAGCAGCGACCGGCCCGACCCTTGAGCCGACCCTCGACGAGCAGATCGCCGCGTACCAGCGCGAGTACGGAGACCTGGACCCACAGGTCGAGAAAGTGGTCTCGGCGCTCGGCCGGCTCAATCGGCGCATGAACGTCGCCTACGGACGGCAGGTCGCCGCCCTCGGGATCAGCAACGCCGAGTGGGAGGTCCTCAAGAGCCTGGTGCTCGCCGGCGCCCCCTATCGAATGGGCCCGGGGGAACTCGCCAAGCGGCTGGGTCTCACCCCTGCGGCCATGACCCATCGCATCGACCGCATGGCGAACGAAGGGCTGGTCACTCGCGATCGGGACGAGAACAACCGCGTCCGGGTGATCGTCGAACTGACCGACGAGGGGCGGACCAAGTGGCTGGAGGCGATGCGCATGGCATCCAGCTTTGAGGAGGACCTGCTCCAGGACCTCGCGGCGGACGAGCGGGGAGTTCTCGGGGAGCTCCTGATCCGCGTACTGCGCAGGGTCGAACACACCCAGCCGGACGCGGGCGGGCGACTCACCGATCTGGACTAGCGAGCCGGTACTCGCGGGGGCGCATGTCGAAGCCCGCGCTGTCGGTCCTGCGCCTCACTCCCCGAGCTTCTGGCGGCGGTGCGAGAGGTCCTGATGGCGAAGATCCGCAGGTGAGAACGCTGAGACGGCTGGGTCGCAGGGGGAAGTTGACACGGACTTCATCCTTCCGTAAGGTTCTTCGAGTTGTCGCGGGGCCGTAACGGTTCTTCGATGACCACTCCAGCCGCGCACGCGGCAACCAAACTCAGCAACACTCTCCTCAAACGGGAGCGATTTCGGCATGCCGGAATCAATTTCGCAGACTCGATTATGAGTCGCCGAGGAAATCCGCTAGAGTTTGAAACGTCGGAACGGCCGAGGGGCCGGAAAGACAATCCCGATTTCGACCGGGAATCAGGCCCGAAAGGATCTGATAGAGTCGGAAACGCAAGACCGGAGGGAAAAGCCCGGAGAGTCCTGAGAGGGATTTGAAGGAAGCGTCCGTTCCTTGAGAACTCAACAGCGTGCCAAAAGTC
>NZ_JBHYZO010000001.1:966873-1053150 GCF_042753785.1 Streptomyces sp. NPDC059256 | reverse complement strand
CGCCGGCGGCCAGCTGCTGATCCGTATATGGCGGCTCTGAAGCCGCCGACGCTTCCGGGGACACCCCCTGCGCGCCCCCAATACCGCAACCAGGTCCGCTTGCCCCTAGCCCATCCGCAAGTCGGCCTTAGCGCGGGTGCTTGATGGAGTATCTGGCTCTGCTTGGCCCCTGCTCCCTCCATAGGGTCGGGCTCCGGACGCGCCCCCAGTACCGCAACTGGCTCTGCTTGCCCCTGGCCCCGTCCATGAGCTGAGCTCAGGACGGGGCGTCAGTTGGCCATGGGCCCGAATCCCGGGGAAGTGGGAAGTGGTAGAGGGGCGCGTCCGCAGTGCATTGGTCGCCGCCAGGTGTCCATGAGTCTCCGACTCGTGTGCATACGTGGGCGGAGGGTGTACGGGGGATGGGGGCCATGGCGCCCATCACTGGGACCCCACCATTCCGGAAGGTCCATTTCGGCTGGTCTTCTGTGCCCCGCCTTGCCTCATGAGCTGACTGTGAGGCGGTGCGATGTATCTATCGGGGGTGAGCTCGGAGCGGTGTGGTGATGTGTATCCACCCCTCACACTTCTGATCTCCGATCTTCGATGTACCGGTCTCCACGAATCAAATGTGGAGGGATTGTCTTTACTTGTAGGGCGGGACCGGGTGGATTGCTGCATCCGCCCTCAGCTCATGGGGACCGCAGCCTTGCCTACCGGGCATGCGGGCCCGCTCCACCCTGGCCCCCCATGGGTCCGTAAACGCTCCTCACCCGGGGCCGAAGCCTGCTCCACGGCCCGACGAAAACTTCCACCCCCTGCTCGATCCCGAGCCTGATCCACGGCCCAAGGGCACACTCCCTCCCTACCCATGGCTCAGCTCATGGACGGGGCCAGGGGTAAGCAGCGCCAGTTGCGGTATCGGGCGCTCTCCACCCCTGAGCCCAACCCTCTAACCCGTGGATGGAGCCGGGGGCGAGCAGCGCCACTGGGCGCCCGTCCTGAGGCCGACTTCTGGATGGGCCGGGGGCAGGCGGACCTGGTTGATGTTCTGGGGGCGCGCAGGGGGTGTCCCCGGAAGCGTCGGCGGCTTCAGAGCTGTCACCTACGGATCAGCCGCTGGCCGCCGGCGCTGAGGAGTCACGCCCGAAAGCACCCCCACAAGCCGAACCAAACTAAGACCCGCACCCGGACCCCCAAGACCCGCACCCCCACAGAGCAGCCCCACAACACACGCTCCACCCGGAAACACCCAGCCCGTCCGGCGCTTGAGGACGGAAGCCTCCGCCCCCCGGGGTGGAAACCCAGCGCGGGCTTCGCGCGGAAGCAGCTAGGGCCCGCGGCTCTGGCCCCAGCTCAGCCTGTCCGGCGTTTGAGGACGGAACCCTCCACCCCCCAGGGCGGAAACCCAGGCGCGGGCCTGACCCGGAAGCAGCCAGGACCCGCGGCTCTGGCCCCAGCTCAGCCCGTCCGGCGTTTGAGGACGGAACCCTCCGCTCCCCCGGGGCGGAAACCCACGCACAGGCCCCACCCGAAAACAGCCACCCCCGCACCAAACCACCCCCCTCTGAGAGACTGGAGCCGATGACCCAGACACCACCGCCTTCCCCTGCCACCCCCCGCCCCCGTGCCCGGGCCGAGATCGATCTCGCGGCTCTGCGGGCCAATGTGCGTTCGCTGCGGGCGCGTGCGCCCCGGGCCGCCTTGATGGCTGTCGTGAAATCGGACGGGTACGGGCATGGTGCTCTCCCGTGTGCTCTTGCGGCGCGGGAGGCCGGTGCCAGTTGGACGGGGACGGCGACCCCCCATGAAGCCCTTGCCCTGCGGGCCGCCGGTCTGCCGGGGCGGATCATGTGTTGGCTGTGGACTCCGGGTGATCCGTGGCGCGAGGGCATCGAGGCGGATCTCGACATGTCGATCAGCGGGCTGTGGGCGCTGGCGGAGGTCACCGCTGCGGCCCGTGAGGTCGGGCGGCCCGCCCGTATCCAGTTGAAGGCCGATACCGGCCTCGGCCGCAATGGCTGCCAGCCTGCGGACTGGCCGGAACTGGTCGCCGCGGCGCTGGTCGCCGAGAGCGAAGGCACGGCCAAGGTCACTGGTCTGTGGTCGCACTTCGCGTGCGCCGACGAGCCTGGCCACCCCTCGATCGCGGCCCAGTTGGACGTGTTCCGGGAACTCGTCGCGTACGCCGAGAAGGCGGGTGTCGAGCCCGAGGTCAGGCATATCGCGAACTCCCCGGCAACCCTCACGCTCCCCGAGTCGCACTTCGATCTCGTACGGACGGGGATCGCGATGTACGGGGTGTCTCCGGCGCCCGAGTTGGGGACGCACGAGGCTCTGGGGCTGCGGCCGGTGATGACCTTGGCCGCTTCGGTCGCGCTGGTCAAGCAGGTCCCCGCGGGCCATGGGGTGAGCTACGGCCACCACTACGTCACTGCGCGCGAAACGGAACTGGGGCTGATTCCCCTCGGCTACGGGGATGGCATTCCGCGCCATGCATCGGGCCGTGGCCCGGTGTTGGTCGGTGGTGAGTGGCACCGGGCGGCGGGGCGGATCGCGATGGACCAGTTCGTGGTGGATCTCGGCCCGGCCGGGGGCGTGGGCGACGAGGGGCGTGGGCACAAGATCCAGGAGGGGGCCGATGCGGTGCTGTTCGGTCCGGGTGATCGCGGGGAGCCGTCGGCCGAGGACTGGGCGCAGGCAGCGGACACCATCGCGTACGAGATCGTCACCCGGATCGGGGCGAGGGTTCCGCGCGTGTATCTGCACCAAGACGTCGGTACCGACGTTCCGTAGGTCGAAGAGGGGTACGGCACGGTGAGCGAGACCAGCACGGGCGATGCGGTCGTGGCTGCGGCGGGCGCTGCCGCGTCGGGCCACTGGCGCCGGGCGGGGATCGCCGGTGCGGCGATAGGGGTGATCGCCGCGGGTGCCGCGGCGGGTGTGGCGATCGAGCGGCTCACCGTGGGGCGCGGGATGCGCAAGAAGGCCCGGTTGGCCTTGGACGCCTCGGGCCCGTACGGCGCCCTGCGTGGCACTCCGGGCCGGGCGATCGCCGACGACGGTACTCAGCTGTACTACGAGACGGACGACCTTGACCCGGACGCCGCCGGTCAGCGCCGGCGCCGGATCTTCGGCCGTAGGTCTCCCGCGCCGGTCACGGTCGTCTTCAGCCATGGCTACTGCCTCAACCAGGACTCCTGGCACTTCCAGCGGGCGGCTCTGCGCGGTCTGGTCCGTACGGTCCATTGGGATCAGCGCAGCCACGGCCGTTCGGCCCGGGGCACGGCGCAGTCGGGCCCCGATCGCACGCCGGTCTCCATCGATCAGCTCGGCCGTGATCTCAAGGCGGTCATCGATGCGGCGGTCCCCGAGGGCCCGTTGGTGCTGGTGGGGCATTCGATGGGCGGGATGACCGTGATGGCGTTGGCCGACCAGTTCCCGGAGCTGATTCGGGACCGGGTCGTCGGTGCGGCCTTCATCGGCACGTCGAGCGGTCGGCTGGGCGAGGTCAACTACGGTCTTCCGGTCGCCGGCGTCAACGCGGTGCGACGGGTGCTGCCGGGAGTGCTCCGGGCCCTCGGTTCACAGGCGGAGCTGGTGGAGCGCGCCCGCGGGGCGACCGCGGACCTCTTCGCCGGTCTGATCAAGAAGTATTCGTTCTCGTCCCGCGACGTCGACCCGGCAGTGGCCCGGTTCGCCGAACGGATGATCGAGTCCACGCCGATCGACGTGGTCGCCGAGTTCTATCCGGCCTTCGACGAGCACGACAAGGCGGGCGCACTCCCGGCCTTCGCCGATGTGCCGGTCCTGGTGCTGGCCGGTGACCGGGATCTGGTCACCCCGAGCGGCCACAGCGAGGCGATCGCCGATCTGCTGCCGGGCGCGGAGTTGGTGATCGTCCCGGACGGGGGCCATCTGGTGATGCTGGAGCACCCGGAGGCCGTCACCGACCGGTTGGCTGACCTCTTGGCGCGGGTGGGTGCGGTGCCCGAGACGGCCGAAGCCAGCGGTGCCGGCAGCGGCTAACGTTGGGCGGCATGGAAGCACCGCAGAGCACGGCGGCCGAGACCGCCGTCGCACGGATCGCCGTCGATTCCCCGGAGCAGATGCAGGACCTCGGGCGGCGGCTGGCGAAAGTACTGCGTCCGGGTGATCTGGTGATGCTCACCGGCGAGCTGGGCGCGGGCAAGACGACTCTCACCAGGGGGCTGGGGGAGGGCCTGGGGGTGCGGGGAGCGGTGACCTCGCCGACCTTCGTCATCGCTCGGGTCCATCCGTCGCTGACCGGTGGCCCCGCCCTGGTGCACGTGGACGCCTATCGGCTGGGCGGGGGGTTGGACGAGATGGAGGATCTGGATCTCGATGTCTCGCTGCCGGAGTCGGTGGTGGTCGTCGAGTGGGGTGACGGAAAGGTCGAGGACCTTTCGGACGATCGGCTCCATGTGGTGATCCACCGGGTCGTCGGCGACACGGAGGACGATCGGCGCCAGGTGACCTTGACGGGGTACGGGCGGCGCTGGTCCGCAGTGGATCTCGGCGCGGCCTGACCCGACCGAGGCGCGCTGTCTGACTCGACCATGGCGATTACGTTCCGTGGTCGTCTGACCATCGCCGTGTCGACGGATTCTTGGGCTCAATGGCCGTTCGGTGGATATTCCGACAAGACGTCGGCAAAATATTGCGCATGCCGTGCCGAGCGTGGTCACATGGCACGGAGACATGGTTAGGTTTGCCTAACCAGTCTGCCCCCGGCGATCCAGGAGGCACCATGCCGGCGTATCCGCGTGAGTCCGAGCCATCGCAGCAGCCCACCGCCGAGCCCTCGTCCTCGTCCGCCATGCCCGGTCGGCCCACGTCGATCCGGCAGTCGGCGCCGGCTGGGGTGTCGATGGGGCAGCTCTTGGCTTCGTGCGCCGCGGCCAGGGCGATCTCCACCCCGCCGCGCGAGGCGGACGCCTCCGGTCCTGCGATCGTCAACCGGAGCGAGCGCCGCGACGCCGCGTAGTCGTACCCCGCGGCGATCCGTCCCACCGATCGAGTGGCTCAGCGTGAGGTTCGTCGGCTGGCTAGGGGACGACGATGATCTTGGTGCCGATGGTGGCGAAGCGCCACATGGCGTCACCGTCCGCCCTCTTCATGCGTACGCCACCGGTCTTCTTCGACGGGTCGGGTGGAGTCATCGCCCCGCTCACCGCCGCACTGAAACCGATCGGTACGTCATTGACGTTCGCGAACCGCACCACGTGCTCGATCGCCGTCCCGTCCGATCCGTCAACCTGTCCCGACCGGGAAGTGACCGCGTACGCGCCGGGCGGCGGATTGACGGGCGACGGCATCACCGCGAACGTCGTGCTGACCTTGTTCCCCGCCGTCACCAGCCAGACCCGACGCTCGCTGAGGGCATACACCACCCGCAGCCCGGATCCCGAGTTCACCGGTAGGGCCAGTGGGTCCTTCCGCTGCTGCTGCTGCGGGTTCTCGGCACTGGGCAGCGCGCTGGGGGAGCGCGGCTTGCTGAGGTCGTCCGGGGCGCTCGCCGACGCCTGGTAGGCGAGGAAGCAGACGGCGGTCAGGGCTGCTGCCGTGAGCCCGGCCACCAGTCCCGAGCTGCTCCGTGCCACCGTGCTCCACCTCTCGCCAAGTCGTGTCAGTTCTTCGGATGAACATCTTCGGGGCGACGGTAGCAGCCACCGGCCGCCGTGGGCGGGGCGCCGTGCCTGCCGCGCGGGAGCCGTAGGCTGTTCGCGTGCTCTTGCTTGCCGTGGATACCGCCACTCCCGCCGTCACCGCCGCGCTGCACGACGGCGAGTCCGTCGTTGCCGAGTCCAGCCGTGTGGACGCCCGCAGGCACGGCGAACTGCTGCTGCCCGCCATCGATCGTGTGCTCGCCGAGGCCGGGGTGAAACTCGACGCCGTCACCGCCGTCGTCACCGGTGTCGGGCCCGGTCCGTACACCGGGCTGCGGGTCGGCCTGGTGACGGCCGCGACCTTCGGTTCGGCGTTGGACGTACCCGTCTACGGACTGTGCACGCTCGACGGCCTCGCCCACGCCAGCGACATCGACGGACCCTTCGTGGTCGCCACGGACGCCCGCCGCAAGGAGGTGTACTGGGCCCGCTACGACGCCTCGGGCAACCGGGTCGGCGAACCGGCGGTGGACCGACCGGCCGACATCGCCGAGCAGGTCGCGGGCCTGCCGGCCGTCGGAGCGGGCGCCCGGCTCTACCCCGAGGTCTTCCCGGACGCCCGCGACCCCGAGCATGTCTCGGCCGGTGCCCTCGCCTCCCTGGCCGTGCGGAAACTGGCCGGGGGCGCCCGGGAAATGGACTTCCTCCCCCCGCAGCCGCTGTACCTGCGCCGACCGGACGCCCAGGTGCCCAAGAACTACAAGGTGGTCACCCCCAAGTGACCGCCGCATCGGACCCCGTACTGCGCGAGATGCGCTGGTGGGACCTTGGCCCCGTACTCGACCTCGAACAGCGACTCTTCCCCGAGGACGCCTGGTCGCCCGGGATGTTCTGGTCCGAGTTGGCCCACGCCCGCGGCCCCCAGGCCACCCGTCGCTACGTCGTCGCCGAGAAGGGCGCGGACAGCGGCGGAAGTGAGATCGTGGGATACGCGGGGCTCGCTGCGGTCGGCGGCCTCGGCGATGTCCAGACGATCGCCGTCGCCCCCGCCGAGCAGGGAACCGGACTCGGCTCCCGGCTGCTCTCCGATCTGCTCCACCACGCCACCGCCTTCGAGTGCGACGAGGTCTTCCTCGAAGTACGGATGGACAACACCAGGGCCCAGAAGCTGTACGAGCGCTTCGGCTTCGAACCCGTGGGATTCCGCCGCGGCTACTACAAGCCGGGCAATGTCGATGCGCTCGTCATGCGGCTCCATCTGCAAGGGAATGGTCACTGATGGTTGACGAACCGCTCGTACTGGGCATCGAGACGTCCTGCGACGAGACCGGCGTCGGGATCGTCCGCGGCACCACACTGCTCGCCGACGCCGTCGCCTCCAGCGTGGACACCCACGCCCGGTTCGGCGGTGTGGTGCCCGAGATCGCCTCCCGCGCACATCTGGAGGCGATGGTCCCCACCATCGAGCGTGCGCTGAAGGACGCCGGGGTCTCGCCCCGCGACCTCGACGGCATCGCGGTGACCGCCGGCCCCGGGCTCGCGGGCGCACTGCTGGTGGGAGTCTCGGCGGCGAAGGCGTACGCGTACGCCCTCGGCAAACCGCTCTACGGCGTGAACCACCTGGCGTCCCACATCTGCGTCGACCAGTTGGAGCACGGCAAGCTCCCCGAGCCGACGATGGCGCTGCTCGTCTCGGGCGGGCACTCCTCGCTGCTGCTCGCACCGGACATCACCAACGATGTCCGCCCGCTGGGCGCGACCATCGACGACGCCGCCGGGGAGGCGTTCGACAAGATCGCCCGTGTTCTCGACCTCGGTTTCCCCGGTGGCCCCGTCATCGACCGACTGGCGAGGGAGGGAGACCCCCGGGCCATCGCCTTCCCCCGTGGGCTGTCCGGCTCCCGCGACGCCGCGTACGACTTCTCCTTCTCCGGGCTGAAGACGGCGGTGGCGCGTTGGATCGAGGCCAAGCGGGCGGCGGGCGAGGAGGTGCCGGTGCGCGATGTCGCGGCGTCCTTCCAGGAGGCCGTCGTCGACGTACTGACCCGCAAGGCGGTGCGTGCCTGTGTGGACGAGGGCGTGGACCATCTGATGATCGGCGGTGGGGTGGCCGCGAACTCCCGACTGCGTGCGCTGGCCGCGGAGCGCTGCGAGCGGGCCGGCATCCGACTGAGGGTGCCGCGACCCGGGCTGTGCACGGACAACGGCGCGATGGTGGCGGCCCTCGGCGCCGAGATGGTCGCCCGCAACCGGCCGCCGTCGGACCTGGAGTTGTCGGCTGACTCCTCGCTGCCGGTGACCGAAACCCATGTCCCGGGCCAGAACCACGCACATGATCACGGCCACGCACATGACCACGACCATGTGCATGAGATCAGCAAGGACAATCTGTACTCATGACCGCCCCGAAGTCGACCGTGGTCGCTCTGATGTGGGAGGCGCGGGCGGTGCGCGACCGCGGTGCGGAGCTGCTGGAGTGGGCCCGCGCCCAGGAACTGCCGGTGCAGCCGCTGCGGCGCGAGTCCTTCAAGGCCGGCCAGGACCGGGTGCTGGTGATCACCTGGTGGCACGCCGTTGACGCGGCGGCGCCCCTCCCGGAGCTCCCGGAGCCGGCAGGGGACCTGATCACCAGGCCCGTGCACCGCTGGCGGTTCGAATCGGTCTCCGTCGACCTCGTGTGACGCCGTTCGTGGTGACCGACCGCGGTGATGCACGGGGCGGTCAGTCGAGCCGGTGCGGATGCGTCGGCCCATCAGTTCGAGTGCGCTGCGCCCGGCTCAGCAGCCCGTCGATGATCGCCTCCAGTTGCTCCCGTACCTCGTACTCCCCGAGCTTGTTCCACTGCGGAGCCAGCTCCACCAGCCGAGGTAGCTCCTTGGCGTCCTCGTCCGTGAGCATCGCGGGGAAGTTCCACCGTCGCTCGGGCTCCGCTTCCCGTCGCGCGATGGCCGCGGTGAAGACGAGGTTCCCGTAAACGAAGTGCCAGATGGTGCGGTACGTACGGACGGCCTGCTCGGGGGTGAGGCCGCACGCGATTGACGACTCCAGGATCTCCTCGGCCATCCAGAGCGCGCCCTTGTCGGTGAGGTCGCCCAGCGCCAGGATCTCCAGGACCCAGGGCAACTGCGCCAGTACCCCGTGCATATGGACGCTCGTGTCCACCAGCCGCTGGCGGGGGTCGGCCGGCAGTGCGGGGCGGGGGAAGGTGGCTGCTACGCCCGAGAGCGTGAGCATCAGCAACTCGTCCTTGTCGCGGACGTAGTGGTAGAGCGCCATCGGCGTGCTGCCGACCTCCTTGGCCACCCGTCGCATCGAGACGGCGGCGACTCCTTCCTCCTCGATGATCCGGCGCGCGGTGGCGATGATCGTCTCGGGGTCCAGTCGACGTGGTCGCCCCACGGCCTTCTTGCCGGTTCTGTCTGCGGGTTTCTTCTCCGTTGCCACCTGCGTAGTCTCCCGCTCCTATTTTCTTTACGCGTATAGTAATGTGCGGTCCTGCCCAGGGCATCCCGGGAAGGGGAACCCATGAACGACCAAGCGCAGAGCACGCGCTGGGTGTTGACCGTGGCACTCATCGTGCAGTTCCTGGTGGCGCTGGACATGTCCGTCGTCAATGTCGCGCTGCCCGACATGCGCGACGACCTCGGTTTCACCCCCGACGGCCTGCAATGGGTCGTCGGCGCCTATGCGCTCACCTTCGGCGGCCTCCTGATGCTCGGCGGTCGGCTGACCGACATCGTGGGTCGCCGCCGCATCCTCGTCGCCGGACTCGTGCTCTTCGGCGGGGCGAGCCTGATCGGCGGTCTCGTCCAGTCCCCCGGCGCACTGATCGCCGCCCGTGCGGCCCAGGGCATCGGCGCAGCCGCCCTGGCCCCCGGCGCCTTCACCCTGATCACCGTCACCTACCCGGCGGGGCCCGCGCGTTCCAAGGCGCTCGGCATGTGGGGCATGGCGGGCGCGGCGGGCGGCGCCGTCGGCGTACTGGCAGGCGGACTCCTCACGGATGCGGCCGGCTGGCGGGCCGTGATGCTGGTCAACGTGCCCATCGTGGTGTTCGCGCTCTTCGGAGTCGCCCGGGCCGCCCTGCCCGGCGCGCCCGACCGCGCCAGCGCGCCCCGGCTCGACGTCGCGGGCGCGCTGTTGGTCACCGGGGGCATGTCCCTGCTGGTGCTGGGCGTCACCCGTACCGAGCAACACGGCTGGGGCGCGCCCACCACCGTGCTGACCCTGGGCACCTCGGTCGCCCTGCTGATCGCCTTCGCCCTGGTCGAACGACGGGTGCGCGAGCCGCTGCTGCGACTGGGACTACTGGCCGCCCGGCCCGTCCTCGGAGCGAACCTCTTCTCGCTGCTGCTCAGCTCCACCCAGTTCGCGTCCTTCTACTTCTGCTCCCTCTACATGCAGCAGGTGCTGGGGTACGAAGCCTCGAAGACGGGCGCGGCGTTCCTCCCCTTCTGCGTGGGTGTGGTGGCCGGCTCGCTGATAGGCACCAAGGCGGTCGCCATCGTCGGCATCCGGCTGCTCCTGGTGGCGGGCGGGCTCCTCGGTGCGGCGGGGATAGTGCTGTTCGCCGTCACCGCCATCCCCGACGGGAGCTTCGCGTACTCCATCCTCGGGCCGTCGCTGCTGGGCAGTGTGGGCATCGGACTCTGCTTCATCCCGCTGGGCACGGCGGCCACCAAGGACGTGGTGCCGTCGGAGGCGGGCATGGCGTCGGGGCTGCTCAACAGCTCCCGCCAGATCGGTGGCTCGCTCGGGTTGGCGATCTTGGTGACGGTCGCCGCGTCCATCAGCGCGGGAAGCAGTACGCCGGCGGCACTCGCCGAGGGCTATCGAGCGGCCTACTGGGTGTGCGCCGGACTGATGGTGCTGGCATGTGTGGCGGCGATGACACTGCTTCCGGCACATGACCGACCCACCGCGACGACCGACCAACCCGCTCGGACCGAAGATCCCACGGCTCCCACGGCTGCCGAAATGCCCACGGCGGCCGATCGGGTCGCGGTCGTCCATCGTGACCCGGTGCCGGAAGCCGGCGATCCGATGGCTCCGGTGGCCGGTCGGCACGATGCTCAGAAGAATTCAGAAGAATTCTGAAGAGCGGTGTCGATCCTGCCGGCTCCCGTTCGACATAGGGGTGAGCGGCGGGGAAACGACCCCGTCGCCGACCCGGAAGAACCGAGGAGCCACCATGCCGCGCTTTTTGACGATGATCCGCATCGACGAGAACAACATCCCGCCCGAGGGCCACAGCCCGGAGATGGGGGAGCGCATGGGCGCGCTGCTGGAGGAGATCACCAAGGCGGGAGTCATGCTCGATACCGCAGGGCTCACCCCCAGTGCCGACGGCACCAAGGTCACCTGGTCCGGTGGCAAGCTCAGCCACACCGACGGCCCCTTCACGGAGAGCAAGGAGGTCGTCGGCGGCTACTCCATCATCCAGGCCAAGGACAAGGCCGAGGCGATCGAGTGGACCAAGCGTTTCCTCCAGACCCATGACGACGTGTGGACCGTCACCGCTGAGATCCGGCAGATCGCGGAGAACTGATCCATCGGCGCTTGCCCGTCCCTGCCGCTGCTGTTGTGATGAGGCGGTGACGGTAACGGGCGCGGTGGAAGCGGTGTTCAGGATCGAGTCGGCGCGAATCATCGCCGGTGTCGCCCGGATCGTTCGGGACGTCGGCATCGCCGAGGAGATCGCCCAGGACGCCCTGGTCGCAGCGCTGGAGAAGTGGCCCGAGTCAGGTGTCCCGGACAACCCGGGCGCCTGGCTCATGGCCACGGCCAAGCACCGGGCGATCGACCTCGTCCGGCGCAAGGAGAACTACGCCCGCAAACTGGCCGAGGTCGGGCGCAGCCTGGAGGACGTACCGCCGCCCGAGGTGTCAGGGCCGGGCGACATCGACGACGACCTCCTGCGGCTGATCTTCACCGCCTGCCATCCGGTCCTGTCCACGGACGCCCGGATCGCACTGACCCTCAGACTCCTCGGCGGGCTCACCACCGAGGAGATCGCCCGGGCCTTCCTCACCTCCGAGCCGACGGTCGCCCAACGCATCGTCCGGGCCAAACGAGCGCTGGCCAAGGAGGGCGTCGCGTTCGAGGTGCCGTACGGGACGGACCGTGACGCCCGCCTCGGTTCCGTACTGGAAGTCATCTACCTGATCTTCAACGAGGGCTACGCGGCCACCACAGGCGACGACTGGATACGCCCTGCCCTCGCCGAGGACGCCCTGCGGCTGGCCCGTGTGCTGGCGGGGCTGATGCCCCAGGAGCCAGAAGTGCACGGGTTGGCCGCCCTATTGGAGATCCAGGCGTCACGGATGGGCGCGAGGGTCGGCCCGGACGGTGCCCCGGTCCTCCTCGCCGACCAGGTGCGCACCCGCTGGGACCGGCTGCTCATCCACCGTGGCTTCTCCGCCCTGGCCAGGGCCAGTGCACTGGGCGCGCCCCCGGGGCCGTACATGCTCCAGGCGGCCATCGCGGCCTGCCACGCCCGGGCGATCCACTACGAGGACACGGACTGGGCGACGGTCGCCACGCTCTATGGGCAGCTTGCGGCGCTCGTCCCGTCCCCGGTGGTCGAGTTGAACAGGGCGGTCGCCGTCTCGATGGCCGAAGGCCCGGAAGCGGGCCTGGCCCTGGTGGACGCCCTCGCCACCGAGCCCGCGCTGAAGGAGTACCACCTCCTGCCGAGCGTACGGGGCGACCTGCTGGCCCGCTTGGGCCGCTCCACCGAGGCCCGGGAGGAGTTCCACCGCGCGGCTGCCCTGACCCGCAACGAGAGGGAACGGGACCTACTGCTGACCCGAGCGGCGATGGCCACAGAAGGGGAGCAGGGCTGACTGCCCTGCTGGCATGTCATGAGTCATCCTCCGACATCGGGTTGCCCGTATCCCGACCCGAACTCGACAAGACGCTCTGCCACCCAAGCGAGCCATCCGCGTGGTGTCGAGGACGTGAACGGATCGACCTCCAAACCCAACTCGGAGACCGCGAGTGCGTAGTCCGCATCCTCCAGGCCGAGGGAGAGCAACTCGTGCACCTCACCGATGACGCGCGCTACCACCGTGTGGTTCGCCGTGGAGACGTAGTCCCGGATCGCCGAGTCGTGGTCCACGAACTCGTCCGGCATGTCCTGCGAGAACCATCCTCCCAAGAGTTGGGCCAGCTCAGGAAATCTGGCGTGCCACTCCCAGTGGGTCAGTGGGGAGGGTGAGGGGAATGGGGCTTCCCCCTGCTCGACGCTGCGTCTGATGTGGCCGGCGATGTGGAGAAGCCAGGCTTGGATCCCGGAGTCCGGCAGGCCGATGTCGGGGACGGGATAGAACTCGCCGAGCCGCTGACGCACTCTGCCAGGTGGATTGCGCGCGTAGGTGCGAATCTGCTGTTCCGCGAGGGCCAGGGACCACGGCCGTGTACGCCAGGTGTGGCGTAGATACGCCTGAAGCGCACGGCTCGACTTGTCCGATGTGTCGTCGGCCGGCTCCCCGATGTATGCCGCGATCACCACATCCAGTTCACCGTAACGGCTGTCGAAGTCGAGCGGCTTCATGGGCATGTCCAGGGCCTCTACAGATAGACGGGGAAAGTGGCGTGCACGACGAAGCCGTGGGGGCTCGACGGGTCCCTCCTGAGCACCACCCGCGCCGACCGCACATCCAGGGCACCCCTTCCGGCGAGCACCATGGACTGGAGCAGCACCCGCCCGACCGGCTGTGAACGGGATGGCCAGGCTGCTTCGATGCTCAGACGCGCTCGGTTGTCCTGCGCGAGCCAGTGGCGGATCGATCGTTCATTGCGGTTGACGACCTGTTGGGTGGCCCATTGGGCGGCCTCTCGGTCGCAGTAGGAGGCGGATCGGGTCAGCACGGCTTCTCCGGTTCACACGGTGGATCAAGGGGGAATCGACCCCTGGGTTCAGGTGGCGTCGAAGGACCAGAAGAGTCCTACCTCGGACTCGGAGACGATCACCAGCCCGACGTCCCAGTCGTACTGGCTGAAGGTGTGGACCCCCGTGACCGCCTGGTAGAAGTCCGGATTCGCGCCTTCGTATCCCGTGTTGGCGTAGAAACGGGACTCAACTGGGAATCTGGACAGTAGAACGTCTGCCTTGCCTTCCATCTCAGGTCTCCTGTGATCGAACTCCCGCTCGCGAGTGACATCCAGGTACTGCGTCCCGAGTACGACGAGGAGTCTCTTCGCCGATCCGCGCGGAACCTCCGTCAAATGCGCTCGCCAGCTCTTGATCTCCGGTTCGGTTGTCGGTGGCGCAACAAAGGGGAAAGCCGCGTCGTCCTGGCGTTCTTCCTCGTCCTGGTCCGGGTCGAGGCTCCGCCACGCGCGGGGGTCCCGCGTCGTGCCCCGTACG
This sequence comes from Streptomyces sp. NPDC059256, assembly GCF_042753785.1. Classification (NCBI taxonomy): domain Bacteria; kingdom Bacillati; phylum Actinomycetota; class Actinomycetes; order Kitasatosporales; family Streptomycetaceae; genus Streptomyces; species Streptomyces sp. NPDC059256. The sequence goes on along the minus strand of NZ_JBHYZO010000001.1, from coordinate 1,039,170 downwards.
AGGGACGCCAGGTCGAGGCCCCACTCCGGATGCTCGCGAGGCCCGACAGCGACGAAGGTGTAGCGCCGCTCGTACAGTGTGAGCGCTTCCGCCCAGGCCGTGCGGTCGGGATCTGTCGTCACTTGACCTGCCCGTGTCGTTGTCCGAATGAGGTTTTGGTGGTCCGGCTGGCGCAGCCTGGTCAGGCTATTCAGGCATGGAGGTCACGACAACGAAGGGTGGGTCGAGGCTTGGGTCGTACTTCAACCGCGTGGCCACTCCGTAGGCGTCCGTCACCGGTGTGGGGGCGTTGTTGACCACCTCTGATGTCCGGCCGGTCACCATTGGTCCGTTGACCTGCCCGGCGCTGGGCACCGCATCGACTCGGAAGACCTTGCTGGGGGGCTCCGGCGGCGGATTGCTCAGCCAGCTGTTGATGGTCTCGGTGTTCGAGCGAATGCAGTGCTGGGTGTACGTCTGGGCCGATGCGAAATCGGTGAAGCTCGATGCAGCCGGAATCCTGGGGATCCCTGCTCCATTGGCCTGGTCGCGGAGACGCTGCAGAAGCTGTTCATCGGTCTTGCCCACGTGTTTGTCAATGGTGTGTCCCCCTCCGAGCTCCTCGGTGGTCGCCAGGTCGAGGGAGTACTGGTACGGGAAGGTAGCTTCGGCGCGCTGCCAGCTGTGCTCTCGCTTGAACTCGTTGAGCGACCGGGCGCCGAAGGCTTGGGCCCGTGCTTGCTCGGCTTGGAACGTCGGAGCACTGAGCAGCGCCTCGTCCAGTTCGGGTAAGAGCGCGGTCAGCTTGGTACCCGCTTCGCTGAACGCCTGGTGATAGTTCTCGACGGCGGCGTCCATGGCGGCCTTGTCCATATGGGACCTGAAGGTCAGGACTATCTCGGCAAAGGCCATGGTTGCCGCGAGCCTGGTCAGCTCCCAGAGATCAAGGCCGATGGTCAAATCTTTGACGGTTGCCTTGGTGGCCTCGATGCCAAGGCGTTCGGTCGTCTTCGTTGTCTTCTCCCCGACCGCGGCAAGATGCTCGAGGATCTCCTGGATCGCGTTCGCCGTCTTGTGGAGCACCTCGATGATGGGTCTCCGGGAAGCCGGTGAAGTGGTTCGGCTGGTCTTCCAACTGCGACCCGTCTGCGCCCTCTGGCCCGCCTCGTCTCGGGTACGCCCCCACTCGGTGGTGCCCCAGATGGTTTGGCAGAATGCCCTCATTGCGCCCTGCCACTCACCATTCCCTTGCGGGTCGGTGATGTACGAGATGGCGCTGGTCAATGCGTCCGAGGACTTTGTCGCCTCAGTTGCGACGGTTCGCCACGCGGTCGCCATTCCCCGGAGATCGTCTTCCCGGGCGCCGGGGGTGATCTCGTGGACCCTGGACTTGTAGCAGGAGCCGTTGTCGGTCAGGACGCGTTCGACCAGGATCCGCCTGCCGTGCACGGTCAAGCGGGCATTACGGTGTGACACGAAGACCTCCGTGCGGTGCAGTCCTAGACACCTCCACCACACCGGAGGTCTTCGCCATGATCAAGACCTGATCCGAGTTAACAACACTCGTGGCCAATACACCTAGGCCGGGTGCCCGATCAACATCGAGGGGGCGCCGTTGACCCGGGTCAGGAACACCGTTGCCGCGTTCGGTCCCTGAGGCTTCACCCGGCGGCGCAGTTCCTCCGGTTCCACGGCCGATCCGCGCTTCTTGACCGTGAGGTTTCCGACGTTCCGGCTCCGCAGCAGGGCCTTGAGCTTCTTCAGGCTGAACGACAGGACGTCGGTGACCTCGTAGGCCGTGGCGAACGGGGTGGGGCGCAGTTCGTTCGAGGTGATGTACGCGATCGTCGCGTCGATCAGACCGCCGTCCAACGCCTCGGCCGCCTCGGCGACGAGGTGGGCGCGGACGACCGCGCCGTCCGGTTCGTACAGATAGCGGCCCACCGGGCGTACGGGAGGGTCGGGGAGTTCGTTCGAGGGCAGGGTGTGGGGGCCCGGCAGCAGGGTGGCCGTGATGCGGGGTGTGGCAGGGCCGCCGTGCCAGAGCACGGCCTCCTTCACGTCCTTCTCGTCCGAGATCCACTCGGCCGAGAAGTCCGGGGGCACCAACTCGTGCGGGATGCCGGGTGCGATCTTGAGGGCGGCGTGGGGGCGCGTACGGGCGGCTTCGATCGCCCAGGACAGCGGCGGTGAGTACGCCTCCGGGTCGAAGATCCTGCCCCGGCCGCCCCTGCGGGCCGGATCGACGAAGACCGCGTCGTAGGGGCTGGTGTCCGTCTCCATGACGTCGGCGCAGCGGACTTCGATGAACTCGGACAGGCCGAGTGCCTGCGCATTGGCCCGGGCGGTCGCCGCGGTGAGCGGGTCATGGTCCACGGCCAGCACCCGTACGCCGGCGCGGGCCAGGGCGATGGCGTCGCCGCCGATCCCGCTGCAGAGGTCGGCCACGCTACCGACGCCCAGGGCGGAGAAGCGGGCGGCACGGTACTCGGCGACCGATCGACGGGTCGACTGTTCGACACCGTTCGGCGTGAAGTACATCCGGTATGCGTCCTCGGCTCCGAACTTCGCGACCGCCCGCTGCCGCAGCCGCGCCTGCCCGAGTGCCGCCGAGACCAGTTCGGGCGGGTGCTCGCGGCGCAGTCGGGTGGCGATTGCCAACTCCTGGGCGGGGGAGTGGTCGCGCAGTTCCATGAGCAGCGCTTGGCCCTCGTCCGAGAGGAGTGCGGAGAGTGAGGAGAGGTCGTTCACCGGCCCATTGTGGGCCAGGTGGGGGACGGGTCGGGGTCGGCGGCGGTGTCGGCGTGGTCGTGCGGAGGGTGGCTGACAGTATCCAGCGCCATGCAGCTAAACCGACAAAACGTAAAGAATCTCCTCAAAATCACTGAGCTGGGTGGTGAGATTTCCGATGGGCACACCAGTGGGACAGGAGGCGTTCTCGGCCAGGTGTCGGCACGCAGACGCAGAGGGCGGTTCCGTACGGGCCGGACGATCGGCGTTGCGCTGATCGTCGCCCTCCTCGGCTCGGCGTGTGCCGGGGCCGCCGATGAACGCAGCGCAGCACGCCCGGGGCAGCCGGCGAAGGAGGCGGCTGGTGCGGCGGGCGCACCCCCCGAGAAGGCGGAGGAGGCCCAGCGGGCTGCCCAGGCCGCGAAAGCCCAGCGGGCCATGAAGGCGAAGGCGGCGGAGAAGGCCGAACGTGCCCGGGTCGCACGGGTGGCCGCCGCCAAGAGGTGGGGCCTCGCCCACACCCCGCTCGTTGCTCCTGCGCCACCCGCGACCAAGCCGGAGATCGCCACCCGCGAGGGCTTCGAGGTCGAGGGCGGCGAGTCGCTGCCACCGGTCTTCACCACGGTGCCGGTCACGGAGAGGGTGGTCTTCCTGACCATCGACGACGGTACGGAGAAGGACCCAGAGCTCCTCCGGATGATGAGCGAGCTCCAGATCCCGTACAGCGCCTTCCTCAGCGACTACGTGATCAACGACAACTACGGCTACTTCCGTCAGATGCGCGACCGCGGGGTCGCGCTCCACAACCACACCCTCAACCACCGCTACATGCCCGGGCTGTCCTACACGGCGCAGAAGCGCGAGATCTGCGGCCAGCAGGACAATTTGCAGAAGCTGTACGGCAAGCGCCCGCAGCTCTTCAGGCCGCCGTACGGCAACTACAACCGGGACACCCTGCGGGCCGCGCAGGCGTGTGGGGTCACCGCGGTGCCGCTCTGGGCGGCGGAGGCGTTTCCCGATCGGATGGAGTGGCGCGAATGGGACCGGGACCTGCATCCGGGCGACATCATCCTCACGCACTTCCGGGGCCGGAAGGACTGGAGCGGCACGATGACCGACATGATCCGGCAGGTGATGAAGACCGTGACCGAGAAGGGGTACGCGGTGGCCCGCCTGGAGGACTACGTCTGATCGGGGTGAGGGATCGTTCCCTCACCGCCCGGGCCCGTGCGCCGGAGTGCCTCGCGCGGTGCGGCATTCCCGGCGGCCCTGCCCGTACGCCGGGGCGCACGGCCTTCTGGCCTGATGCTCGCAGGGGCGTCCGACCACCGGATCTCCGGCCCGTGGCCACCCGGTGCTCCTTGTCGTACGAGCTTTCCGCAGGGCCGATCCACCCCTCGGAGTGGTGTCATCCGCAGGTGTGACGTGTTGGCGAATTCCTGTTGCCGAACTTTCGCTGATCGATCCAAGACGGCTCTGAGCAGGCAATATTGAGAGAAGCGTGCTGGTCGACGGTGATGGAACGGGCGCATCGGACCCGCCAGCATTGGCACTCCGCTTGACCGAGTGCTAATCGCAGTCATAGTCTCGGGTCTGGCACTCCCCACTGGAGAGTGCCAGCACAGCGACAGGCAGGTCCGGCACCCGCGACGACGGATCGATCTGGTCGCCACCCAAGATCAGTTAACCCCGTGAGATCTCCGAAGGGGGAGGTCGGATCGTGACGACCACCAGCTCCAAGGTTGCCATCAAGCCGCTTGAGGACCGCATTGTGGTCCAGCCGCTCGACGCCGAGCAGACCACGGCCTCTGGCCTGGTCATCCCGGACACCGCGAAGGAGAAGCCCCAGGAGGGCGTCGTCCTTGCGGTCGGCCCGGGTCGCTTCGAGAACGGCGAGCGGCTTCCGCTCGACGTCAACACCGGCGATGTCGTGCTTTACAGCAAGTACGGCGGCACCGAGGTGAAGTACAACGGCGAGGAGTACCTCGTCCTCTCGGCCCGCGACGTGCTCGCCATCGTCGAGAAGTAGGACGGGTTTCCGGGTCGCGCCCGGAACACTTCATACCCCGTTTGTTATTGAGCTGCGCCCCTGGCCCCCGCTGACATCCATATCCGGGCGCTAGGGGCGCAGTTCGTCTCAGAAGAGGACAGAAACGCTCCCATGGCGAAGATCCTGAAGTTCGACGAGGACGCCCGTCGCGCCCTCGAGCGCGGCGTCAACAAGCTTGCCGACACGGTCAAGGTGACGATCGGCCCCCGTGGCCGCAATGTCGTCATCGACAAGAAGTTCGGCGCCCCCACCATCACCAACGACGGTGTCACGATCGCCCGCGAGGTCGAGCTCGACGACCCGTACGAGAACCTCGGCGCCCAGCTGGTGAAGGAGGTGGCGACCAAGACCAACGACATCGCTGGTGACGGCACCACCACCGCCACCGTGCTCGCGCAGGCGCTGGTCCGCGAGGGCCTGCGCAACGTCGCCGCCGGCGCCTCCCCGGCCTCCCTGAAGAAGGGCATCGACGCCGCCGTCAAGGCCGTGTCCGATGAGCTCCTGCGCAGCGCCCGTCCGATCGAGGACAAGGCCGACATCGCCGCCGTCGCCGCTCTTTCCGCTCAGGACCAGCAGGTCGGTGAGCTGATCGGCGAGGCGATGGACAAGGTCGGCAAGGACGGCGTCATCACCGTCGAGGAGTCCAACACCTTCGGCCTGGAGCTCGACTTCACCGAGGGCATGGCCTTCGACAAGGGCTACCTCTCTCCGTACATGGTCACCGACCAGGAGCGTATGGAGGCCGTCCTTGAGGACCCGTACATCCTGATCAACCAGGGCAAGATCTCGTCCATCCAGGACCTGCTGCCCCTGCTGGAGAAGGTCATCCAGGAGGGTGGCTCCAAGCCCCTGCTGGTCATCGCCGAGGACGTCGACGGCGAAGCCCTCTCCACCCTGATCGTCAACAAGATCCGCGGCCGGTTCAACGCCGTGGCCGTCAAGGCCCCCGGCTTCGGCGACCGCCGCAAGGCGATGCTCCAGGACATGGCCACCCTCACCGGTGCCACCGTCATCTCCGAAGAGGTCGGCCTCAAGCTCGACCAGGCCGGTCTGGACATGCTGGGCACCGCCCGCCGCGTCACGATCACCAAGGACGACACGACCATCGTCGACGGTGCCGGTGGCAGCGACGACATCGTCGGTCGCGTCAACCAGATCAAGGCCGAGATCGCCTCCACGGACTCCGACTGGGACCGCGAGAAGCTCCAGGAGCGCCTCGCCAAGCTGGCCGGCGGCGTGTGTGTGATTCGCGTCGGTGCCGCCACCGAGGTGGAGCTCAAGGAGAAGAAGCACCGTCTGGAGGACGCCATCTCCGCGACTCGCGCCGCGGTCGAGGAGGGCATCGTCTCCGGTGGTGGCTCCGCGCTCGTCCACGCGGTCAAGGTCCTCGCCGACAACCTCGGCAAGGAGGGCGACGAGGCCACCGGTGTCGCCGTCGTCCGTCGCGCCGCCGTCGAGCCGCTGCGCTGGATCGCGGAGAACGCCGGCCTTGAGGGCTACGTCATCACCTCCAAGGTCGCCGAGCTGGACGAGGGCCAGGGCTTCAACGCCGCGACCGGCGAGTACGGCGACCTGGTGAAGGCCGGCGTCATCGACCCGGTCAAGGTCACCCGCTCCGCCCTGGAGAACGCCGCCTCCATCGCCTCCCTGCTGCTCACGACCGAGACCCTGGTCGTCGAGAAGCCGGCCGAGGACGAGGGCGACGCCGGCCACGGCGGTCACGGCCACTCCCACTGAGACACGTCTCGGCCCGTACGTCGGCGTAGCGGCTCACCGGCCGCCGCGCCGCTCGTACGGAAGTGGTGAGCGCAGTACAGAGAAGGGCCCGGTGCTTCCGTCGCGGAAGCACCGGGCCCTGCTCGTGCGTTCACTGCCGGGGAAATCCCGGAAGCGTCAGTTCCAGACCGCCGAGCCGCTCTGGATCGGCGAGGATGTGGATCGCCACGATCCGGCCACCCGTGATGGTGAATCCCATGATCGACAACGGTTGTCCACCGGGTGCGGTGAGCACTCCCGCACCCCCGTTGACCAGCACCGGCCGTGCGTACTGCGCGTACTGACGGAACTGCATCGCCTGCCCGGCGACCTTCCGTGCGCCGCGCACCTCCTTCGAGGACATCATCGGCGCGCCACCGACGTCCGCCCGCAGGACCACGTCCGGGGCGAGCAGGGCCACCAGTGCCTCGAAGTCACCGCCGCGTGAGGCCGCGAGGAAGGCTTCGACCACCGTGCGCTGGCGGGGGAGGTCATCGGGTACCGCGGTGGTGCCGGTGCCCCGCACCCTGCGCCGGGCTCGGCTCGCGAGTTGCCGGGTGGCCGCCGGCGACCGACCCACGACGGGGGAGATCTCGTCGAAGGGCACGCCGAACATGTCGTGGAGCACGAAGACGAGCCGCTCGGTCGGACCCAGGGTCTCCAACACCACCAGCAGCGCCAAGCCGACCGAGTCCGCCATCAGCGCCTCGTGCTCCGGATCGCTCACCGCTTCCGTCTGGACGACCGGGTCGGGTACGCGCACATCGAGGGAGTCCTCACGGCGTGCGGTGCGCGAGCGCAGCATGTCGAGGCAGACCCGTCCCACGACGGTGGTCAACCAGCCGCTGAGGTTCTCGACCCCGGCGGCTTCCGTGCGGTGCAGCTTCAGCCAGGCTTCCTGGACCGCGTCGTCGGCCTCGCTGAGCGAGCCGAGCATCCGATAGGCGACCGCCTTCAGCCGCGGTCGTTCCGCGGTGAAGCGTTCCGTCAGAAAGTCATCCATGCATCCGCTCCTGAGCTCCGCCGGTCCGTCTCTCCCGGGCTCCCGGGTCCCGGCTTCCTGGTCTCCCGCGCCTTCCCAGATATGACGGATCCATCGGCACACATGTGACCGCCCGGCCCCGCCCGATCGGCCGCCACGCTTCGCCGGGTGCGGCAGTCGCTATGCGGAGCGGTCGAGCGACCCGATCGGTACGGGCTCCGCGAACGGTAGCCCCCGGCCGAAGCGTTCCAACTCGTCGAGGGCGAAATCCGCCATCCGGTGCAGCTCATTGCCGAGTGAACCGGCCACGTGCGGAGTGAGCAGCACATTCGGCAGCTCGTAGAGGGGGGAGTCCACGGGCGGTGGCTCGCTCTCGGTCACATCGAGGACCGCCTGCAGCCGACCTGCGGACAACTCGTCGATGAGCGCCTGCTCGTCGACGAGCGACCCACGGGAGGTGTTGATCAACGTGGTGCCGTCGCGCATCAGGGCCAGCCGCCGCCCGTCGATCATCCGACGGGTCTCCGGCACCTCCGGAGCGTGTACGGAAACGATGTCGCTGGCGCGGCACAACTCATCCAGATCGACCCGTACGACCCCGAGGGCCTCGGCATCCGCCGTCGTGCAGAAGGGGTCGTACAGCAACACGCGCAGGTCGAACGGGCGAAGCAACTCGATCACGCGGCGGCCGATGCGGGACGCCCCGACGATCCCCACCGTACGGCCGTGGTTGCCCAGGTCGGCCAGTGCTTCGGCCTGACCGTCGAGGGACCGCGACCGTGCGTAGCGCCGGGCCGATGCGAGGACCCCCTTTCCCGCGAAGAGGATCGCGGCGAGGGTGTACTCGGCGACGGGCAGCGCATTGACGCCCGCGGCGGACGACACGGAGATGCCGCGCTCCCAGCAGGCGTCGGTGATGTGGTGCTTCACGGAACCCGCCGCATGGACGACCGCCCGCAGCCGTGGCGTACCGGCGAGCACCCCGGCGGTGAGCGGAGGTGCACCCCAGCAGGTCAGCAGCGCATCGGCGGAGGCGAGCGCGGCCATCACCGCGGGGGACGGATCGGTCAGGTCATGGGCGACCAGCCTGGGATCGGTACGGGCGAGGGAGGTGAGCCGCTCCCGGTGGCGCTCGGTCAGCAACCGTTCGGCGACTCCCGGACCCATGGCGAGGAGGACCCGGGGGCGGTCATCGGTGTGGCGCTTGCTCATGGTGGAACCGGGCTCCCTGCTGCCGGTCGGGTTGGACGGTCTCCTGCGAGCCGTTCCTGCGAGCCGTTTCGGCTACTGCGGTCCGTACTTGCGTCCCGTCTTGGAGGTGATCCCCCCGAGCACGCTACGCGGGGCCAACTTCACCAGCCCCATCAGCGCCTTGTACCGCGGGTCGGGGATCGAAACGGTCTTCCCCCGCGCCAGGTCGGCCAGCGCTGCTTCCACCAGCTTGTCCGCGTCCAGCCACATCCAACCGGGGATGTTGTCCGTCCCCATCCCGGCCCGCTGGTGGAACTCGGTCCGTACGAATCCGGGGCACAGCGCCATCAAACGCACTCCCGAGCCGGCCAGGTCCCGGGCGGCTCCCTGGGTGAACTGCACGACCCACGCCTTGGAGGCGCCGTAGGTCCCGCGGGGCATGAAGGCGGCGACCGAGGCCACGTTGACCACACCGCCCCGACCGCGTTCCTGCATCGAATCGGCGGCGGCCGAGGTGAGCCGCAGCACCGCCTCGCAGTGGACCTTGAGCATCGTCAGCTCGTCCGCCATGGAGACCTGGAGGAAGCGCCCCTTGTTTCCGAAGCCGGCATTGTTGACCAACAGGTCCACCGGACTCTTCCGATGGCGCAGCCGATTCTCCACGGCCAAGATGCCCGGTTCCTGCGAGAGGTCGGCCGTCAGCACCTCGGCCTCGATGCCGTGGCGGTCGTGCAGTTCGGTGGCCTGCTCCTGCAACCGCTCGGTGTCGCGGGCCACCAGCACCAGATTGTGTCCATCGGCGGCGAGCCGCCGGGCAAAGGCGGCGCCGATGCCCGCGGTGGCTCCCGTGATCAGTGCAGTCGTCATATGCGGCACGTTAGTGCCCCGCATGGGACTCCGGTGCACGCACGGTCCCTGCTTTCTGCCCCTTCTCGACGACCACGAACTGACCCATCATTCCCAAGTCTTCGTGGTACAGCAGATGGCAGTGGTACATGTACGGGGTGTTGGGGTCGGCCGGCCCGTCGAAGCGCATCGCAAGCTTCACGGTGGTGTCGGGCGGGATGAGGACGGTGTCCTTTGCGCCCCGCAACTCCGGCGAAGGCTGTTTGCCATTGACTTCGAGAATACGGAACTGCACATCGTGCACATGGAAGTTGTGCGGGGTTCCATGCTCATTGCGGACGGTCCAGGTCTCGGCCGTACCGCGGGTGACGGTCAGATCGATCCGGTCCATCTTCATCTCGCGACCGTTGATACTGCTGGTCACCAGCCCGAAGTAGCGCTCCCGCACCGAGTCCGACCCATCGGGCACCTCGGGTTCGGCCAACTCGAACGGCAGTTCGGGGGAGGGGCGGAGGACTTTGTCCGCCCGCAGTTCCAGAATGTCGAACGTGTCGTCGCCGCCGGCCAATCGCCGCTCCCAGCTGCTTCCGTATCCCTCGTGCGGAAAGCTCCTGAGCACCGCGCGCTCACCGGGTTCCATCCGTACGACTATCTCCGCGCGTTCGCCGGGTGACAGCTTGATGCGATTCAGCCGCAGCGGCTTTTCCCTTAGTCCGCCGTCGGTTGCCACCATCGAGAACGAGCGGTCGTCGGCGAATCCGAAGTCGTAGATCCGTGCGGTGGAGGCATTGAGCAGCCTCAGCCGTATCAGTTCATCACTGACCGTCCGATAGGGATCGAGCGTGCCGTTGACCATGGTCCGCTCACCCAGAAAACCGGTGTCGCGGAGAAGCCCGCGGTCGAAGTCGAGTTTCCCGTCGTCGAGGGTCACGTCCTGGACCATGACCGGGAGGTCGTCCACTCCATAGGTCTTCGGGAGCGCGAGGGTGGCCGAGGCGTCGTCATCGAGCAGGAACATGCCGGCCAGTCCGCGCTGTACATGCTTCTCGGTCCTGCCGTGGGGATGCGGGTGGTACCAGAGTGAGGCGGCGGGCTGGTCCACCGTCCACTGCGGGGTCCAGGTGTCGCCCGGCTCCACCATCTGGTGCGGGCCCCCGTCCATCTTCGCGGGGAGGTGCATCCCGTGCCAATGGACGGTGGACCGCTCGTCCAGGGTGTTCTTGATGCGGACCTTCACCTTGTCGCCGCGCTGAGCGCGCAGGGTCGGCCCCAGATGGGCACCGTTGAAGCCCCAGGTATCGGCCTTTTTGCCGGCGGTGAACTCCTTCTGACCCGCCTGCATGGTCAGTTCGAAGAGTTTGGTGCCGTCCGCCTCGACGGTCGGTCGGGCCAGCGGGGGTATCGCGAGCGCCTCGCTGAAGCGGGTACCGGCGGTGGAGACGTCGGCGCTGGTGTAGATCCAGGAGGCGGCGGCACCGAGAACGGCCGCGAGCACGGTGACGACCGTGCCGGTGACGATGAGGATGCGCTTGAGCCGGGGCATGGCTGTAGCGTTTCGATCTCTGACTGCCGCGGGCATCGGGGACAGCCCCCAGTCGTCCCCCAGGCGCTCGCCGCCTCCCCTCAGGGAATACCCCCAGGGCCACCCGGATCCGACGGGCGATCCGGGTGGTGTCGCGGGGTTGCGGCCCCGACCGTCCGGGGTGCACCGGTGGAGAGCTTCTGATGATCACCGGGGGTGCGGCTCATGAGGGGCGCAGTCGATCGGCGGGAGGATCAGTGCCTTGTGCGGGCGACTACGGCGGGCCGTACGGGGTCGGCCCCGTCAGATCAGGTCCGGGCCGTTGCCCCGTCAGGTCAGGCCCCCGGGCCGTTGCCCCCGACGCGGTTCTCAGGCGATGCCCCTCTTCTCCATGTACTCCCGTGCCGTCGCAAGGAGCCCCTGGTGGAGCGCGTCGCCCGCGGCCAGGACCTGCGGCAGCAGTGCGCGCTCGACGGTCTGGGCACGGAACGCCATGGTGACCGTCACCCCGTGGTCGGGGCGGTGGACGATCTCGATCGCGTCGCCGGCCCGGATCTCGCCGGGTTCGATCACCCGTAGATAGGCGCCGGGTGCGGCGTGCTCGGTGAAGCGCCTGACCCAGCCCCGTTCGCCCAACCAGGACGCGAACGTCCGACAGGGCACCCGGCCGTGCGTCACCTCCAGGACCAACCGGTCGCCGATCCGCCAGCGCTCGCCGATCCGTGCGCCGTTGACATCGAGACCGGCCGTCGTGAGGTTCTCCCCGAAGGAGCCGTTGGCGAGGGGGCGCCCCAACTCCCCCTCCCAGAAGTCCAGGTCCTCCCGGGCGAACGCGTACACCGCCTGGTCGCTACCGCCGTGGTGGCGCAGATCGCAGACGGCGTCCCCCGCGACACCGCTGCCTCCCACCCCTCGCGGGCCCGGCTCCGCCACTCGTACCGCGCCCTCACCCCCGACGGGGCGCTTGTCGATTCCGGTGAGACCACCGGGGTTCGCGGTGTAGTCGACGGCCCGGGGTGTGCCCACATTCACGGTCAGCAGCTTCATGGCACCACGCTAATCGCTGCAAACTCAAATGAATCAGTTGATAATTGCCGATACATCCAAGTGTCGCTTATATTGAAAGAATGATCGAGGCCCGACATCTCCGAGTGCTCCGCGCGGTGGCCACGACCGGCTCCTTCTCCGCCGCGGCCCGCACCCTCGGCTGCACCCAGCCGGCAGTCAGCCAGCAGATGAAGGCGCTGGAGACCTCCGCGGGCACCCCCCTGCTGATTCGTACGGGCCGGGAGATGCGGCTGACCCAGGCCGGACAGGCGCTGGTGCGCCATGCCTCGGGCATCCTTGCCGGCCTCACTGCCGCCGAGGAGGAAGTCGCCGCCATCGCGGGGCTGCGCGCCGGCCGGGTCCGGTTGGTCTCCTTCCCCAGCGGCAGTTCCACCCTCGTCCCCGCCGCCCTCGCCGCATTGCGCGCCGCCCACCCCGGTACCCGTGTCTCGCTGGTCGATGCCGAGCCGCCGCGCTCGGTGGAGATGCTCCGCGACGGGGACTGCGATGTCGCCCTCGCCTTCCGCTACGGCAAGGGCGACATCGCAGTCGGGGTCGGCGGAGAAAGTTCCGGCGATTCGGCTGAATGGGACGATCTGGTCGTCCGGCCGTTGCTCACGGACCGTCTGGTGGGGCTGGTTCCTGAAGATCACCGCCTGGCGGACGCCGGTACGGTCACCATCGCCGATCTTGCCGAGGAGCCGTGGATCGCGGGCTGCCCGCGCTGCCGTCGCCAGTTGGTCGAAGTCTGCGACGCGGCCGGTTTCACCCCCCGCATCGACTTTGCCACCGATGACTCACCAGCAGTGATCGGCCTGGTCAAAGCGGGTTTGGGGGTGGCGGTGCTGCCGGAGCTCGCATTGGAGACGGTGCGACTCCAGGGCACCCGCACCATCACGCTCGACCCACCTGTCGAGCGGGAGATCGTCGCGCTCACCCTTCCCGACCTCTCACAGGTGCCGGCGGTCGCGGCCACCTTGGACCAGCTGTCGTCGGTCGCCTCCCGCTGAGGGGCGAGGAGGTCCCGCCCGGGCGCCCCCGCGATGCCAGGGCGCTTTCGTGCGGGTCGCGGCTCAGTGGGGGCGGCTTTCCGCGGTGGAGCGGTACGCGATGGTGCGAGCGCACCGGGCCCCTCCGGTCCGTCGATGTCGAGCCACGGCGCCCGGGTGCGCTCCGGCGCACCGCGGGTCACGGAGCCGCGATGACGGCCCCGGTCGGGTCTCTCCGTTGCGGAGCACGCTCCCGGCAGGAAGCGGCTCCCTCATAGAAGAAACGTTTCTGCGAAGGTCGGGTCGGGCGTCAGCCCCGTGACGCCCCGGCTGTTGCTCCGGTGGTGCTTCCCGTGGCGCTCGCACCCTGAGACGCTCCGGTCGACGGAACCAGGCGGTGACGCGCACGACCCATGAGCTCTTCGCGTTCGTCCTCGGTGAGCCCGCCCCAGACGCCGTACGGCTCCCGTACGGCGAGCGCGTGTGCCGCGCACTCCGCGCGGACCGGGCATCTCATGCACACCTCTTTCGCCGAGTTCTCGCGCGCACTTCGCGCCGCGCCCCGTTCGCCTTCGGGGTGGAAGAAGAGCGAACTGTCCACCCCGCGGCAGGCCGCGAGGAGCTGCCAGTCCCACAGGTCGGCGTTGGGTCCGGGAAGGCGGGAGAAATCTGCCATAGCGCTTGCCCCTTGAAACCGTGCTGAGTTGTCGGTCAGTTGGCGCACGAGTGGGGGATACGAGTCGTATCCGACACCGCACCATGCCCCACGACCGTACATCTACTATCTAAGTAGATGTAAATATGACTCATTACGAAAATAGCCTCATGGGGCATCTAAAGTGAAGAAACGCCGCTAAATGGGGCATAACGCTTGAATGGAGAACCGTTCCCGCGGTTCGGGCGGCCCTGTGTGCGGGCCCTCACATAGAGTGCCGAAGAGGGCTGACGGACCCGTAACTCTTTCGAGTGACCATCGTTGGTAGGGCTGAGGCGGTTGAAGGAATAGGTGCTCGGGCACATGTCCGAGTGCGTTCAACCGCACAGGTGACGAAACGTACCCAGCCTGGAGGCACAAGGTGACGCGCATCAGCTGCGGAGGGCGGCCATGACTTCCGTCCTCGTCTGCGACGACTCCCCGCTTGCCCGAGAGGCGCTCCGCCGCGCGGTTGCGACCGTGCCCGGCGTCGAGCGTGTGACGACCGCGGCCAACGGCGAGGAAGTCCTCCGCCGCTGGGGCGCGGACCGCTCGGACCTGATTCTGATGGACGTACGGATGCCCGGTCTGGGCGGTGTGGAGACCGTGCGCCGTCTGTTGTCCGCCGATCCCGGCGCCCGGATCATCATGCTCACGGTCGCCGAGGACCTCGACGGGGTCGCGCTCGCGGTCGCCGCCGGAGCCCGTGGCTATCTGCACAAGGACGCATCGCGCGCCGAACTGCGAGCCACGGTCACGCAGGCACTCGCCGATCCGACCTGGCGGCTCGCTCCCCGGCGGCTTCGCTCGGCCGAGATGGGCGCCGCACCCACGCTCACCGCGCGGGAGATCCAGGTCCTTGAAGGTATGAGCCACGGCCGGTCCAACGCGGAGATCGGCCGGGAGCTGTTCCTCTCCGAAGACACCGTGAAGACCCACGCCCGCAGGCTTTTCAAGAAGCTCGGAGCCTCGGACCGGGCGCACGCCGTCGCGCTCGGATTCCGCTGGGGCCTGGTGCGTTAGACACCGGACATGGGGTGCCCGGGGGGTGCGATCTACCCCGCTCGCCGTACGGTGGGCGGGGAAACGGCCCGCACGGGCGCCCGTTTCCCTCGCGATGCCGCATTCTTGAGGGGTGGAGTTCCTCGGGGACGAGTCCAGCGAGCGGAAGGGGAGGGCGCAGGCAATGAGTTCCAGCGCACCTGCTCATAACGCTTCGGTGCACAACATGGGGCGCGGTGCCACGGATCAGCGGCCACCAAGGCACCATGGACCGATGCGTGACGACCAGACCACGGTGATCGGCGCGCTCGTTCACCGTGCTGTCGACGGAGACGAGCAAGCCACGCACGATCTACTCGCACATGTCCATCCGCTCGCGCTGCGCTTCTGCCGCACCCGGCTCAACCGGCTGCCAGGTGATGCGCGCCACTTCGTGGAAGACCTCGCTCAGGAGGTCTGCGTTGCGGTGTTGATGGCCCTACCGCGCTATCGAGATACCGGAAAGCCGTTCGAGGCTTTCGTCTTCGCCATCGCTTCGCACAAGGTCGCCGACCTTCAGCGGGCGGCCATGAGACATCCGGGGTCGACGGCGATTCCTTCTGATGAGATGCCCGAGCGTCCCGACGATTCACTGGGGCCCGAGGAGAGGGCACTGCTCAGCGATGATGCGGAGTGGGCCAAGAGACTCCTCGCCAGCCTGCCGGAGAACCAGCGCGAGCTGGTGGTGCTTCGGGTCGCCGTGGGGCTGACCGCGGAGGAGACGGGACAGATGCTCGGAATGTCGCCCGGTGCGGTGCGGGTCGCCCAGCACCGGGCCCTGAGTCGACTGCGGGCCCTGGCGGAGCAGTAGGGCCGGTCCGGGCTTGATGGCCGCCCGGTGTGGACACGGCAGTGGTAGGGCCGGCCGCCCCGGAAACGTACAGCGCAATCCTCTGCCCCGGACGCCCGTCCGGGGCAGAGGGCTTTCCACGGGGCCAACGTGATCAGCGCCACCCGGATCTTCGGTTCGGCCGCGGAATGAGCCGTCACCGCCCTCTTTGCGTATGACTTCGCACCAGATCGTTCGTACGTACGAACACACAAAGCCGGCGAGCGATCTTGATCGTGGAATGGGACGGCGTTTCAGGCCGTTAGCATGGACATCCGCACCGATCAAGGCCATTTGGGGAAGGTGTCATGACCAACGTCGACGGAGTGCCCGAGAAATTCGCGACACTCGGGCTGACCTACGACGATGTACTGCTGCTGCCGGGCTCTTCCGACATGGCCCCGGACCAGATCGACACCGCCTCGTATCTCTCGAAGAACGTGCGGGTGAACATCCCGCTGCTCTCCGCGGCGATGGACAAGGTCACTGAGTCCCGCATGGCGATCGCCATGGCACGGCAGGGCGGCGCGGGTGTCCTCCACCGCAATCTCTCCATCGCCGACCAGGCCAATCAGGTCGATCTGGTGAAGCGTTCCGAGTCGGGGATGGTGACCGACCCCATCACCGTGCTGCCGGACGCCACGCTCGCCGATGCGGACCGCCTCTGTGCGAAGTTCCGCATCAGCGGTGTTCCGGTGACGGACCGCGCCGGCAAGCTGCTGGGCATCGTCACCAACCGGGACATGGCCTTCGAGTCGGACCGCACCCGCCAGGTGCGCGAGGTCATGACGCCGATGCCGCTCGTGACCGGCAAGGTGGGGATCTCCGGTGTCGACGCCATGGAACTGCTGCGCCGCCACAAGATCGAGAAGCTGCCGCTCGTCGACGAGGTCGGGATCCTCAAGGGCCTGATCACGGTCAAGGACTTCGTCAAGGCCGAGAAGTACCCGATGGCGGCCAAGGACAAGGAAGGCCGGCTGCTCGTGGGCGCGGCCGTCGGAGTCGCCGGCGACGCGTACGAGCGTGCCCAGGCCCTGATCGAGGCGGGTGTCGACTTCATCGTCGTCGACACCGCGCACGGCCACTCCCGGTTGGTCGGCGACATGGTCGCCAAGATCAAGTCGAATGCCGCGGGGGTGGACGTCATCGGCGGCAACATCGCCACCCGCGACGGCGCCAAGGCGCTCATCGACGCCGGTGTGGACGGCATCAAGGTCGGCGTGGGACCGGGCTCGATCTGTACCACCCGCGTGGTGGCCGGCATCGGAGTTCCCCAGGTCACAGCGATCTACGAAGCTTCCCTCGCGGCCAAGGAAGCCGGTGTTCCGGTGATCGGCGACGGCGGCCTCCAGTACTCGGGTGACATCGCCAAGGCCCTGGTGGCCGGCGCTGACACGGTGATGCTCGGCTCGCTGCTCGCGGGTTGCGAGGAGTCGCCCGGAGAGCTGATGTTCATCAACGGCAAGCAGTTCAAGTCCTACCGGGGCATGGGCTCGCTCGGTGCGATGCAGTCCCGTGGTGAGCAGCGCTCCTTCTCCAAGGACCGCTACTTCCAGGAGGGCGTGGCCTCGGACGAGAAGCTGGTGCCCGAGGGCATCGAGGGCCAGGTTCCCTACCGCGGTCCGCTGTCGGCCGTCGTCCACCAACTGGTGGGCGGGCTGCGCCAGTCGATGTTCTACGTCGGCGGGCGCACGGTGCCCGAGCTCCAGACCAACGGCCGCTTCGTACGGATCACGTCGGCGGGGCTCAAGGAGAGCCACCCGCACGACATCCAGATGACGGTCGAAGCACCGAACTACAGCAAGAAGTAGGCCCAGCAGAACCTCGTAGGCACCCAGGGGCGATTTCCGGCCCGGGCCGCTGGCGGAGATCCGCCAGCGTTGTCCGAGCTCCGGAACCGCCCCTGTGGTGTGCGTCGGGGATACTGGTAGGCGCAGACGTAGAGGGAAAGGCCACACAAGGTGACTGAGATCGAGATCGGGCGCGGCAAGCGCGGTCGCAGGGCGTACGCATTCGATGACATCGCCGTCGTACCGAGCCGGCGCACGCGCGACCCGAAGGAGGTCTCGATCGCCTGGCAGATCGATGCCTACCGCTTTGAGCTGCCCTTCCTTGCCGCTCCCATGGACTCCGTGGTCTCTCCGAGCACCGCGATCCGCATCGGTGAGCTGGGAGGCGTCGGCGTACTTAACCTTGAGGGCCTCTGGACGCGCTACGAGGACCCGCAGTCGCTCCTCGACGAGATCGCCGAGTTGCCGGTCGAGGCCGCGACCCGTCGTCTCCAGGAGATCTACGAGGCCCCGATCAGGGAAGAACTGATCGGACAGCGCATCAAGGAAGTCCGTGACTCGGGCGTGGTGACGGCCGCAGCGCTGTCTCCGCAGCGGACCGCGCAGTTCTCCAAGGCCGTCGTCGACGCGGGTGTGGACATCTTCGTCATCCGCGGCACCACGGTCTCCGCCGAGCACGTTTCGGGGGCCGCCGAGCCGCTCAACCTCAAGCAGTTCATCTATGAACTGGACGTGCCGGTCATCGTCGGCGGGTGCGCCACCTACACGGCCGCCCTCCATCTGATGCGTACCGGCGCTGCGGGTGTGCTGGTGGGCTTCGGCGGTGGAGCCGCGCACACCACGCGCAACGTGCTGGGCATCCAGGTGCCGATGGCCACCGCGGTCGCGGATGTCGCAGCGGCCCGCCGTGACTACATGGACGAGTCCGGCGGTCGCTATGTGCACGTCATCGCCGACGGCGGAGTGGGCTGGTCCGGCGACCTGCCGAAGGCCATCGCGTGCGGTGCGGACTCGGTGATGATCGGTTCCCCGCTGGCCCGTGCGACGGACGCTCCGGGCAAGGGCCGTCACTGGGGCATGGAAGCCGTCCACGAGGACGTGCCGCGGGGCAAGCTCGTGGACCTGGGCATCGTGGGCACGACGGAGGAGGTCCTCACCGGCCCCTCGCACACCCCCGACGGCTCGATGAACTTCTTCGGTGCGCTCCGCCGCGCCATGGCGACCACGGGCTACAGCGAACTCAAGGAGTTCCAGCGCGTCGAGGTGACGGTGGCTGACTCCCAGCACCGGCGCTGACTCCCGGCGCCGGCGCTGACTCCCGGCACCGGCGCTGGCTCCCGGAACCGATATCGGTGGCCTGGCGGGCCGGCGGTGGACGGCTTGAGTCGTACGAAGGGCCCGGCACCTCGTTGGAGGGGTGCCGGGCCCTTCGCCGTACGTCCGTGCGGTGTCCGCTCAGGGGCGCTCAGGGATGCGCTCGGGGGTTACAACCGATGTGCGGCGCCCACCGGGGTGGCTCCCCGGGTGTCGAGGAGCAGTTGGGCCTTGACCGAGAGTCCTTGCAGGTCATAGGTCCGATGCTGTTGGAGCAGCACGGTCAGGTCGGCTCCTGCCGCGGCCTCGTACAGGGAATCGGCACGCGGTACGGGGCGCTCTCCCACCCGCCAGTCCTGCACATAGGGGTCGTGGTAGCTGACGGACGCGCCCAGATCCATCAGTCGGCGGGCGATCTCGGGGGCGGGGGAGCCCTGGAGGTCGCCCAGGTCGGGTTTGTAGGTCACGCCGAGCAGGAGGACCCGGGCGCCGCGCGCAGACTTGCCGTACTCGTTGAGGAGGGTGGCGCACCGCTGGCTGACGTACTGCGGCATCCGGGTGTTGATCTCCCGGGCGAGACCGACCATCCGCAGCGGTCGACCGGGGTGCGGCAGGGTTCCCGGGTCCAGGGGGACGCCGTGGCCGCCGACCCCCGGGCCGGGGCGGAAGGGCAGGAAGCCGTAGGGCTTGGTCTCGGCGCAGCGGATGACGTCCCAGAGGTCGACGCCGAGTTCATGGCAGAGGACCGCCATCTCGTTGACGAGGGCGATGTTGACGTGCCGGAAGTTGGTCTCCAGGACCTGTACGGTCTCGGCCTCGCGTGGTCCGCGGGCGCGGACGACCTTGTCGGTGAGCCGGCTGTAGAAGGCGGCGGCGGATTCGGTGCAGGCGGGGGTGAGGCCGCCGATGACCTTGGGCGTGTTGGTGTAGTCGTGGGTCCGGCTGCCGGGGTCGGTGCGGCCGGGGGAGTAGGCGAGGTGGAAGTCCCGCCCGGCCCGTAGGCCGGAGCCCGCTTCCAGGAGTGGGCGGAGAAAGGTCTCGGTCGTACCGGGTTGGACGGCGGATTCGAGCAGCACCGTGGTGTGGGGGCGGAGCCGGGCGGCGAGGGCGCGCGCCGCGTCGCCGAGGGCGCTGAGATCGAGGTCGCCCTGGCCGTCCGGTGGGGTGGGCACGCAGATGGCGGCGGTTCGTACGCGACCGAGTTCGGCCGGGTCGGTGACGGTTCTGAAGCCGCCCGAGAACATCTTGCGGATGTCGGCGGGGGTGCGGCCCGCCGCTGGTTCGGTCAGGTGCCGGGGGTCGGGGGCGTAGCCGATGGTTTCGATACCGGCGGTGACGGCGGCCTGGGCGAGGGGTAGGCCGTGGTGTCCGAGTCCGATGACGGCAAGATCTGCGGGCATGGCGTTGGCCGTCCTTCCCATAGCCGGAGGGGAGCGTTGACGCAAGCCCTGTGGGCGAAACGGGCGGTGCGCAATGTCAGACTAGGCGTAAATATGACCGATATGCCGCATTGCGGGCTCGTGGGTGGGTGAGTGTTATCCACAGGCGGTGGCTGAAGTCGGAGAGTGCGGACAGAATCGATGGTGTGAGTCTGACCGCGGGGACCTGTGCCCGGCCGGTCGGCGCTCATGGGCCCATGGACCACGGGTCCCGCGCAGGCCCGGGCCATCCGGGTCCTCGCCGGTCCCGGTCGAAGGGTCCGGCCGGTCCGGGCACCGGACGCCCGGCCGTGCGGGCTTGCGCCTGGCCGGCCAGACCCATGGACCGCGGGTCCGTGGGCAGACGGTCCAAGCGAAGTTCGACAGCGGGGCCACGGACCCCGGCAGGGGTACGCGGGGGCGACGGGAGGCATCGCAGTGAAGACAGCGAGACTGGGACCCGAAGAGCGCGTTCAGGCGCTCGCCAGCATGGCCGAGCGGGAACTGGACGTGCTGGTGGTCGGCGCCGGAGTGGTCGGCGCGGGCACTGCACTGGACGCGGTGACGAGAGGGCTCTCCACCGGACTCGTCGAGGCCCGGGACTGGGCTTCGGGCACATCGAGTCGCTCCAGCAAGCTCATCCACGGCGGACTGCGCTATCTGGAGATGCTGGACTTCGCCCTCGTCCGTGAGGCACTCAAGGAGCGGGGCCTGCTGCTGGAGCGACTTGCCCCCCATCTGGTCAAACCCGTGCCCTTCCTCTACCCCTTGCAGCACAAGGGCTGGGAGCGGCTCTACGCCGGATCCGGCGTCGCGCTCTACGACGCGATGTCCGTGTCCTCGGGCCACGGCCGTGGACTGCCCACCCATCGCCATCTCTCGCGCCGCCACGCCCTGCGGGTCGCCCCTTGCCTGCGGAAGGACGCGCTGGTCGGCGCCTTGCAGTACTACGACGCCCAGATGGACGACGCCCGCTTCGTCGAGACCCTGGTGCGCACAGCCGCGAGCTACGGGGCGCAGGTCGCCAGCCGATCACGCGTGGTCGGCTTCCTCCGTGAGGGCGAGCGGGTCGTCGGCGCCCGGGTGCAGGACGTGGAGGCGGGCGGCGAGTACGAGATCCGGGCCAAGCAGATCGTCAACGCCACCGGGGTGTGGACGGACGACACCCAGGCCCTGATCGGCGAGCGCGGACAGTTCCACGTACGGGCGTCGAAGGGCATCCACCTCGTGGTCCCGAAGGACCGCATCCACTCCACCACCGGCTTGATCCTGCGCACGGAGAAGTCGGTCCTCTTCGTCATCCCGTGGGGCCGCCACTGGATAGTGGGTACGACGGACACCGACTGGGACCTCGACAAGGCGCACCCCGCAGCCTCCAGCGCCGACATCGACTATCTGTTGGAGCACGTCAACTCGGTCCTCGCCGTGCCGTTGACACGCGACGACGTCCAAGGGGTGTACGCGGGGCTGAGGCCGCTGCTCGCCGGTGAGTCGGACGCCACCAGCAAGCTCTCGCGCGAACACACGGTCGCCCATCCCGTCCCGGGGCTCGTCGTGGTCGCCGGTGGGAAGTACACGACCTACCGGGTGATGGCGAAGGACGCGGTGGACGCGGCGGTGCACGGGCTCGACCAGCGGGTCGCCGACTGTGTCACCGAGGATGTGCCGTTGGTCGGTGCCGAGGGATACACGGCCCTGTGGAACGCCCGCGCCCGGATCGCGGCGCGCACCGGTCTGCACGTGGTTCGCGTGGAGCACCTGCTCAACAGGTTCGGTTCCCTGACGGAGGAGGTGTTGGCGCTGATAGCGGAGGACCCCTCTCTGGGTGAGCCGCTCACCGGCGCCGACGACTACCTCAGGGCCGAGGTCGTCTACGCCGCCTCCCACGAAGGGGCGAGGCATCTGGACGATGTGCTCACCCGGCGTACTCGGATCTCGATAGAGACCTTCGACCGGGGTGTGCGCAGTGCGCGGGAGTGCGCCGGGCTGATGGCATCGGTTCTGGGGTGGGACGAGGGGCAGATCGACAAGGAGGTCGCCCACTACAAGAAGCGGGTCGAAGCGGAACGCGAGTCGCAGCGGCAGCCCGACGATCTGACCGCGGACGCTGCGAGGTTGGGCGCACCCGACATCGTGCCCTTGTGATTGCGCCCCCGTTGTGATCCTGTTGCTCTGGCGATCCCGGTCCGCGCGGAGCCTGCGGCGGTGACCGTCTGAACCGCGAGCCGCATGTCGAGCGTTGACACTGTGGGTGGCCCCCGACTTCGGGGTTGTGCCCGGTGCTCCGCGGACCCGGGAGAGATGACGATCCCGGGGTGAGGGACAATGAAGCCTCTGCCAGGGCGTGTTACCGCATCGCGCGGGAGCGGCAGGCGCGGGCGAAGATCATGGATCGCAGAGGGGACGCATGTCGGAGGCGGAACAGTCGCGGGAGCCCCAGCGGGACAAGTCGAAGGAGCCCAAGGCGTCCAGCTCTCAGCGGGATGATGCGGGTCGTTCTCACACTGGTTCCGGTGAGCGGGCTGACGCGGCGTCGGGGGAGGCCGGTACGGCGGCGCAGTCGCCAGAGCGCAGTGGCCAGGGCTCCGGCGCGGAGGCAGGTGTGAAGCTCGGGACGAAGACCTCCGGTGTGCGGGGAGCGTCGGCCGATGCCGACTCGGCGTCGGGGGAGGGTGCCAGGACCGAACCCAAGGCCGACGCACCACAGGAAACTGATGTTCCGTCGGCCGTCGCCTCGGGCCGTGGCGCGGCCGGAGGGAAGGCATCCGGTATCTCCGGAGGCCGGCTGGACACGGCGGACGAGACCGGAGCCCGTGGTGGCGACAAGGTCGCGCCGCCCGCCTCCGGTTCGGACGAATCGACTCGGGTGCCCCGGCAGGCGACCGGCAGCGAATCCATCTCGGTGGAAAAGGGCGATCGGCAGGCCGACGGCACCTACCCGTCCTCCGTCCGTGCTGAAGCGCCCGACACCGGAGGGTCCGCGGAATCCGCGGAATCCGCGGAAGACGAGGGGCGCTCCAGCGGGGGGAAGGGTGCAAACCCGTCCGACGAGGGGCTGCCCGCCGATCGCGCATCGGCCTCCGACAGGGAGGCTCCGGCCCGAGACGGATCGACGGACCGCGCCACGGGCGAAGGCCGCTCATCCGGCAGGGAAGTGACGTCCCACCAGGACACCCCGCAGGACTCCCCCGGGGACACGTCTGCGGCCCGGGGTGAGCCCGCCGGCAGGACCTCCGCGGCTGCGGATCGCGCCGGCCGCAACTCCGGGCGGGGCACCGCCTCGGGCGGAGGGCGCCAGGACTCCGAAGGACGACTGCTCGCCGGCCGGTACCGGCTCGGCGGAGTGCTCGGACGCGGCGGGATGGGCACGGTCTGGCGAGCGGTCGACGAGACCCTCGACCGCACCGTCGCCGTCAAGGAACTGCGCTTCCCCACCAGCATCGACGAGGAGGAGAAGCGCCGCCTGATCACCCGGACGCTGCGTGAGGCCAAGGCCATCGCCCGCATCCGCAACAACAACGCCGTGACGGTCTTCGACGTCGTCGACGAGGACGACCGGCCCTGGATCGTGATGGAGTTGGTGGAGGGCAAGTCCCTCGCCGAGGCGATCCGCGAGGACGGCACCCTCACTCCGCATCGCGCCGCCGAAGTGGGACTCGCGATCCTGGACGTCCTGCGCTCCGCCCATCGTGAAGGCATCCTGCACCGCGATGTGAAGCCGTCCAACGTGCTGATCGCCGAGGACGGGCGGGTTGTCCTCACCGACTTCGGGATCGCCCAGGTCGAGGGCGATCCGTCGATCACCTCCACCGGCATGCTCGTCGGGGCGCCCTCGTACATCTCGCCGGAGCGGGCGCGCGGCCATCGACCGGGGCCCGCGGCCGACCTCTGGTCGCTCGGCGGACTGATCTACGCGAGCGTCGAAGGCTGCCCTCCGTACGACAAGGGCTCGGCGATCGCGACGCTCACCGCGGTGATGACCGAGCCGCTCGACCCGCCGAAGAACGCGGGCCCGCTGGAAGAGGTCATCTACGGCCTGCTGGCGAAGGATCCGGCACAGCGCCTGGACGACGCCGGTGCTCGGGCCCTGCTCACCAAGGTGGTGTACGCCCCGCCGCCGGCGCCCGAGCCGCCGCGGGACGCCACCCGCGCCATGGTTCTCCCCAGTGCGCCGCCACCGCTCCCGCCCCCTCCGGTCGTCCCGCAGGATCCGGCGGCCGACCCTCGGCGCGGTGCGTCGGGCGCAGCGTCCGGCGCCGCCCTGGCCAAGGAGCCCGACACCGCCGCCAGTGCCATGCAGCAGGACGGGGGGACGCCGCCACCCAAGCCATCGACCCCGCCCGTGCAGCGGGCCGCGGGTCGTGCCGCGATCACCGACGTCGTACCGCGGCGCACCCTGGTCATCGTGGCGATCGTGGTGGCCCTCGCGGTGATCGCCGGCGTGGTGTTCGCCGTCATCAACGGCACCGACGACGACAAGGACCCACAGGCGAAGCCGGAGTCGACCACGTCCGCCAACACGGGCCAGGAGTCCAAGACGGGCGCCCCGGGGACCAGCGGCGAGAGCGGCAAGGAAGACGGCAAGGAAGACGGCAAGGAGCCCACGAAGAGCGCGAACCAGAGCCCGGGCGCCGGACAGGGCAGCAATCCCAAACCGTCCACGACGCCCAGTACCTCCCTGCCCACGGGGAACGGCCTGCCGGCCGGGTACGCCCTGGTATCCGACGACGAGTTCCACTTCACCATCGCCATGCCGAAGGGCTTTAAGCGCACTGGCACGGCGGGGCAGAACTCAGGCGCCATATTCAGCGAGAACGGTGGCTTCCCGCGGCTTCAGGTGGACTTCAACGACAGCCCCAAGGACGACGCCAAAGCCGCCTGGAGCGCCGCGGTCCGGGCAGTCAGCGCGACCAGCAACGGATATGTGCACCGGGGCATAAAGACCGTCGAGTACAAGGGCTATCCGACGGTCGCCGATTGGGAGTTCGAGCGCGAGCAGCAAGGGCAGCGGGTTCGGATACTCAACCGGGGATTCAAGGTCGACGCCCGCCGCGGATACTCCATCATGATCACTTGTCCAGCGGCCGGATGGGACGCCGCGGAGTGCGACACGCTCCGTAAGACGGCGTTCGCCACATTCGCACCCAAGGAATGAGGCGGGCCACGTATCGTGAGAGCGCGCGGACGGTCCGCAGCCGCTCCATGCCGTTGAGTGACCGGAACTGACGGGTATTGACCAAATAGTGGGTCCGGGGTTTGGCCGCAGCTCCCGGAAGCACGTTGAAAGACAGTCGAAGACGGTGCGGCAGGCTTGCGGGGAGGCGACATGGACGAGTACGCGGGCAGGGTGCTCGCCGACCGGTACCGCCTGCCCCTACCGCCGTCGGACGAGTACGAACTGGCGGAGACCAGGGCGTTCGACACCTACAGCGGGCAGGAAGTACTCGTTCGACAGGTGCCGCTGCCGGAGATCGTCGAGGCCGAGGTCGTCGACGCCGACGGTCTCATGGCCGCTGTCGCCCCCCGACGCGGAGCCCACGGGCGCTCTGCGCGCGATGCCACAGACCCCTCGGTGGCGCGCGCTATCGAAGCTGCGCAGGCCGCGGCCAGGATCCCCGACCATCCGCGGCTGGACCAGGTCTTCGACGTGTTCGCAGAAGCGGGTTCGCTGTGGATAGTGAGTGAACGCGTCGCCGCGAGGCCGCTGGCCGCCCTGCTCGCCGAGCGTCCACTGGGTCCGTACCGGGCCGCCGAGGTCGCCTCCGACGTGCTGACCGCGCTGATGGTGCTGCACGCCCATGGTTGGACCCATCGGAACATCACGGTGCGCACGGTCCTGGTCTGTGACGACGGCAGGGTCGTCCTCACCGGGTTGGCGGCCGGCGCCGCCGAGGAGGCCCTGTGCGGCTACTCGCCGATCCCCCAGGAGTTCCCGGAGCCCGAGGCGCTTGAGTCCTCGCTCGACGAGTACGACGGTGGCGACGACTACAGCAGTGGCGACGAGTACGACGACGGTGGCGAGTACGAGTACGGCGAACGCGACGCCGATCACGAAGGCCATCCGGGTCTCGCCGGCCATGCGGAGCCTGACGGTTACGACGAGCACGACGGCTACGGCGGGGTGTACGCCGCCCACGAAGACGTACATGAAGACGCTCATCAAGATGCCCATGAGGATGTCCCCGGGCGTGACCGCGGCGGATACCGCGCGGGCGAAGAGGCCGATCCGTATGGCGGCTTCGTCCCGTCCCAGGGCGTGGGCCCCGCGGATCGCGGCGACGACCCGTACGAACGTTACGACTCCGCGGACGACGGCCGTGGGGGTCCGCCGAGCCCCTATGGCATACCTGCCGAACCCGGCCTGGTACGCCCCTTTGCGTCCCGGCCGGGCGAAGACCCACCGGCAGGCGTGCCCGACGCACGGGCCGCCCGCGCCGGTGCGATAGCCGCCTACCGCGCGGGCGCGCAGGCCGCGGCACGCATCACGGAGGACCAGCGCCTTGGCGGCCCTCCGGTGCAGACGGGCCACGACCCCGACTGGTGGGCGCGGAAGCCCAGCGACCTCACCAGGGAACCCGTCCAGCGCGACGGGCACGATGACGTCGAAGATCACGGCGATCACGGCAATCAGGGCGATCAGGGCGATCAGGAGTCAGACCGGCCCGGACGGCTCCGCCTCACCGGTACCTGGCAGGACGCACCCTTCCCCGGGCAGGACGGCCCGCCGCCGCTGCCCGCAGGCGGCGGATTCGAACCGCGGCACAACCCCCATCGCAACAGCGACCCCTACGGCGTTCGGCAACTGCCGCCGAGCCGGTCCGCAGACCGGCTCCCCGACCAGTCGCCGGATCAGTCCACCGGGCACGGCCAGGAGCAGCAGTCCGAAGGCGATCGAGTCCTGGGGCAAGGCCGGGACGACGAAGCCGATTTCAGGGCGCTGCCCGCGCCGCGCACCCCCAGCACACCGGCCATCTCGACGGCGGGCGGTTGGGACGGCCGCGGCGGAGCGGGCGGCGAGGCGATGCGCGCCGACGCCCAGCGCCAATCGAGCCTCCCCGCCGTCGCCCCGCCGACCCCGGTGGGCTGGGACCAGGTCCGGGCCGACGTAGAAGTCCCCGTTCACCATGGGCCGGCGACCCCCTTGGCGGCCGAGCGGGCCCGGCAGGCCAGGATCACGGTCGTCGGTGCCGTGACCGAGCGCTGGGCCCCCGAGCAGGCCGGCCCGGTGCATGAGAACTGGCAGTTGGCGGCCCCGGTGGGCCCCGCCACCGACCTCTGGGCGCTGGGCGCCCTGCTCTACCGGTGCGTCCAGGGCCACGCCCCGTATCCCGAGGAGAACGCAGCCGAGCTGGTGCAGCTCGTCTGCTCGGAGCCGCCTGCCTTCGCCGAGGAGTGCGGGGCGCTGCGTCCGATCGTCGAGTCTCTGCTGCGTCAGGACCCCACCGAGCGACCGGACTTCGAGGAACTGCGCGGCTGGCTGCGTTCCCTGGTGCGCTCGGCGCCCGAGCCCGAGGCCGGAGTGGACGTCGTACCGCTTCCCTCGCCGCCCATCAAACCGGACAGCAGCAGGCTTCCCGTCATCCGCCGGCGCGGTGAGCTGGTCCGGCGGCGGCGTACCAACTCGGAGATGGTGCACGGGCGGCACCGCCACAAGAAGCCGCGCGAGAAGCGGCGCCGAGCGGGGGCGCTCGGCCGCACCCTGCTGATGCTCATACTGTTGCTGCTGGCAGGGGCCGTCGCCTACGCCCTGTTCTTCATGCCGAAGGCCGAAGAACAGGACCGCACCGCACCCCAGGGCACCACGGGACCGCAGGCCACCCAACCGGCGCCGTCCGGACAGAGCCCCGACCCGGGTCGCACCCCGACCTCCGGACCGGCGAAGCCGACGAAGAGCCCCCGCTCGCAGCAGCCCCAGACATCACCGCCGAGCGTGGGCGATCTGCCGGCCGGCTATGTCCTGCGCAAGGACCCCGAGGATTTCCAGGTGGTCGTGAACAAGGGGTGGGAGCGCCGTCCGATGAACGACATCGGCCAGGTCCGCTACAGCAACGGCGACTTCACCCTCATCATCGTTCCGGGCCGTGACAGCGTGCAGACGAGTGGCGACGACCCGATGGTCTACCAGCAGGACAAGGAGCGTGAGCTCCAGCCCTTCCGTGACTCGTCCTGGGCGGGGGTGACCGGTCAGCGCCGTATCGAGGTGGGCCAGCGGGTCATGGCCGAGGGTCAGTACACCTGGGAGGACACCAATGGCCGGAACGTCTTCGTCCGTAATCTGGCGATGATCCTCGACGGCCGCTACCACGTGGTCCAGGTGATCGGTCCCGACGATCAACGGGACAAGATCAACGAGGCGTACCGCGAGGCCGCGGACAGCTATCGCGCTTCCAGCTGACTCCCGGCCGCCCGAGCTTTCGGTGCGGTCCTCGACGGCCCGCTCGGCAAAGGGTTTTGAGCAGGTGTCATCACCCCGTCGCAGCCGACGCCTCGAAGACATAGGACAGTTGGTGCAACCCACCTGATCCTTCTCGGCCATGTCTTCCGTACTCTGGGTCCCCAGGAACGGGGCGGGGGAATCGTGGAAAACGCTCAACGAGGCGGCGACGCCGTGCATTCTCAGGGCATCGGCTCAGGTCTGGTGCTGGCGGGGCGCTATCGACTGGCGGAGGCCATCGGTCGTGGCGGAATGGGCCAGGTGTGGCGCGCTCATGACGAGGTGTTGCACCGGGTCGTTGCCATCAAGGAAATGACGGCCGGCATGTACGCCACCGAGGCGGACCGTGCCGTACTGCACACCCGTACGCGGACCGAGGCGCGTGCTGCCGCCCGCATCAGCCACCCGGGTGTGGTGACCGTCCACGACGTGCTCGACCACGATGGTCGGCCCTGGATCGTCATGGAGTACGTGGACGGCCCCTCGCTCGCGGATGCCGCTGTGGCGCAGGGCCCTGCGGGCGCGCTGCCTGCGCGTGAGGTGGCCCGGATCGGCCTTGAGGTGTTGCGGGCGCTGGGCGCAGCTCATGCCGCGGGTGTCCTCCACCGGGATGTGAAGCCCGCGAACATCCTGTTGGGCCCGGACGGCCGGGCCCGCATAACCGACTTCGGCATCGCCGCCATCGAGGGGGACTCCACGATCACCAGGACCGGTGAGATCGTCGGGTCCCTCGACTATTTGGCGCCCGAGCGGGTGCGCGGCGCCGACCCCGGCGCCGCGTCCGACCTCTGGTCGCTGGGCGCGACGCTCTACACGGTCCTGGAGGGCACTTCTCCGTTTCGGCGCACATCGCCGTTGACGACCATGCAGGCGGTGATCGACGAGGAGCCCGCCCATCCACACCAGGCCGGGCCGCTCGCTCCCGTGGTCATGGCCCTGTTGCAGAAGGACCCGGCGGCCAGGCCGTCGTTGCAGGAGACGGAACGGATGCTCCAGGCGGCCCTGGACGGCCAGAACCCCGCTGCGGTGTTCGCCCCCCAGCCGTCCACTCGGACCCTGACGCAGCTGAACCAACCGCACCACCCGGTACCGCCGCCTCCCATGAACGCGCCGACTCCGGCCACCCACACGCCGTACGCGCCGCATCCCCTGCCGACGCCCGAGCCACCGCGGAGAACGGGCGTACGGACGTCCCTGGTCGTCATCGCGCTCGCGGTGGTCATCGGCACCGGTGCCGGAATCGCCGGGTTCGTCTACTTCGACCAACAGCGGGAGCAGACGGTGAAGTCGGCGACCCCGCAGGTCACGGCGGAGTCGACGCCCAAGGAGTCGGGGCTGATACTCAAGAAGCCCGCGCAGACGCCCAAGGCGTCCCAGCCGCCGCCAAGTCCCGTCGCACAGACACCTGAGGCATCCCGCACCCCCCAGGGCTCCCAGGAGGTGCCGGACGGCTGGCGCAGGGTGGAAGACCCAGCCGGTTTCAGCCTGCTCGTACCGAATGGTTGGGAGCGTCGGGTGCAGGGGGCTCAGATCGACTACACCCCCAACGGCGGTCGGCACCTCCTGCGGATCGGGATCGACACCTCACCCGACTACGACCATCCGCACGCGCACATGCTGGACCTGGAGAAGGTCCTCGCGAAACTTCCCGACTACCAGCGCGTCACGCTGGAGCCCAATCTCTTCCGGGACCAGACGAAGTCGGCGCTGTGGGAGTTCACCTGGAACGAGAAAGAGACCTTCCCCGGCCCACGACGGGCCGTCGACCAGATGTACTTCGGTGCGGACGGCACGGAGTACGCGCTCTACATGTCCAGCCCGGCCGAGGACTGGGGGACCACCGAGGAGCAGTTCAACACGGTGCTGCGCAGCTGGCGCCCCCCGAGCTGATGTTCTGCGCCGCTGGTGAAGTGCCTCGGCGTCAACTGTCACGGCTCTGCATCCGCTGTACGGCGGCCGTAGCGTTTACGGCTGAAAAGTGACCAGGATGTGTGCATGACGAACAACCGGGGCCGGGGGAACGAGCCCACCAGCTATGACCTCAGACCACCGCACGCACCGCAGATCCCCACGCACGTTCCCCCGTCGACGCCTCCGGAGCACCACAGCGCAGCGCAGTCCATGAGCGCGCCGCCGCCGCCGGTACCGGCAGCCGTACCGGTGCCACCCCCGGTGGGCGGGCCCGAGCAGGGGCGTCGGATCGGCGGACGCTATCGGCTCGTCAGCAGGCTCGGCCACGGCGGTATGGGCACGGTCTGGCGGGCCCATGACGAGGTCGTGGACCGCGAGGTCGCGGTCAAGGAACCTCGGGTCCCCGACCACCTGAACGCCGCTGAACGCGAGAAGGTCTATCTGCGGATGCAGCGCGAGGCCCGCGCTGCGGCCCGCATCGAGCATCCGGCCGTGGTCACCATGCACGATGTCGTCGTCGAGGACGGCAAGCCGTGGATCGTCATGGAGTTGGTCCACGGCCAGTCCCTCGCCGACCGCCTCCAGGAGGGCATCCTGGATGTCCGGGAGGCCGCCCGGATCGGGCTCGATGTGCTGGGGGCGCTGGCCGCCGCCCATGAGGCGGGCGTGCTGCACCGCGATGTCAAGCCGGACAACGTCCTGTTGGGCCGGGCCGATCGGGTGGTCCTCACCGACTTCGGCATCGCCCAGATCGAGGGCGAGCAGGGGCTGACGGAGACCGGCGCCTTCGTCGGCTCGCCCGAGTTCATCGCCCCGGAGCGGGTGCTGGGCCAGCGTCCGGGACCGGAGTCCGATCTGTGGTCGCTCGGGGTGGTGCTGTACGCGGCGGTCGAAGGGGTGTCCCCCTACCGTCGCTCGCACATCCCGGCGACCCTCCAGGCCGTGCTCTCCGCCGAGCCCCAGACGCCTTCGCGCGGATCGGGTGCGTTGGGCACGCTGGTGATGCAGCTGCTGCGCAAGGATCCGGCCATGCGGCCCGATGCGGCGGAGATCCGCCAGACGTTGGAGGGCGTTGCCCGGCCACCCCAGGTCGCGTACGACCCCACGCAGTCCATTCCGGGACACGTGCCGGGCCCGATCGGCGGGGGCAATCGATGGGTGCCGCCGGTGCTCCAGCAGAGCAAGGGCGCTCGGTACGGGCTCGGCGGCGGGTTGTTGGCCGTGGCGGTCGCACTCGCCCTTGTCCTCGTCGACCCGTTCGGCGGGACGGACGGTCAGATGCCCGAGGGCTGGGAGGTCCGTTCCGACCGTGAGGTGGTGGCGGCGAACATGGCCGTGCCGTCCGAGTACAAGCGCGTCGAGGAGGACCGGGGGGCGAGCGTCACGTACTACGACCCCAGCGGCGTGTTCCTGATCTATCTGGAGCGGGTCGAGACCGCCGAGGTGGAGAAGGAGTTGCCGCCGAGCCAGAGCGCCTGGCGCACCCACTACGAGCGGGGTGGGGACAACGGGACGGAGATCGACGAACCCAAGGTGACGGTTGCGGCGTCGGAGCAGCAGGGGAGGAAGGCGTTCGACACGACCGTCGACTTCCTGCCGCCCAACGCCTACGGCGAAAATCCGGCCCGGATGCGCTGGCAGGAGCGGATCGTCGCCACGGGCGAGGGGGCGAAGGAGGTGTACTGGCGGCTGCGGGTCTCCGGTCCGGCCGAGGGATGGGCGGCCAAGGAGGGCAGCGCACTGTTCGAGCGCGTGGTGGAGCATCTGGACATCCAGGAGCTGTGAGGAACCGTCCGCTGATGGGTCGCCCCTGATGCACCGGGCCCGCTTGCCCAGGAGGGGCCCGGCTCACGGTTCGGGGCGCATCGGCGTTCCCCCTCGGCACGCTTCCCGAGAGGGCGGCCCGACCCGAGCGCCCCACTCGGGCGGGCGCCTGCGGCCGGTGTCGAATGTCTCCCGCCCCCGGCGATTCAACGAGCGGCTTCATTGAGGCAACCCCGCTGATCAGGGCTTATGTGCCAGCGATTGCTGGCGCGGTGCCAGAACGGGGCGAAAGGTGTTACCAGCGGGTACCCAAACGGGCCCCGGGCTCGTTACCCTCGGCCTCATGACGGAGTCGAAGCCCTTCGGGACCAACCCCATCGCCCCCGCGCCGAGCGGTGCGCGCACCGCAGACGACGTGGTCACTCCCGAAGTGGTCGCCCAGCTCACCCGGGGTGTCATCGGCTCCCGTCGCACCGCGAACCACACCCCCTTCACCGGGGCGAAACTGGCCGATCTGCCCGAGGCGACGCCCGCTGATGTGGCCACGGCCTTCGAGCGGGCCCGCGCCGCCCAGGGCGCCTGGGCCGCAACCTCGATCCGCACCCGCGCCGCGGTCCTCCTGCGCTTCCACGACCTCCTCCTGGAACGACAGGCCGAGGTGCTCGACCTCATCCAGTTGGAGACGGGCAAGGCCCGGCTGCACGCACATGAGGAGGTGCAGGCGGTGGCCGTGTCCGCCCGCCACTACGGCCGCCGCGCCGCGGCCCATCTACACGCCCGACGCCACACGGGCGTGGTGCCCGTACTGACGAAGGTGACCGAGTTCCGTCAGCCCCGCGGAGTCATCGGCCAGATCGCGCCCTGGAACTACCCGCTGGAACTCTCCATCGGCGATGCGCTCCCCGCGTTCGTGGCCGGCAACGCGATGGTGATGAAGCCGGACACGGAGACCGCGCTGACCGCGCTGTGGGCCCGCGATCTCCTCCTGGAGGCGGGGCTGCCCGCCGAGGTGTTCCAGATCGTCCTGGGGGAGGGGCCCGTCGTCGGGCCGGAGGTGGTCCGGCACGCCGACTACGTCTCCTTCACGGGCTCCACCCGCACCGGGCGCGAGGTCGCCCAGGGCGCGGCGGCCCGTCTGATCGGCGTCTCGCTGGAACTCGGCGGCAAGAACCCGATGCTCGTGCTCCATGACGCGGACGTCGAGCAGGCCGCGGCCGGCGCGGTCCGCGCATGCTTCTCATCAGCCGGTCAACTCTGCGTCTCCATCGAACGGCTCTACGTCCACGAGTCCATCGCCGACCGCTTCATCGAACGGTTCGCGGAGCGCACCCGGGCCATGCGCCTCGGGAACTCGCTCTCGTACGGGGCGGACATGGGCTCGCTCGCCGGTGAACGGCAACTGACCGCCGTGACCCGACACGTGGAGGAAGCCGTCGCCAAGGGTGCCACCGTCGTGGCCGGCGGCACCGCCCGACCCGACATCGGCCCCTACTTCTACGAGCCGACCATCCTGGACGGGGTCGAGCCGCCCATGGCGGTCTGTGCCGAGGAGACCTTCGGCCCCGTGGTCTCCCTCTACCGCTTCACCGACGAGGACACGGTGGTCGAGGCCGCCAACGCCACCCCGTACGGACTGAACGCCAGCATCTGGACGCGCGACGGCAAGCGAGGCCATGAACTCGCCACCCGACTGCGCGTCGGTACGGTCAACATCAACGAGGCGTACGCATCGGCCTACGGGAGCGTGCAGTCGCCGATGGGCGGGATGAAGGACTCCGGCCTCGGGCGGCGCCACGGGGCGGAGGGCGTCCTCAAGTACACCGAGGCCCAGACGGTGGCCCAACAGCGACTCCTGCCCCTCGCACCGTCGCTGGGCATGGACGACCGGAAGTACACCACCGCGATGAGCCGCGCGCTTCGGGTGATGAAGGCCCTGCGCCTGCCCTGAGGCACCTTCGGGGGCCAACCGGCGCGGCCTCCGGACACACCCCAACCTCCCGGACGAGGAGAGCCATGCCCGAGGCACCCCCTGCGCACCGCACCTCCCCGGCCCCTGGCCCGTCCCCCGATCACGCCCCCGACTACGACGTGATCGTGATCGGCTCCGGCTTCGGCGGCTGCGTCGCCGCGCTGCGGCTCACCGAGAAGGGATACCGGGTCGGCGTCCTGGAAGCAGGCCGACGCTTCACCCGAGAGACCCTCCCCAAGAACTCCTGGGACCTGCGCAACTTCCTCTGGGCCCCGAAGCTCGGCCTGTTCGGCATCCAACGCATCCATCTGCTCGGCAAGGTGATGGTGCTGGCCGGCGCGGGTGTCGGCGGCGGCTCGCTGAACTACGCCAACACCCTCTACGTACCGCCCGAGCGCTTCTTCCAGGACCCGCAGTGGAAGGACATCACCGACTGGCAGGCGGAACTCTCCCCGCACTACGACCAGGCACGTCGCATGCTCGGCGTACGGATCAACCCGACCGTGACCCCGTCCGACGTCCACCTCCGCGCCACGGCCAGGGCGATGGGCATCGAGGACACCTTCCACCTGGCTCCGGTCGGGGTGTTCTTCGGCGACGGCGCCGACGCCGACAAGACCGTGCGCGTCGCTCCCGGCACCCAGGTGCCCGACCCCTACTTCGGCGGCGCCGGCCCCGCCCGTACGGCCTGCCGCCAGTGCGGCGAGTGCATGACCGGCTGCCGCCACGGAGCGAAGAACACCCTCAACGAGAACTACCTCCATCTCGCCGAGCGCGCGGGCGCCGTGGTCCATCCGATGACGACCGTGATCGCCGTCGCCGAGGATCCGCGGGGCGGA
This sequence comes from Streptomyces sp. NPDC059256, assembly GCF_042753785.1. Classification (NCBI taxonomy): domain Bacteria; kingdom Bacillati; phylum Actinomycetota; class Actinomycetes; order Kitasatosporales; family Streptomycetaceae; genus Streptomyces; species Streptomyces sp. NPDC059256. Next base: position 1,004,076 of record NZ_JBHYZO010000001.1, on the reverse strand, counting down.
CTGTCCGTCACGACCGTGCCGAGCGACCGCAGGCGCCGGGGTGGGGGACGTACGTTCACGGCGCCCCGGGTCGTCGTCGCGGCGGGCACCTACGGCACCCAGACCCTGCTGCACCGGATGAAGGACACCGGACGACTGCCCGCGCTCTCACCCCGGCTCGGCGAACTGACCCGGACGAACTCCGAAGCGCTGGTGGGAGCCCAGACCGACGACCGCCGCTACCGTCGGCGCCACGGCACACGGAAGGTCGACTTCACCCGCGGCGTCGCGATCACCTCGTCCATCCACCCCGACGCCGACACCCACATCGAGCCGGTGCGCTACGGCAAGGGCTCCAACGCCATGGGGCTCCTGACGATCCTCCAGGTGCCCTACAACACCCGGGCCCGGGTACGCGGCTGGGTCGGTCAACTGGGCAGACACCCCGTCCGGGCGGTTCGTTCGCTCTCCAACCGACGCTGGTCGGAACGGACCATCATCGGGCTGGTCATGCAGTCCCTGGACAACTCGCTGACGACCTACCGAAAGCCCGGTGGCCTCGGCAAAGGACTGCTGACCGCCCGGCAGGGCCATGGAGCACCCAACCCGGGTCAGATCGCCGCGGCCACCCGGGCCGCAGCGCTGCTCGCCGAGGAGATCAACGGCTTCGCCGGCTCCAACGTGGGTGAGCTGATGGGGACACCGCTGACCGCCCACTTCCTCGGCGGCTGCCCGATCGGAGCATCGGCGGACTCCGGTGTGATCGATCCCTACCACCGACTCTACGGATATCCGGACATCTCGGTGGTGGACGGCGCAGCCGTCACGGCGAACCTGGGCGTCAACCCGTCACTGACCATCACGGCCCAGGCGGAACGGGCCCTGTCGATGTGGCCCAACAAGGGAGACGCGGACCCCCGCCCCGCCCAAGGCGCACCGTACCGACGGATTCCGGCAGTGCCCCCGGTCGCACCCGTGGTGCCGGTCGGCGCCTTCGGTGAACTGCGGCTGCCGCCACTCCTCGACATACCGGTTGTACCGCGCCGCTCCGAAACCTCGGAGATCCCGCCGAAAGCGGACTGAATCCGGGCCGGCTGGCTCCACGCCGATTGGCTCCGGGCCGACTGAATCCGGGCCGGCTGACTTCGGTTCGACCGACTTCGGTTCGACCGTGCGCGACCGGCTCCGACTTCGGTTCGACCGTGCGCGACCGGCTCCGACTTCGGTTCGACCGTGTGCGACCGACTCCGCACCCGTCCGGACAGACAGAGAGGCCGCTGCGCCCCCCTCCAAGCGCAGCGACCCCTCCGGGTTCTTCGGCCTACGGGCTACGCCGTGGCACCGTTCGCGCGGCGGCGCTTCATCGCGAAGACGACACCCGCTCCGGCGACGATGGCGATACCGCCGACGATCCCGATGGTCGGGACGACGGAGCTGGAGCCGGTCTCGGCGAGGCTGCCCTCGACGACGGCCCCGCTGTTGTCCTTGGACGGCTTCTCCGTCGCGACCGGGACCTTGCCGCCTTCCTGCGGCTCGGTTCCGTCGGTGTCCGTGCCGGACTTCACGATCTGGAACTTGTAGGCGACCTCGCCGAAGCCCTCGCACTCGCCTTCACCGCTGGAGTAGAGGCTCGCGCCGAGCGAGAAGCCGGAGCCCACGGGCGCCTTCGCCTTGACGTTCAGGCGCAGCGGCAGGTTGACCTCGTAGTCGGGCTTCAGCTCATCGGTCCAGCCGACGAAGCCGACCGCTTCACCGTCGGGGCCTTCCAGGCCCTCCCACGACTTGGTGTCGGGGTCGTACGCCTGGAGTTCGACGTGCTTCTTCTTGAAGAGGTCCTCACCCAGCTTGTCCGACGAGGCTCCGGCGAAGAACGCCAGGTCGGTCAGGGTGTCGTCCGAGGTGTTGTGCACGTTCATGGAGAACTTGTGCCAGCCGCTGCCCGCCGCGATCTTGCCGGGGAGACCGCTGATGGAGACGTCGACCGCGGAGTCGTTGCACTCGGCCGGGGGCTCCGACTCCGAGGAGCTCGGGCTCGGGGACGCCGGCGGGGAGGACTCCGTGTTGCTCGGGCTCGGGCTCTGCGACGGGCTCTCGCTCTGGGACGGGCTCTCGGAGTTGCTCGGCGATGTGCTCTCGGACGGGCTTTCCGACGTGCTCGGCGAGGTGCTCTCCGAGGGGCTTTCGGAGGCGCTCGGCGAGGTGCTCTCCGAAGGCTTCTCCGACGGGCTCTGCGAGGTGCTCGGCGAGGACGAGGACTCGGAGGGGCTCGGGCTCGTCGCATAGGCGGCCGGGGCTGCCAGGAAGGTGGCAGGGGCTATGACGGCGCTCGCGGCAGCGATGGCCATAGCGCGGCGGAGCTTCATGAAGACCTCGGCGGTGTCTGGGCGCCGCTTCGATGCGGCACGGGCTGGTTGGCCTTCCGAAGCTGTGGTGCACGGGTGAGGCCGTCGGTACGCATGATTGACCTGCGACCCGCCGAAATGGTTGCCCATCTTCTGACAGAAATTTTATGTGGTGTAGGCCACGGACGTATTTCGCGGTGATAGCCCATCCCTCGGTCCGGTGGAGTAAGGGCAGCCGCATCGCCGGTCCGCAAGGGTGGTGGTACGTCCGCCCGCCCAGTGATCGCCCAGAATCCCGACAACGGTGGCAACGCGATCCGGTTCGATGCGGTCAGTGCGGTCAGTGCGGTCAGTCCGGTTGGTGCGGTCGATCGGTCCCCAGGCCCAGCTGGAACCCGAAGGGCAGTGGCTGTTCGCGGCATGAATGGATGGTTCAGAAGATGATTCAACAGTCGGGGTCCCGTGTGCTGGACGGTCTCATCCATCGCATAGGGAGTGGGGGAGACACCGTGGACTGGTCAGCGGTCCAGCGTTGTTGGGGTGTTCGCTTCCCCACGGACTACATCGATTTTCTGTACACATACGGAAAGGGGGTTTTTGCGCGGTATCTACTGATACTCAGTCCGGAGGTCGATGGTCCGATCGATTCCATGGCGGAAGAGACGGAGAACGCTCGCGGGTCCGAGCCGTTGCGAACAGATCATGACGTGATCGCTTGGGGCGTCGATTCGAGTGGGGATATTCTCTGCTGGCTCGTCTCGGGAGAAGAACCGGATCAGTGGCCAGTGGCGGTCTGGGGCAGGCATTCTTCTCCCCATTGGGCCACGTATGAATGCGGAATGGTCGAGTTCCTGCGGGCGACCATCTCCGGTGAGTTTCCTGAGTGTCCGCTCAGTGGTCTCGATCTGTGGAACACCGTGCCGGTGTCGTACCTGGGTGACCGAGAGGACAAGCGTCTGCGCTCTCTGGGCCTCGACCCATGGACGGGTGAGCCAGATCCCTACGCCGGAATGACGTTCGGCTGATGCCGTTGTCGGGCCGATGGGCCGAAGAGTCGCGTACGGCCGATCTCGATCGAGAACGGCCGGAACACCGGGTCGCCGTGCAGGGGCTCCGAGGCCGTGGGGAGGTGCGGAGATGGAACACCTGAAGCACGTGTTCGCGATGATGGGTGAACCCGATGCGCGCTACGCCGACCCCGATGCCTGGAACAGGTTGGAAGAGGAACTCGGGCTCGCACTACCGGAGGACTACAAGACCCTCGTCGATGCCTATGCGCCGATTCAGGTCAACGGACACCTCCACCTGGAGCATCCCGCCGCTCCTGGCCTGGGGCTGTCGTCCTTCATGGCTCGGACCGTGGAGGCGTTCACCGCCACCACTTGGGACGAGCACGTCCTGTGCCCCGGCTTTGAATCGACAGGTCCCCTGTTCGGTGGTGAGAGGGGGATGGTCCCCCTGTGCAGCACTGATCGGGGCGAGTACGTCTTCCTCGCCCCAAGGGCGGACGGCGAACCGGACCGGCTTCTCACCTGTGACGGCGATGAGCAGGACTTCTACGAGTACCGGATGTCGTTCGGCGCATGGTTGAGCCGGTATCTGACGGGCGGTGACATGGTCGGTCCCGACAGCGCGGCCTTCTATCCGGGACCTCTCCGGATGGAGCGCTGGCCGGCAGGGCAGCAGTCCATCGAGTGGTACGGGCCGGAGCGGGGAATGTGATCCTCCGCTCCGTGTTCCCGGGGTCCGTGTTCCAGGTGCCTGTGTCCAGGTGTCTGTGTCCAGTGGTCCGTGTCCCGGGGTCCGTGACCTTGGGCAGGAGTACGGGCAGGAGCACACGGCAAGGGTCCCCGCAGGTGTGTCCGCGGGGACCCTTGCCCGTCGGCGCCGGTGTCAGGGCGGCGGTGGTGCCGACGGACGCGGCGCTGGGGGGTGCGCCGCGGGGAGGGGATCTGTCGTTTCGCCGCGGTGGGAAACACGGCGGAAAGTGTGGTGGTGGGTCGGGTGGGACGCAGTGCGCAGCTGCTTCGACCGGATTGCGGTCGACCCCGAGCGTCCTCGGAGTCGACCGCTTTGGGGTGACCGGGCTGCTGTCCCCTGCCGACCGGTCACATGCGCTGGTGCGAGGTCCCACGACGTGCCGTCGGCACGTCACACGCCCCAGCGGAGCCACGCGTGGTTTTCCTTCCAGGCCCGCCCCTGGCTGACACGGACATGGGTTCCAACGAAGCCCGCTCGGCCTCGGTCACGCGCCGTACGGGTGAGAGCGGACCCGAACTCAGTTGCGCCCGACCACCTTGTCGGGCCTGTCCGGCCACGGGCCCGTTGATTCAGACGCGGCCTCGGCACAGCTCCAGCAGTGTCATCGCCAGCGCCGTCCCCGGCTTGCCCAGCGCCTCTCGGAAGTGGCCGAGAACCTCCATCTCGCGCGATAGGTTCACCCGTCGCCCACCCGAGGAGATCCGTGCGTCCTGGATCACCGCGGACACGGCCATCCGTTCCTGTACGAGACCGATGATCCGGTCGTCGAGTGCGTCGATGCGCTCACGTGCGTCGGTGATCAGGCCGGCCGCCTCCTCCGTGCGGGCACCGGTCTGCTCCGTGATCGTCTTCGCCGTCGTGGTCATCGTGCGGGGCTCCTCTGTCTCAAGGGGGCTGCCCCGGGGCGGCAATGGCCCGGGAATGACAGAACGCCCCGAGCCATATCGGCCCGGGGCGCCTGGGAAGTCGTTTGTCACTAGCTCAAACAGCACGACCATGGCAGCCGGACGGGCCGGTGCCATAGGTAAATTCGAAGGTCAGCTGCTGAAGCATGGAATCAGTATGGACCGGTGACGCAGCGCAGCCAACGCCGGGTTCGGATGGTGAGACGGAGTGGGAACTTCCGCGGACCGGGACGCCCCCTTGGCCCCGGTAGAATCGGGAGAACCGAAACCCAGTCCCGCCGGAAGGCCGCCAGTGTCATCAGCGTCTCCCGCTGCCGAGCCCGATGTCGTACTCGTAGTCGACTTCGGCGCGCAGTACGCCCAGCTCATCGCCCGCCGCGTCCGTGAGGCACGGGTCTTCAGCGAGATCGTGCCCTCGACGATGCCCGTCGCCGAGATGCTGGCCAAGAAGCCCAAGGCGATCATCCTCTCCGGCGGTCCGTCCTCCGTCTACGCCGAGCACGCTCCGAAGCTCGACCGGGCGATCTTCGAGGCCGGTGTCCCCGTCTTCGGCATGTGCTACGGATTCCAGCTGATGGCGACCGCCCTCGGCGGCACCGTCGACAACACCGGCGCCCGTGAGTACGGACGCACTCCGCTGCACGTCAGCAAGCCAGGCTCCACCCTCTTCGAAGGCACGCCGTCCGAGCAGCCCGTGTGGATGTCCCACGGCGATGCCTGTTCCGCCGCGCCCGAGGGCTTCACCGTCACCGCGTCGACCGACGTCGTACCGGTCGCGGCCTTCGAGAACGACGAGAAGAAGCTGTACGGCGTCCAGTACCACCCGGAGGTCATGCACTCCACGCACGGACAGCAGGTGCTGGAGCACTTCCTCTACCGTGGCGCCGGCATCGAGCCGGTGTGGACGACCGGCAATGTCATCGAGGAGCAGCTCGCCCTCATCCGTGAGCAGGTCGGCACCAAGCGCGCCATCTGCGGCCTCTCCGGCGGCGTGGACTCCGCGGTTGCGGCTGCGCTCGTTCAGAAGGCGATCGGATCGCAGCTGACCTGCGTCTACGTCGACCACGGGCTGATGCGCAAGGGCGAGACCGAGCAGGTCGAGAAGGACTTCGTCGCGGCCACCGGCGTATCGCTGAAGGTCGTCGACGCGCAGGAACGCTTCTTGACCGCGCTCGCCGGTGTCTCCGACCCCGAGGAGAAGCGCAAGATCATCGGGCGTGAGTTCATCCGCGTCTTCGAACAGGCGCAGGCCGAGATCGTCGCCGAGGGCGCGGCCGACGGCGAGGAAGTCGCCTTCCTCGTCCAGGGCACCCTCTACCCGGACGTCGTGGAGTCCGGTGGCGGCAGCGGAACCGCCAACATCAAGTCGCACCACAATGTGGGCGGCCTCCCCGAGGACCTTGAGTTCGCGCTGGTCGAGCCTCTGCGCAAGCTCTTCAAGGACGAGGTCCGGATGGTCGGCCAGGAACTGGGCCTCCCCGACGAGATCGTCCAGCGGCAGCCCTTCCCGGGCCCGGGCCTCGGTATCCGCATCGTCGGCGAGGTCACGCGCGAGCGCCTCGACCTGCTGCGCGAGGCCGACGCCATCGCCCGTGAAGAGCTGACCGCGGCCGGCCTCGACCGTGAGATCTGGCAGTGCCCTGTCGTGCTGCTCGCCGATGTCCGCAGTGTCGGAGTCCAGGGCGACGGGCGGACCTACGGCCACCCGATCGTGCTGCGTCCGGTCTCATCGGAGGACGCGATGACCGCGGACTGGACCCGGATGCCGTACGACGTGCTGGCGAAGATTTCCACCCGGATCACCAATGAGGTCGCCGACGTCAACCGTGTGGTGCTGGACGTGACCAGCAAGCCGCCGGGCACCATCGAGTGGGAGTGACCATCGAGTGGGGGTGACCGCCCACCGCTGAAGGCCGACGCCGTCATCCGTTCGTTCGGGTGACGGCGTTCGTCGTGGTCGCTGGGGCATCGCCCGCTCCGCGAGCGGCAGGGCTACGGCCCGGTGGGACGCCGACGTACGGCCCGGAGTAACGGACCGTACGCCCGGAGCTGAGTCCGTGCCCGGATCGATCGTCAGCCGCCACCGCCCTGGGGATGAATCGAACATCTGGTGAGCTTTTCGGCCCGGGTGTCCGTAGTGTCAGATGACGGGCCAACGGGAGGTGGGAGAGCCATGAGCACGAGCCATCGGTGGACAGCCGGGGACGGCACTACGCGGACCCGACGGGAGCAGGCGGGCCGCTACGCCCTGCTGCCGCTGCGGATCTTCCTCGGTGTCACGTTCATCTATGCCGGTCTCGACAAACTCACGGACAGCAGCTTCCTCCGCGACAGCGGCGCCGGCTCCATCGGCGATCTGATGCGCAATGTCCGGGACACCTCCGCCGTGCCCTGGCTGGTCGACCTCGGTCTGAGGAACCCCGAGGGCTTCGGCTATGCCCTGGCCTTCGGTGAAGTGGCCGTCGGCCTCGGCACCCTCATCGGACTACTGGCTCGGCTGGCGGCCCTGGGCGGCGCCCTGATCTCCTTGAGCCTCTGGCTGACCGTGAGCTGGCAGACCGAGCCGTACTACTACGGCAATGACCTGGTCTATCTGATGGCCTGGTTGCCGCTGGTCCTGGCGGGGGCGTCCGTGCTCTCGCTGGATGCGGCCGTGTCTGCTCGGCGGCGCCGCAGGCCATAGTGCACGAGGCCCGCCACACCGGCGAGGGACAGACCCCCTGTGATCACCGGGAAGACGATGAACCAGGGGATGTGCCAGGCCCCAGCCGCGTCGCCCGCGTAGAGCAGGGTCAGCGTGAGGGCCGTGAGTCCCGCGAGCAGCCGACCCGGTCTGAAGCCGTGCACGACACGGGAGGCTGAGGAGGAGGCGGGAGCGCACCGGGAGCGGCCGGGCGGGCCTTCGTCCGGCCGGGCGTCAGCGGCCACCGTCGTGTGGCCAGCCTCGTTGATCTCGTTGGGCTCGTTGATCTCGTTGATCTCGTTGGGCTTGCTGATCTCTCGGGGGGCCTGGGACTCCTCGGTCCTCGGCTGCTCGACATCAGGACGCGGCACGGGTCACCTCCACCTGGCCGATGGCCACCTTGAGACGCAGTTCGATTCCGCCCATGGGCTTGGCGCCCTTGGGCGCCGGCAGGCTCTGCCGCCGCTCCACGTCGGTAGAGATGTCGATGTCGTTCTTGGCGTCGCCCGGCAGGGATATCTCCCCGAAGTCCGCCGTGGCCCACACGGTGACCACCGCGTCCTTCGGTACGACCACCTTGAGCCGGCCGGCGCCCACCTCCGCCGTCGTGGAGACCGAACCCCCGGTCGGCACCGGCACGGCCGTCAGATTGAGGGTCGCGTCGCCCGAGCCCAGCTCATAGCGGGGCTTGATGTCCGAGACCGCCGTGGGCGCCCATTCCTTCTGGAGCCACCGGGTACTGATGTCCTTCGGCAGCGCAGCGGCGCCCGCCAACAGGAGCGCGGTGACGACCGTCAACATGACCGTACCGACTCCGGTGCGGCCGATCACCGAGCTGATGGCGATGCCCAGACCGAAGACTCCCAGGGCGCAGACCAGTCCGATCTGGAGGCTCGTACCCAAGGGGTGGCCGTCCCAGCTCATCCGTGTGCCCAGGAAGCCGGCGACCACGGCCAGCATGAACACCGTGCCGCCGATGCGTCGTGGCCCCACCGGCCGGGACCGTGGGGGTGCGCCCTTGCCGGGGACCGCCCTGGCGGCTTCGGACAGGGCGCTTTCGGGACCCCAGAGGTAGTCGGAGGGAGCCGGGCCGGTGGAGCCGTCCTTGACGATCGGGTCCCGCCACCACGACGGTGCCTCCCGCACCGGAGGGGCCTTGGTCTCGGGCGGCGCTTCGGAGACCGTCTGGGCGGTCGCCCGGTCGACGTGCGCGGTTTCCAGCACCGTACGTCGACGCTGCGACCACACCGCCGCACCGGAGATGGTGAGGGTGAGCAGGGCGGCGAAGGCGAGGGTCCCCCCGCTGTTCAGCATGGTGAGGAACAGGCCGCAGCCCAGGAGGGCGAGGAAGGTCGCGGTCAGCGCGGGTCCGTCGACCCGGCCCGAGAGCAGTCGACGGGCCTCGCTCTCCCCGTCGTCGTCCAGCGGCACCAGGAGCCAGGCGAACCCGTAGAGGATCAACCCGATGCCGCCCGCCGCCGCGAGCACGCCGATCACGATCCGGAAGATCACCGGGTCGATGTCGCAGTACCGGCCCAGCCCGCCGCAGACGCCGCCCAGGACCTTCTGCCGTGACGCACGGCGCAACGGGCGCTCCTCAGCCAGGTCGGGCTGGGGCTGGCCGGGACGCGCGTCCGACGTCCGCGGGGACGCGCCCGCGGGCTGTCCGCCGGCGGCGTCCCCTGCGGACGGTGCACTGCCACCCGCTCCCCGTGCGGCGGTCGGCCCGGTCATACGTGCACCACCTGGCACGGGAAGGCGATCGGCTCTGTCATAGGTCCATGGTGACGGGCGTTCGTCCGTGATGGCACCCGCGCCGACCCTGGCCCGTCCCTGAGATCTATCCCTGAGAGACCCACATCCGAGGGGGCGGCTGCCCCGGGTCGCGCCGGTGGCGGTTCCGGGTTCGGCGGAGGCCGCCCCGCTCCGGCCGGATACGGGTGGGCATCGGGTTCCTTCCCGGGGTGCTCTCAGGGTCGCCCCCGATACCGCGGGGCCCTCTCCCGTGTGACGATCGGTGCATGCCCGCCGCCACGCCCCGTACCGCCGCCCCTCCGCGCGCCCCGTTGCCCGAGGAGGCACCGCCGCGCAAGCTCTACCGCAGTGCCGACGGCCGGTTCCTCGGCGGGGTCGCCCGGGGCCTGGCGGGTCATCTCGGTCTGCCGGTCGTCTGGGTCCGGCTGGTCTTCCTCGGCCTGTTCATGACCGAGGGACTCGGCATCCTGCTGTACGCGGTGTTCTGGATCGTCGTACCGCTCGGGGTGGGCGGAAAGGGTGCGCAGCCGCGCTCCCTCTTCGAGGTGGCGAACGACGGCAGACGAAGGCTCCGCAAGCCCGACAAGGGCCAACTGTTCGCGATGATCGCCCTGGTCTTCGGCGCATCGATCTTCGTCGGCAACCTCGACACCAGCAGCGGTACCAACCGCTATGTGTGGCCGACGGTGCTGGTCGGCGCGGGTGTCGTCCTGGTGTGGCGCCAGGCGGACAACGCCCGCCGTGCCCGCTGGAGCGAGGCCAACACCCGTCGTCGCCGGCTGTTCCAACTCGGGCGGGGCCTGGCCGGGGTGGCGCTGGTCGGCATGGGCTTCAGCGTCTTCGTCGTCGTCCGGGGGTCGGCGGCGCAACTCGGCAATGTGCTCACCGCCGCGATAGCCGTGCTCTCCGGGATCGCCCTGCTCGCCGGCCCATGGCTGGTTCGGATGAGCCAGGACCTCTCGGAGGAGCGGACCATGCGCATCCGGGCCCAGGAGCGCGCCGAGGTCGCGGCGCACGTGCACGACTCCGTACTCCATACCCTCACCTTGATCCAGCGCAACGCCGATGACGCCGGTGAGGTGCGCCGCCTCGCCCGCGCCCAGGAGCGTGAGCTGCGCAACTGGCTCTACAAACCCGAGGGCACGGGCAAGGACGAGGCCGAGGAGCCCGACACCCTCGCGGATGCGGTGAAGAAGGCGGCGGCCGAGGTCGAGGACAAGCACGGCGTCCCGCTGGAGGTCGTGGTGGTCGGTGACTGTCCGCTCGACGACGGATTGAGCGCACAGATGCAGGCCGCACGCGAGGCAATGGTGAACGCGGCCAAGTACGGTGGCGAGGGCGGTGCGGTCCAGGTCTTCGCCGAAGTCGACGGCCGCACGGTCTATGTCTCCGTACGGGACCGGGGGCCCGGTTTCGACCTGGACTCCGTGCCGGACGACAGGATGGGCGTCAGGGAGTCGATCATCGGCCGTATGCAGCGCAACGGCGGTACGGCCCGACTCCGTCCGGCGCCCGGCGGGGGTACGGAGGTCGAGTTGGAGATGGAACGGGCCATGGAGAGGGCGGAACAATGACCGAAGCGACGGCGCCAGGGGAGAGCGGCGAGCGGCGGGTGCGGGTGGTGCTGGTCGATGACCACCGCATGTTCCGTACCGGTGTCCAGGCGGAGATCGGAGCGACCGAGCGCACCGGTGTCGAGGTGGTCGGCGAGGCCGCGGACGTGGACCAGGCGGTCACCGTGATCACGGCGACGCGCCCCGAGGTCGTCCTGCTGGACGTCCATCTGCCGGGTGGCGGTGGCGTCGAGGTGCTGCGGCGCTGTGCTTCCCTGATGGCGGCCGGCGAGGACCCCGTGCGTTTTCTGGCACTGTCCGTGTCGGACGCAGCGGAGGATGTGATCGGAGTGATCCGCGGCGGTGCCCGCGGCTATGTCACCAAGACGATCACGGGCACCGATCTGGTGGAATCGATCTTCCAGGTACAGGAGGGGGACGCGGTCTTCTCACCCCGGCTCGCGGGGTTCGTCCTCGATGCGTTCGCCTCCACCGACGCACCCCCGGTCGACGAGGACCTGGACCGGCTCACCCAACGGGAGCGGGAGGTGCTGCGGTTGATCGCGAGGGGGTACGCCTACAAGGAGATCGCCAAGCAGCTGTTCATCTCGGTGAAGACCGTGGAGTCGCATGTGTCGGCGGTCCTGCGCAAGCTCCAACTGTCGAACCGCCATGAACTGACGCGCTGGGCGACGGCCCGACGACTGGTGTGAGCCTGTGGCGGGCGGGCTCCTCGCACGGCTGGACCCCTACCGGCCGTGCGATGTCCGGCCGTGCTGGCCCAGGGGCCGCGACGATGCTCGAACGGTGTTGCCGAGTGGTGATCTCGCCACCGTGACGCCCGTGGGCGACTCCTGCGCGATATGCCCGTGCAGTGACGCTTGTGCGCTGACGCCTATGCCGTGATGTCGAGCCACCAGCGGGCGATCCGGCCGTCCATCCAGTACAGCATCTCCGCCTTGCCCGTCGCGCTGTCGATGCTGCCCTGGCTGTTCTCGATGGGCCAGCGCTTCTCCTGGAAGAGCTGGGCGGAGATGCGGCTGAGGGCTGCGTGCTCGTTGGCCTGCTGACGCTCGGCGAGCCCGGAGCGCTCGATGATCTCCGTGAATGTGACCTTCTCGTCGGGGCGTTCCGCGGTGGCGGCGAACAGGGCTTGGACACCGGGAAGATGGTCGACCCTGCTCCACACCAGGGCGACCTGCGCCTTCGTCCAGCGACCCTGGCGCCCGAGGTCGACGGTCTCGGTCCCTTCGATCTCCGTCAGCAAGCTGGTGAGTTTGGCCTTGACGGACTCGACGTCGGCCAGTGCGGCGACCACTGCCGTGCGCAGCTTCAGGTTGTCCATGCCGACTCCTCATGTGGTTTCGTGGACGAGACTCCACGACTGAACCGTATGGTTTCCTCCACGAATCCACAAGTCGTCTGATCTGGCTGGGAGTTCACCACCGAGGGCCGTGCAAGGGCAACGCCGTGCTTGCGAAGTCCACGTCAACCGAATCGACTTCGCTCATCGGCAGCCGCCGGCACGAGACCCATCGACGCATACAGAGGCCCGCGGGTACCCGCCCCCATGTGGAACAGCCGCTGGTTGCCTGACACCTGATGTCCCGCCTCCCGAAACCTCCACCGTGCCCACCGTCGACCACGCCCCCGCCCGCACCGGCCGTGACCACCAAGGAGGGAGCCCTTGGTGCGCTGGCATGACCTACCGCGAGGTATGAGGCACTCCCGGGGCGCCACATCGCCGAACGCACGGATGGTGAGCACCACTGCTGCCACCCGGCTGGAGCGGCGCTCCGGGGAAGCCGTTGGTCACCCGGGGCGGGTGGCCCCCGCGAAGGGCATCTCGTCGATCGGTGCGATGCGGATGTTCTCACCGGGCCGGGGTGCGTGGATCATCTTGCCGTCGCCGATGTAGAGCCCCACATGGCTGACTCCGGAGTAGAAGAAGATCAGATCGCCGGGGGCGAGCGCGGATCGCGGGATCCGGGTCCCCGAGTCGATCTGGCCGTAGGTGGTGCGGGGCAGTTGGACCCCCGCGTACTGCCAGGCGGCCCGGGTCAGTCCCGAGCAGTCGAAGGCATCGGGTCCGGTCGCACCCCAGACATAGGGCTTCCCGATGGCTTGGCGGGCATAGGCGATGGCCCGGTCGGCCCGGGTGGTGGCGGCGCCCGTGGCGTGCGGCTCGGCGATGGGTGTGACGGCCGCCGCTCTTGGTGTGCCGTGCCCCGCGGCCCGGTCGACGCGCAGGGCGTAGCGGGCGCCGAGGAGTTGTTGGGCGGCTGCGAGCTTGTGTTGGACGGTCGCCTTGTGCCGTGCCTGCTCGTCCTGGTGGGTGCGGAGCGCGAGGGCGGTGCGCTTCCCCTGCTTCCGCAGTGTCGCCAGACGCTTTGCCTGTTGCTCGGCCGAGGCCACCGTCGCGGCCCGACGGTCACCGATGTGTGCGGCGAAGGCGGTCCGCCGCAGATACTCGTCCGGGGTCGAGGTGAAAGCGACCTCCAGGCCGGGTGCGCTGCCCCCGGCCCGGTACTGGGCGGCGGCGATGGAGCCGAGAAGGCGACGGGTGGTGTTGAGCCGCTCCACCTCGCGTACGGCCGCGTCCCGCAACCCGTCGAGTGCGACGCGTTCGCGGGCTACTGCCTGGCGAGCCCGGTCATGCTGCTCCGCCGCGGTCTTCGCCTCCCGCTGGAGACCGTCGACCTCGGCCTTGATCTGTGTGGGGGTGGGTGCGGGGGCGGCCTGTGCGGTGCCTTGGAATGCGGTGGCGGTCGCAGTTCCGACGAGAGCGAGAGCGCTGGCCGTGCGGACGGCCGAGCCGGCGAGCGGGTACTGCCGGGACTTTCGGGGCTTGCGGTGCTGATGATGCGCGGCCACGAGAGCGTCCACGTCCTTCCGTGAAGCCGGTGAGGGGGAACCGGAGGCGGGAGGTCGCCTGGGCCAGGACCGTATGCCTGAGATGGCGTTAGTGGAGTGCTATCGACCGAATGTGGTGGAAGGTGCCCACCTCGCGTTGATTTCTGAAGGGGTTCCCGCGGGAGGTGTGACCCACTTCGTACCCCTGTGACCGATGCGGCGAATGAGGTACACCTGACCTGAGGGTGGTGATATGGGGAGGGCTAGGCTCCGCCCCATGGACGCACTCATCAATGTCTTCGTGGCGCTGCACATCATCGGCATCGCTTCTCTGCTGGGCGGATTTCTGACGCAGATGAAGGCGATATCTGCCGGTACTGCCCGTTTCAATCCGGCCATGCTGCACGGGGCGCTGACGATGCTGGTCACCGGCGTCGCACTGGTGGGCCTCAACCAGGCCGACGACCAGACGGTGAACAACATCAAGATCGGCATCAAGATGGCGGTGCTGGTCGTGATCCTGGGCCTGGTGTACGTCAAGCGGGACGAGGAGAGCGTCGAGAAGGGGCTGTTCGCTGCGGTCGGTGGACTGACGGTCGCGAACATCTTCATCGCCACCGTCTGGACCTGACGCGCACGGTAGGACGGCCTTCATCGCCACGCACGCCATGCCATGCACACCCGCCCGGCCCGCCCGGCCCGCCCGCCCCGTGGGGCCGACCCGAAGGTCGATCCGTACGGGGCGAACAGGGCCGGTTCACGGGGTGTGTTCAGCCGGGACTGCGCGCTGAGAGGGAGTCCGCGCGGGGCGGAGCCGTCAGATGTCAGGCAGGTCGGACGATCCCTCGGATCGGCATCATGTAGATCGACTCCTCCCGCACTTCCACATGGTCGTCCACGCCCGGTTGCGGCGCGTGGATCATTCTGTCGCCGCCGATGGAGATGCCGACATGGCTGCTGTCGTCATAGAAGAAGACCAGGTCACCGGGGCGTAGCCCGCCCATGTCCACCTGCCGCCCGGCATGCGCCTGCTCCCGGGCTGTACGGGGGAGATCCACCCCGGCCGCTCTCCAGGCCGCCCGTGTCAGGCCCGAGCAGTCATAGGAACGCGGCCCCGTCGCACCCCGTACATAGGGCTTCCCCAACTGGGCCCGGACGAAGGCGAGCACCCCTTCGGCGAGAGCCGCGCCCCAGGGCGAGCCCGGATGCCTCTGGCGCTCCCGCTCCAGCCGTTTCAGTTCCGCTTCCTCCGCGGCCCGGGCCATCGCCGTGTGTCTGGCCTCCTCCTGGGTGATCCGCCATGCCTCGGCCGCCATCTCCTGCTCGACGGCCGCGAATCGGGCTCTGGCCTCGGCGTCCCCCCGCCACAGCACGGAGCGCGCCTGGATCAGCTTCGACTGCACCTGCTGCTTTCCCGTGCGGAGGAAGCTCGGTGAGCGGGGGAGCGAGGTGGGCCGACCCGCCTCGGACGGTGTTTCGGCGAATGCGGCTCGCTGCGTTCTCTCGGCGATTGGGCGGTGTTGGGTGCCGACCGCCGCCGCCTCCAGCGGCACTCTCCGACCGTCTTCGGCCGGTGCACCGCCCGGGGCCTTCGGCCGCTCGGTCGGAGCCGATGGCTTCGCGGGGTGCTGCTCCTCCGAGGATCCCAGGGCTCTGCCCGTCTGCCTGAGGCGTTCCGCGCGTCGGGCGTAGTCGGACCGCAACTCCTCGACCTCGCGGCGTTCTTCGGCGGCTGCCTGCTGCGCCGCTCCCCGCGGCGGCATCCCCGTACCGGCCTTCCGGTACAGGGCGCCGATCTTCTCTTGGACTTCCTCCACGGATGGCGTCCGGTCATCCGCCGCCTGTGCGTCCTGCGCCGGGAGGATTCCGACGGACGCCATGGCCGCCGTGGTGAGTCCCACGGCAGGTGAGGGTTTTACCTTGCGACTTCGGGCCTTGCGATGCGACACCAAGGGCCGGCATCTCCTTCTTCCGTAGGCCGCCTACCGGGTTAGCTGTCGGGTTCGGGCGGACGGAAGAGCCCTACGGGCCTGCGCACGAACAGGCCCGATTCACCCCGGTGATGCACGGTGGTTCCCCGGTTCCCGTCTCCCATGGGGGTGGAGACCGAATTCGGCGTGGCTGCCCGATCGGCGTGGGTCGCCGCAGTGGTGCGGGCTGCCTGAGCCAGCACGCTAGCCAAACCGTGTGGCTGCTGTGAAGATTGGTGTTCGATTTGTCCGATACATTTTCGTGACCTTTTCATTCGGTGCGCCGTCGAGCTCGGATGATTACCTTTCGCATCTGTACGAGTTCCATGTGTGACCGAACCTGGTCTTCTGTGGCATTTGCGCAGGCTGCCAGGCTCCGACCAGCGGCCGGATCAGGCCAGGGCACCCGCTGACGTGCTCGGGAGCGGTCCAGCCCGAACCGCCTCGGCTCCCGGGCGTTCGGCGAGCCCCTCGTTCCCCGGTCAGCCCGCTGGTTCCTCGGGACGCCCCTCGGTCAGCCCTTCAGCGTCCAGGGTCCACCAGCGGGTGATCTCCAACTCCTTGAGGAACGCCCGGTCATGACTGGCGACGATCAACGCGCCGCGATAGCCGGCCAGCGCCTGGGTGAGTTGGGTGACGCTGGCCAGGTCCAGGCTGTTCGTGGGCTCGTCGAGCATGAGCAACTGCGGAGCGGGGTCGGCCAGCAGGAGTGCGGCCAATGTGGCACGGAACCGCTCGCCCCCGGAGAGCGTTCCCACCCGCTGTTCGGCCCGAGCTCCCCGGAAGAGGAATCGAGCCAGTTGGGCCCGGATCTCGTTGTCGGTCGCGGTGGGGGCCAGCCGGGTCACGTTCTGCTCGATCGTACGGTCGTCGTCGAGGACGTCCAGGCGCTGCGGCAGATACCGCATCGGTACGCGTACGGACACCGCGTCCCTCGCCCCGTCCCCCACCGGGGCGAGCTGCCCGCTGATGGTGCGCAACAGCGTCGTCTTCCCCGCGCCGTTGCCACCGAGCAGGGCGATGCGCTGCGGTCCGTGGACATCCACGGTGTCGATGACCGCACCCGTACGCAGTTGTACGCTCCGCAGACTCAGCACCGCGCGTCCCGGGTGCACGGTCGTGGCGGGCAGGTCGAGTCGGAGGGGCGCGTCCTCGCGCACCAGTGCCTCCGCCCGGTCCAACCGCTCGCGCGCCGCAGTCAGCCGTTCCTCGTGGACACCGCGTTCCTTCCCCGCTGCGACCTGGGCCGAGCGCTTCTTCGCCTGCATCGTCGTCTTGTCCAGCCGGTTGTCCGCGTACATCTTCTTCCCGTACCGGACACTGCGGGCCTGTCGGGTCTGGGCCAGGTCCAGTTCCTTCTTCTCCCGGGCGACCTGTGCCTCGGCCGCCTGTACCGAGCGAGTGGCGGCCTCCTGCTCGATCGCGACGGCAGTTCGGTAGGCGCTGAGGCCGCCGGTGAAGACCCGTACCTCCGAGCTGCGCAGCTCGGCGATCTGATCCACCTGTTCCAGCAGTTGCCGATCGTGGCTGACGACGATCACCGCACCACAGTGGCCGGCGAGCGCCGTCGAAAGGCGTCGGCGGGCCGCTCGATCGAGGTTGTTGGTCGGCTCGTCCAACAGCAGTACCTGGGGACGGGCCAGCAGCAGCGCGGCCAGCGACAGCAGCACGGCCTCGCCGCCGGAGACCTGGCCCACCGTGCGATCGAGCCCGACCCGGCCGAGACCGAGCTGATCCAGGAGGGCCCGGGTGCGCTCTTCGACGTCCCAGTCGTCGCCGATCGCGTCGAACTGCTCCGGGCGGGTGTCACCGGCCTCGATGGCGTGCAGGGCGGCACGGGTGTCCGCGATGCCCAGGACCTCGTCCACGCGCCGTTCGGTGGCCAGTGTCAGATCCTGCGGGAGGTATCCGACCTCTCCTGCGACCAGGACGGTGCCGCTCGTGGGAGTGAGCTGCCCGGCGATCAGCCGGAGCAGAGTGGACTTGCCGCTGCCGTTGTCGCCGACCAGCCCGGTTCGACCGGCGCCCAGTGCGCAGGAGACGTCGGCGAGTACGTCGGTGCCCTCCGGCCAGGTGAACGACAGACGGGAACAGACGACGGAAGGAGAAGAGGAAGGGGAAGGAGAAGGGGAACGAGAAGAAGGGGAACGAGACATCAGCGGATCTCCATCGCGACGTGCGAACAGGACTGCACAGGGAGATGCCGTGCGCCGCGGACCACGGCACAGGGGGGAGAACACAGAGAGGAGAACGCCGGAAGGGGGGAACGTCAGCTCCCCGGGCAGCTCGCTTCTGAGGTCGCGCACGTGCACACCGGTAGGACGGGGCACGGCATCTCGGACCTCAGCGGCGCAACGGCCTCTCCTCACGGCGACAACAGATACGCGAGCGACGCTACACGGCTCGTCACGGCCCGCCAACGCAATTT
Source organism: Streptomyces sp. NPDC059256 (assembly GCF_042753785.1). Lineage (NCBI taxonomy): Bacteria > Bacillati > Actinomycetota > Actinomycetes > Kitasatosporales > Streptomycetaceae > Streptomyces > Streptomyces sp. NPDC059256. Next base: position 985,847 of record NZ_JBHYZO010000001.1, on the reverse strand, counting down.
CTCGCCGCCCCGCCCAGCCCGTGAACCCGGCTGTCGTCGCGATCCGCTCCCCACTGGTCACCGCGCCTGGACATCCACCGTGAGCTGCGGTTTTGAACCGCCAACCCTGATGTCGCGGCGCGGGGGGCGCCGGACACCCGGGCATCGGGGCCCGGCCGGCCGGGTCACGGCTGGCAGCCGTGACGGGGGCCGTCCCGCCCCGATCGGTCGGTGCGGCCCCGGGTTGTCAGTGGGTCGGCCTAGACTCGTAGAGCGATGAGCAGCCTCTTTGACGAACACTTCCTGGCGAACCTCCAGCACGCCTCGCAGGAGCCCCCGCCGCCCGAGGACCATGAGGACCCCGAGGGCCATGCCCGGGAGGAGATCCCCGACGATCTCTTCCAGGGTGCCTTCGACGTACCTCCTGCCCGGGACGCCTACCACCGTGATGGCGCACCGCGCACCGTGGTGGACCCGGAAGCCCTCCTGGACGGGCTGAACGAGCAGCAGCGCGCCGCCGTCGTGCACACGGGCTCCCCGCTGCTCATCGTCGCCGGAGCGGGTTCGGGCAAGACCCGGGTCCTGACCCATCGGATCGCGCATCTGCTCGGGACCCGTTCCGTGCACCCCGGGGAAATACTGGCGATCACCTTCACCAACAAGGCCGCCGGTGAGATGAAGGAGCGCGTCGAGCAGCTCGTCGGACCGCGGGCCAACGCCATGTGGGTGTCCACCTTCCACAGCGCCTGCGTCCGCATCCTGCGCCGTGAATCCAAGAAGCTCGGCTTTACCTCGTCGTTCTCGATCTACGACGCGGCGGACTCCAAGCGATTGATGGCCCTGGTCTGCCGCGATCTCGACCTCGATCCGAAGAAGTTCCCGCCGAAGTCGTTCAGCGCCAAGATCTCGAACCTGAAGAACGAGCTGATCGACGAGGAGACCTTTGCCGACCAGGCGGGGGACCAGTTCGAGAAGACGCTCGCCGAGGCGTACCGGATGTACCAGGCACGGCTGCGCGAGGCCAACGCCCTGGACTTCGACGACATCATCATGACCACCGTCCATCTGCTCCAGGCGTTCCCCGACGTCGCCGAGCACTATCAGCGGCGGTTCCGGCACGTCCTGGTCGACGAGTACCAGGACACCAATCACGCCCAGTACACGCTCGTACGCGAGCTGGTGGGCCAGGGGTACGACGACCTGCCCGCCGCCGAACTCTGCGTCGTCGGCGATGCGGACCAGTCCATCTACGCCTTCCGTGGTGCGACGATCCGCAACATCCTCCAGTTCGAGGAGGACTATCCGAACGCGAAGACGATCCTGCTGGAGCAGAACTACCGGTCCACCCAGACGATTCTCTCCGCCGCCAACGCCGTCATCGAGCGCAACGAGAGCCGTCGCCCCAAGAACCTGTGGACGAACGCCGGCGCGGGCGCCCAGATCACCGGCTACGTCGCCGACACCGAACACGACGAGGCCCAGTTCGTCGCCGACGAGATCGACCGCCTCACGGACGCCGGGGACGCCAAAGCCGGCGATGTCGCCATCTTCTATCGGACGAACGCCCAGTCCCGGGTCTTCGAGGAGATCTTCATCCGGGTCGGGCTGCCGTACAAGGTCGTCGGCGGAGTGCGCTTCTACGAGCGCAAGGAAGTCCGGGACGTGCTGGCGTACCTACGGGTGCTGGCCAACCCCGAGGACAGCGTTCCGCTGCGCCGCATCCTCAACGTTCCCAAGCGGGGCATCGGCGACCGTGCCGAGGCGATGATCGACGCCCTCTCCCTGCGCGAGAAGATCACCTTCCCACAGGCGTTGCGGCGCGTGGACGAGGCGTACGGCATGGCGGCCCGCTCGGCCAATGCCGTCAAGCGGTTCAACGCACTGATGGAGACCCTGCGCACGATCGTCGACTCGGGCGCCGGCCCCGCGGTCGTACTGGAAGCCGTACTGGAGCAGACCGGCTATCTGGCCGAACTCCAGGCGTCGACCGATCCGCAGGACGAGACCCGCATCGAGAACCTCCAAGAACTCGCCGCCGTCGCGCTGGAGTTTGAGCAGGCGCGCACCGAGGACGAGGGAGCGGGCACCCTCGCGGAGTTCCTGGAGCAGGTCGCGCTGGTCGCCGACTCCGACCAGATCCCCGACGAGGACGAGGACGGCTCCGGGGTGATCACCCTGATGACCCTGCACACCGCCAAGGGCCTCGAGTTCCCGGTGGTGTTCCTGACCGGCCTCGAAGACGGAGTCTTCCCGCACATGCGTGCCCTCGGCCAGACGAAGGAACTGGAGGAGGAGCGCCGGCTCGCGTACGTGGGTATCACCAGGGCGCGCGAGCGGCTCTACCTCACGCGCTCGGCGATGCGCAGTGCTTGGGGCCAGCCCGCGTACAACCCGCCCTCGCGGTTCCTGGAGGAGATTCCGGTCCAGCACCTCCAGTGGAAGCGCACGGGGCCGATGGCAGCGCCCGCGGGTCCCGTGTCGGGCCTCGGGTCGCGCTTGTCCTCCGCGCCCTCGTCCCGTGGTCGGGCGGGTGCCTCCGGCTTTGCCACCCGTCGCGGCGGCGCCGCCGAGAAGCCGGTCATCTCGCTGTCGATCGGTGACCGCGTCACGCATGACCAGTTCGGCCTGGGGACGGTCGTCGCGGTCACGGGTGTGGGTGCGGATGCGCAGGCGACGATCGACTTCGGGGACGAGAAGCCCAAGCGTCTGCTGCTGAGGTACGCACCGGTCGAGAAGTTGTGAGGGACCCGGCCCGCGAGGGCGCGATCGTCTGATGCCGACCGCGCCGTCCGGGCCGATCCTGGCTCAGCCGATGCGGGTGGGTCAGGGAGCCTCCCGGCCATCCGCTGACCAGCGGGACGTGCCGGAGACATACGCACGCTGAGGCACGCCCGGACGTTGGAAGCGCCCGCATCCGACATCGGATACGGGCGCTGGGCAGGCTTCTTAGACGGGGTTGAGACCGTGGCTTTGCAGCCACGGCAAGGGGTTGATCGCCGCGCCGCCGCCGGGCCTGACCTCGAAGTGGAGGTGCGGTCCTGTTGACTTCCCGGAGTCCCCGGCGTACGCGATCACCTCGCCGGCCTTCACGGTGCCGGAGCGGATCTTGGCACTGCTCAAGTGGCAGTACCAGGTCTCGGTCCCGTCGGGGGCGGTCAGGATGACCATGTTGCCGTAGGCGCTGTTGAACTGGGTGCGTACGGTCCCGTCCGTCGCGGCGAGGACTTCGGTGCCGTAGCCCACCGGGAAGTCGATGCCGGTGTGCAGCGAGACCCAGTTGACTCCGGACTGGCCGTAGTAGGCGCTGATGCCGTTCTGCCGCACGGGCAGGGAGAACTTGGGGCGCAGGGCCTCGCGCCTCTTGGCCTCTTCCTCGCGCTTCTTGCGCTCGGCTTCCTGACGCACCTTGAGGTCGATGCGTTCCTGGGTGCGGGATGCGCGATCGCCGAAGTCGCGGGCTTCCGCGTGGAGCGCCGCGAGTTGGGTGTCCATCTTGTTGTTGGCGGCAGCGGTCGTGGCAGCGCTGGAGGCCACATCGGCTGCGGCGAGCTTGGTGGTGTCGTCCTTCTTGGCGTCGCCCCCGCTGAGGCCGCCGACAGAGGCGGCAGCGATACCGGCGACCCCCATCACACAGGCGGAGGGCACGGCGACCGTCAGGAAAGCGGAACGCTTGGCCGGAGTGCGGCGGCGCCCCCGTCCGGTGCTGCTGCTGCCGTGGGAACGTCGTACGGGACGCGGCGTCACCGGAGCGACGGGCGTGATCAGCCCCAACTCCTCGTCGGAGGGCTGGTCCGCGTCAGCGTCGGTGTCGTCGTCCGCAGCGAAAGCGGTCTCGGGAGCGCTGTGCGCGAGGTCCAGATCGACGTCGAAGACGAAGGTGTGGTCGGGTTCGGGGTCGAGACTCGGGCCGAGCTCACCGGTGCTGTTGAGGTCTGCCTCCGAGCCCGGTTCCGAACCGTCCTCATGAGCCGCGAAGGTGTACGAGCCGGTCTCGTAAGAGGTGGTCTCATACGACCCGGTGTCGAAGGCGCCGACTTCCTGGTGCCCGCTCTCGTATCCGCCCGCCTCATAGGTCCCGGTCGGGTACGAACCGGTGTCATAGGCGTCGGGCCCGTACGTCTCGGACTGAAAGGCTTCGGACCCATAGGCGTCGGGCTGAAAGGTCTCAGCGCTGAAGTCCTGGGCGTTGAAGTCCTGGGTGCCGAAGTCCTGGGCGTTGAAGTCCTGGGAGTGGTCCGCCATCAGCTCCGACGGTGCTTCGGCGCCGAAATCACCGTGGTTCACGCCGAAATCATTTGCGGTGAACTCATGATCAGGTGTGAACTGCTGGGGTACGCCTGCTTCCGTGCCCACGTTCCACGCGGTGGCGTCGTACGCGCCGCTGTCGGCGCCCGTGACCGTCCACTGGCCGGTCGAGTCGGGCACGAAGGTGGCGGCGGCCGTGTCGAACTGACCGGTGTGACCGGTCTGGTTCCATGCAGCCGCGTCCCACTGCCCGGTGGGGTCGACCTGGACGAACGGGTCGATCTGCTGCGGTTCCGCGTACGTTCCGTAGTCGGCGCTCTGATGCGATCCCGTGTCCCAGGCGCCGGTTTCATAGCCGCCACCGTGGGAAACCGATTCGTACCCGGCCGGTGCGTGAGCGATGGCACCGAAGAGCGGATCGATGTCAAAGCTGCCGGTGGGGTTGTTGTCGTAGCCGACGTGCCCGGCGTGGGCGTGCTGGTCGTTCACCAACTTCTCTCTCGCCTCGGCAGCAGGAACTGGCTTTCTGGGGCCATGGAGCAGTTGAATCCCAGCAGGGGAACCAGTGGCGCGACTGTACCCGGCGGTATGCGACGGCGACAATCTTCCTGAGGTTTTGGCCAATCAGGAAACGGGCATTCGAGCGTCTTTCGGCGAGGTGCAGACCTAGGTTTGGCTCTATGTTCGAAACACGTTCGAGCTTTGGCTGACCGATTTGTCGCTGTCGTCTAGGGAATCGCCGTCGAGCATGAGGGTCTTGAGGCGGAGTTAAGTAGGTGCTGTGACCGTTCCGGGCGGAGCGAGGAGCCGTCGTGCGCGCCGGGGAATACGGGTCCCAGCCGTGGCCTAGGCGACCGAGGCGCTGTCGGCGCTTCCGGCGTGGGACTCATCGGGCTCCAACGCCCTTCGGATGCCTGCGGCAACGGCCGGGTGGACCGGGAGTGCGAGATGGCCGACACCGCTGATCTGCACATTCGTGGCCAGGAGATCGGGGTGGTCCAGACGTGCCGTCTCGACCGGGGCCATCAACTGGTCGAGATCGCTCCAGAAGCTGATAAATCGCGTACGGCAGCCCGGTGCGGGCCGCCCCAGCTCCTCGATGACCGAGGACCCCGGGCGCATCTGCCGCACGATGGGGTGTGCGCTGGCGAGCGGGATGACCGTGGTGCCGGCATGGGGAGTGCCCAGGGTGACCAGAGTGCGGACGCGTAGGTCACCGCCGAGACACTGTGTGTAGTAGCGGGCGATCAGCCCGCCGAGGCTATGGCCGACGATGTCGACCCTGGGCTGTCCCGTGCGCTCGCAGATCTCCTCGACGTGCCGGCCCAGGAGGTCGGCAGCGGCGCGGATGTCACAGGTCAGCAGGGAGTAGTTCAGGCATTCGAGATGGTGCCAACCGTGCCGGGCGAGGGATCGCCGCAGCAGCACGAAGACCGACCGGTTGTCGGCGAAGCCGTGCAACATGATGACGGGAGGGTGCTCCTGGTCGGGGCGCTCCGGCGGCTGGGTGGCAGTGGGGCTCTGTGGCCCGGTGCGAGTTTTGTTCCGGGGCTGGCCGGATGCCCGTGCGGGTGCGGGTGACGCGGTCCGGTTCGCCGCGCCGCTGCGCCGGCCCGGGTGAGGGGCTTGTTTCTGCCGGGCACCCTGGCGCGGACGCGGCGCCTTGCCGGCGTCGAGGGGGCGTGGGCGGTCGACGCGCAGGGTTCCTGGCCCGCTGTCCCCGCTGTCCCCGCTGATTCCGGTGTCCGCGGTGTCTGCGGTGTCTGCGGTCTTGTCAGTCCCGGTGTGCTGCGCCGCCGGCCGCTCGCCTTGCAGTTCGGAGGGGTCGTCATCGCAGGTGGTCGGCGGCTTCTGGGGTGAAGGGATGCCGCTGCGCTCGGGGGCGAAGCCGGAGGGGTAGAGCAGTGCATGTCCGGCGAGGATGGCCAGCTCAAGGGCTGTCGCGCGGAGCACCGTGCCAGGGATGCGCAGGTCACACAGGGAACGCAGCTGCTGGGCCGTGCGCAGGCTGACGGTGTGCAGATCCCAGCCGTTCATGCCCGGATTCAGTGAAAGGCACTGGGGCAGCGGGGCCAGGCCGAGGCTCAGGCTGAGGGGAAGGAAGGGCAGGACCTGCATGGGCCGACCTCCGTATGACATCCCGAAGGACAGCATCGTCGCTCGGGATGCCCTCAGTGGGGCCTCCTCAGCGGCTTCCGCGAGCGCCGATGGCATCGGCGCTCGCCGAGGCGTGGGTGCCGGATCTCCGTGCCGTGCGGCTGACGGCAGGGCCATCCAGCGCTGAAGCGGCTCCCTTGCGCCGGCCTCGCCCTGGCTTGTCTGCCTGGTGCAGCGGGTACGACGCATAGCGAACATGTCCCAGTGTGTGATTTCCCCCTCCCTGTTCACCGCGAAACGGGTAGCTGCGGGATGCTGGAGATAACGTTCGTTCACTTGCGGCGGAGTCGGCTATGTGGAGGCAGCGATGGGTGTGACGGGTCCGATCCGCGTGGTGGTGGCCAAGCCGGGGCTCGATGGCCATGATCGCGGAGCCAAGGTGATCGCGCGGGCCCTGCGTGACGCCGGCATGGAAGTCATCTACACGGGCCTGCACCAGACGCCCGAACAGATCGTGGACACGGCGATTCAGGAGGACGCGGACGCCATCGGACTCTCCATCCTCTCGGGTGCGCACAACACGCTCTTCGCCAAGGTGATCGCGCTGTTGAAGGAGCGGGAGGCAGAGGACATCAAGGTCTTCGGTGGCGGGATCATCCCGGACGCGGACATCCCACCGCTGAAGGAACTGGGGGTGGCCGAGATCTTTACGCCCGGTGCCACGACGACGTCCATCGTTGACTGGGTGCGGGCGAACGTCAGGGAGCCTGCCGGCACCTGAACCGTCCGTCCGGGCAGCGGCGCACCTGGCGCGCGATTCCGAACAGGGTGTGGGCGAGTCGGGTGAAGGGCGTCGAAGGAGGCCAATGTTCAGCCGTTCGGCCCAAACCAGCTGTGGGCATGGGCCGGGATCTCTGCATGTGTGACGCTCCGGCCCGGTGAGCCCGTGGCATTGCCTTTGCTGCTGAATGCCTGGAAAACGGTCTAGGTCTCGGGCGAGTACCCCCACTGGGGTATGGGCTTTGTGTGTGGGGCGCGGCGTTCCTGCTTCGGCGCCACGCCGAAGCAGCGGCGGCCGAGCGAAGCGAGAGCCGATATCCACCCCGGGGCGAGGTGCGGATGCGCGCCGGGCTTCTCATTGAGGGTGGAGTGCGCACCCTCTCGCCGTGTCGCCGTACGCATACGCGGGCCTTTCGATTGCCCGTCCGCGACCGCCATGGAAGACCTCCGTGACAAAGGGGGACGATCCCTCCCTGCCAGACGAGGGCTCTGCCATGGCTTGCCCGACCAACACCCTCCGGTTTGGCTGCCGGCGTCCTGACGACGAACACGCGATGGGCCGGCGTGGTGGGGCTCTGGCTGCCTTCCGATCCGGATCGGATCGGAAGCCGGGTCGGAAGACAGCCAGGAGGAGAAGCGATCAGCGGGGGAGGGTCCCCGCCAATTCACCCTGCATCGCCTCGCGCAGCCGCAAGGTGGAGACCAGCCGCTGGAACGCCTCCGACCAGTAGCTACCCGCGCCGGGTGACGCACCCTCGACCTCTGCCGGGGTGGCCGTCAGTAGATCGAGCCGGCCGGCCTCGACCGGGGCGAGGCAGCGCTCGGCCAGCCCCATCACTCCGCTGAAGCTCCAGGGGTAACTCCCCGCCTCCCGAGCGATGTCGAGTGCATCCACCACCGAGTGCCCCAGCGGTTCCGACCACGGCACCGCACACACCCCCAGCAACTGGAACGCCTCGGACAGGCCGTGCGCCGCAATGAACCGCGCCACCCAGAGCGCCCGTTCGTCCTCGGGCAGAGTGGACAGCAGCTTGGCGCGCTCGGCCAGGGAGGACGTGCCCTGGCCCGACTCCGGCGGCGCGCCCGGTGTACCCAGCAGAGCACGGGCCCACTGGGCATCGCGCTGTCGTACCGCAGCCCTGCACCAAGCCGCGTGCAACTCCTCCCCCCAGCCGTCCGCCACGGGCAGGGTCACGATGTCCTGCGCCGAACGACCGTCGAACTGCTCCGTCCAGGCGGACAGTGGCGCGGACTCCACCAACTGCCCGAGCCACCACGAACGCGCGCCGCGACCCGTCGGCGGGGCGGGCGCCACGCCGTCCCGCTGCATCTGCGCATCGCACTCACGCGGAGCGGTCACCGCGATGGACGGCTTCCCCGCCACCAGCGCCGGACCGACGCAGGCCAGTGCACGCTTCGCCATGCGTCCGGCGAGTGCGGACAGTGGCAGCGCGGACAACAGTTCCGCCGCCGTGGCCCGAACATTGCGGCTGCGGTCGGTGAGGGCCTGCTCCAAGAAGGGTTCGTCCGCCGGGGACAGGCCCGCACGCAGGGAGTCGAGGAACATCAACCGGTCCTCGGCCCGTTCTGTGGACCAGGTGCCGGCGAGCAGTGCCAACGCCCGGCTCGCGTCCCGTGTCCGCACCGCCGTCAGCAGGGCCACCCGCTCCGCGAACAGGCCCTCGGCCCAGAGTTCGCGCACGGCATTCAAGTCGTCCGGGTCCAACAACAGCGCACCGCTGCCCGACGCCCCTCGGAGCGCAAACTTCCACTCCGGATTGAGCCGTGCCAGCCACAGCCCCCGAGAGCCGACGAAGGTGAGGACTTGCGTCCGTAGGTCCGTGCGGGCACGCGCAGCGTCCAACAGCGCGGGCAGCAGTGGCGCCGGGGCCTGGTAGCCGTGGTCGTTCGCCTTGGCCAGCCACTGGGGCAGCAGCTCCGTGAGGTCCGGTGCCGTCCCCCGACGGCCGCTCGACGACGGAGTCGACCGATCGGCCAGCAGTTGCGCGAGACGACGGCGGGCGGCCAACGGCGGTAGCGGTCTGCCGTCGAACGGAGCGGGCGCAGGTCGACAGGCTGCTACGGCGGGTACCAGACCCGCCCTACGGCGCACGGTGTGCACCACAGCCGCGTCCAACAGTGCGGTCGTGGCTTCCCTGCCGTGCGAGTGGACCAGCACGGGTTGACGACGCTCGGTCCCCAGGAGGGCCGCGGTGACCAACTCCTCCCAGCGGGGGAGAAGGTCTTCGGTCCGGTCGGTCTCGTTGCTGTTGCTCCTCAACGTCACACCTCTCCCTCTCAGATCAGGACTACCGTCTCGAACGCACTCCCCGACCAGGCGGCGAGCGGGGTCACGCCGCGGTGGCCGCACTCGCCGAACACGGTGATCGGCCCGCCTCCGGACAGGGCCGCGAGCCGCCACAGCCCTGGCCGGGAGATGGCGGACGGGGCGATGGGCAGTGCGGAACCGCCCTCCGCGTCCGCGAGTTGCCAGCCGTCCCCGTCGGGGACGGGAATCACGTCCGTCAAGGTCACCGGCCAGCTGTCGAGCCAGGGATCATCGCTCAACGCACGCCCGTACGCCTCGACGGCCGAGGCAACGGGGCCACCGGGCGGCGGGGAACCCATCGGGACCGGTATCCCGAACTGGCCGCTGAGATCCGCGCGGAGCTGTCCTGCTCCCAGATGGGGAGTCAGCTCCGCGTCGATGACGGTCCCCACGGGGAGCGACAGTTGTGGAGCCCTGCCCGCAGCCCCGAAGGAGAGAAGCAAGGCCATCTGTTGCGTTTCCCTTCCGTACACCCATATACGGCGTGTGGTGATCTTCGCTTCGGCCCTGTCGTACTGGGACAGCACGGACCAGTGGTCCCGCACCGGCTCTCCAGCGGCGGGTGAGGGAAGGCCGACCTTGGTCCGCACGGTGACGGCGAGCGGCTCCGGGAGCCGCTCGATCTCCAACCACGCCCGGTTCAACAGATGGAGCATCGAACACTCCTCCAGCAGCCGCGCCGGCCAGCCGGGCCCCGAACCGGGAATCGCCCCCAACTCCCGCACCCGGGAAGCCAGCCCCGGCGCCTGGGCGTCCACCATGCGGGCAGCGGTCTCCTCCCAGAGGCCGTAACCCGCGCCCTCGGCTGTCGCCAGCCCGCCGCGCAGCAGATCGGTCAAGCGCTGCTCCAACTCCATCGCTCCGGACGTGATCCGCTCGGCCCGACGCGCCGCCCTGCGTCTGGCCGCCTCCGGATCCGCGACCTCCCCCGCTCCCGTCTCGCCGCTTCCCTGCTCCGCTCGACTCCGCCGCCCACTCAGCCACTGCTCGGCCCAGTCCGGCTCCGCGCTCGCCCGTACTGCCTCCTCGTCCGTGACCCACAGCAGAAGCAGCCCCAGCGCATGCTTGCAGGGGAACTTCCTGCTCGGACAACTGCACTTGTACGCGGGGCCCGTGATGTCCACGACCGTCTGGTAGGGCTTGCTCCCGCTGCCCTTGCACAGACCCCATATCGCTCCGGCTTCGCTCCGACCCGTGCCCGACCACTGGCCCGTTGTGCCGAGCTTGCTCCCCGCCTTCTGTGATGTGGCGTCAGGAGCCAGTGCCAGGACCTGTTCCGATGTCCAGCGAACCCCCGTCTGATTCATGTCCACGACGTTAGCCCCCACCACTGACAAACAGCTCTGACCTGCGCTGACGGTTGACTGTCAGTGGTGTGGTGCAGGGTGGGAACCACATCGGATCGCACGATCTGGAGGGGGACACATGACCATGCCCGAGACCGGTTCCGGCATCGGCGCGGAGGCCGGCGCCGAGGTGCTGCGACCCCATGCGGAGGTGGCCTTCGCACAGGAGTTGGAGGCACTCGCGGCGGCCGATGACCGACCGCGCCCCGTCAACTGGCGGCTCTCTCCCTGGGCGGTCGCCACCTATCTGCTGGGCGGCACCCTGCCGGACGGGACGGTGATCTCCCCCAAGTACGTGGGGCCCCGCAGGATCGTGGAGGTCGCCGTCACCACCCTCGCCACCGACCGTGCGCTGTTGCTCCTCGGGGTGCCGGGCACTGCGAAGACCTGGGTGTCCGAGCATCTGGCCGCCGCCGTCAGCGGGGACTCCACCCTGCTCGTGCAGGGCACGGCCGGCACCCCGGAGGAGGCCATCCGCTATGGGTGGAACTACGCGCGACTGCTGGCCCACGGCCCGAGTCGGGACGCTTTGGTGCCCAGCCCCGTGATGCGCGCGATGGCCGAGGGAATGACCGCCCGCGTGGAGGAACTGACCAGGATCCCGGCCGATGTGCAGGACACGCTCATCACGATCCTGTCGGAGAAGACCCTGCCGGTCCCCGAACTCGGGCAGGAGGTCCAGGCCGTCCGAGGGTTCAACCTCATCGCCACCGCCAATGACCGAGACCGCGGTGTCAACGACCTCTCCAGCGCCCTGCGTCGACGGTTCAACACGGTGGTGTTGCCGCTGCCCGCGACCACCGAAGCGGAGGTGGACATCGTCTCCCGTCGAGTCGATCAGCTCGGGCGTTCGCTCGACCTGCCCGACGCACCGGCGGGACTGGAGGAGATCCGGAGGGTGGTCACCGTGTTCAGGGAGCTTCGGGAGGGAGTGTCGGCCGACGGTCGTACCAAGATCAAGTCTCCGTCGGGAACACTGTCCACCGCCGAGGCGATCTCCGTGGTGACCGGGGGGCTCGCCCTGGCCGCCCACTTCGGCGACGGCGTGCTGCGCCCCGCGGACATGGCGGCCGGAATCCTCGGTGCGGTGGTGCGCGATCCGGCCTCCGACCGCGTGGTCTGGCAGGAGTACCTGGAGGCCGTGGTCCGTGAGCGCGATGGTTGGCAGGACTTCTACCGGGCCTGCCGCGAGGTGAGCGTATGACCGGCCCGCTGCTGCTCGGAGTCCGACACCACGGGCCGGGCTCGGCGCGGGCGGTGCGGGCCGCGCTCGATGCCGCTCGTCCGTCGGCCGTCCTGATCGAGGGGCCGCCCGAGGGCAATGACCTGATCGCCCTCGCCGCGGACGAGGGGATGCGACCCCCGGTGGCGCTCCTGGCCCATGCCGTGGACGATCCGGGGCGGGCTGCCTTCTGGCCGCTCGCGGAGTTCTCCCCCGAGTGGGTGGCGATCCGTTGGGCCCTGGCGCGGGGCGTTCCCGTCCGCTTCATCGACCTTCCGGCTGCGCACTCGCTGGCACTTGCGGCCGAGGAGGAACAGCGGGAAGCGGACGATCACAGCACGTCGGACGGCGATCGCCCCATGCCGGGCAGCGAGGCGGCAGGCGCCGACCGGCACGGGCGGGACGTCCCTGCATCTGACCGACCCGAGGACCCCGATGGATTGCCCGGAGCGCATGGACCGGAGCCGGCCGGTGCTGGAACGGTGGATCGGGAGGCGTGGGAGGGCGCTGAGCCGGGCCAGCGGCGCCCGCCCGCGAACTCCGAACAGGCCGTGTCTGCCGACGTACGCATCGATCCCCTCGCGGTCCTGGCGGAGACAGCCGGATACGACGATCCGGAGCGCTGGTGGGAAGACGTCGTCGAACACCGGGGCGGCCCGGTCGTCACGGAGACCGCGCCTGCGGACGTACCTGCCCCCATCGCGCCGCACAGCGGATCAACGTCCGACGCAGGGAAAGGGGCGGACACCGACCCGCTGGCGCCGTTCGCCGCACTCGGAGAGGCCATGGCCGTGCTGCGCGATACGTACGGTCATGGCGGGCACCACCGGGACCTGGTGCGCGAGGCGTACATGCGGCTCCAGTTGCGCACCGCGCGCAAGGAGTTCGGTGACGGGGTGGCCGTGGTCTGCGGTGCGTGGCATGTGCCAGCCCTCAGCGAGAGGACCACCATCGCCGCGGACAGGGCCGTACTCAAGGGTCTCCCCCGGACCAAGACGGAGATGACCTGGGTTCCCTGGACCCATCGCAGGCTCTCCCGGTACAGCGGATACGGCGCTGGGATCGACTCACCGGGGTGGTACCAGCACCTCTTCCACACGCATGAGCGCCCCATCGAGCGATGGATGGTCAAGGTCGTCGCACTCCTGCGTGAAGAGGACCAACCCGTGTCATCGGCCCACGCCATCGAAGCCGTTCGGCTCGCCCAGACCCTGGCGGTCCTGCGCGGACGGCCGCTGGCCGGGCTCGCCGAGACGACCGACGCGATCCGGGCGGTCATGTGCGAGGGCTCGGACGTGCCACTCCAGCTGATCAAGGACCGATTGACCATCGGCGATGTCCTCGGCGCGGTTCCGGAGGGCGCCCCCGCCGTGCCGCTCCAGCGAGACCTGGCCCGGGCCCAGCGCAGACTGCGACTGAAACCGGAAGCGTCGGAGCGGCAGTTGGAGCTCGATCTGCGGTCCGACGGCGACGCCGCCCGGAGCCGACTGCTGCACCGGCTGCGACTGCTCCGCGTGGAGTGGGGCGAGCCGCATGCCGGGCGGAGTAGCACCGGCACCTTCCGGGAGGGCTGGCGGGTGCGCTGGGAGCCCGAGTTGTACGTACGCGTGGCCGAGGCCGGGGTCTGGGGCACCACCGTCCTGTCCGCCGCCACGGCCAAGGCGGAGCACCGGGCGCTCTGTGCAACCACCCTCGGCGAGATCACAGCACTCGCCGAGGAGTGTCTGTTGGCCGAACTGACCGACGCGCTCCCGGTGGTGATGCGTTCGCTCGCGGACCGGGCCGCGCTGGACACGGATGTCGGCCACCTCGCCGAGGCGCTGCCCGCCCTCGCCCGGTCCCTGCGCTACGGCGATGTCCGCGCGACCGACACCGCAGCCCTCGCCGAGGTTGCGACCGGCCTTGCCCAACGCATCTGCGTGGGACTGCCACCCGCCTGCTCGGGACTCGATGGCGACGGCGCCGTCGCCATGCGCCACCACATCGACGCCGTCCACACCGCCGTGGGGCTGCTGCCCGCCGCGGGAGAACTCGGCGAGCGCTGGGGTTCCGTCCTGCTGCGGTTGGCCTCCCGAGACTCCGTGCCCGGGTTGCTGCGGGGTCGCGCGGCCCGGCTCCTCCTTGACGATGGACGGCTCGACGACATGGAAGCCGCTCGTCTGATGGGCCTGGCCCTGTCCGGCGGTGCTCCACCGGCGGAGGCCGCCACCTGGATCGAGGGATTCGTCGGCGGAGCTTCAGGTGGTGGGCTCCTCCTGGTGCACGACGAGCGGCTGCGGGGGTTGGTCGACGCCTGGCTGAGCGGAGTGTCAGGGGATGCGTTCACCGACGTCCTTCCGTTGCTGCGCCGTACCTTCGCCGCCTATGAACCTGCCGTTCGGCGAACACTGGGCGAATTGGTACGGAGATCCACTGCGGAAGGTGCGACCCGCCGTGGGACGGGGGCGCGAGGGCTCGGCGCAGTCGGTTCCGAGGGATTCGGGGACGGTCTCGACCGGCCACGGGCGGACGCGGTGCTGCCGATGCTGCGGTTGATCCTCGGTATCGCCGCCGAGGAAGCAGGGGGACCAGCGGAAGCGACGGAAAGGTCTGCAACGCGCGTATCAGCTGAAACGCCTGGAGCAGCTGAAACGGCAATCTGCGCCACGGGGGAGCGGGTGATGGTGGACCGGCTCACCGCCGGAGCCGCGATGAGCCGAATCGGACCGGGAACGAGCGGGTGTGCGGACGCCAGAGGGGGCGGTGCGAAGTGACGACGGAAGAGACGATCTTGGAGCCGGGGACGCCCTGGACCGCTCCTCAATCCGCGGCCTCGCTACCTCCGGAGTCCACGGCGACTGACCCGACGGAGACCCTGCCCGAGACGTCGGACCGTGAGCGGCTGCGGAGATGGCGGCTGGTCCTCGGCGGTGAGTCGGCCGACGGTACGGGCTGCTCCCTCGCCGGGGCGGACGCCGCAATGGACAGTGCCCTCACCGCCCTCTACGGCACCGCGCCGAACGGCGGTCGCAGCAAGGACCGTGGCGCCGGTCTCGGCTCCTCCGCGCCTTCCGTGGCCCGCTGGCTCGGCGACATCCGTACGTACTTCCCCAGTTCGGTGGTCCAGGTCATGCAGCGCGACGCCATCGAGCGACTGGACCTCGCGACCCTGCTGCTGGAGCCGGAGATGCTGGAGGCAGTCGAGGCGGACGTCCATCTCGTCGGCACCCTCATCTCACTCAACAAGGCCATGCCGGAGACGACGAAGGAGACGGCCAGAGCCGTGGTCCGCAAGGTGGTCGACGACCTGGAGAAGCGGTTGGCGACCCGTACCCGGTCCACCCTCACCGGCGCGCTCGACCGCTCGGCCCGCACCAGCCGCCCACGCCACCAGGACATCGACTGGGACCGCACCATCCGCAGCAACCTCAAGAACTATCTGCCGGAGTTCGCCACGGTCGTCCCGGAGCGGCTGATCGGCTACGGGCGCGCATCCCAGTCCATGAAGAAGGAGGTCGTGCTCTGCATCGACCAGTCGGGCTCGATGGCGGCTTCCATCGTCTATGCCTCGGTGTTCGGTGCGGTGCTCGCCTCCATGCGGGCCATCGCCACCCGTCTCGTCGTCTTCGACACCGCGGTGGTGGATCTCACCGATCAACTCGACGACCCGGTCGACGTCCTGTTCGGTACCCAACTCGGCGGCGGCACCGACATCAACAGGGCCCTGGCGTACTGCCAGTCACAGATATCCCGGCCGGCCGACACCGTCGTGGTGTTGATCAGTGATCTCTACGAGGGCGGTATACGGGACGAGATGCTCAAGCGGGTGGCGGCGATGAAGGCGTCCGGAGTGCAGTTCGTGGCGCTGCTCGCCCTCTCGGACGAAGGGACGCCCGCGTACGACCGCGGTCATGCGGCTGCGCTGGCTGAGCTCGGGGTTCCGGCGTTCGCTTGTACGCCGGACCTCTTCCCGGACGTCATGGCGGCGGCGATCGAGAAGAGGCCGCTCCCGATACCCGACCGATGAGTGCCGAAGGTGCCGCTGTGTCCTATGGCGGCCCGCTACGGCGGTCCTGCGACGGGACAGATATGCGGCGGGACAGATAGAGGACACATGGCCAGCGGAGGGCCGGCACCTGGCGGACATCAGGGTCGCGACTGTGGGGCTGCGGTGGGGGAGGAGGGCGAGCATCCGTACAACGCGGACGCTCTCCGCGTACGGTCGCTGGCGGATGGGGACGGGTGGGGGCGACGGCGTCCCCGGCTCCGGTTCGAACTCCGTCGGGTCACCCTGCGGCGCGACCTGCGTCACAGCGGTCCGACCCCCTTCGGCGAGTCGGACCGTCCGTGACCCGGCGACCCCTTCCGGTGTGGATTCCGCAGGCCAGTAGGGCCGAACGGCAGATGCCCCGGGGGCTTCGACGCCACTGCGACACGGCCTGAGGATCGATCTGTGACTGTTATCACCACTCCTGTGTGAGCTCCAATTTAGGGAGCCACCGCCCACGGGGATAACCTGCGAGACGGACATGCCGCGTGCCCGGTCATCGTGTGCGCATCCCTTGTGACATCGCAGTCACGTTGCCCTTCGCGGCACGCCCACGCAGAAAACGAACCGCGATCATCAGAAAAGGGACGGACGCGCGTGGACCTGTTCGAGTACCAGGCGAGGGACCTCTTCGCCAAGCACGGTGTACCGGTGCTGGCCGGTGAAGTCATCGACACGCCTGAGGCGGCGCGCGAGGTGACCGAGCGTCTCGGCGGCCGTTCGGTCGTCAAGGCGCAGGTGAAGGTCGGTGGCCGAGGCAAGGCCGGCGGCGTGAAGCTGGCCTCCACCCCGGATGACGCGGTCGAGAAGGCCGGTCAGATCCTGGGCATGGACATCAAGGGCCACACGGTCCACAAGGTGATGTTGGCGGAGACCGCCCCCGAGATCGCTGAGGAGTACTACGTCTCGTACCTCCTCGACCGCACCAACCGCACCTTCCTCGCCATGGCCTCCGTCGAGGGCGGCATGGACATCGAGGAAGTCGCGGCCACCAAGCCCGAGGCCCTGGCGAAGATCCCGATCGACGCCAACGAGGGTGTCTCCCCGGAGAAGGCCGCCGAGATCGTCACGGCTGCGAAGTTCCCGGCCGAGGTGGCCGACCAGGTCGCCGACATCCTGGTGACGCTGTGGAAGACCTTCATCGCCGAGGACGCGCTCCTCGTCGAGGTCAACCCGCTGGCCAAGGTTGCAGACGGCCGGGTCATCGCGCTGGACGGGAAGGTGTCGCTCGACGAGAACGCCGACTTCCGCCAGCCCGACCACGAGGCCCTTGAGGACAAGGCTGCGGCCAACCCCCTGGAGGCCGCGGCCAAGGCCAAGAACCTCAACTACGTCAAGCTTGAGGGCGAAGTCGGCATCATCGGCAACGGCGCGGGTCTGGTGATGTCGACCCTCGACGTCGTCGCCTACGCCGGCGAGGCCCACGGCGGCGTCAAGCCCGCCAACTTCCTCGACATCGGTGGTGGCGCCTCCGCCGAGGTGATGGCCAACGGCCTGGAGATCATCCTGGGCGACCCGGACGTCAAGTCCGTGTTCGTCAACGTCTTCGGTGGCATCACCGCCTGTGACGAGGTTGCCAATGGCATCGTCCAGGCCCTGGAGCTGCTGAAGTCCAAGGGCGAGGCCGTCACCAAGCCGCTGGTCGTGCGCCTCGACGGCAACAACGCGGAGCTGGGTCGCAAGATCCTCTCCGACGCGAACCACCCGCTCGTGCAGCGCGTGGACACCATGGACGGCGCGGCCGACAAGGCTGCTGAGCTCGCCGCGGCTGCGAAGTAAGGGACGAGGGACTCCACAACCATGGCTATCTTCCTCACCAAGGACAGCAAGGTCATCGTCCAGGGCATGACCGGTGCCACGGGCATGAAGCACACCAAGCTCATGCTGGCCGACGGCACCAACATCGTCGGCGGAGTGAACCCCCGCAAGGCCGGTACGACCGTCGACTTCGACGGCACCTCCGTACCCGTCTTCGGTTCGGTGGCCGAGGCGATGAAGGAGACCGGCGCTGACGTCTCGGTCCTCTTCGTCCCGCCGGCCTTCGCCAAGGCCGCGGTCGTCGAGGCCATCGACGCCGAGATCCCGCTGGCCGTCGTCATCACCGAGGGCATCGCGGTGCACGACTCCGCGGCCTTCTGGGCGTACGCGACCAGCAAGGGCAACAAGACCCGGATCATCGGCCCGAACTGTCCCGGTCTGATCACCCCCGGCGCCTCCAACGCCGGCATCATCCCGGGAGACATCACCAAGCCCGGTCGGATCGGTCTGGTCTCCAAGTCCGGCACGCTGACGTACCAGATGATGTACGAGCTGCGGGACATCGGCTTCTCCTCGGCCGTCGGCATCGGTGGCGACCCGGTCATCGGCACCACCCACATCGACGCGCTCGCGGCCTTCGAGGCCGACCCGGAGACGGAGCTGATCGTGATGATCGGCGAGATCGGCGGCGACGCCGAGGAGCGCGCGGCCGACTTCATCAAGACGAACGTCACCAAGCCGGTCGTCGGCTACGTCGCGGGCTTCACCGCCCCCGAGGGCAAGACGATGGGCCACGCGGGCGCCATCGTGTCCGGCTCGTCCGGCACGGCGCAGGCGAAGAAGGAGGCCCTGGAGGCCGCCGGGGTGCGGGTCGGCAAGACCCCCACCGAGACGGCCGTCCTGGCTCGGGAACTGCTCAAGGGCTGATGCCCGAGAGTGATCAACGTGTGGTGAACACGGGTGTGGGCCCTGCCGGGGAACGACGGCGGGGCCCGCACCCGTTTCGTCACTCCGCGCCGTAGCGGGCCCTCGCCGCCCCGCGCGGTCGGCCGGTGCACTGGTCGGCGGTCCGGTGCCACGCACCCTTGTCACGGCACACGGCACACGGCACACGGCACACGGCACACGGCACACGGCACACGGCACACGGCACACGGCACACGGCACACGGCACACGGCACACGGCACACG
>NZ_JBHYZO010000001.1:277255-966776 GCF_042753785.1 Streptomyces sp. NPDC059256 | reverse complement strand
ACGGCCGCCTCGCCCCGCCTCGCACAGCGAGCAGGGTGCGAGGCGAGGCGAGGCGAGGCGGCGCGGGCGTCGGGGCTCAGCGGGTCTGCGGCATGAGCCGACCCGGCCCGTGCGCCGGGTCGGAGAGCAGCCTCTCCCGCAACTCCTTGCTGCGTTCCGACAACTGCTGGGGCCCCGCATGGGCGGGGATGCCCTGTACCTGCCGGCCCGGGGCGATCGTCGGCTGGTACTGGGTGGGCGCCGTGGCCGCCGTCAGCCCGGTGATCCCGATGAGCAGCGTGGTGACGGTCAGGGCGGTTCGCGTCCAGAACCAGACATGGCGTTCGCTGTTCCTGCGGACCACGGCTGCCGGTGTCGGCTGCGGCGCAGGACAGGCGTCCGCCAGGGCGATCAACTGCTCGTGCAGCGCTTCCTCGGAACCGAGCTGCGGTAGTCGCGCCGCGATGGCCTCCCGCGCATGCAGTACCCGATTCGCCGCGGCCGGTGTGCTCGCCTCCGTCTCGGCCGCAGCCTCGGGCAGGTCGAGGCGTAGCCCGTCGTAGAGCAGGAGGGTACGGCGGTACGCGGGTGGGAGCTCCAACAGTGCATCGAGGAGTTCACGCCACTTGGGTTCGAGCGGTGGGGTGTCCGGATCCCGATAGCCAGGACGCAGCCGCTGCCAAGGGGACATCGCGTACTCGTAGGCGGCGGCACGCACCCAACCGATCGGGTCCCGGTCGGTGGCGACTTCCGGCCAGTGCTGCCACGCCAGGTGGAAGGCCCGCTCCACGGACTCATGGGCGAGCGTGCGTCGACCGGTGAGCAGGAACGCCTGACGTACGAGGTCGGGTGCCGCCCGTGTGTAGAGGTCGTCGAACGCCTCCGCGGGGGTCGGACCGCAGGTGCTGTCGGGCAGTGAGTCGCGCGGTGACCAGTGAGGCCAGGCGGACTCCTGGGGCTCCCCCTCCTGGTCTTCGTCCGGCTGAGCGGCACCGGCGGCCGACTCCCCGGCTGGTGCGGTCGCTTCGACCGGCTCGACCGACTCGGCAGCTTTGGCTGATTCGGCTGATTCGGCAGAAACGGAACCAGCGGAGACATCGAGGGCGGCGGCAGGCACAGGCGGTTCCGTAGGAGGCGTGGGAGGGACTGGAGACGCGGGATGGACGACTGGCAGAGCGGGGCTGGCCGGATGCGGAGGCGCCGGCCTGGCGGCGCGCTTCACCGCGGGAACGGGCCGGGTGGTGTCGTGCTGCTGCTTTCCTCGGGCCGGCTTGGGCGCCTGGGCGGCCTGCGCCTGGGGCGGTTTCGGACCGGAAGCGTCGCCGTACGACGCCCCTTCGTGGCGGTCCTCACCGTGTTCCTTCGCGACGGATCGCGGTTCCTTCGCGACGGAACGCGCTGGTGACGGTCGTGACGTCTGCGCCAGCTGGGCCGCTTCAACCGGATTCGTCGGAACCGGGTCCGCCGTGTCCAGTGCTGCGCCGTCCGGGCTCGACGCTCCCGTCGCCCCACCCGCAAGAGCGACCGCGGCAACCGCAGCCGACGGTCCCTGCGCGCTCTCGCCACCCGCCACGGCCGGGGCGCTGCCGGTGTCGACATCCGCCGTGGCCGATTCCCCCGACGGCGCCAGCAACCTCAGGTACGCCTCGCGGCGCCGGCCGCGCGGATCACTGCGGCCCGTCTCCCACGCCCGCACGGTCGCCTTCGTCACACCGAGCGCGATGGCGACCTCCTGCTCGCTCATCGACTTCGCCTCGCGCAATCTGCGCCGTTCCTTCGGGGAGGGCAGCGGAGTCCCGGAAGCGGAGTGGGTGGTGCTCTGGGTCATGTGGGGCTCCCCGAAGCGCTGCACTCGGCGTAAAAGTACATAAACGTATCTTGAGCGACACAACGGCCATTCGCCTGTTACATGGATAGAGCGCGTGTCGTTGGGAGCATGGGCCGGTGACCCAGACGACCGATCACGGCACTTTCCCCGCCCCGGCACCCGTTCTCGTACAGGGCCGACGGAAGGCCGCCCTGGTGGCCTGCTTCGCCCGTGGAGCCATCACCGCAGGGCTGGGGCTCGGCGCGATCGCCGTACTGGTGATGGTGCTGTGGATCAGTTCCCCGTACCCCGACAGCGGACCGCAGGGCGCGCTCCATGTGGCCGCCGGCATCTGGCTGCTGGCCCACGGCACCGAACTCGTCCGGACGGACACCCTCACCGGGCCGCCCGCGCCGATGGGCTTGGTGCCCCTGCTGCTCGTGGCGCTGCCCGTCTGGCTCATCCACCGTGCGGCCCGTGATGGGCTGCTGCCCGCCAACGGGCGCCCCAGGCCCTCGGTAGGCGGGGTGGTCTGCGCGGTGAGCGCCGGATATCTGCTCGTCGGCGCGGCGGCAACGGCCTACGCGGCCCGCGGCCCACTGATCGCGGACACCCGCAGCGCAGTGCTGCACCTGCCGCTCGTGACGGTCCTGGCGGCCGTGGCGGGCGTGTGGACCGCGAGCGGTCGCCCCGGTGGTTCCCTGCCGACCTGGCTGCCGAGGACCTGGCGGCTGACGCTCGCCCGCACCTGGGTGATCGTGGCAGTGCGCGCGGCCGTCGCCGGGGTGCTGGCGCTGTTCGGCGGCGGGGCGCTGCTCGTCGCCGCCGCACTGGTGTGGCACGCGGATGCCACCCAGGACACCTTCCTGCACCTCGCATCGGTGTGGTCGGGCCGGCTTGCGGTGCTGCTGCTGGGTCTCGTGCTCGTACCCAATGCGGCGGTGTGGGCCGCGGCCTACGGTCTGGGACCGGGGTTCACCCTCGGTACGGGAGCGACCGCCACGCCCATCGCCGTGTCCGCGGACCCGGCGCTGCCGCCGTTCCCGCTGCTCGCCGCCGTACCCGCGGAGGGGCCGGGAACTCCATGGAACTGGGCCTGCGCAGCGGTTCCGCTGATCGCGGCACTCGTGATCGCCCGGTTCGTGACGGTGACGGCAGCTCCGCGCGGCGGGCCGCGGGCGCTGGTGTGGAGCAACCGAGAGACCGCCCTGACCGCGCTGTGCGGTGCCGTGGGGTGTGGCCTGTTGACGGCGGCGATGGCCGCGGCCTCGGGCGGCGCGCTGGGGACGGGGCGACTGACGCACTTCGGTCCCGTGTGGTGGCAGTCGGGCGGGGCCGCGCTGCTCTGGTCGGCCGCGATCGCGGTTCCCGTATCCGTCCTGCTGCGCATGTGGCGCGTACGAGGACAGCGTGCGCCGCAGTCATCGGCGGCAGACGAGTCCGGGCCCCAGCCGTCGATGACCGCGGCTCGGTCAGCGCGGGTCGACGAGGTGAGCATCGACGACGGTGGCGATTGCTATGACTTCCTGCCCACGGAGCCCTGGCGCGAGTGGGACGATGCGGCCCACCCCACTGCCGCGTCTGCGTCTGCGTCTGCGTCGGCGCCTGCGGCGCAGGGCGCGTCAACCACGCCACCTCCGCTCCCCACGCCACCCTTGCTGCGGCCGGCTCAACCCGGTGCCGGGAGTGCGGATGACGGCACCCCGGACGGTGACCGGGTTGAGGCTGCGGGACAGTCCCCGTCCGCGGAACCGTCTCGTATCGACTGGGTGAAACGACAGCCGGAGATCGGTACGGCGTGGATGGCACCGCGACCGGCGTCAGGGCAGGGGGCTGCCGTGTCCGTCGCATCAGACGCGGGGCACCCCGACCCCACCGACGTCCACCCGAAAGAAGCAGGGCCCATGACGGAACTGAACCCCTCCGGGGAAGGTCCGACCGTCCCCGGCGCAGGAAGCGGAACGTCCGTGGACGCCGTCTCCCGGCCGTCCGTCTCCCTGCGCAAGCCCTACCTGCGCAAGCCCTGGTCCGCGCCTCCCAGCCCCTGGCCGAGCAGCCCCGGCAACCTCAGCAGCCCCGGCGACCCTGGCAACCTCAACAGCCCTGGCAACCTCAGCAGCCTCGGCGACCCTGATACGAGCGATGCCCCTACGGGCCAGGGGACGCCATGGCGCGAGGGCAATCGGGAGGGCACTCCGGAGGCGCCGGCCGTGCCCGGCCATCAGAGTGCGCCGGACTCTCGGAAGGCGCCCCAGGCCCCCGGGCAGACAGATGATCGATGATCCCGGCCGGACCGCCCCTCCCGGTCCGCGGGAGTAACGGCCGGCCGCCCCGGCACGGTCCGCCCCGTCGATCCGGTCAAAGCGCACGGCCGATCGGTCGAGCGGCCGATGAAGACGGGCGCCGAGCGGATGCGTCCAGGGGCCGCCCGACTCGCTGACGGCCCCGACGAACGGCGGGCGTCCCCCGTGGTCGACGCCCGCCCGGCCTGGTGTTCGGTTCGCTCCCGGGCGGTGGTACCCGCCTGCTCCCCGGCCGGTCTGCTCCCGGACGCTATTCCCAGACGCTATTCCTGGACGCCGAGCACTCCGCGGAGGTCCTTCGGCAGCTCCTGGTTGCAGGCGATCTGGGCATTCTTGGTCAGCGCGTCCCGCTCACAGGTGTAGAAGTCCCTGAAGACCAACTGGGAGGCGAAGACACCGGCGACGATGAGCAGGGCGATGCCCGCCATCACCACACCGGTCACCGCGGCGGTGCGCTGCGACCTGCCGGCGGCTTGGGCCGATGCCCCGTTGGCAGCCGCGCCCGGGACGGCCGAGGTGTCGCGCTTCTTGTTCGCCTTGAGGGAGCTGATGCCCCAGTACAGCGACAGGGCGCCGAGCAGCAGGGCGATCTCCGTGAAGTCGAACAGCACGAAGAAGAAGGCCCACATGCCCGAGAGCAGTGAGTAGCGGGCCCGGCGCTGGGCCGGGTCGGTGGGGTCCCAGCGCAGCCCCGGAGGGGTGCCACCGGGGCCCTGCTGCCCGCCGTTGGACCCGTCGGAGCCGCCCGGGCGACCGCCGAAGCCGCCGCCCGATGAGCGGCCGGGCTGGCGGCTGCTCCACTGGCTGCCCCATCTGCCGCGCTCGTCGGACGAGCCCGATGATCCCGATGAGTCGGGTGCACCGTTGTCGGGTGATTCCGAACCGGACGAGCCGGTGGATCCGGAGCCGGATGATTGGTCGTTCGAGGGCTGCCGCGGCTGCCACGGCTGGTCCGGCTTCCCCTCCGGCGGCGGCGCGAAGGGGTTGTTGTCGTCGGTGGACTGGCGCTCCCGCGACAACAGGAGGTCCGTACGGCGGCGTCGGTCCCGCATCTGGTGAACGTCTTCCCCTCAGACCCTGTGCACATGGGGTCGTGTGTCGTCGTACCCGTTGTGAGACGGGTGTGTTCCCCTGACGCTACCTCCCTGCTCCGCCCCCGTCCCGTGGGGGCCTTCCCGCGTGCCGGTATCGTTGCTGACGGTCGGCCTCTTCGTAGGGTTCCCCGTATGCGGGAGCGTGACTCGTTCGTACGACCGTACAAAGACGATCGACCGCACTCAGAGACGATCCGCTGGGAGCCGTCACCCTCGGTCGATCACGTACAACCCCAAGTCGATCACGCAGAAAGAGACCCGCTGTGGCCTCTCCGTCCTTCGTCCCTTCAGCCGACCGACCGGCCCGACTGGTGGTCCTGGTCTCCGGCTCGGGCACCAATCTCCAGGCCCTGCTCGATGCGTGCGCCGCCGACCCCGAGGGTTTCGGCGCGCGGGTCGTCGCGGTGGGCGCGGACCGGGACGGCACGGTCGGCCTGGAGCGCGCCCGGCAGGCCGGTCTGCCGACGTTCGTGTGCAAGGTGAAGGACCACGACGACCGTGAGGCGTGGGACCGGGCGCTGACGGACGCCATCGCCTCCCATGAACCGGACCTCGTGGTGTCGGCGGGATTCATGAAGATCGTGGGCAAGGAGTTCCTCGCCCGTTTCGAGGGTCGGTGCATCAACACCCACCCCGCCCTGCTGCCCAGCTTTCCCGGGGCCCACGGAGTGCGCGACGCCCTCGCGTACGGCGCCCGGGTCACCGGATGCACCGTCCACTTCGTCGACGACGGTGTCGACACCGGCCCGATCATCGCGCAGGGCGCGGTGCAGGTCCGGCAGGAGGACGACGAAGCCGCTCTCCATGAGCGCATCAAGGAAGTCGAGCGAGCGCTGCTCGTCGAGGTCGTGGGGCGTCTGGCCCGCAACGGCTATCGCATTGAGGGACGAAAGGTAGTTATCCCGTGACTGTTGAGGCTACTGAGACTGCCGTGGCCGAGAAGCGGGCCATCCGGCGAGCGCTGATCAGCGTGTACGACAAGACGGGCCTGGAGGACCTCGCCCGCGGTCTGCACGGCGCCGGTGTGGAGCTCGTCTCCACCGGCTCCACCGCTGCGAAGATCGCCGCGGCCGGGGTGCCGGTCACCAAGGTCGAGGAGCTGACCGGCTTCCCCGAGTGCCTGGACGGGCGGGTCAAGACGCTCCACCCCCGGGTCCACGCGGGCATCCTCGCCGATCTGCGGCTCGATTCCCACCGTGACCAACTCGCCGAACTGGGTGTCGAGCCGTTCGGCCTGGTGATCGTCAACCTCTACCCCTTCCGGGAGACCGTCGACTCCGGCGCGGCCCCCGATGAGTGCGTGGAGCAGATCGACATCGGCGGACCCTCCATGGTCCGCGCCGCGGCCAAGAACCACCCGTCGGTGGCCGTGGTCACCAGCCCCGCCCGGTACGCCGACGTCCTCGCGGCGGTGCAGGACGGCGGCTTCGACCTCGGTGCCCGCAAGCGCCTGGCCGCCGAGGCGTTCCAGCACACCGCGGCCTACGACGTGGCCGTCGCCTCCTGGTTCGCCTCCTCCTACGCGCCCGCCGACGAGTCCGGCTTCCCCGACTTCGTGGGCGTCACCTACGAGCGCTCGTCGGTGCTGCGCTACGGCGAGAACCCGCACCAGGCCGCCGCGCTCTACGTGGGCGGTGACCTGCAACAGGGCGGCCTCGCCAAGGCCGAGCAGTTGCACGGCAAGGAGATGTCGTACAACAACTACACGGACACCGAGGCCGCACGCCGTGCCGCGTACGACCACGAAGAGCCCTGTGTCGCGATCATCAAGCATGCGAACCCCTGCGGCATCGCCATCGGCGAGGACGTCGCCGAGGCCCACCGCAAGGCGCACGCCTGCGACCCGGTCTCCGCGTACGGCGGTGTGATCGCGGTCAACCGGCCGGTCTCCGTCGCCCTCGCCGAGCAGATCGCGGGAATCTTCACCGAGGTCGTCGTCGCGCCCGCCTACGAGGACGGCGCGGTCGAGGTGCTCGCCCGCAAGAAGAACATCCGGGTCCTGCGCTGCCCCGACGCCCCCGCCGCGCACATCGAGGCCAAGCCCATCGACGGCGGCACGCTGGTGCAGATCACCGACCGGCTCCAGGCGGCGGGTGACGACTCCGCGAACTGGACGCTGGCGACGGGCGAGGCCCTCAGCGCCGACGAGCTGGCCGAGTTGTCCTTCGCCTGGCGGGCCTGTCGGGCGGTCAAGTCCAACGCCATCCTGCTCGCCAAGGACGGCGGATCCGTCGGCGTCGGCATGGGGCAGGTCAACCGGGTCGACTCCGCGAAGCTCGCGGTGGAGCGCGCCGGCGAAGAGCGTGCACGCGGCTCCTACGCCGCGTCGGACGCGTTCTTCCCGTTCCCCGACGGCCTGGAGATCCTGACGGCTGCGGGCGTCAAGGCCGTGGTCCAGCCGGGCGGATCGGTCCGTGACGACGCGGTCATCGAGGCGGCCAAGGCGGCCGGCGTGACGATGTACTTCACCGGTACGCGCCACTTCTTCCACTGACACCTCGCCCGGACAGGGCGGCCACGGCCCGCAGTTCCCCTGGGAGCTGTGGGCCGTCGCGTATTGCGGTGACGGCTGACCGCCGAGGGGGCAGATGGCCGGGGTGGGGCGGGGCAGAGCGTCTTCGACGTACCTCGCCGCCGTGTTCCGCAGCGCTCAGAGGCTGTGCTGCGGAAAGAGCGGAAAGAACAGAGGCCGTGACGTTTCTCCAGGGATGGGGACGCCATCGGGAGATCGGTCACGGCCTCGGGCCGCAGCGCGGTCGACGGGGGTCGGTCGTGCGGCTCCGAACCACCGGTTGCGGCGGACGGTCAGTGCCGGGGACGGTTGAACCAGGCCGCACCGTCGGACTTGCCGACGAACACGGCTATCAGCACGGCGAGCACCGTGTAGATCAGACCGACGAGGACGAAGATGAACGGGTAGATCCCGAGTACCGCCGTGACGACGGCGAAGACGAGCGTGGTGACCCGGATGCCGTTGCCGCCCTTGGCGAGCTTCGCAGCCAGGAACATCGCAAACACACCCCACAGCAGGGCGAGCACACCCACGACGTGGAAGCTGTCGCTGTACTGGGCCAGATCCTGGAACGCCTGGTCGTTGCGGAACTCCGGGTCGTCCTTGAGTTCCTCGATGCCCACGCCGGCCCAGAACAACAACAGCGCACCGATGAGCTGGAATCCGCCGATGACGTACAGCATGACGCGGGACGCCTTCACCCCGCCCGGCATCTCGGTCGGCGGGCCACCGTACCCGTACCCGTCGCCGTATCCACCGCCGAAGGACTGCACCGGCGGCGCCTGGGGATAGCCGAACGAGGGCTGTGCCTGGGGCTGCCCCTGCTGGGGGTAGCCGTAGCCCGGCTGACCGCCCTGCTGCTGCTGGCCGTAGGGGTTGTTCGGGTCGCCGAAGCTCATGGGGGGATTCCTCCGTTGGAAGCGGGGACGCACGGCCGACGGAGGACGGTCGAACGAGCGGTTGTCCCCCCGACCTTCCGCGGTTATCTACCACGTCATCGTGGTGTTGCCACGGACTTTTTGTCCAGTCGGTATGCCTATGTGTTGTGCAAGTGCAACCTCGGAATCGGGCGGGGGCCATGGCATTCGTCCCCCGGGCCCGAGGGGGAGGCAGGGGATTGGAACCAGGACGGGTCCATCCGCGAGGATGGGTCTATGACTGCCCAGATTCTCGATGGCAAGGCCACCGCAGCCGCGATCAAATCCGAAATTGCCGTCCGTGTGGAGGCCCTCAAGGAGAAGGGGGTGACACCGGGGCTCGGCACCCTCCTCGTGGGGGACGACCCGGGCAGCCGTTGGTACGTCAACGGCAAGCACCGTGACTGTGCGCAGGTCGGCATGGCCTCGATCCAGCGCGAGCTGCCGGCCACCGCGACCCAGGAGGAGATCGAGGACGTCGTCCGGGAGCTCAACGAGAACCCCGAGTGCACCGGCTACATCGTGCAGTTGCCGCTCCCCAAGGGCATTGACGCCAACCGGGTGCTGGAGCTGATGGACCCGGAGAAGGACGCGGACGGCCTCCACCCGATGAGCCTGGGCCGGCTGGTGCTCGGCGAACCGGGGCCGCTGCCCTGCACCCCGTACGGGATCGTCCAGCTGCTGCGGCGCCATGGCGTGGAGATCAACGGCGCCCATGTCGTCGTCGTCGGCCGGGGCATCACCATCGGGCGTCCCATGCCGCTCGTGCTCACCCGGAAGTCGGAGAACGCGACGGTGACGCAGTGCCACACCGGCACGCGCGATCTCGCGTCGCATCTGCGGCAGGCCGACATCATCGTCGCGGCGGCCGGCGTGCCGCACCTGGTGAAGCCCGAGGACGTGAAGCCCGGCGCGGCGGTCCTGGATGTCGGCGTGAGCCGGGACGAGAACGGCAAGATCGTCGGTGATGTCCATCCGGGGGTCGCCGAGGTCGCCGGTTGGGTCGCTCCGAACCCCGGTGGCGTCGGCCCGATGACCCGGGCCCAGCTGCTGGTGAACGTGGTCGAAGCGGCGGAACGCTCGGTCGCAGTGGCGGGTTGACCAGGAGAAGAGGCTGCCCTGATGGGCGTACGTACGAATGACGACCCCGAGGCGGGGGGGCCGGCGCCGCACCAGGCTGCTGGCAGGCCCGTCGGTGCAGGGGGTCGTCCTGCCGGGCAGGACGCATCGGCCCGACCGGAGGGGGCGACCGGCCCCAACGGGTCGGCGCCGGACGCCGCGGGCGGTGGCCGACCGTCCGACAACGGCGCAACGACGCCTGCCGGTGACGGGGCACAGGATCGAGGGAGGGACGCGGACTCCGGGTCGGAGACGACGGAGCCCCCGCAGGAGCCGACAGCGGGACAGGGGAAGGAACGGGCGAACGGGCGGGCGAGGGCGGATTCGCCGGAGTCGAACGCCGACGCCACGGCGCCCTCGGCGCCCTCGGCGCAGACCTCCCGCCGACCGCCGACCCTCACCACCGATACGGCCCGCCCCGAAGGTGGCGGCCGAGCGGCCCCCGGTGACGCTCCGGCTCCCGCCCGTCAGTGGCCGCTGCTCGCCGTCCTCGCGCTCACCGGGGCCGGCCTGCTGATCATCGGACTTGACCCGTTCGCGGAGGCGTTCCGCATCGGCGCGATCCTGGTGGGTGTGGCGCTGATCACAGGTGCCGTGTTCCGTCGCACCCTGCCCTCGGTCGGCATGCTCGCGGTGCGTTCGCGCTTCACCGACATGGTCACGTACGCCGTGCTCGGTGGAGCGATCACCCTGCTCGCCCTGATGGCGCAGCCGAACCCTTGGCTGGAACTTCCGTTCCTGAAGGATCTGGTCGAATTCGCCGTGCGCTGACCGACGGTGGGCTGCCGTTCGGCGCGCTGACGTACGGCGCCTGTCCTCTCCCCCGAGGAAGGACAGGCGCCGCAGCCGTCCCAGAGTCATGGACGCGCCAATTCGGTTTCAAGGGACGAAGGTGGCCTGTGGCACGGAAGTGACCATTCCGCCATGGTGTGATCCCCCTGTCCCGGGAGTGGGAGACTGATGGCGCATTCGGTATGGGGGCGCACGTGGGGCGCGGTCGTCATTCCGAATGCTCCCGTGCACGCCGGTGGCAGGAACTGACATCCTGGCCCTGCGCATCTTCTTGAACGGTCCGCCGTGGTGGACCGTTCGGAATGGCGCAGGGGGCGGATAGGCGCGGGGCACTGCACCTACGTTCGGGGGGACAAGGGGGGTTAGACCATGCCTCGTTGGAAAGCGCTGCCAGATGAGCTCGACCCGGAGGTCCGGGAGTTCGCCGAGAATCTACGGCGACTCGTGGACCGCAGCGGGTTGAGCATCGCGGCAGTATCGGACCGCACGGGCTACAGCAAAACGTCGTGGGAGCGCTATCTCAATGGGCGAATACTCGCGCCCAAGGGCGCTGTCGTCGCACTGGCGGAGGTGACGGGCACCAGCACCATCCACCTCACCACCCTGTGGGAGTTGGCGGAGCGCGCCTGGAGCCGGGCCGAGATGCGTCACGACCGCACGATGGAACAGATACGGATATCCCAGGCGCGGGCCGCGCTCGGGGAGTCGGGCTCCGTCGGGCGGTCGCCGTCGATGGGCGACCCGATGGACGGCGGGCGGCCCAGGGGGGCGGCGACCCGCCCGGGCACTGCGGCTCCCGCCGGGTTTCCTCCGTACACGGGACAGGCGGCCAGCATGGGGCAGGCCCCCGGCCGGGCCGGTCATCGGGCGGTGCCGCCGTCAGGCCGACGCCAATCCGGTGGCAACGGTACGCCTCCCGGCAAGCGCAGGGTCGGCATGTTCCTCGGTGGGGTGGTCGGTGCGCTGGCGGTGATCGCCGGTGCCGTGCTGCTCACCGACCTCGGCGGGGAGCAGGACCACACGAAGAACGTGGCCGCGACCCCCTCGCAGGCGGCCACCAGCAGCACCCCGGTGCTGCCGGAAGGGGTGAAGTGCAGCGGCAAGGACTGCACCGGTCAGGACCCGGAGACGATGGGCTGCGGCGGTGAGTTCGCCAAGACCACCGCGACCGCGCAGATCGGCGAGGCCAAGGTGGAGGTCCGCTACAGCGAGATCTGCAAGGCGGCCTGGGCCAGGCTCACGGCAGCCGCCCCCGGCGACACCGTGGACATCAGCGTGGGTGGGAAGGGCCGGCAGGAGGGCCTGGTGAATGCGGACAACGACGCCTATACGCCGATGACGGCCGTGGCGGCGGGCACCGAACCCAAGGCGTGCGCGACCGCGACGGCGACGGGGGTCAAGACCTGCACCGAGGTGCAGTGAGCCGGCGCCCGGTGTGACACCGGGCGCGCCGCCGCCGTACGCACCCGTACTGAGCTGCGCGGTTTCCGGCGTTCGTGTGGGCGTGAGCTGCACCACAAGGGGTCGCCTGAACGCGTCGCCTCGGGTCGGATAGCCTGACCGCTGGATGTCTCTTCACATCAAGATTCATCAGGAGTCACCGTGCTTCCTGACGGGTGCGAAGGGGTGTTCCGGACCCGGGGCAGCAACGCCCCCACGCCAGCTGTCTTACGGAGATCGCCATGACCCGCACTCCCGTCAACGTCACCGTGACCGGCGCGGCCGGCCAGATCGGCTACGCGCTGCTGTTCCGTATCGCGTCCGGCCACCTGCTCGGCCCGGATGTGCCGGTCAAGCTGCGCCTCCTGGAGATCACGCCGGCGCTCGGCGCCGCCCAGGGCACCGCCATGGAGCTGGACGACTGTGCCTTCCCGCTGCTCCAGGGCATCGACATCAGCGACGACCCGAACGTCGCCTTCGACGGCGCGAACGTCGCCCTCCTCGTCGGCGCCCGCCCCCGTACCAAGGGCATGGAGCGCGGTGACCTGCTGGAGGCGAACGGCGGCATCTTCAAGCCCCAGGGCAAGGCCATCAACGACCACGCCGCGGACGACATCAAGGTCCTCGTCGTCGGCAACCCGGCCAACACGAACGCACTGATCGCGCAGGCGTCCGCCCCGGACGTGCCGGCCGACCGCTTCACCGCCATGACGCGCCTCGACCACAACCGCGCCATCTCGCAGCTGGCCGCGAAGACGGGCTCCGCGGTCTCCGACATCAAGCGGCTCACCATCTGGGGCAACCACTCGGCCACCCAGTACCCGGACATCTTCCACGCGGAGATCGCCGGCAAGAACGCCGCCGAGGTCGTCAACGGCGAGGCATGGCTGGCGGACACCTTCATTCCGACCGTCGCCAAGCGGGGTGCGGCGATCATCGAGGCGCGCGGCGCGTCCTCGGCCGCCTCGGCCGCCAACGCCGCGATCGACCACGTCCACACCTGGGTGAACGGCACCGCGGACGGCGACTGGACCTCCATGGGCATCCCGTCGGACGGCTCGTACGGTGTGCCGGAGGGTCTGATCTCCTCCTTCCCCGTGACGACGAAGGACGGCCGGTACGAGATCGTCCAGGGTCTGGACATCAACGAGTTCTCGCGCGCCCGCATCGATGCCTCGGTCAAGGAGTTGGCGGAGGAGCGCGACGCCGTGCGCGCTCTCGGCCTTCTCTGAGCCGGCGGCGTAGCCAGCTCGCTCCACCCGGTCTGACGGGTCAAGCCCCCGGTCGCGGCATGCGACCGGGGGCTTCCCTGCGTCGAACGGCGCGCTCTCGGCCCTGGATGGTCGCCTGTCGTTGATCTGAGCCGCATCCGCCCGGATCCGGGCGGACCGTACGTCCGCCGGCGGGCACCATCGCGGATCGCCCTGTTGTCAGTCGCCCAGGTCCACTCCCGGGACGGGGAAGCGGCCTTCCTCGCCCCATTGCGCGGGGGCCAGCAGGGCCAGTTCGGCCTCGTCCAGGGGGCGGGACTCCGCGTGCCACACGGCCGTCAGCGGTACGTCGAACGGGAACTCCACCTGGGTGCCGTCCTCGAAGGAGACCACCACATGGGTATCGGGGCCGGCCGGATGGTTGTCGAGCCAGAGCACGTCCTCCACCACTGCCGTCAATCGTCCCCCTGGCCCCACCAGCCGATACCCCTCGTCCACGCCCTGTGAGGACACGGACAACAGGGTGGGCTGGTGGAGCGCCGCCCGCTCGTCGCGGTAGTACGAGGTCACGTGGACCCTTCTTTCAGGACTCGGAGGAAGGGACCTAGGGTCGACCCGCTCCGAGGAACGACAGCACTTCCCGTTCGAAGCGCTTCTTCGCCTCCAGCTGGGGGAGGTGGCCCACGCCGTGCAGTTCCACGAGCCGCGCGCCGGGGATGGCAGCGGCGGCCAGTCGGCCCAGTACGGGGAAGTTCCCGAGCTTCGCCCGGTTCTCCGGGGTGGCGTACGACTTGCCGACCGCGGCGCGGTCCTCCTGACCGATCACCAGCAGCACCGGAAGCCGTAGGGCGGGCAGGTCCTGCACCACCGGCTGGTGGTATGCCATCTGATAGGTGCGGGCCGATGCGAGCGCCCAACGCGGGTACTCCCCGCTGAGGGTGACGCGGTACCGCAGTTCCACATTCCGCTCGTAGGCCCGTCGCCAGGTCACCACGTACGACTGGTAGAAGGCCCGGATGCCGGGGAGGGCGGTGTTCGCCAGTTCGTCCGCGAACAGTCGCTCGGTGGTGTGCGCGGGCACCAGCTCCCGGTAGTCCTCCAGTCCCACCGGGTTGGCGAGCACCAGACGGCGGATCCGCGTCGGATGCAGCAGGGCGAAGCGCACTCCGAGCATTCCGCCCATGGAGTGGCCCACCACGTCGACGTCCGCGATGCCGAGGTGGTCCAGGAGTGCCACGGTGTTGTGCGCGAGCAACTCGAAGCTGTAGTCGAGGGCGGGCTTCGACGATCGCCCGAACCCGATCTGGTCCGGCACCACGACCCGGTTCCCGGCCGCCGCCAGTGCGCGGGCGGTGGTCGTCCAGGCCCCGCCGTCGAAGTTCTTGCCGTGCAGCAGCAGCACCGTGCGCCCGGTGGGGGACTGGCCCGCGGGCGCGATGTCCAGATACGCCATGTCGACGGTCTCGCCCTGGTTGACCATCCGCAGGAACCGTACGGGGTACGCGGTCGTGTACCCCTCCATGGCGATCCCCAGCGGCTGGTCGTACGTCGGGTCGGCGGGGGTGTGCAGCGCACCGGCCCCCTGTGCCGGAGCGGCAGCCGCCACTCCCGTACCCATCGTGGCGACGGCCCCCGCACCCACGGAGAGAAACGTCCGGCGTGTTGTCACACATCCCCCAACTCGGTCGTACATCTGTGCGCTCATAGTGCACCAACTCCCCACAAGATCAAAGGAGTCCGCAGTTGGCTGTGGACTGATCAATGGATTGGCAAGGGGGTCGGCCCGGGGGTCAATTGGGGGCGATCGAGGGCTTGCAGGGGGAGCCGATGGCGGCCCCTCGGCGTACGGCCGTGGTCGCCGGTGGACCGGCAGCGGATCAGCGGCGGATCGGCAGCGGATCGCCGGTGGACCGGCACGCGCGGCCGGTCCTGGAGGCGGCGCATCCGGTCAGGGCTCGCCGAAACGCGCCAGCGCCAGAGCGCCGGCGACGGCCACCGCGAAACCCAGCACCGCCAACCACGCCAACCCCGGCCGGGTGTGATCGCCCAGCCAGACCACCCCGACCACGGCCGGGCCGACCGTCTCACCGAGGACGAGCCCCGCCGTCGCCACCGTCACCGAGCCTCGGGAGAACGCCGAGGTCAGCAGGAGGAAGGCCGCTGCCCCGCCCAGAAGCAGCGCATAGAGCGCGGGATTGGCCAACACCTCGGGCAGGGCGACCGAATCGATCAACCGGACCGCGACCTCCACCACCCCGAATCCCGCGCCTGCGCCCAACCCCAGCACCAGGGCGCGCGATCTGTTCGGAAGCCTGCCGGCGAGCGCTCCGACCAGCAGGACCGCGACCGCGACCCCCAGCAGTGACCAGCCCATCGCGGTGGAGCCGGGGCGGTCCCCCTCGGCCCCGGCTGCCAGACCCAGCATCGCGAGGCCGGCGCAGACCGTACCCACCGCGCCCCACTCCACGGCGCTCAGCCTCATGTGCAGCAGTCGGGAGGCGACCAGGGCGGTGACCGCGAGGGAGGCGGCGAGCGCCGCGCCCACCACATAGATGGGCAGCGACCGCAGGGCCACGATCTGCAACGCGAAACCGAATCCGTCGAGTGCGAGCCCCAGCAGATAGCGCCACTGGCGCAGGGCCCGCAGGAGCAGTGCCGTATCGACACCGGAACCCGAGCCCGGTTCGGCGGCCTTCGCCGCTATGGCCTGGAGAACGGAAGCGGTGCCGTAGCAGAGAGCTGAACCAAGTGCGCAAAGCATGCCAAGGATCACAAAACGACTGTAGATCAATGGGGTTGATCGCCCGTTTGAAGGCGGTGTGCCTGTCGGCCACTAGTCTGTCGTCGATTTACGGTGCGTTGTAGGACAGTCACACGAACGGGGGTTGGGTGATGGCTCGTCGACGCCTGAGGTCGAGAACGGTACTGCTGGGAGGCATGGGGGTGTTGGCCGTGTCCCTCACCTCGTGCGGTGCGGAACCGGACAAGCGAGGCGCGGACCGACTGTCCCCAGAACAGCTCGCGATGAGCGAGTGCAGAGAACACGGTGGCGAGGGTGACTACGCCTCCTCCGCCTACGGTCGGGGCGAGGGCGGCGCGGCCACGGGCGGCAGCTTCGACGAGGACGCCGTCGAGCGGGGCGGCTTCGGCTGCTCGGGCTCCGGCGGCGGTTGAACGGGGACTGGTCCAATGAAGCGTCACACCATCGAGCCGCGTCCGGGCTGGCAGGCGATCGTCGAACAGCAGGGGTGCATCTACCCCCTGACTCGCTACCCGGACGGCTCCCTGCGCCCCTATTGGGACGAGAGCGCCTACTACGAGTTCTCGCTGCCCGAGGTGGAGGCGTTGGAAGAGGTTGTCGAGGAACTCCACGCGATGTGTCTCGCCGCCGCTGCACACATCGTCGAACGGGACAGGTTCGCCGAATTAGGCATCATCCAGCCCCGGCTGGTCTCCCTGGTCGCCGAGTCCTGGCGGCGACGGGCCGAACTCCCCACCATCTACGGCAGGTTCGACCTCCGCTACGACGGCACCGGGCCGGCCAAGATGTTGGAGTACAACGCCGACACGCCGACCTCGTTGGTCGAGGCCGCGAGCCCCCAGTGGTTCTGGATGGAGGACCGCTTCCCCGGCGCCGACCAGTGGAACTCCCTGCACGAGCGGCTCGTCGACGCATGGCGCAAGCAGGCTTCCCTACTGCCGCCCGGGCCCGTGCACTTCGCCCACTCCGCGGGCGACGACCTCGGTGAGGACCTGATGACGGTCGCCTACCTCAGGGAGACCGCGGAACAGGCGGGACTCGTCACCCAGGCGCTCGCGGTGGAGGAGATCGGTTGGGACCGGCTGTCCCGGCGCTTCGTCGACCAACGTCTGCGCTTCATCCGCTCCTGCTTCAAGCTCTACCCCTGGGAGTGGCTGACGACCGACCGCTTTGGACCCCATGTGCTCGAAACGCTCGACAACGGCGGCGGCACCGGCACCACCTGCTGGATCGAACCCGCCTGGAAGATGCTGCTCTCCAACAAGGCGCTGCTCGCGATCCTCTGGGAGCTCAACCCCGGCCATCCCCATCTGCTGCCCGCCTATCTCGACGGTCCGCGTGAACTGGCCGCCGAGGGCGGCTATGTCGCCAAACCGCTCCTGGGGCGGGAAGGCGCGGGGGTCACGATCCACGGGGCAGGCACCGCACCCCTCTTGCGCGAGGAAGCGTGCTGCTACCAGGGCTTCGCCCCGCTACCGGACTTCGACGGCAACCGGGTGGTGCTCGGTGCGTGGACCGTCGAGGGCGAGGCAGCGGGGCTGGGCATTCGGGAGTCGTCCGGTCCGATCACGGACGGGTACGCCCGCTTCCTGCCCCACGTCATCCTCTGATGTCACCCCGGCCGCGACCCGGGTGGGGTGTGTGGCCCTTCAGGAATTCTGGGCAGGAGCCGGTGGGTCGTCAGTCGGCGATGTAGTCGCGCAGACGGGCGGGCTTGAGGCCGGCCGCATCGGCCGCGGCCAAGGCGCGATTGAGGTCGGCGGGCAGGTCGTCGGTGAAGTGCAGCAGGATGATGTCGCCGGCCTGGAGTTGCGGGGTGGGGGGCTGCCAACTGCCCCAGGTGGTGAAGTCGTGCGTCCAGGTCACCAGTGCCTTCGCACCGCAGGCGCCGGCCGCGATGCGGGTGTCTTCGTTGTAGTCGCCGTAGGGCGGACGCAGCAGCCGGGGCTCCAGACCGAAGGTCGACAGGGCCCGCTGACGTGCGCCGCAGATCTCGGCTCGCTGGCCCGCCAGGTCCAATGAGCTGAGGTACGGGTGGGTCACGGTGTGGTTCTCGACCCGGGACGGACCGTGGTCGAGCAGATTCCGGAAGTACGGGACGCCGTAGCTGGCGGCGTCCGACACCAGGAACAGCGAGGCGGGAACGTTCCGGTCACGCAGGATCTTGGCCGCGGCGGGACTCTGCGCCCAGCCGTCGTCGATGGTGATGAAGACGACCGGATCGTCCGTGGTGACCTTCGAGACGACGGGGACCGGCGTCGGCCATGCTGCCTGCGCGGGGGTGGTCAGGCCCAGGAGGGCGAGGAGAGGTACGAGGACGGCGAGTAGCACTCGGGGTCTCGGCATGGCCCGCATCATTGGTCCAGACCAGCGGTCGTGTCAATGGCCTGGATGACGTCCCGATCGGTAGCCGTGTCCGAGGTTGTTGGAACGTGTCAGTCCGGTCTGAACTCACCTTTCCCTGGAGGCTCATGAGTGTCGCCGGGCCGCGGGCGGCGACCCGTGCGTTCCTGTGCTGGAGGGGTGCGGGGGTGGATTCCCTGGGATCCCGAGGCCGGCGGCTGACCTCCGGGCCCGATCATCATGGGCCCTCGTCATGCATCGCGGACCCTCGTCATCGTCGGGCGCTCGACGATGACGAGGGGCGAGGGCGGTTGAGGGGCGAGGTGGGCGAGGGGCGGGCACTAAGGGGGGTGAGGGGCTGAGGGAGTTGTCCTCAGCGCGGTCGTGCCGCGGCTGGGCTCAGCCCGCTAGCACCGCCCGCAACTGGTCGAGGCCCCAGTCCAGATCCTCCTTGCTGATCACCAGCGGCGGGGCGATCCGGATGGTCGAACCGTGGGTGTCCTTCACCAGTACGCCCCGGTCCATCAGCTTCTCGGAGATCTGCCGACCCGTTCCGCGCTCCGGCACGATGTCCACGCCCGCCCACAGCCCCCGGCCGCGTACGGCTTCCACCGAGCCCGTACCGACCAGGAGGCCGAGTTCATGGTGGAGATGCTCACCGAGTTCGCTCGCGCGCTGCTGGTACTCCCCACTGCGCAACATCGCGATCACCTCCAGTGCCACCGCACAGGCCAGTGGATTCCCGCCGAAGGTCGAACCGTGCTCCCCGGGGCGGAAGACGCCGAGCACCTCCTGCGAGGAGACCACAGCGGACACCGGGACGACTCCGCCGCCGAGCGCCTTGCCGAGCACGTACATGTCCGGCACCACGCCCTCGTGCTCCAGGGCGAACGTCCGACCGGTACGGCCGAGGCCCGACTGGATCTCGTCCGCGATGAAGAGGATGTTGCGCTCCTGGGTGAGTCGACGGACCCCCGCCAGATATCCCGGCGGCGGCACCAGAACCCCCGCCTCGCCCTGGATCGGCTCCAGCAGCACCGCCACCGTGTTCTCGGTGAGGGCGGCCTCCATCGCCGTGAGGTCCCCGTACGGGACGATCTCAAAGCCCGGGGTGTACGGGCCGAAGTCCGCCCGGGCCTCCGGATCGGTCGAGAAGCTGATCACCGTCGTCGTGCGCCCATGGAAGTTGTTCGAAGCGACCACGATCTTCGCCATGTTGTCGACGACGCCCTTGACCCGGTAGCCCCACTTCCGGGCGGTCTTCACCGCGGTCTCCACGGCCTCCGCGCCGGTGTTCATCGGAAGTACCGACTCCATCCCGCACAAATCGGCGAGCTGCTCGCAGAAGTCAGCGAAACGGTCGTGGTAGAAGGCGCGCGAAGTGAGCGTGACACGTTCCAGCTGTGCCTTGGCGGCATCGATCAGACGACGGTTCCCATGGCCGAAATTCAGCGCCGAGTATCCCGCGAGCATGTCGAGGTACCGACGGCCCTCGACATCAGTCATCCATGCGCCCTCCGCCGAGGTCACAACGATGGGGAGCGGGTGGTAGTTGTGCGCGCTGTGGGCTTCGGCGGCGGCAATGGCGCTCTCTGATGCAGACACGGGATCTCCGATCGCGTAGTTCACATGGATCTCGCGGAGGCTTGTCGTAAGACAAGGCTTCCGGCTGGGGCAGGGTGATGCCCCTGTTTCTATCGTCGCTCGCCGAGTGGGTGAAGAAACCTTGCTGCGCACTCCGAGCGATCCGGCCCGCCCCGGAGACGCGTACTAAGGTTGCGGGTACGCACGGCGACTGGCGCACGGGGAACTGACCCCGAGGGAGCCCTGCGCGCAACAACCAACGAGGTGTCGCCCGCCTGGGCACCCGGGATCGTCAAGAACGATGACCCGGAGGACGTCATGAGCCTGCCCCCGCTCCATCCCGCGCTACGCGCCACCGATCCAGAACTGGCCGCACTCATCCTCGCCGAGGAACAGCTTCAAGCCACCACTCTGCGGCTCATCCCCAGCGAGAACTATGTCTCCGCCGCCGTTTTGGAAGCGTCCGGCACGGTCCTTCAGAACAAGTACAGCGAGGG
Organism: Streptomyces sp. NPDC059256; assembly: GCF_042753785.1. Taxonomy (NCBI): domain Bacteria; kingdom Bacillati; phylum Actinomycetota; class Actinomycetes; order Kitasatosporales; family Streptomycetaceae; genus Streptomyces; species Streptomyces sp. NPDC059256. The sequence continues at coordinate 946,417 of NZ_JBHYZO010000001.1, read as the reverse complement.
GTACGCCGGCCGCCGCTACTACGAGGGCCAGCAGAACATCGACCAGGTCGAACGGCTAGCGGTCTCCCGCGCCAAGGACCTGTTCGGTGTCGAGCACGCCAATGTGCAGCCCTATTCGGGCTCCCCGGCCAACCTCGCCGTCTATCTGGCCTTCGCCGAGCCCGGGGACACGGTGATGGGGATGGCACTGCCGATGGGCGGGCACCTCACACACGGCTGGGGCGTCTCCGCCACCGGACGCTGGTTCCGCGGTGTGCAGTACGGCGTACGCCAGGACACCGGACTGATCGACTTCGACGAGGTCCGCGAACTGGCGCTCAAGGAACGCCCGAAGATCATTTTCTGTGGTGGTACCGCCCTGCCCCGCACCATCGACTTCGCCGCCTTCGCGGACATCGCCCGTGAGTCCGGTGCCGTCCTGGTCGCCGACATCGCGCACATCGCCGGGCTGATCGCAGGCGGTGCGCATCCTTCCCCCGCACCGCACGCGGACGTCATCTCCACGACCACGCACAAGACGCTCCGAGGCCCCCGTGGAGCGATGCTGATGTCCCGCGAGGAGCACGCCAAGGCGATCGACAAGGCTGTCTTCCCCGGTCTCCAGGGCGGCCCCCACAACCAGACCACCGCGGCCATCGCCGTGGCGCTTCGCGAGGCCGCGCAACCCTCCTTCCGCAGCTATGCACATGCCGTCGTCGCCAACGCCCGGGCGCTGGCCGACGAACTGCTCGCACGCGGTTTCGACCTGGTCTCCGGCGGTACGGACAACCATCTGATCCTGATGGACCTCACCCCCAAGGACGTCCCCGGCAAGGTCGCGGCCAAGGCCCTCGACCGGGCCGGGATCGTCGTGAACTACAACACCGTCCCCTACGACCCCCGCAAGCCGTTCGATCCTTCCGGCATCCGCATCGGGACGCCCTCCCTCACCTCGCGAGGGTTGGGCACCGACCAGATGGCCGCCGTGGCGGACTGGATCGACCGAGGTGTGACCGCTGCCGGTGCGGGTGATGAGGACGCATTGGCCGCGATCCGCTCGGAGGTGGCCGAGTTGATGGCCGCCCATCCCGCCCCGGGGCTCACCGGCTAGTGGATCGGGCCGGCAGAGCCGGCCAGAGGTATCGGGTGGCCGGGTCGCCCCCGTTTGACGCCCCGGCCATCTGCCGGGCCGCTGAGCCGCCCCCGTGGCGCCTCAGCCGCCCGCCAGCCGACAACAATCCCGTCCCTCCCGCCCCTTCGTCCGACGAGCGGGAGGAACCTTCGCCGTGACACAGCAGTGCGGCCGGGCCGGCGCCCAAGAGCACCGCTTCTCGCCCTGCGAGCGCCCGCAGCCGCACCGCCGAGCGCACTGTGTTCCTCGTCTCATTGACCCCGATCTGGAGGAGCCAGGGGCGAAACGCACCGCCCTCCCAGAAGCGGTCCAGCGACTGGTACGCCGTGAGGAAGGAGGTCTGCACCAGGTCTTCCGAATCGTCGCCTGCGCCGAACGCCACTGCCGCCCGCAGCGCCACCTGGGTGTGGGCGCGCACCGGCTCCGTGTACGCCTCCGGCTCCCCGGCGCGCACCCGGGCGATCACCGCGCCCTCGTCCAGGATGCCGCGGTCTCCCCTCCGTACCCGCCCCTGTAGGCGCCCCTCCCGCGTGCTCACACCTTTGATGCACCGCCGACCGGAGATCGGTTCCACACCTGAGAGAATGAGCGACATGGCCGCACTCCGACCCCGTGCTCTCTCCGGCATCCAGCCCACCGCCGGCTCGTTCCACCTCGGTAACTACCTGGGAGCGATCCGCCAGTACGTGGCGCTGCAAGAGACCCATGACGCGTTCTACATGGTCGTCGACCTGCATGCGATCACCGTGCCGCAGGACCCGGCCGAGCTGCGGGCCAACACCCGCCTCGCCGCCGCCCAGCTGCTGGCCGCCGGCCTCGATCCCGAGCGCTGCACCCTCTTCATCCAGAGCCACGTCCCTGAGCACGCTCAGCTCGGTTGGGTGATGAACTGTCTGACGGGCTTCGGCGAGGCGTCCCGGATGACGCAGTTCAAGGACAAGTCGGCCAAGCAGGGCACGGACCGGGCGACCGTGGGCCTGTTCACCTACCCGGTCCTTCAGGTCGCCGACATCCTGCTCTACCAGGCCGATGCGGTACCGGTCGGCGAGGACCAGCGCCAGCACATCGAGCTGACCCGTGACCTCGCCGAGCGCTTCAACACCCGCTTCGGTGACACGTTCACCGTCCCGGCGCCGCACATCGTCAAGGAGGTCGCGAAGATCTACGACCTCCAGGACCCGACGATCAAGATGAGCAAGTCGGCCTCGACGCCCAAGGGCCTGGTCAACCTGCTCGACGAGCCGAGAACGACCGCGAAGAAGATCAAGAGCGCGGTCACCGACACCGACACCGTGATCCGTTTCGACCCGGTCGACAAGCCCGGTGTCAGCAATCTGCTGACGATTTACTCCACCCTCACCGGCACCACCGTCGCCGCGTTGGAGAAGGAGTACGAGGGCAAGATGTACGGCGCGCTGAAGACGGACCTCGCCGAAGTGATGGTGGAGTTCGTCACTCCGTTCCGTACCCGGACGCAGGCGTACCTCGACGACCCCGAGACGTTGGACTCGGTGCTCGCCAAGGGTGCCGAGAAGGCGCGTGCGGTGGCCGCCGAGACCCTGGCCGCGGCCTACGACAAGGTCGGCTTCCTGCCCGCCAAGCACTGAGCGCCCACCGGCGCCCGGCTCGGTTCGCCCCCGTGGCCCCGGCCCCCGTACCGTCGGGTGCGGCGCGAGCCGCGGGCGGACCGGGCGGACCGGGCCGACCGTCGCAGAAGGTCGGTGTTTGACCGCCGGCGGGCGGTATTGCAGCCGCCCGCACCAACCCTGACCAGCCACGGGGCAACCTTGGGGCCGGCCGGCAGCGCCGGGTGTGTCCAACGCCTCTGGTCACATGCACCGTGCAGCCGCCACACTGGCGGCTGCACCACATCCGTCAACAGCTGACGTGCGGATGGACAGCCAGCCCGTACGAGACGATGAGGAGAACGACGTGGGGACCGTAACGCTCGGCGTTTCGATCGCGGTCCCGGAGCCCTACGGCAGCCTGCTCCAAGAGCGGCGTGTGGGCTTCGGTGACCCCGCCGCACATGGGATTCCCACGCACATCACCCTCCTGCCGCCGACCGAGGCGGACCCCGCGCTGCTGCCCGCCATCGAAGCCCACCTCACGGAGATCGCCCGCGCCGGTCGACCGTTCCCGATGCGCCTGTGCGGTACGGGCACCTTCCGCCCCGTGTCGCCCGTGGTCTTCATCCAGGTGGTCGAGGGCGCGGCGGCCTGCTCCTGGTTGCAGAAGCGGGTGCGGGACGACTCCGGGCCGCTGGTGCGCGAGCTCCAGTTCTCGTACCACCCGCACGTGACGGTGGCGCACGCCATCTCCGAGGAGGCGATGGACCGCGCCTATGCGGAGCTGGCGGAGTTCGAGGCGGCTTGGACGTGCGCCTCCTTCGCCCTCTACGAGCAGGGTGCGGACGGGGTGTGGCGCAAGCTGCACGAGTACGCGTTCGGTGGTGGCATCGGATCCGTGCCGGCCCAGGGCTCCCCGGTCGACGAGCCGGCCACGGCGCCCTCCACCTCGTAACGCCCCCCAGGGACGCTGCGACCCCGCCGCACCGACCGGGTGCCGGGGCAGCCGGTCAACTCACACGGTCAAAGTCACACGGTCGAGATCGCAGGGTCGAGATCACACGGCGGACATCAGAGGGGCAGTCGGCGAAAGAGACCGCGCGGCGCGTGCCGCAGGGCCGCCATCACCACCCGTAGCAACCCCGGCACCCAGATGGTCTCGCTCCTGCGCCGCAGTCCCAGCTCCACGGCTGTGGCGACCGCTTCGGGGGTGGTGGCGAGAGGCGCCTCAGGCATGCCGGCCGTCATACGGGTCCGTACGAACCCGGGGCGCACCACCATGACGTGGACCCCGGTGCCGTGGAGTGCGTCCCCGAGGCCCTGGGCGAAGGCGTCCAGACCGGCTTTGCTGGAGCCGTAGATGAAGTTGGTGCGGCGGGCGCGTTCGCCCGCGACCGACGAGAGCACCACCAGCGAGCCGTGCCCCTGGTTCTGGAGGGCCACTGCGCAGATCAGTCCGGCCGAGACGGCGCCCGTGTAGTTGGTCTGGGCGACGCGGACCGCGGCCGGGGGGTCGCCCTCGTCGTTCGCCTGGTCGCCGAGGACCCCGAACGCGAGCAGCACCAGGTCGATGTCCCCCTCGGCGAAGACCTTTCCGAGCACCTCTTCGTGCGGAACCGGGTCGAGCGCATCGAAGGGCACGGTGCGCACCTCTGCGCCGAGCGTGCGCAGCGAGCCGGCCGCGGCCTCCAACTCGGGGGAGGGCCGGCCGGCCAACCAGACCGTGCGGACGCGGCGGGCGATCATCCGCCGGGCGACGGCCAGCCCGATCTCCGATGTGCCGCCGAGGACGAGCAGGGACTGTGGGGTGCCGAAGGCGTCCTTCATGCCGGATGACTCCTTGGGATGTGTTCTGACTGACTGCTGGATCGGGGCGGGGCGCGGAACGGTCGCGGTGTCAGAGGGCGAGGCGACGAGCCAGGTCGGAGCTGAAGACCCCCTGCGGGTCCAGTCGGGCCCGTAGTTCGCGGAAGTCCGTGAGCCGCGGATACATGCCGTCGAGGAGTTCGGGGCGGAGCCGGGAGTCCTTGGCCAGGTAGATCCGTCCGCCCGCCGCCGCGACCTCCTCGTCGAGTTCGTCGAGGAAGGCGCCCAGGCCGTCCAGCCCGGCGGGAACGTCCAGGGCGAGCGTCCAGCCGGGCACGGGGAAGGAGAGCCAGCCGGGGTCCGCCGCGCCGAAGCGCTTCAGCACGGCGAGGAAGGAGGGGCAGCCCCGTTCGGCGATGCGTCGGACGATGCGCCGCAGGGCTTCCTCCTGGCCGTGGCCGACCACGAACTGGTACTGGACGAATCCGTCGGGGCCGTAGATCCGATTCCAGTGCGGTACGGCGTCCAGGGGATGGAAGAACCTGGTCAGCGGCTGGAGTTCGGCTCTGCGGGACCGCGGTGCCCGGTGGTACCAGAAGGCGTTGAAGAGTCCCACCGAGGTTCGGTTGAGCAGTCCCCGCGGTACGTGGGCGGGGGGTGCGGGCAGCCGTCCCGGACGGAAGGCCAGTGGTGTCCGTCGGGCCCGGGCGTCCAACGCGTCCAGCGGGGCGTGCTCCCCGCGGGTGAGGACCGCGCGTCCGAGGGATCGGCCGCGGGCGAGGAGGTCGATCCAGGCGACGGAGTAGCGGTAGCGGTGGTCGTCGGTGGTGAGTCTGGACAGCAGATCGTCCAGGTCGGTGGCGCGCTCGGTGTCCACCGCCACCCAGGAGGTCGCCACCCGGTGCAGCCGTACGGTCGCGGACAGGATCACTCCGGTGAGTCCCATGCCGCCCGCTGTGGCATCGAAGAGGGCGGTGCCGGGCCGAACGGTCTGGATCTCGCCGTCGGCGGTCAGCAGGTCGATGGATTCCACATGGCGCGAGAAGGAGCCGCTGACGTGGTGGTTCTTGCCGTGGATGTCCGCACCGAACGCGCCTCCCACGGTCACTTGCCGGGTGCCTGGTGTCACCGGGACGAACCAGCCGAGCGGGAGCAGCACCTCCATCAGCCGGTGCAGGCTCACTCCGGCGTCACAGGTCACGGTTCCGCTGTGCGTGTCGATGCCGTGGATGCGGGCGAGAGCGGTCATGTCGAGCACACAGCCGCCGGCGTTCTGGGCGGCGTCGCCGTAGGCACGCCCGAGACCTCGTGCGATCCCGCCCCGCGCGCCCAGGCTCCGTACCACTGCCGCGGTCTGTTCGGCGGAGTGTGGACGCATCATCCGTGCGGTGGTCGGTGCCGTACGTCCCCAGCCGCTCAGTCGGACGAACGGATCGGCCTCGTCGAGGAGGCGCGATGGGGTGTCGGTGTCCACGAAGCCGTCGGGCGGAGCGGGGTCAGAGGGAGTGTCGACAGACATAGCGCCGACCGTATAGCCGGTTATGCCCGCATTTTCGTAGTGCCTTGCTGACTCGCCGAAATGGGTGATTAAACGAGTGTCATCAAAGAATGGCGTGAAAACTGGGCGATCGCCCAGAAGAGTCGCCCCTGGTTCATGGGAAGGGGTGGTGGATGACCGACGCAGTGGACACCGGATGCGCCGGACACTCCGCGGCGGACCGCGGCTGGGCTGCGACCGCCGGTGGATGGCTGGCCGCCGATCGACGGCTGCTGTCCGCGATGCGGGAGTGCGGCACCCAGCCGGAGATCGCCGCGGTCGCCCGAGCGCTCTCCTTCGTCGGTGAACACGGCGCGCTCTGGCTCGCTGCCGGCCTGGTGCACGCGGCAGCGGACCGAAGGCGCCGGAGGGCGTGGCTCCGGGCGACGGTGGTGGTCGGCGGGGCGCATCTCGTGAGCGTGGGCGTCAAACGGGTGGTGCGCAGAGCACGCCCCGGCGCGGCTCCTTACTCACCTCCGCCGAACGGAACGGAAGCCGATGCCCCGGGGCGCATGCAACAGGAGGACGCCTATGCCGTCCATGCCACCCATGCCGCCCATGCCGTCCGCCCGGGTGCGCGGGCCTCGAAGCGGGACGAGGCGCATCGGTCGTCCGGGCCAGCCGTATGGACACCCCTGGTGAGCACCGCAGGCCGCTACTCCTTCCCCAGCTCCCACGCCACCTCGGCCGCCGCGGCTGCCGTCGCCTTCGGCGCCCTGCTGCCCGCGGCGCGGCGCCTGCTGCCCCCGGTCGCCGCCGCCATGTGCGTCTCCCGGCTCGTCGTCGGCGTCCACTACCCCACCGACATCGCCGCAGGTGCCGCGCTCGGCGGGCTTGCCGCCCACCTCGGACACCGTTGGACGCTCCGCCCCCTCGTCGGGGGAGGAGGGCACGATGAATGAACCCGGCACCGCCCTGCTGGTACGGCCCGAGCGGGGGTCCGGGCGCTCGCCCGCGCCGCCCCGCGGCGGTCTGCTGGCCGGTCTGCTGAGGACCGCCAGACCCCGGCAGTGGGTCAAGAACCTGCTGGTCCTCGCCGCGCCTGCCGCCGCGGGCGAACTGGACTCCCGATACACAGCGGCGCGGCTCGCGGTCGTCTTTGTCCTCTTCACCGCCGCCGCTGCGGCCGTCTATTTGATCAACGATGCCCGGGACGCCGAAGCGGACCGCGCCCATCCGGTCAAGTGTCGCCGCCCGGTCGCCGCCGGGCTGGTGCCCGTACCGCTGGCCCACGCCGTCGGCGCGCTCCTCGCCGCCCTCGCCGTGGCGGGCGCCGCCGCCTTCTGCAACGCCATGACCGGGGCGCTCATCACCGCGTACCTCTCGATGCAACTCGCCTACTGCATTTGGCTGAAACACGTACTCGTCGTCGATATGGCCGTCGTCACCACCGGCTTTCTGCTGCGGGCCATGACGGGAGGAGTGGCACTGGACATTCCGCTCTCCCGGTGGTTCCTGATCACCACGGGGTTCGGAGCGCTGTTCATGGTGGCGGCCAAGCGCTACTCGGAAGCCGTGCAGATGGACGGCAGGGGCGGCGGCAAGGGTGCGACCCGGGCCCTGCTGAGCGAGTACACCACCGGCTATCTGCGTTTCGTCTGGCAGCTCGCGGCCTCGGTCGCCGTACTCGCCTACTGCCTCTGGGCCCTGGAGAACGGCGTCCCGAACGAGTCCGCACTGCTGCCCTGGCGGCAACTCTCGATGATCGCCTTCATCCTCGCGGTCCTGCGGTACGCCGTGTTCGCCGATCGAGGGACCGCGGGTGAACCCGAGGACGTGGTGCTGGGCGACCGGGCGCTGGCGGTGATCGGTCTGGTGTGGGCCGCGATGTATGCGTGCGCAGTCGCCGGACTGTGATCTTCCGATGCATGATCCGGCCACTGCCGACGGCAACGGAGGGTAGGCGTAGGCCATGGATTGGTTGACCAAGCTCCCCGTCGTCGGGCCCACCGTCGTCCGGCTGATGCAGACGCACGCCTGGCGTTCCTACGAGACGCTGGAACGAGTGCACTGGACCCGGCTCGCCGCGGCCATCACCTTCCTGAGCTTCCTGGCGCTCTTCCCGCTGATCACGGTCGCCGCCGCAGTCGGGGCCGCCCTGCTCAGCGACGACCAGCTCGGCAAGCTGGAGGACAAGGTCAGCGAGCAGGTGCCCGGCATCTCCGAACAGCTCAACATCGACTCGCTGGTGGCCAATGCCGGCACGGTCGGTCTGGTCGCCGGTGCGCTGCTGCTGCTCACCGGCATCGGCTGGGTCGGCGCCATGCGGGACTGTCTGCGCGCCGTGTGGGGGACCGACGACGAGGACGAGGGCAACCCCTTCGTCCGCAAGGCCAAGGACGCGGGCGTACTGCTGGGTCTCGGCGCGACCGCGCTGGTCTCCCTCGGCGCCTCCGCACTCGGCTCCAGCGCGGTGGGCTGGACGGCGGATCGACTCGGCCTCGACAAGGACGGCGCCTGGGGAGTGCTGCTGTCCGTCGTGGCGATCGCCATCGCCGTCCTCGCTGACTTCCTGATGCTGCTCTATCTGCTCACCCTGCTACCGGGTGCCCAGCCCGAGCGGCGCCGGCTGATCGTGGCCGGGCTGATCGGCGCCGTCGGATTTGAACTGCTGAAGCTGCTCCTGAGCGGCTATATGGCGGGTGTGGCGTCCAAGAGCATGTACGGCGCCTTCGGCGTACCGATCGCCCTGCTGCTGTGGATCAACTTCACGGCGAAGCTGCTGCTGTTCTGTGCGGCCTGGACGGCGACCCCCAGCAGGAGTTCGGCGATCGTGGCGGACATCGAGGGACCGAAGGCACCGCGGGCGATCTGAAGGGCCTCCCAGAAGGGCGGGGGGGGGTGACCCCGTCTCGCCGGCCTTCCGCCGCAACCGATGAATTCCGCTCCCGGGCCTGGTCAACCTCGGTGGAGCAAGCGCACAGATGGGAGCAGCACATGGGACAGCTGGTCGTGGTCAACTTCGTATCGTTGGACGGCGTCATGCAGTCGGTCCTCTCGGCCGACGAGGACCGGGACGGTGGGTTCGATCAGGGCGGCTGGGTGCTGCCCTATGTCGACGAGGTGGTGGAGCGGTTCATGAGCCGGGCCACGGCTGGTGCCGGAGCCCTGCTGCTGGGCCGTAGGACGTATGAGATCTTCGCCGCCACCTGGCCGTACGCCGATATGAACGACCCCGCGGTGGCCGCGATGAACGCGATGCCCAAGTACGTGGCTTCCCGCACAGTCAGGGATCTGACGTGGGCGAACTCCACCGTCCTCGGTGCCGATCTGGCGGCGGAGGTCAGCCGCATCAAGGCCGCGTCCGAGCGCGAGACGGTGGTGTTGGGTAGCGGGGGGCTGCTCGGGACCCTGATCGAACACGACCTCGTCGACGAGTACCGGCTGCTGGTCTTTCCCCTGGTCCTGGGCGGCGGGAAGCAACTCTTCGCCGACGGCAAGAGCCCCCGCCGTCTGACGCTGACCGCCACGCAGCCGACACCGTCCGGCGTCTTGATCAACACATATCGTCGCGCTGAAGGCTGAGGGCCTCTCCGTCAGGCCCTTCACCAGGCCCTTCACCAGGCCCTTCACCCGGCCCGGGACCCGGCCCCGGACCTGGGCTCCTGCGAGCGCCGTCCGGCCGGACCCCATCATCCCCGGTGGGAGGGCCAGCGCCGGTTCACCACGAAGAACGCGCCGGCGAGCGCCACCAGCACACCGCCCACGATCGCCAGGGCGATCCCGACGCCCCCGGAGGACTCCTCCCGGGCGATGGCCACCGGCTTCGCCTGCGTACCGTCCTTCCCCGGGCCCGCGCCGACCGCCTCCTTGAGGCGTGCAGAGCGCGGCGGCACCAGCTCGCCGACCGGCGTGACCTTCCCGCCGGCGGCGAAACCCCAGTCGAGCAGTCGGGCCGTCTCCTTGTAGACGGCCTGGCTCTCATCCGATTCGGGGTTCATGACGGTGACCAGCAGCACCTTTCCGGCCCGCTCGGCAACCCCGGTGAACGTCGATCCCGCGTGGGTGGTGTTGCCGTTCTTGACGCCGGCGATCCCCGGGTAAGGGGTGACGCCGTCCTCGCCGGTCAGCAGCCGGTTGGTGTTCTGGATCTCGAAGGTCTCCCGCTTGTCGCCGTCCATCTCGCCCGGGAACTGGGCACGGACGGTGGCGGCGTAGTCCCGGAAGTCCTTCTTCTGCATCCCGTTGCGCGCGATGAGCGTCAGGTCGTACGCGGAGGAGACCTGGCCGGCGGCGTCATAGCCGTCGGGTGAGGCGACCCGGGTGTCCAGCGCCTGCAACTCCTCCGCGTGGGCCTGCATGTCCTGGACGGTCTTGGGGATGCCGCCGTTCATGGCCGACAGGACGTGGACGGCGTCATTGCCGGAACGGAGGAAGACTCCCAGCCAGAGGTCGTTGACGGTGTAGGTGAGCTCCTCCTTCACCCCGACGAGACTGCTGTTCGTGCCGACTTCGGAGAGTTCGGCGGCGGAGACCTTGTGGGTGGCCTCCTTCGGGAGTTTCGGCAGCAGGGTGTCCGCGAACAGCATCTTGATCGTGGACGCAGGTGGCAGTCGCCAGTGGGCGTTGTGGGACGCGAGCACGGCCCCGCTCTCGGCGTCCGCCACGATCCAGGACCTGCTGCTGATGTCCTTGGGGAGCACGGGCGCACCCGTGCCGAGGTTGACCTGGGTGCCCGCCTTGCCGAGTTGCGCCCCGCCGACCGTGGACATCACCGACGGGGGATTCGGCTGCTTGCGCGCCTTGCCGTCGGCCGTGCGCTCATGGGTGTCCGCAGCGGCGGGCGCGGCGACGAGCAGCGGCAGCAGCGAGGCGGCGGTGACCGCGGACGCGGTCCGACGCACGGCCTTCATCGTGATCATCTTCAAAGCAGGCACGTGCGTGAAATTACAGTGCTGATCAGAAAATATGCTTATCGGGTTGATGACTCGCCGGGAACGCCGCCGAGACGGCCCACCCCACCCACCTCGACCGATGAACGGCAGCGATACTGGACGGATGAAGCTCAACCGCCCCACATCCTGGTTCCTGCTCGCGTTCGGGGTGTGGAGCTGGTTCATCTGGGTCACCTTCGTCAAAAACCTTTGGCAGGACGGCAGCGGACTCGCCTTCGACGACGCGGGCGATCCCACGGGCTACTTCTGGGTTCATCTGCTGCTCGCCATCACGTCCTTCCTTCTGGGGACGGTCGTAGGACTCATCGGGTTGCGTGGGGTACGCGCCTTGCGGCGCGAAGAACGCGAAGAATAGGGGAGCTTTCTGTGATCGTGGTCGTCGTGCTCGTCTTCGTGGCGGTGCTCGCCCTCCTTGCAGGCGCGCACTGGTACGTCTGGCGGAGATTGGTCCGCGACACCACACAGGCCCGTGGCGTGGCCCGTGGAGTGGGTACCGTCGCCCTCTGGGTGCTGCCGCTGCTCTCCTTCGGAGCGCTCGTGGCAGGCCGTGCGGGCGCGCCTTTTTGGCTGGAAAGGGTGGTGGCCTGGCCGGGATACCTGTGGCTGGCGGTGCTGCTCTATCTGGTGCTCGCCCTGCTGGTGGGGGAAGTCGTCCGAGCGGTGTGGCTACGTCGCTCCCGTGGGTCACAGCAGCCCCAGCAGCTTCGGGGGGCAGGTGCATCCGCGGCTCCCGCCCCAGTCGATGCGCCGCCATCGGACCAGGAACCCGCGGTGGTCACCGTGCCGCCGTCGGAACCCGCCACCGAGAGCGGCACCACCACGCTCGCGTCCCCGGGCAGGACCCACCCCGAGAACGCCACGGCCGCCACGGCCGCCACGGCCGCCGCCTCCGCGGCAACGGACACCCCGTCATCCGTACGGGGTACGGGGGCCGGCGACACCGACACCTCAGCTGATCGAGCAGCCACCCACGAGGTCAAGCCCGCCACCACGCCCGACGACCCCCGTACCGTCTCCCGGCGCCTCTTCGTCTCCCGGGTCGTCGGTGGCGGTGCCGCCGTCGCCGCACTCGGCACGGTCGGGCACGGCGCCTACGGGGTGCTGCGCGGTCCCAAGATCAAACGGGTGACCGTTCCGCTCGCCAAGCTGCCCAGGTCCGCGCACGGCTTCCGCATCGCCGTCGTCAGCGACATCCATCTCGGACCGATACTCGGCCGTGCCCACACCCAGCGGATCGTGGACACCATCAACGCCGCGTCCCCCGATCTCGTCGCCGTCGTCGGCGACATGGTCGACGGCAGCGTCGCCGACCTCGGGTCCGCGGCAGAGCCCCTGAACCAGCTCCAGGCCCGGCACGGCTCGTTCTTCGTCACCGGGAACCACGAGTACTTCTCCGGGGCGGAGGAGTGGGTCGACCACGTGCGGGAACTTGGGCTGCGCCCGCTGGAGAACGAGCGCGTCGAGATCGCCGGATTCGACCTCGCGGGAGTCGACGACATCGAGGGCGAGAAGTTCGGCAGGGGGCCCGACTTCCGCAAGGCCCTCGGCGACCGGGACAGCGCCCGGGCCGCCGTCCTGCTGGCCCACCAGCCCGTGGTCATCCACGACGCCGTGGAACACGGGGTCGACCTCCAGCTCTCCGGTCACACCCACGGCGGCCAGCTCTGGCCCGGCAACCATCTGGCCGCGCTCGCCAATCCGACCGTCGCCGGCCTTGAGCGGTACGGCGACACCCAGCTCTATGTGACCCGCGGCGCCGGCGCCTGGGGGCCACCCGTGCGGGTCGGCGCCTCATCGGACATCACCGTGGTGCAGCTGGCGTCCCGCCAGGCGTGACCGTGCCGGTGTCGGACGGCGGCGTGTGGGAGGCATCGGCGGTGGCCGCGGGCAGCAGCACTGTCACGGCCAACCCCCGGCCCCGCGCCGTCCGGACCGACACCTCACCGCCGTGGGACGCGACGACGGCCTGCACGATCGCCATGCCGAGCCCACTGCCGGGAGGCTGCGGCCCTTCCCGCCAGCCCTCGCCGACGGTTGCCTCGTCACCCGTCGCCGGCGGGACCTCCCCGGAAGCCAACGCGTCGGCAGCCACCTCGTCGGCCCCGACCGATCGACCCACAGCCGGTTCTGTCTCCCGTACCGCTGCTTCCCGTACCGCTGTCTCCCGCTCCTCCGGCTCCTCCGCCTCCCGTGTGGCCGCCGTCCCTCCCGCGGCCCGGAAGAAGCGGTCGAAGATCCGGTCCGCGTCCTGAGCCGCCATCCCCGGGCCCTCGTCGGCAACGGTCAGCCGCACCCACCCGGGGCGGCCTTCCCCACCCGGCTGCCGCGCCAACTCCAGCGTTACCGGGGCGGTGACCGGAGTGTGCGCCCGGACGTTCCCCAACAGGTTCCCCACGATCTGACGCAGCGCGGACTCATCGCCCTGCACCGCCAACGGCCCTGACGCGCTCAGGGCGACGGGCCGGTCCGGCTGCTGCGCCCGCAGGTCGTCGGCCCCGTCCCGTACCAGTTGCGCCAGATCCACCGGAGCCATCCGCAGCGGGGCCTGTCGGTCCAGTCGGGCCAGTGTCAGCAACTCCTCGACCAGTCGGCCCATCCGGTCCGCTTCGGCGTTCATCCGTGCCAGCGCCCGGGAGCGCTCCACCGGGCCGCGCAGCATCCCACGGTCGTACAACTGGAGGTAGCCGCGGATCGCGGACAGCGGGGTGCGCAGTTCGTGCGAGGCGTCGGCGACGAACCGGCGCAGTTGGGCCGCGCTGCGCTCCCGGGTCTCAAAGGCCGATTCCACCTGGTGGAGCATGGAGTTGAGCGCGACCCGCAGTTGCTCGATCTCGGTCGCCGTGGGGGAGTCGGCCGGAACCCGGCGGGTCAGATCGCCCTCCGCTATGGCGGACGCCGTCTCCACCATGTCCTCCAGCGGACGGAGCCGACGCCTGGCCCAGCCCATGGTGACCAGGGCCAGCAGCACCAGCAACAGCACACCGAAGACGATGTCGAACTTGAGCGCCTTGCGCAGGGCGTTGTGCATCGCGCCCGTACTGGTCGCCATCAACACGACCGTGCCGTCGGCCAGTCGGGTGCCGACCACCCGGTAGGGCTCCCCGTTGACCTGGATGTCCCGGACCGCGCTGGAACGGCTGAGGGCGGACGGATCGGCGACGGCCGAGGCGATGGCTCGCTGGCGGGAGGTGGGCTCGATCCCGGCGAACGAGGTGGGCTGCCCCCGGTCGTCGAGCGCCACGATCATGGTGTCCGAGCGCGGCAGTCCGGACTCCCGGTCGCCGGGTGCGAACTGCTCCAGCAGGGTGCCGAGGGCCCTGAGCGATTCGACTTCCTTCTGGGTGAAGCCGGTTCGCTCCAGGGCGTTGCGGTTGCCGACGAGTTCGGTGTCGACCCGGTCGATGAGGAAGTGCTGCATCCCCATCAGGCTGACGGCGGTCGCCACGGTGATGCCGAGGGCCAGCAGAATGACGTTGACGGCCGTCAGTTTGGCGCGCAGGGAGTGCGGCGCGTGCCGGTGGCGGCGCCCACGCCGGGTCCCGCCGGCTGTCCCCTTCACGAGAGCCCGTACCCCACACCCCGACGGGTGGTGATCAACGGCGGCCCGAGCGGGTCGAGCTTGCGCCGCAGATAGCTGATGTACGTCTCCACCACGGTCGACTCCGCTTCGTGCTCGTAGCTCCAGACGTGCCGCAGCAGTTGGTCCTTGGGAACCACCCGCCCACCGTTGCGCACCAGGAACCGCAGCAGGGCGTACTCGGTGGGTGTGAGTTGTACGGAACGCCCCCCGCGCCGCACCGCGTACGTCGTCTCGTCCAACTCCAGGTCCCCGTACCGCAGTGGAGGCGGTACGGACAGCACATCGGCCGGTCGGGTGCGCCTCAGTACGGCGGTGACCCGGGCCACCACCTCGTCGACGTTGAACGGCTTGGTGATGTAGTCGTCACCGAAGCCCAGCGCCCCCACGATCTCCGCGGGTGCGTCCCGGGCCGTGAGGAAGACGATCGCCGTGTCCGGGTGCAACGCTCGCATCTCGCGCCCCAGCACCCGGCCGTCACCGTCGGGGAGCATCACATCGAGCAGGGCCGCGTCCGGTCTGGTCCGGCCGGCCAACCACTGTGCCTGGCGCACACTGCCCGCGGTCATCACCTCGAACCGGTGGTACCTCAGGGCGATGGACAACACATCGGCGATGCTCGGCTCGTCCTCCACGATCAGGACCGTCGCCCCGGCGCAGCCCCCGCCGCGCTCCTCCTGGCTCATTCCGCCCCCTCCCGACCCGATGAACCCGGGCCGTCGCTTCTTTCCCATCGATCCAGGTCGATGGGGATCTCAGTATCGGCACCCCGGGCGGGTGAGCGGCCGTTCGCTACCTGGGAGTTCCTTGTGAGTCAGGGACGAATCCCGCCATGACCGCACCGCACGGCCGATTCTGAAGCCACTCGGGGGCTGGGGATCGACGAAGGAGCAGTGATCGTGACGGCGTTGGCACGGTGGTGCTATCGGCATCGGCTGGTGGTTCTGGTGTTGTGGGTGGGGGCGCTGTTGGGCCTGGGGGTGGCCGGAACCGCCGCGGGCACTCACTACTCGAATGTCTTCAGCCTTCCCGACACCGACTCCAAGAAGGCGCTCGACCTTCTGGTCAAGGCGTTCCCGGAGCGGTCGGGGGACCAGAACACCCTGGTGTGGCGGGTGCAGGACGGCTCGGTGCGGGACGCCCCCGTACGGCAGCGGCTGGAGCCCGCCCTCCGGGAGATCGCGGGGATGCGCGGGGTCGGCGAGGTCATCAGCCCCTATGCACCCGAAGGCGCGACCCAGATCAGCAGGGACGGGCGGACCGCGTACGCCCAGATCACCTTCGTCGACCAGGCCGACGCGGTGCCCAAGGCGCTCGTCCAGGACGTCGTGGACCTCACCGAGGAGGCGGCGGCCGACGGATTGCAGACGGAGATCGGCGGACAGGCCGTCAAGCGCATCCAGGAACCGCCGATGGGCACCGCGGAACTCGTGGGCCTCGCAGCCGCGGCCGTCGTGCTCTTCCTGGCGTTCGGCTCCCTCTTCGCGATGGCGCTGCCCCTGGTCGTCGCCGTGTTCGCGGTCGGTACGGCGATGATGGCGACGATCCTGCTCAGCCATGTCACGGACGTGCCCGAGGTGGGACCGCTGCTCGGCTCGCTCATCGGGCTCGGGGTCGGCATCGACTACGCGCTGTTCATCGTCACCCGGCACCGCAAGGGGCTTCTCCGCGGCATGGAGCCGGAGGAGTCCGCGGTCAATGCGCTCAACACCTCCGGGCGCGCAGTGCTGTTCGCGGGCGGGACGGTGTGCATCGCGCTCGCCGGCATGCTCGTGATGAACCTCCGCTTCCTGGACGGCGTGGTGATCGCCACCTCGCTCACCGTCGTCCTGAGCGTCCTGGCCGCCGTGACCCTGCTGCCCGCGCTCATGGGGGTGCTCGGACCGAGGGTGCTCAGCCGTCGGCAGCGGCAGCGGTTGGCCGCGAACGGGCCCGCGCCCGCCGAGGCGAGCGGTCTCGCCGCCCGTTGGTCAGCGGTGGTCCAGCGTCGGCCGCGAGCGATCGGAGCGGTGGCGCTGCTGGTGATGGTGGCTCTGGCGATCCCGGTGTTCTCGCTCCGGCTCGGCGCGACCGACCAGGGCAACCACCCGGAGGAATCCACGACGCGCCAGGCGTACGACCTGCTGGCCGACGGCTTCGGCCCCGGGTTCAACGGGCCCCTGCAACTGGTCGCCGACGGTGTCGAACCCCCCGCCGTCCAGGAACTCGTGCAACGAGTGAGCAGGACCGAGGGCGTGGCCTTCGCCGCGGCGCTGCCGTCCCGGCCGGGCTCGGGACTGACCGTGATCCAGGTGGTTCCGACGACGTCACCGCAGTCCGAGGAGACCGACCGACTGATCGACGTCCTACGGGAGGACGTCATCGCCGCGTCCGGTGAGAAGGTCCACGTCGGCGGGGTCACGGCCGTCTTCAAGGACTTCGCGACCGTGACCAGCGAGCGGCTTCCGTACTTCGTCGCCACGATCATCGTGCTCGGCTTCATCCTCCTGATGATCGCCTTCCGGTCGATCCTCGTGCCGCTGACCGCCGCGGTGATGAACCTGATCGCCGCAGCCGCGTCCTTCGGGGTGCTGGTGGCGATCTTCCAATGGGGCTACGGAACCGAACTCCTCGGCATCGGCAAGGAGGGGCCGATCACCGCGTTCCTGCCGGTCATCATGTTGTCCCTGCTCTTCGGACTCTCCATGGACTACCAGGTCTTCCTGGTCAGCCGGATGCACGAGGAGTGGGTGCACACCAAGGACAACGCCCGGGCCGTGCGGGTGGGGCTGGCCGAGACCAGCCGGGTCATCAACTGCGCCGCCCTGATCATGATCTGTGTCTTCGGTGCCTTCGTCCTCAGCGGCGACATGGAGGCGGGCATGGCCGGTGTGGGGCTGGCGGTCGCGGTGGCTCTGGATGCCTTCCTGCTGCGCACGGCGCTGGTCCCGGCCGTGATGCATCTGCTCGGACGGTCCAACTGGTGGTTGCCTGCCGTGCTGGAGGCTCGACTTCCGCATCTGGCGGTGGAACCGGGCGACGCCCTGCCCGACGTGCCGGCGTCGGCCTCCCGTACGGCGGTGCCCACGGTCGGCTCGACCGGCTCGACCGGCTCGACCGGCTCGGTCGTGCACGGGCTGGTCCACACCGGGCGGGGCGAGCCGGTGATGGGCGGTGTGCTGACGCTGGAGTCACCCGACGGCGCACGGATCGACCGGGTGGTGTCGCTGGCCGACGGCTCGTACGTCCTCTCGGCTCCCGAGGGCGGCGCCCACCTCCTGACGGTCACATCGCCCGGGCACGAACCGTGGGTGAGGCACGTCGTCGTCGGTGATGAGCCCCTGGTGCAGGACGTGGTGCTGGCCCCGGAGGGTGCTCGCCGCTGAAGGGCAACTGAACACCGTAGGAGCCGCGAAGGAGCCGCTGAGAAGTAGCCGAGGAGGGGAGTGGCCGGGCGGTCCGGTCACTTCTCCGGGTCGGTGTCCGCCTCGCCGTCCGGTTACTCCTCCGGGTCGGTGTCCGCCTCGCCGTCCGGTTACTCCTCCGGGTCGGTGTCCGCCTCGCCGTCCGGTTACTCCTCCCGGTCGGTGTCCGCCTCGCCGTCCGCGCCCATGTCCGGGGTGGCTGCCTTCCCCGTCGGCGCGGATGCGGTCCGACGGCGCGGGGCGGGGGCCTTCTCCTTGCGGGCAGCGACGTTCTGCGCCATCCCGGGCAGCAGGTCCGTCAGCAGTTCGTGCACGTCGTGGACGAGGGGGCGCAGCACCCGGAAGCGGGCCAGGGTGATGCCCCGGGCGGTGACCCGCGCACCGCGCACCGCCAGTTGTCTGCTGCGCTCGTGCCCCTCCGAGCGGTCGAAGACCCAGTAGAGGACAAGCCCCATCTGGGAGAGCCACATCAGCTCGGGGAAGGCGTCGGCCAACTCATCGGGGACCTTGGCCTTGGCACCCGCGAGCGTCTGGCGGTGGACGTCGATGGCCTCCTCACGGGCGGGCTCCGACTCCGGTGAGAACGGGCTGAGCGGGCTGTCCGGGTCGGCCGCGTTCTTGAAGAACTGGGCGGCGAACTCGTGGTACGGCTCCGCGATGTCCAGCCAGGCCAGCAGCACCCCCGCGAGCCTGGCCTCCAACTTGGTCTCCCGCGCCAGCACGGGACGGACAGCGGCCTGGTGCTCGGCCGCGATCCTGTCGTAGAAGCCCTGGATGAGGTGCTCCTTGGAGGAGAAGTAGTAGTAGGCGTTGCCTACCGAGACCCCGGCCTCCTTGGCGATGGCCCGCATGGTCGTCTTGTCGTAGCCGCGCTCCTGGAACAGCCGGAGCGCGGTTTCGAGGATGAGCGTCCGGGTCTGTTCGCTCTTCGGGATGCTCCTGGGGGCCTTCTCTTCACTCACGGTGCGAGCCTAGCCGGGCAGTTCGCACTGGTCGTCGCAGGCTGCCTGCCCGGAACCGGTGCCCGGACCCGCACCGGAGAGCTCGCGGTACTTGGCGGCGGCGAGCATGGTGCCGCGGACGAAGGGCGCTCCGCTCGGGGTGGCGAGCCAGTGGGCCTTCGGGCGGTGCTCGGCGAGCGCCCACAGACAGACGATCCATGCCGCGGATCCGCTGAAGATCTGGCCCTGGTCGCCGATGACGGTGATCTCCCGCTGGGTGCGGGCGTGGTCGAGTTCGGGGAACAGCCGCTGTGCCTCCACGGATCCGGCGGGCACCAGGCGCAGCGGTACGAGTTGGGGCTGGCCCTTGAGCCAGTGCCGCAGATGGACGCAGAGGGAGCAGTTGGCGTCGTAGAGGACAGTCAGCGAGGCGATCGGGGCGTGGGGGCGGGGCTGGCTGGCCATCGGGTCACGCTCCGGCCCTGGCACGGCCGCCGTCGTTGGGGGGCGGGGTGCGGTCGGCCGGGTTGGTCCAGCCCTGTGGGCTCACCGGCGGGATCTGCTCGCGCTCCATCACACCGCGCCTGCGGATCTTGTTGAGGACGTAGACATTGCCGAGGTGCATCACACCGAGGACCAGCAGCACCACGCCGAGCTTCACCGAGAGGGCATCGAAGAGTTCCCGGGCGTCGTCGACGGTTTCGGCGACCCGCAGATAGAGGGCGACGAAGCCGAGGTTCACCAAGTAGAAGCCGACGACGAGGAGATGGTTCACGGCTTCGGCCAACTTCTCGTTGCCGTGCATGACGTCCGACAGGAAGATCCGCCCGTTCTTGCTGAGCGTGCGGGCCACCCAGATCGTCAGGGCCACGCTGATCAGCAGATAGACGATGTACGCGACCACATTGAGGTCGTCCATGCCACACACTCCTTGAACACGTTCAAAAATGCTGACGGGATTGAATGTAGACCTGTTTTTGAACATGTTCAAGTGAGTCTGGCGAGGGGGAAACTCAGGAGCGCTCACCTCGGCACGCGCTTAATGTCAGCCCGGTGAACCTGACTTATGACCTGGCCGGCACCGGCCCCACCGTTCTGCTCCTGCACTCCACCGTCTGCGACCGCCGCATGTGGGACCCCCAATGGCTGGCGCTCGTGGAGGCGGGCTGGCAGGTCATCCGCTGCGACTTCCGTGGGTACGGGGAGACCCCCGCGGGTCGCGGCCCCTACAGCGACGCGGACGACGTCCTGGCGCTCCTGGACGAACTCCACATCGACGAAGTCGCGCTGGTCGGCTCCTCCTACGGCGGGCGGATCGCCCTGGAGACCGCGGCCCTGGCCCCCGAGCGGGTCACCGCCCTCGCCCTGCTCTGCGCCGGGCTGCCCGATATGGGCGCCAGCCCCGAACTCGTCGCGTTCGACGAGAAGGAGACGGAACTCTTCGAGGCCGGCGATCTGTTCGGCGCGGCCGTACTCAACGCCCGCACCTGGCTCGGCCCCGACGCGGGACCCGCGGCCCACTCGGCGGTGCGCCAGATGCAGCAGCACGCCTTCGAGGTGCAGGACGCCGCCGCCCATGAACACGGTGAGCACTACGGCGACCGGGACTTCGACCCCCAGACCCTCACCGCGGTGACCGCGCCCGCGCTCGTCGCCTTCGGCGCCCACGACCTGCCCGACTTCCGTGCTACCGCGAGCCGTCTGGCCTCGCTGCTCCCCTCGGCCGAACTAAGGGAGTTGGCCTGGGCGGGCCATCTGCCCGCACTGGAACGCCCGGACGAGACCACCGGGCTGCTGTTGGACTTCCTCCGCACGCACCACAGCCCCGCGCCCGCCCGAACAACTCCACCTGTCGACCACCCCTGACCGGGGCGCCCCGCTCCCATCGGCGTTGATGTCAGTGGGCTCGACTACGGTCGTTCGCATGGGACTGGTGACCTTCGTCGACGAGACGACAACTGGTGAACGACTGGGCTCCGTGGGCGTCGTGGTCGCCGAGGAGCGGCTGCCGCTCGGGGAGCTCATTCGACGACGGGTGAGACAGGAGGCCCCCGGCGAGGAAGCGGACGCCGCCTGTGAGCGCGCCATCGAGGCATTCGGCCGCAACGGCTTCCTGGTGCTCGTGGGGGAGCGGCAGATATCCGAGCTCGACGAGGTCGTCTGCCTCGCGAAGACGACCGAGGTCACCTTCCTCAAGCTCGTCCCCCTGGTCGGTGGCTGATGCAGAAGGGGCAATCGGCGTACGCCGACATCATGGCCGTCCGCGCCGCCATCGCCGCGGGGGACCTTCCCGAGCTCGCCGAGCTGCTCCTTCAGATCGGCACCCGGGAGGACAACCAATGGCCGGGCGACCGGGCCTGTCTGCTCAAACGGATGAGCGAACTGCCCGAAGACCAGCGCCAGGAGCTGGCCCGGCACTGGATCAGCCGCTATCACGAGGGGGCCGACACCGGAGTGGCCCTCAGCGTCATGATCACTCTGATCCGCACCGCCGACCCCGGCGCCGAACTGCTCGAAGTCGAGCGCAGGGAACGGATCGAGCGCCTCTCCCAGAACACCGTCCACTACGACGCCCACCAGTTGGTGGAGCTCATCCGAGGCGAGCAGAAGGCAGGCCGCCCCCTGCCCGGACCCTTCATCGCCATGGTCCGACGCTCCCGACTGGCCGCCTACTGGTCCGAGGACCCTCTCGACGACATCCTCAGTGAGCTGACCGAGCCCGTGCTCAACCCGGGCGAGGCATGGGCGGACCGAGCCCTCGCCGACGCCTCGACCTGGGGGGAGCCCGGGCGACTGCTGCTCCAGCGGCTCCTGGCAGCCAGGTCTGCGAAACCCACCCGCGCGTGGGAGCGGGCCGTCCGCGCCCTGGTGGCGGAGATCGGCCCGAGGACCGTTCGGACCTCGGCGCTGACCTGGTTGGGACTGGTCGGCAGCCCCCGGACGCTCCCGCTCAGATTCACTTACGGATCGGACCAGGAGTACGACGCCTACAACGCCGACGCACTGCGCGGTCTCGCCTGGCTGGCCTCCCTGATGGAACCGGAGCAGGACACCGTGCGTGCCCTGGGCGCACTGGTCACGACCTCGTTGCGCAAGCTCCCCGACGTCGGACCCAGGAGCCCCAAGGTCGCCAACGCAGCCGTCGTCGCACTCTCCCGCACGGAGGGCGAAGCAGCCCTCGCCGAACTGGCCCGACTGTCCACCCGGGTCGTCTACAAGCCCACGCTGAAGATGATCGGCACCGCCCTCGACTCACGCGCGGAGGACGCCGGCATCTCCCGGGAGGAGATCGAGGAGCTCAGCACCCCCACGTACGGACTGACCACTGTCGGGCGCGGTGAACGGGCCGTCGGTGACGCCATCGCCCTGCTGGAGGTGCGCGGGAGCAAGACACTGCTCTCCTGGCGGACCGCCGCGGGACGGATCGTGAAGAGCCCGCCCGCCGCGGTCAGGAGCGCCTACGCGGAGGAGGTCAAGGAGGTCAGGGCCGCCGCCAAGGACATCGACAAGATGCTCACCGCGCAGTCCGAGCGGCTGGACCGACAGTTCCTCGCCCGTCGCAGCTGGCCGCAGGGCCGCTGGCGCGAACGCATCCTGGACCACCCGCTGGTGGGGACGCTCGCGCGCAGACTGATCTGGGCCGTCGACGGTGTAGGCGTCGCCCTGGACGGCACGGAACTGCGCACGGTCGACGGCGAGCGGGTGAGTGCCGACCCGAGCGCGACCGTCACCCTCTGGCACCCGGTGGGACGCCCCGATGCCGAAGCCGCGGCCTGGCGGCAGTGGTTGGAGGACCGGGAGATCACCCAGCCGTTCAAGCAGGCCCACCGGGAGACCTACCCCCTCACCGAAGCCGAGCGCACCACCGGGAACTACTCCAACCGCTTCGCCGGCCACTTCCTGCGGCAGTACCAGTTCCACGCCCTGGCCGCAGCCCGCGGATGGACCTCCAAGCTGAGACTGTGCGTCGACGATGTCGCCCCGCCCCCCTACAAGGAACTGCCCCTGTGGGGGCTGCGCGCCGAGTTCTGGATCGAGAGCGTCGGCGGCCCGGAGGACGGCGACCTCAGCTCCTCGGGCGCCTACCAGCGCATTGCCACCGATCAGGTCCGCTTCTACCCCCTGGAAGCCGCGCACAACTGGGCCCATGTCGGCGGCGGCGCCTATGCCCAGCGCGCCTACTGGCGCAAGGACGGGGCTCCGATACTCGACCCCCTGCCGCTGCACGCCGTACCCGAACTGGTCCTCTCCGAAGTCCTGCGGGACGTGGACCTCTTCGTCGGCGTGGCCTCCGTCGGCAACGACCCCACCTGGCAGGACGGCGGACCGGGCGGCCACTTCCGCGACTACTGGCAGTCCTTCGCCTTCGGCGATCTGTCCCGCACCGCCCAAGCGCGCGGCGAACTGCTCACCCGACTGCTTCCCCGGCTCGCGATCGGAGACCGCTGCACCGTGGAAGGGCGGTTCCTCCAGGTGCGGGGCGAACTCCACACGTACCGCATCCATCTGGGGTCGGGGAACATCCTGATCGCACCGATGGACCGCTACCTCTGCATCGTGCCGGGGGCCCGGACCGGTGCGACGGACAGCGGATATCTGCCGTTCGAGGGGGACAACACCCTCGCGGTGATCCTCAGCAAGGCGATGCTGCTGGCCAACGACAAGGAGATCACCGATCCGACGATCACCACCCAGTTGTGACATCCGCCCTGAGAGGGCGGCACCCTGGTCCCGGGAGCGGACATGGGTGGGGGCAGACGCCCGAAGGCCGTCTGCCCCCACCACACAAGCTCCCCCGTACGGTGTCGCTAGAGGCTGCTCACCGAGCGGGCGTAGTTGATCTGCCCCATGATCTCCTGGAACGCATAGGGGCTGTGCACCGGAATCATCGTCGCGTGGTGCTTGCCCCCGCTCGCCACCGTCACCTGGACGAAGCCCGTCGTCTTGCGCTCCTTGATCAGCAGGAAGAGCAGACCCAACAGACAGGCCAGGGCGAAGACGATCGCCAGCACCACCGCGTACGTCGGAATCTTCTCCTCGGTGCGTGACATGTCCGTGGCGTTCCAGACGGCGCCCTTCAGCGGCATCGGTCCGGCCGGCGTGATGATCGACTCGCTCATCACCGTGATGTCACCGATCGCCAACAGCGGGGTCCCGCCCGTCGGCGGACCGTGCACGGGCACCGGGACCCCTGCCGGCTGGGTCTGGGAGTAGCCCGCAGGCTGGTGCGGGTAGCCGTATCCCGGAGTGTCATGTGGGTATCCGTAGGGCTGTGTGGGCCCCCACTGGTACTCGGGCTCGCCCTCCGCCGCGTATGGATTCGGCTCGGTCATCTTGGTTTCCCCGCTTCCCGCTGCAACACATACAGACGTTCCCACCGATCCTGCCAGGTCTCGCCGCGCTCGGTGAAGTCCGTGCCGGTAACGGTGCCAAAGGCGAAGGCCCCGGTCCGCAGGGAACCGGAGCCTTCTGCAACACCCTTGAGCCCGGAAGCGCGTCCGGAAGGCAGGTATGACGTTCGATCAGAAGCGGCGGGTGATCAGCGCCCGCTTCACTTCCTGGATCGCCTTGGTGACCTCGATCCCACGCGGACAGGCGTCGGTGCAGTTGAACGTCGTACGGCAGCGCCACACGCCGTCCTTGTCGTTCAGGATCTCCAACCGCTGCTCCCCGGCCTCGTCGCGCGAGTCGAAGATGAAGCGGTGCGCGTTGACGATGGCCGCCGGGCCGAAGTACTGCCCGTCGTTCCAGAACACCGGGCAAGAGCTGGTGCACGCGGCACACAGGATGCACTTGGTGGTGTCGTCGAAGCGCTCGCGGTCCTCGGCGGACTGGAGGCGCTCACGCGTCGGCTCGTTCCCCTTGGTCACCAGGAACGGCATCACGTCCCGGTACGCCTGGAAGAACGGCTCCATGTCCACGATCAGGTCCTTGAGGACCGTCAGGCCCTTGATGGGCTCGACCGTGATCGGCTTGGCGGGGTTGAGGTCCTTGATCAGCGTCTTGCAGGCGAGCCTGTTCTTGCCGTTGATCCGCATCGCGTCCGAGCCGCAGATCCCGTGCGCGCACGAGCGGCGGAAGGTCAGCGTGCCGTCGACATCCCACTTGATCTTGTGAAGACCGTCGAGGACCCGCTCCTTGGGGTCGATCTCGATCGGGAAGTCCTCCCAGACCGCGTCCTCGGAGACCTCCGGGTTGAAGCGGCGGATGCGGAAGGTGACCGTGATGTACGGCGAGGCGGCTGAGTCGGCCTCGACCTTGTCCAGTACGGGGGTAGCCATCAGTACTTACGCTCCATCGGCTGGTAGCGGGTCTGGACGACCGGCTTGTAGTCGAGACGGATGCTCTCGGAGCCGTCGTCGCCGACCTCGCGGTACGCCATGGTGTGGCGCATGAAGTTGACGTCGTCACGGTTGGGGTAGTCCTCGCGGTAGTGACCGCCGCGGGATTCCTTGCGGGCCAGCGCCGAGACGGCCATGACCTCGGCCAGGTCGAGCAGGTTGCCCAGCTCGATGGCCTCCAGCAGGTCCGTGTTGAACCGCTTGCCCTTGTCCTGGATGGACACGTTCTTGTAGCGGGCGCGAAGCTCGCCGATCTTCTCGACCGCCGTCTTGATGGTCTGCTCGGTGCGGAAGACCATGACATTGGCGTCCATGGTCTCCTGGAGCTCGCGGCGGATGTCGGAGACCCGCTCCTTGCCGGTGGAGTTGCGCAGCCGCTCCACCTGCTCCTGGACCAGCGACGCCGGGTTCTCGGGGAGGTCGACGTAGTCGTTCTTCGCGGAGTACTCGGCGGCGGCGATGCCGGAGCGCTTGCCGAAGACGTTGATGTCCAGCAGCGAGTTGGTGCCCAGTCGGTTGGCGCCGTGCACCGAGACGCAGGCGACCTCACCGGCGGCGTACAGACCGGGAACGACGGTGGTGTTGTCCGCGAGGACCTCACCCTCGACGTTGGTGGGGATGCCGCCCATGGCGTAGTGCGCGGTCGGCTGGATCGGGATCGGGTCCGTGTACGGCTCGATGCCCAGATAGGTGCGCGCGAACTCCGTGATGTCGGGCAGCTTGGCGTCCAACTGCTCCGGTGGCAGGTGGGTCAGGTCGAGGTAGACATGGTCGCCCTCGGGTCCGCAGCCGCGACCCTCGCGGATCTCCGTGTAGATGGAGCGCGAGACGACGTCCCGCGAGGCGAGGTCCTTCATGACGGGCGCGTACTTCTCCATGAAGCGCTCGCCGTCCTTGTTGCGCAGGATGCCGCCCTCACCGCGGGCGCCCTCCGTGAGCAGGATGCCCATGCGCCAGATGCCCGTCGGGTGGAACTGGAAGAACTCCATGTCCTCCAGTGGCAACCCGCGCCGGTAGCAGGCGGCCTGCCCGTCACCGGTGAGCGTGTGGGCGTTGGAGGTCACCTTGAAGAACTTGCCGGTGCCGCCGGAGGCGTAGATGACGGCCTTCGCCTGGAAGATGTGGATCTCGCCGGTGGCCAGCTCGTAGGCGACCACGCCGGACGACCTCTTGACCCCGTCAACCTCGGTGATCAGCTGGTCCAGGACGTAGAACTCGTTGAAGAACTCGACGCCCTCCTTGACGCAGTTCTGGTACAGCGTCTGGAGGATCATGTGGCCGGTGCGGTCCGCCGCGTAGCAGGACCTGCGGACGGGGGCCTCGCCGTGGTTGCGCGAGTGCCCGCCGAAGCGGCGCTGGTCGATGGTGCCGTTCGGGGTGCGGTTGAACGGCAGGCCCATCTTCTCCAGGTCGAGGACGGCGTCGATGGCCTCCTTCGCCAGGATCTCGGCGGCGTCCTGGTCGACCAGGTAGTCACCGCCCTTGACCGTGTCGAAGGTGTGCCACTCCCAGTTGTCCTCCTCCACGTTGGCGAGCGCGGCGGCCATGCCGCCCTGCGCCGCACCGGTGTGGGAGCGGGTGGGGTAGAGCTTCGTCAGGACTGCGGTCCGGCTGCGCTTGGTGGCCTCGATGGCCGCGCGCATGCCCGCTCCGCCAGCGCCGACGATGACGGTGTCGTACTTGTGGATCTTCATGTGGTTCGTCAGCCCCGGCTTTAGCGGATGTTCGGGTCGAAGGTGAAGATCACCAGCGTGCCCAGCAGGATGGTGAACACCGTCGCGGTGTACAGCAGGCCCTTGAGCCACAGACGCGTGTTCGGCCGCTCGGCGTAGTCGTTGATGACGGTACGCAGGCCGTTGGCGCCGTGCAGCATGGCGAGCCAGAGCATCAGCAGGTCCCAGACCTGCCAGAACGGGGACGCCCAGCGACCGGCGACGAAAGCGAAGCCGATCTTGGAGACGCCGCCGTCCAGCACCAGCTGGATCACGAGGTGGCCGATGACCAGCACGACCAGCACCACGCCGGAGAGCCGCATGAAGAGCCAGGCGGCCATCTCGAAGTTGCCGCGGGTGGCGCGCGGGGTCTTGCCGGTGCGCTTGCGCGGGGCCTCGATCAGGGGGGCCGGGTTGTCCACGTCGTAGAGCGAGCCGCTCTCGACGGGACCGATCGCGGAAGAGGTGTCAGCAGACATGTCCGGCATCAACTCCCGAAGACTTCACGTACGGCGTGTCCGAGGACGGGGTAGAGCGCACCCGCCATCAGCACGATCCAGATGCCCATGACCGTCCAGAGCATCTGCTTCTGGTAGCGCGGTCCCTTGGACCAGAAGTCCACGGCGATGACCCGCAGGCCGTTGAGCGCGTGGAACAGCACGGCGGCGACGAGGCCGTACTCCAGCAGGGCAACGATCGGCGTCTTGTAGACGGCTACGACCTTGTCGTAGTCCTCGGGGGAGACACGGACGAGAGCGGTGTCAAGGACATGGACGAACAGGAAGAAGAAGATGAGGACGCCGGTGACTCGATGAGCCACCCATGACCACATTCCTTCCCGGCCGCGGTACAGCGTTCCAGCCGGCACGGAAGAGCCCTCCGGGAGCGGGGATTGGGGCCTGCCGGCTTGCGATGGTCGGTCTGGCCCGGCCGGGTATGGTCCACCGGCCCCGGCCATCGTAGCGACGACTTGTCGGTTCGTTCGCGCCGGGTCGGCAGGTGTGATCAAACAGGCAATCAAAGAGCCACGGACGGGCTATCGCCAGGCCGGGTGGTATGGGGACGTGCCGGGGCCGTGGTCGCCGAGGGGGCTAGGACACCAGGCGGATCAGTCGGGATCGGGCCAGACCGCGCAATTCCTCTGCGGCGACCTCCCGCTCTGTGTCGGGGGTATGGGCGAGTCGCGCACGGATGCCGATCAAGATCTGATCGAGGTGTTCGGCTGGCCGGAATGTGACGAGGCAGATGACGAAGGAGTGGCCGAATCTGCTCTCGTACGCGGCGTGGGCCGCGGCCAGTGCGGTCAGGGCGGATGTCGGTACGTCCGTCAGGGCCCGGTCGGGCCCCGCGGCGGGTTCCCGGGCGAGCGCCTCGTGGAGATCGGCGGGGGAGAGGTCGTAGCTGGCCTCATCGCAGGCCGCCAGCAGGGCATCGAGATCGGGATAGGGGCGGTGGGCGACCAGCCGTTCGGCCCAATGCCGGCTCCCGCAGCAGTTCAGGAGGGCGGCGACGGCAGCGTCCTGGTCCATCCGGTTGAGGCGTTCCAGACCGGCGGGCGCCAGGGGACGCTGCCCGGGCGGTCGGGTTCGTGATCGGGGCGGCGGTGCGGTGGGAGTGCCCGGCGGGGCTGCCGGTCGCTTCGGGAGGCCGACGGGGACTTCGCTGGACAGCGTGGGCTCCTGGAACTGGGACGGGTCGAGCGCCGGAAGGTCGTCGGCGATCGAGCGGAGGGCTGGGTGAAGCCGAGAGGGCGACAGGGCAGGGCAAGTGGTTAACAAGTGAGCAAAGAGAACCAATGGAACTTATGGAACTAGTGCGACTGACGGTTGGTAAGGGAGGCGGTAAGGGAGGCGAGAGGTGTCGAAGAGGGAGAGGGTTGGGGCGGGCAGACGGTTGGGCGAGTCGGCCAGAACCCCGGACCATGTGAAGTAAGTGACAGAAGGGGCAGGAGTGTCTCCACGCTATCGATGCCGCTGAAGGGCTGTCCGACGGATGAGCGATTTTCACCCGGACGGGAGAGTTTCACCTGCTGTATCGGGTGATGTGAGGTAGTTGGGCGATTTCGTGAGATTCGTCTGATTCATAAGATTCACTCGTTTTAAGGGAGGTATGTAAGTGATACGGCATTTCGCGCGTACCGGATGGGGTGGTACGGCAGTCGTCGTGGCCGCTGCCCTCTCGATAGCAGCGACCGGCTGCTCAATGGGAACCTCGAATGAACCGGGAGATTCCGGTCAGTCGGGACGATCCAGTCGTACCGATGCCGGTGCTGACCGCGGCACGGCGGACCCCACGCCCAGCCCGTCACCCACCCGGACGTACCCCCTCTCCACTGCACCGGCGACGATCCCCGCCGTACGGAACCATGAACCGGCACGCGGTCCGGGCTGGCGCCCCACGCCCGGTTCGGGAGTCGTCGTCACCGCGGGCGGCGAGGCCCTGGCGGACGAGGCCAGACTGCTCGCCGGCGAACTCAAGATCGCCTACCGGGAGGCCGGACCCGTCAGGCCCGGCGATGTGGAACTGGTCCTCGCACCCTCCCAGCAGGGCGGCTCCGAGTCGTACACCGTTCACACCGCCGACAATCGCGTCCGCATAGCGGGGCCCTCCGAAGCCGGTGTCTTCTACGGCACCCGCACGCTCAAACAGGCGGTGCGCTCCGGCGGTGCCATGCCCGAAGGCGTCGTTCGGGACGCGCCCGACCGGCCTCAGCGCGGACTGATGGTGGACACCGCCCGCAAGCACTTCAGCGCGGGCTGGATCGAGGGGCGGCTGCGGGAGATGGCCGACCTCAAGCTCAATCAGTTCGGACTGCACTTCTCCGACGACCAGGGGTTTCGGATCGAGTCGGACAGCCATCCCGAGGTGGTGTCCCGCGACCATCTGACCAAGGCGGAGGTGCGTCGCATCCTCGCGCTCGCCGCCTCCCTGCACATCACCGTGATCCCCGAGATCGACTCACCCGGCCATCTGGGGGCGGTACTCGCCGCCCATCCGCAACTGCGACTCAGGGACGCGGCGGGTCGCAGCGTGCGGGGAGCGATCGACATCGGCAACCCGGCTTCGGCGCGACTCGTCGACGAACTCCTCATCGAGTACGCCGATCTGTTCGAAGGTGCCTATTGGCACCTCGGGGGTGACGAGTACCAGGCCCTCACCCGACGCAATCCGGAAGCGTCCTTTCCGCGGCTCGCCGCCATCGCCCGCGAGGAGTACGGCCCCGAGGGACAGGTCCAGGACCTGGCGACCCAGTGGGTCAACGACCGGGCCGAGGTGTTGCGTCCGCTCGATCGGCGGCTCAAGGCGTGGAACGACGGCTTCTTCCGCGGCGGTGAGGTCAGCGTCGACAAGGACATCGAGGTCGAGTACTGGACGGGCAAGGAGATAGGGGCCCGCCCGCCCGTGGAGTACCTCGCCGAGGGGCGCCGGGTGGTGAACGTCAACGACGAGTACCTCTACTACGTACTCGGCGAGCCCAATGACTTCCGCTATCCGACCGGTCAGCGCATCTATGAGCAGTGGACCCCGCTGGTGCTCCGCGGCACCCGACCGGTTCCAGCGAAGTACTCCGACCAGATCGTGGGGGCGCGGTTCGCCATCTGGTGTGATCTGGCGCGCTCCCAGACGCCGGATCAGATCGCACGGGCGATCGTCCTCCCGCTGAGCGCACTGGCCCAGAAGGTGTGGGACCCGCGGAAACCCACCCTCAGTTGGGCCCGGTTCGCGGCGCTCGCCGAACGACTGGACTGAAGCCCGCGCACGGCGAAGGCGGCGGGAGCGCGAGGTGCTCGGACGGGTCGGATCAGGGGCGCCGGCAGGGGTACGGGGTCGTACGACCGGTGCCGTCCAAGCGGGAGTCGAGGACCCGATCCGGGGCGGCGCGACGCCACGGCAGCATCCGGTCAGCGGGGTGCGGCGCGAGTCCGCCCGGGGGTGTGCGGACTCGCACCGCTGCTTCCCGGGAGCCCGCAGGAACGATGCACCGTCCCGTCAATCGAGCTCCAGGTGCGCAGAATGTAACAGAAGTGTGGTGCAAGTGTGTATGGGTAGTGCTCACTTGATAAATCGTGATGTGGGGCGTCCAAGACCGCTCAGCTCCGCCCAAACGTGGCGGACGGGGCTTGGATGGGAGTAGTTTGCGCCAAGCAGCCCGAGACCCATGCTGATGAGCGGTTCGTAGTACCGCCCTGCAAGGACCCGGTTCTCCGGTGCCTTCGGCATGACGCGATTGAGCCACGGGGCTCAGGTGTGCGCGGTAATGACATGCGTGCGCGATGGGAGGCGTCAGTGGCGTCGAAGAGCCTGAGGGAACTGATCGCACAGGCGGACGAGCGGGGATTGGCCGCAAGCGGGCTCGCCTGCCTGGAGCGCTGTCTGCCCCTGCTCGCCTCCGAGGCCGATCCACTCGGTCCGTTGTGGGATGGACTCGCCGAAGGTGCGGGGGGCTGGCCGGGACGGCTGGCCGAAGCCAGGGACACCCTCGCGGGGGCCGCGCCCCCGGGCGATGGCGAGGCGGACGAGGCCGCCGCTCTGATCCGTCACATGCTCGATGCCGCACCGGACGACTGGCAGGTCGAGCCGCTGCGCGAGTGGGCCGACGACTGTTCGGTTGCGGCTCTCGAACTCCACCACCGACTCGACGCAGGTCCGGCCGGCGAGCCGACCGCGTCCGCCGTGATCGAGGTGCTCAAGGGGTGCCGCGAGGGCGAGCCCACCGATGCGGGACCTCTGGTCACTGCCGAACTGCGCCGTCAACTGCGGGTCCTGGAGATCCTGGCCCAAGGGGAGGGCCGGATCGGTCTGCGGCAGGTGCAGCGCGTTTCCACCGAGGGGCAGCGGGTGCTGCGCGCGGTGGTGTCCCGCCGGGCCAGGGTCCAGCGCTGATCCGGTCGCGCCCGCGGTGAGCCCGGCGTGCGGGCGGGTTCAGGCGTGGCGTGGCGGGTTCAGGCGTGGCGTCCGGGGCGACCGGCCGCCACTTCGCCCGGGGGTGTGGCGGGGTGTGATGGTCGATGCTGCCTGCCCGACCTGCGCCAGGGCTGCTTGTCCTACTCGGCGTCGTGGTGCGTCAGTATCGCTCTGCCGCTCTGCCGCTCTGCCGCTCTGCCGCTTGCTCAGCTTGCTCAACGCGCGCGTATGCCGTCCCCGTCCTGCGCGGCACACCGATCCGAATATGGGTTCGATGATCGATGGCCGGTGCAGGCCATGTCCAACAGGGCGCGCCGGAGATCGGGGACCCCATGAAGGCCGGAGATCGGGACCCCGTGAACTCCGTCCGCTCGCCCAGTCCCCGCAGACCAACCCGGTCGACCGCGGATGACCACAGGGGGGAAGTGAGCGCGCTGGCGGCTCGAAGGCCGGTGGATGCCCGCCTGCCAGGGGGTTTGCCCGTGCCCGGCGGTGGCAGACGGAAGGACGACCGGGGCCGCCACCCCCCACAGGAGAGGCCCCGGTCGCCGTCCATCGGGGCCGCAAAGCGCCCCCGTACTCCATTCAGCGTCAAGCAGGCGATTTCTGTCACACACCCTTTCGTGTCGGGCGAGTCGGCATATTGTTGCAAGTTGTACAAGCCATGGACGTGGCCCCTGGGCAAGCCGTAGCGTGCTCACTCGCGTACAGGGGACGCGGGCAGTGATGACCAGCTGCGAATCTGAACAGGTACAGGTAGAGGTAGTGCTGGGGGACGACGCGGAGCTGACCGCCGCAGTGCTCGCGGCGCAGGACGGGGACGAGTGCGCCTTCCGCACTGTGTACCGCGCCGTGCATCCGCGGCTGCTCGGCTATGTACGAACACTCGTCGGGGAGCACGATGCCGAGGACGTGGCGTCCGAGACGTGGTTGCAGATCGCCCGCGATCTCGACCGGTTCAACGGTGACGCGGACAGATTCCGGGGCTGGGCCGCCAGGATCGCCCGCAACCGGGCCCTCGACCACGTCCGCATGCGCGGTCGCCGCCCCGCGGTCGGAGGCGACGAGAGCGAGCTCACCGGTCGACCGGCGAGTTCCGATACCGCGGACGAGGCCATGGAGGCACTCTCCACCGGAAGCACCCTGGCACTGATCGCCCAGCTCCCACAGGACCAGGCGGAAGCCGTCGTACTGCGGGTAGTGGTGGGGCTCGACGCCAAGAGCGCCGCCCAGACCCTCGGCAAGCGGCCCGGAGCCGTGCGCACCGCCGCCCACCGCGGGCTCAAGCGGCTCGCCGAACTCCTGGGCGCCGACAGCCTGGAGGAAGCCGAGTTCACCGAAGCTCCACCCGACTTCACCGCACAGGAGGCCGATTACCGGGAAAGGGCCACCAGCGCGTACGGTGCCAACGGTCCGGGTGGTGCCATGGACGCCGATGGGCAGCCGGTTGCCGACCCCGCGGAGTGCGGTGCGGATCTCAACGGCGTGCCTCCGCAGCGTGGACCACGGCCGGGTGCGACGGCACCCGCCGGTGTGACGCATACACGGCTGCGGACGCAGAAGGACATGTGATGGCCGATGAGCGGTACGAGTGGCTCGACGAGGAAGCGGCGGAGCGACTGCTCCGCGGTGAGCCGGTCGACGTCCCCGACGAACCCGCTCGCACGCAGGCCGCACGACTGACCGCAGCGCTGCGCAACGCGCGTCAACCGGAGGTTCCTGCCGGCGTCGACGACGCCGAGTTGGCGGGCGAGGCCGCCGCCCTGATCGCCTTCCGCCGAGCCCGGGACCGGAACGCTGCGGGCCAGGAACACGACTTCGGGATCGTACGGGTCCTTCCCGCTCCCCGCCCCTCGCTCGCGGCCCGGTTGATGCAGCCCGTGCGGTACGGCGTGATCGCCGCGCTCGCCGGGTTCGCGTTCGGCGGGGTGGCCGTCGGGGCGACCACCGGACTGCTGCCCTCGCCCTTCGACGAGGGCTCGACGCCCGCGACCTCGGTGTCGGGCGCGCCCACCGGAGAACCTCCGGGGGAGGAGCCGCCGTGGGCCCGGGGCGGGCAACCGACCCCGCGCGCAACCGAGGGGGGCGCCGCGCCCCCGAGGGTCCGGCCACACGAGGAGCGGACCACCACCGAGCCCCCCGTACCGGGGGCCACCACCGAACCGGCTGAACCACCGCCCGGGACACCGGGCGTGACGGTGACCGAGGAGCCCCCGGCGAAGAACGGCAAACAGCGCAAGCTGGAGGCCGCCTGTCGTGATCACCGGGCGGGCACGATCGACCGCAAGCGGCTGAAGCGGCTGGAGAAGGCCGCGCAGAGGCACGGCGTCACCGTGGACCAGTTCTGTGCCGATGTCCTCGGTGGTGCCTCGGGCAGCGGCCAGAACGGTTCCCACGGCCAGAACGGCCAAGGCAGTCAGAGCAGTCAGAACGGCGGCAGCGGCCAGAGCAACCAAGGAGCGCCGGGCGGCCAGGGGATCCAGGGCGGGCCGAACTCCAGCGGCTCGAACTCCAGCGGCTCGGTGACGGGCGCCGGCTCGACCGCTGTCGACCGCCCGTACGGCCGGCCCGACAAGAGTCACCAGAGAGACACCAGCAAGGTCAACGGCAAGCCGAAGCAGCGCGCGAGCGGTTCACAGAACGGCCGGGGCATTCGGGCCGCGGGCCCGGGCCCGGAGAGTGCCGATCCCGTTGTTCGGATCTACCGGCCGCAGCGCTGAGGCACCGGCCGAGCGCTCCGCATCATGCGTGTGACCAGCGATTTTTCGCCACCGTACGGTCAGGTGTGACGTTTCTGGAGCCTACGGCGCAGTAGTAAGTGAGCCGACTGGTCATCGGCGGCGCCAGAAGCCGGGGTTCCCCCCGTACCTACGGCTGGGCGCATCAGGCGCGGGCGGGACACGTTCCCCCGGTCCCGCCCGCGCCCTTCTCGACCGTCTTTCGCAGCCCCGCGAGCCAGCAGCCCTCACCAGTGGATGACGACCTTGTCGCCGTTGCGCACCTGCTCGTACAGGGCCGCGACGGCCTGTCGGTCGCGCACGTTCACACAGCCGTGCGAAGCACCGTTGTAGCCACGCGCAGCGAAGTCCGACGAGTAGTGGACCGCCTGGCCGCCGCTGAAGAACATGGCGAACGGCATGGGGGTGTCGTAGAGCGTGGACACATGGTCCTTCGACTTCAGGAAGACGCTGAAGGAGCCCTCGCGGGTCGGGGTGTACTGGGATCCGAAGCGCACGTCCATCGTCGAGCGCACTGTGCCGTCGACCACCCAGGACAGGGTGCGCGTGGTCTTGCTGACGCACATCACCCGGCCGTTGAGACAGCGCGGATCGAGCTTGGTGGCGGGCTTGTTGACCGCCTTGCCGTCGAGTTCGCCGCGCGTCGGCTCGGTCGTCATCCCCAGCAGCCGCTGCCAGGTGATCGTGTCCGTCGCCCCGTCGGCGGGCAGTCCGCGCTTGGCCTGGAACCCCTTCACCGCGGCGACCGTGATCCGTCCGTAGACCCCGGTCGGCGCATCGTCGAACCAGCCGATCTGGGCGAGGCGGGCCTGTAGTTCCCGTACCCGACCGCCCTGCGTGCCCTCGGACATCAGCACCTCGGCCGGGCTGGCGCTCTGCTCCTCGCTCGGCTCGGGCCGTGCATCGGCGGTCGGCGAACTCGACGGCGTTGCGCTCGGGGTCGGGGTCGGGGTCGGGACGCCATCGGGCGCCGCCGATCCCCGCGGTCTGTCATCCGTACGCACCGAAGGGGTGACGGCCGCCTGCGCCGAACAGCCCGCCGTCAGCGCGAGAACCGCCACCGCGGCCAGGCCCCGCCGAACGGCGCCGGTGGTGCGCCGACTCCGGACATCGCATCCTCGAAACCTCTTCATCCTTTGTGTCCCCCCGTGAACCAAAGACGATGATCCATCCCGCAGAGTCCCTGGAAACCCGGAAATGGAGACTCTGCCCCAGGAGATGGATTCCCGTCCGGTTCGGTTGCAGAACCCCGTGCGATGCGGGAAGAGCTGTGATGACGAATCGATTCAGGGGAGAGGCACCGCCATGGCCCACCACTCCGCATCGGGACTGCCCATCGATCCGGTCTACGGACCGGACGCGCTCAGCGGGTGGGATCCCGCCGAGCGCCTGGGCGAACCCGGTGCGTACCCCTACACCCGCGGTGTCTACCCCTCCATGTACACGGGCCGGCCCTGGACGATGCGCCAGTACGCAGGCTTCGGCACCGCCGCCGAGTCCAACGCCCGCTACCGACAGCTCATCGCGCACGGAACCACCGGTCTGTCCGTCGCCTTCGACCTGCCCACCCAGATGGGCCACGACTCCGATGCGGAGATCGCCCACGGCGAGGTCGGCAAGGTCGGGGTCGCCGTCGACTCCATCGACGATGTGCGGGCACTCTTCGACGGGATCCCCCTGGACCGGGTCTCCACCTCGATGACCATCAACGCCCCCGCCGCACTGCTGCTCCTGCTCTACCAACTCGTCGGCGAGGAGCGGGGCATCCCGGCCGATCGGCTCACCGGCACGATCCAGAACGACGTGCTCAAGGAGTACATCGCCCGGGGCACATACATCTTTCCCCCACAGCCGTCCCTTCGACTGGTCGCCGACATCTTCCGCCACTGCCGGACCGAGATCCCGCGCTGGAACACCATCTCCATCTCCGGCTACCACATGGCGGAGGCCGGCGCCTCGCCCGTACAGGAGATCGCGTTCACCCTCGCCAACGGCATCGCGTACGTGCGCACGGCCCTGGCCGCGGGCATGGACGTGGACGACTTCGGCCCCCGGCTCTCCTTCTTCTTCGTCGCACGGACCACGCTCCTCGAAGAGGTGGCCAAGTTCCGCGCGGCCCGCAGGATCTGGGCCCGGGTGATGCGGGAGGAGTTCGGGGCGCGCGACCCCAAGTCGATGATGCTGCGCTTCCACACCCAGACCGCCGGCGTAGAGCTGACCGCCCAGCAGCCCGAAGTGAATCTGGTACGGGTCGCGGTACAGGGGCTCGCCGCGGTCCTCGGCGGCACCCAGTCGCTCCACACCAACTCCTTCGACGAGGCGATCGCCCTGCCGACGGACAAGTCGGCCCGGCTGGCACTGCGCACCCAACAGGTCCTCGCGTACGAGACCGATGTGACGGCGACCGTGGACCCCTTCGCCGGTTCGTACGCCGTGGAGAAGCTGACGGACGAGGTGGAGGAAGCCGCCCTGGCGCTGATGGGACGGGTCGAAGACCTCGGTGGTGCGGTCGGCGCGATCGAGCGGGGATTCCAGAAGGGGGAGATCGAGCGGAGCGCGTACCGCATTGCCCGGGAGACGGACAGCGGCGAACGGGTCGTCGTGGGAGTCAACCGCTTCACCCTGGACGCCGAGGAGCCCTATGAGCCGCTGCGCGTCGACCCGCTGATCGAGGCCCGGCAGATCGAGCGGCTGGCGCGGCTGAGGGAAGAACGTGACGGATCCGCGGTCCTGGCCGCGCTGGACGCGCTCAGACAGACGGCTGCGGGGACCGACAACGTCCTGCCCCCGATGAAGGAGGCCCTGCGGGCGCGGGCCACCGTGGGCGAGGTCTGCCACGCACTCCGTGATGTCTGGGGTGCCTATGTGCCCGCGGACGCGTTCTGACGCCGGCACAGGACGTCCGACCGTCCCGGCGCTTCCGGGCGTGACCGGGAACACACTGATGAATCACCGTAACTCTGTGCGAAACTCCGATTCATGCTGGGTGTCACCGATCTTCCGACCTACTTGACGGGTCTCATACTGATCGTCCTCCTGCCGGGCCCGAACTCGCTCTACGTCCTCTCGGTCGCGGCCCGACGCGGCGTGCGTACGGGATACACTGCCGCAGCCGGCGTCTGGTGCGGCGACGCCGTGCTGATGGTGCTCTCCGCCGCGGGTGTCGCCTCGCTGCTCCAGGCGAACGCCGTCCTCTTCGGCATCGTGAAGTTCGCCGGTGCCGGATATCTGACCTGGCTGGCGATCGGACTGCTGCGCGCGGCCTGGTCGATGTGGCGGGCGCGGCGCGAGTTGCCCGAGGCGACCCTGTCCGAACAGGGCGCTGAGGACGGCGCGAGCGTTGAACGGCCCTTCCGCAGGGCCCTGGTGATCAGCCTCCTCAACCCCAAGGCGATCCTCTTCTTCATCGCCTTCTTCGTGCAGTTCGTCGATCCCGCCTACGCCTATCCCGCACTGTCGTTCGTGGTCCTCGGAGCCTTCGCCCAACTGGCGTCCTTCCTCTATCTGACCCTGCTGATCTTCACCGGCACCCATCTCGCCGCGGCCTTCCGGCGTCGCAGGGCACTGTCCGCGGGGGCCACATCGGCGGCGGGCGCCCTGTTCCTCGGCTTCGCCGTGAAGCTCTCGCTCAGCAGCGCCTGAAACGGGTGTGGGTGCGATCCTGAAGGCAGGAACGCGCCCCGGCGGCTGACCAGGGCCGGGCGCGGTGGAGGAGGTGTGCCATGACACGGACCCTGGAGTGGAAGGTCGATCTCGTCCTGTCGGAGGAGGACGGCACGACCAGAGCCCGCGCGATGCTGGAGACCGGTTCGGGGCGGCTGACCGGACGCGGTACGGCCCGTTGCAGCCCGGCCGACGCCGACATCCCGAAGATCGGGGACGAGCTGGCGGCTGCGCGGGCGATGCGGGACCTGTCCGGGCAACTGATGCGGGTGGCGGACCGCGATCTGGAGGCGATGGGTGCCGCCCCGCCGGTGCAGCCCTCGGTGCCCGACACCGGCTGGTCACCGGCCGCCGGATAGGGCGCGCGGTCCGCCCGACCTGCCGCCCGTAGCGGGACTCGACGCCCACGGCCCGGCCCGGTTGCTCGACTGCGCACACAACCGGCTCGCGGAGCCGGCCGCCGCCGACCGCGTCCCGATCGTGCGGTGCTGCCGATCGCTCAGCGGATGTCCAGCATGTCCTCCACGGACCTTCGGGGTGTCGCCGTGCCGTGGGGGCCGTACCCCAGCCGGATCACCATCTGGATCTGACCGCCCGATGCCGAACCCGGCTCCCGTACCGCCCACCGCAACTCCGGCCACTCCAGGGCCTGCGAGGTCAACGAGGTGGACAGCCCGTCGATGGTGGCTTGGAGCAGTACGCGCTCCAGCGCCTGGCCCGCCCGCAGCCAGTCCACCGGCCGGTCCTCGGCGGTCCCGAGCAGCCCGAGCCGCGGATAGTGCTCGAACTCCACCGCCTCCCGGCCGGGGATCGGCCGGCCCTGGGCGAAGTCCCGCATCGGGCCGGTGGTCCCGCGCGGCCGGGGCCCGAAGGCGCTCACGGGAATGCCGTCGCCCGGCTGGGGAGTGCCGTCTCCGTCTCCGGTCCGCACCTCGGTCCTGGTCCACGAGGCCAACTCCGCCCGGGCCTCGGGGTCCAGCACCGCCCGTTCCTCGGCCTCGTGCACCAGGTCCAGCACCGTCTGTACGTGCCAGTCGTCGGGGAAGACCAGTCGGCACCCCTCCAGCAGTGCGGCGGCGCTGAGGCCGTCCAGCACCTCGACCGGAACCGCCTCGTGGGTGAAGGGGTGGCGGCTGGTGTGGCGCAGGCTGATGGCGGGGTGGAGCGGGGCCAGATCGTCGTCTGCGCGGACCGGTTGATCGAGCCGCACCTCGGCGAGCAGCGCCGGGTCCGAGCCGTCGGGCAGCAGTGCGGTGACGGGTTCCCACCCCTGGTGGGCCGCCGCGACCCGCAGGTTGAAGAGGGCGGCTCCGCAGCCCAGGTGGAGGGCCCGGTTCGCGGGGTCCTCGGCGGGCAGCGCCCGGGTGGGGTCGGCCCGCACCTGGAGGACGCTGCGCTCGCGCAGCAGCCGGAACTTCCAGGGCTGGGCGTTGTGCAGTGAAGGGGCGGCTGCCGCGTCCTGGACGACGGCCGTCACCGTGGCCGGGTCGAGTGGTCGTGCGGGCACGGGTCCTCCTCGGTGTGACTCGGGATGTGACTTGGTGTGACTCGATGTGACTCGGGGTGAGCGTTTCTGCGCGTGCGGTCCTGGTGCGATCCCCGGTCCGGGGGATGTCCGTTAGGGCGACCGCAGTGAAGAATCGTTTCTTCTCTAGGGCTTTCACGCCTTCCGCGATCTGCGGTGAAACCTTTCTTCTCGATGGGTCCTCAACTGTGCGCGATGATCGCCACCGGGGCGGTGGCATGGTGCATCACCGCATGGGTGACCGGGCCGATGTGGCCGCCCAGCGGAGACCGCCGGGCCCGTCGTCCCACGACCACCAGGGCCGCACCTCCCGTGGCGCCGAGCACGGCACGGGCGGCGGAACCGGCATGTGCCTCCTCGACCACCTTCACCGACGGATATCGCTGCCGCCACGGGAGCAGCAGATCGCGCAGGGTGCGGGTGAACTCCCGTTCGACCTCCAGCCGGGTCGTCGCGTCGAAGGCAAGCCCGTGGACGAAGGGCGGACGCCAGCCGTGCACGGCACGCAGCGTGCAGCCGCGGCGCACGGCCTCCTCGAAGGCGAAGGCCAACGGTGCGTCCACGGGGTCGTGGACGTCCACGGCGACCACCACCTCTCCCGGGGGCTGGCCCGAATCGGCTGCCGTCCCGGTATGTCCGTCCGCCCCTTCGCCCGGGACAGGAGCGCCCCCGCCCACCGCGTTGGCCGTGCTCCCCTCCGTGCTGCGCACCAGGACCACCGGACGGGTGGTCGCCCCCACCGTCGCCGTTCCGACCGAGCCGATGAGGAAACCCGCCACCGAGCCCAGACCACGTGAACCCAGCACCAGCAGACCGGCCTCGTCACCCTCCGACGCCAGGGCGGCGGGGGTACGGCCCGAGCGTTTGCGGGTGGTGACCTCCAGCGCCGGGTGCCGTGCCCGCAGGGTCGCTGCGGCCTCCTGGAGGACGGCGTCCCCAGCCGCGCTGTCATCGCTCGCCGCGATCGCGAGCGCCGCCACGACCAGGGTGAGCGGCTTGTCCGCCACGTGCACCAGCCGCAGGGGCACATCGCGCAGCAGGGCCTCCGTCGCCGCCCACTCGGCGGCGGCGAAGCCCTCGGGGCTCCCGTCCACTCCGACGGCCACGTGGTGGGTCATCCCTCCCACCCCCCGCCCGTAGCCGCCTCGGCTCTCGTCCCGGCCGTGCGGGTCGCCGCCCTCCCCGCCACCGGCTCCAATGCCGTCCCACCCGTGTCATCGACCTCGTAGACCAGTCGGTCCACCACGTCCACCACGCCGTCCACG
Organism: Streptomyces sp. NPDC059256; assembly: GCF_042753785.1. Lineage (NCBI taxonomy): Bacteria > Bacillati > Actinomycetota > Actinomycetes > Kitasatosporales > Streptomycetaceae > Streptomyces > Streptomyces sp. NPDC059256. The sequence goes on along the minus strand of NZ_JBHYZO010000001.1, from coordinate 905,429 downwards.
CTCTCGCAGAGCCGTACGGTCACCGGGATCAGACTGCTCCGCTCCACCGCTCCACTGAGGGTGACGACCCCGTCGGTGACATCCACCGTCAGGGCGGAGGGGGAGAGTCCGAGCGTCTGGGTGAGGACGTCCTCCAGGATCTCCTCCTGGATGGACCGGTCGCGGCGCAGGAAGAGCTGGAGCAGATCGCTACGGCTGATGACCCCTGTCAGCCGGCCGTCCCCGTCCACCACGGGCAGCCGTTTGATGCGGTGCTGTTCCATCACCCGGGCGGCCCGGATTGCGCTCCAGTGCGGCTGGGCGACGACGGCGGGGCTGGACATCAGCGACTCGGCCGTGTTCCCGGTCGTCTGCGAGGTCTGTCGGCGCAGCAGATCGGCCTCTGAGACCACACCGACCGGTCGTTCGTCCTCGTCGACGACGGGTACGGCGGTGATCCCGTACTCGTCGAGGAGGCGGGCGATCTCCTTGAATCCGGTTCCCCGCTGGACGCTCACTGCGGCGGGCGTCATCAGGTCGGTGACCCTGCGGTGCCTCATGGCTGGCCTTTCCGGCATATCAAAACATTCGCCTGTGAACACATGATCTGATCACAAGGGTGGACCCGGTGCGCTGCACAGGCACAGGGACCTTGGACCCTTTGGTGCATTCGTAGGGCCCCGATGCCGTCCCGGACGCTCGTTTTGCCGCGCCGGTGACCGGGTGACCGGGTGAGCGAGTACCGGGTGGCTGGGTGAGCGAGCCGTGCGGTGCCGGGCGGTGCGGGGCGCGGCAGCGGCCGTCGTCCCGGGCTCTGTCCCCGGTCGGTTCGGGCGCGGGCCGTTCGGCCCCTCCACACGGCGGCGGGAGGGCTTCCCGAAGGCCGGGAGCGATGGGTTGCGGTACGGTCGATAAAGAGCCGTGAGCTTACCCACACGCCCAGGTATTCATGCCGCTAGGGGTCGTTTTTCCTTCCCCTAACGGATTGAACTTTTGTTGATCAGTGGCCAGTTGGGCCTTGCCTGGGCTTACCCTTCAACAGGTGAACCAACTGATGTCCCGTGAGTCCGCAGCAGACCTGCCCGGGAGCGGCGCACTGCCCGGCATCCTGTCCCCGGAACTCCGTGCTGAGCTGATCGCCTTCCGTCGGGATCTCCATATGCACCCCGAACTGGGCAACCAGGAGTTCCGCACCACCGCGGCGCTCAAGGCCCGACTGGAGAGCGCCGGACTGGAACCGCGCGTCCTGTCCATCGGCACCGGACTCATGTGTGACATCGGCGTCTCGGACGGCTCACGCCCCCTCTTCGCCCTCCGCGCGGACATCGACGCGCTGCCCATCCCGGACACCAAGACCGGCGTTCCCTACCGCTCCACCGTTCCCGACCGGGCCCACGCCTGCGGTCACGATGTCCACACCGCCGTGGTGCTCGGCGCCGGGCTCGTACTCGCGGAGCTGGACCGCCGAGGGCTCCTGCCGCAACCGGTGCGACTGATCTTCCAGCCCGCCGAAGAGGTACTGCCCGGTGGCGCCCCCGATGCCATCGAATCAGGTGTCATGGACGGCGTCGGCAAGATCATCTGCCTGCACTGCGACCCCAAGGTCGACACCGGTGTCATCGGGCTGCGCCCCGGGCCCATCACCTCGGCCTGCGACCGGCTTGAAGTCACCCTCGACGGCCCCGGTGGACACACCGCCCGACCGCACCTCACCACGGATCTGGTGACGGCGGCGGCCAAGGTCGCAACCGAGGTCCCTGCGGTGCTCTCCCGCCGGGTGGACGCCCGCTCCGGGCTCGCCGTCACCTGGGGCCGCATCGAGGCGGGCCACGCCTGCAACGTCATTCCCCAGCACGCCGAACTCTCCGGCACCGTTCGCTGCCTCGACCTCCCGGGATGGCGGGCCGCTCCCGACCTCGTCCACGCGGCCATCGACGAGATCGCGACCCTGCACGGCGCCAAGTCGCAGATCAACTACATCCGCGGGGTTCCGCCCGTGGTCAACGACCCGGACGTCACCGAGCTGCTGCGGGCGGCCCAGACCGCCCGTCGTGGGCTGCAGGCCGTCGAGGACACCGAGCAGAGCCTGGGGGGCGAGGACTTCTCCTGGTACCTGGAGCACGTGCCAGGTGCGATGGCCAGGCTCGGAGTGCGCACTCCGGGCGACACCACCAAGCGGGACCTCCACCGCGGTGATTTCGACGCCGACGAGGACGCCATCCAGGTCGGTGTGGAGCTGTTCACGGCGGCGGTGCTGCTCGACGCGGAACTACTCGACGCGGAACTACTCGACCGGGGCTGACTCCCTCCCGGACGTCCTGATTCCCCCGGGCTCTGTCCGTGCGCCCTGAGACCGCGGGCGTTTGTTCGCGCGGCCCGGGCCGTCGGGTTTCGCGGAGGCGCTGGGGTTCTGTGGATGCCCCTGACTCTCCGTAGTGTCGGCCCTCTTTCCCCCCTGCCCCCTTTGATCCGGTTCGCCCACCACCTCCCCAGGGTCAAGATCAAGGCACCCGGCGGCCCGGGCGGGCTCTCCGCTTCCCGCCGACTCCCGGCCCGACCCCCTCTTGCGACGATCCGATAACGACTCATGAACGTGGTTTTAACTGACATCTACGCGCGTTACGATCGCCGCGAAACCAGCGCCGGAAGAGGCGCTTTCGGTCAGCCTCGAAGGGACCCTCCTCTTGCGCCAGGTATCGAAGATCGCGGTCGCGTCCATCGCAGCCGCGGCCATGGCATTTACCGCCACTGCGTGTGGCGAGTCGTCGACTGACGGCGGCAGCTCGGACGACAGCGGCAAGCTGAAGATCGGCATGGCCTACGACGTCGGCGGCCGTGGCGACAACTCCTTCAACGACTCCGCCGCGCGTGGTCTGGACAAGGCCAAGGCCGAACTCGGTGCGGAGACCAAGGAACTCACCGCCCGCACCAGTGAGACCCCGGCCGACCGCGAGACCCGTCTCGCCTCGCTCGCGAAGGACGGCTACAACCCGGTCCTCGCCGTGGGCTTCCTCTACAAGAGCGCGGTCGACAAGATCGCCAAGGAGTACCCGGACACCACGTTCGGCCTGGTCGACTCCGTCTCGGACGTGAAGAACGTCGACAGCATCGTCTTCACCGAGGAGCAGGGCTCGTACCTCGCCGGTGTGGCCGCCGCGCTGAAGTCCAAGGACGGCAAGATCGGCTTCATCGGAGGCGTCGACCTCCCGCTGATCAAGAAGTTCGCCGCCGGCTTCGAGCAGGGCGTCCTGGAGACCAACCCGAAGGCCACCGTCCAGATCCAGTACCTCTCCACCGGTACGGACACCTCCGGCTTCACCAGCCCGGACAAGGGCAAGGCCGCCGCGCAGGGCATGCTCGACAAGAACATCGACGTCATCTACACGGCGGCGGGCGGCTCCGGTGCGGGCGCCATCGCGGCCGTCGCGGCCAAGCCCGGCACCTGGGGCATCGGCGTCGACTCGGACCAGGCCAAGGACCCGGCGCTCTCCAAGTACGCGGCCTCGATCCTGACCTCGGTCGTGAAGAACGTCGACACGGGCGTCTTCGAGCTGGCCAAGTCGGTCAAGGACGGCAAGCCCCTGACCGGTGTTCACACCTACTCGCTCGCCGAGAACGGTGTCAGCCTCACCACCACGGGTGACCACCTCAAGGACATCCAGCCCAAGCTGGACGAGGCGAAGAAGAAGATCATCGACGGTCAGATCAAGGTCAAGACCACGACCTGACCGGTCCGTTCACCGGGGCTCGCGAGAGTGGCCGTGCCGCTCTCGCGGGCCCCGATGCACGTCGTGCGTCCATCGCCTCAACAAGTTGCTGGCGCTACGCGCGTAGCTCTCCCCTGTGCACGGTAGTTTTCGCCACCACGCATCGGGCAACACACCAGGCAACACCCAGCACCACCGGCAGCCCCCGCTACCGGCCCGCCTCTGCTCCTCCTCCGCTCCTGCCCAGGGAGAGTGCGCCATCAACGCGTCCAGCAGTTCCCATGCCGTAGAGCTCCGCGGCATCACCAAACGATTCCCCGGCGTCGTGGCCAACCACGACATCGACATCACCGTGCGCCGCGGCACCGTCCACGCCCTCATCGGCGAGAACGGCGCGGGCAAGTCCACCCTGATGAAGATCCTCTACGGCATGCAGAAGCCGGACGAGGGAACCATCGAGGTCGACGGCCAACAGGTCACGTTCTCCAACCCCGGCGACGCCATCGCCCGAGGCATCGGCATGGTGCACCAGCACTTCATGCTCGCCGACTACCTCACCGTCCTGGAGAACGTCGTCCTCGGCTCGGAGAAGCTGTACGGGATCGGCGACAAGGCCCGCGCCAAGATCAGGGAGATCTCCGACGCCTACGGTCTGAACGTCCGCCCCGACGTCCATGTCGAGGATCTCGGAGTCGCCGACCGTCAGCGCGTGGAGATCCTCAAGGTCCTCTACCGCGGTGCCCGCACCCTCATCCTCGACGAGCCGACCGCGGTCCTCGTACCGCAGGAGGTCGAAGCACTCTTCGACAACCTGCGTGAACTCAAGGCCGAGGGCCTGACCGTCATCTTCATCTCGCACAAGCTCGGCGAGGTGCTGTCGGTCGCCGACGAGATCACCGTCATCCGACGCGGCACCACGGTCGGCACCGCCGACCCGGCCAACACCACGACCAAGCAGCTCGCCGAGCTGATGGTGGGCAGTGAACTGCCCTCGCCCGAGACCCGTGAGTCCACCGTCACCGATGTGCCGATGCTCCAGGTCCGGGACCTCCGACTGACGGCCACCGACCCCGACGGCGTCGTGCGCTCCCTGCTCGACGGCATCGACTTCACCATCCACAAGGGTGAGGTCCTGGGCATCGCCGGAGTGGAGGGCAACGGCCAGTCCGAACTGGTCGAGGCCATCATGGGCATGCGGACGTTGGACGGAGGCTCACTCCACCTGGACTCCGCTGACATCTCGCACCGTCCCACCCGCAAGCGGCGTGAGGACGGCATGGCGGTCATCCCCGAGGACCGCCACCGACACGGCCTGCTGCTCGAAGCTCCGCTGTGGGAGAACCGCATCCTCGGTCACGTCAGCGAGAAGCCCAACAGCAAGGGCGTCTTCCTCGACCCCAAGGCCGCCCGCGCCGACACCGAGCGGATCGTGCGCGAGTACGACGTCCGCACCCCCGGGATCGAGGTCACCGCGGCGTCCCTGTCCGGTGGCAACCAGCAGAAGCTGATCGTCGGCCGGGAGATGAGCCACGCACCGAAGCTGCTGATCGCCGCGCACCCCACCCGCGGTGTGGACGTCGGCGCACAGGCACAGATCTGGGACCAGATCCGGGCCGCCCGCCGGGAGGGCCTGGCCGTGCTGTTGATCTCCGCCGACCTGGACGAGCTGATCGGGCTCTCCGACACCCTGCGCGTGATGTACCGGGGCCGGTTGGTCGCGGACGCCGACCCGGCCACCATCACTCCGGAGGAACTCGGCTCGGCGATGACGGGTGCGGCCACCGGCCATCTCGAAGTGCCCGCAGACGAGCCCTCCACCGACGAGCTTTCTACAGACACAGACACAGACACAGACACAGACACGTCCACGGACGCTTCCGCCCCATCCGGCAGTGCCTCCCCCGAGCGCACTGCCGAACCCGCGGAGACTGCTGACACTACGGACACCACAAACACCACAGGCACCGCCGACACTCACGCTCCCCGCCCCGACAGCGGCACGGACGGCAACACCGACGGGGGAGAGGACCGATGAAGAAGTTCGACAAGGAGCGCGTGCTCCTGGGGCTCGCGGCTCCCGTCCTGGCCATCGTGGTCGCGTTCCTGGTGACGGCCGTGGTGCTGGCCGCCACCGGCAAGGAGCCGTTCAACGCCTTCCGGATCATGTTCGACTACGGTTCCAAGTCGGACAGCCAGGTCTACATCCTGAACAAGGGCACCACGTACTACCTGGCCGGACTCGCGGTGGCCATCGGCTTCCGGATGAACCTGTTCAACATCGGTGTGGACGGTCAGTACCGCCTCGCGGCCTTCTTCGCCGCGGCCCTCGGCGGTGCCCTCACCCTCCCCGGCATCGTCCAGATCCCGCTGATCATCCTCTGCGCGATGATCGTCGGCGCCATGTGGGCCGGTATCGCCGGTGTCCTCAAGGTCACCCGAGGGGTCAGCGAGGTCGTCTCCACGATCATGCTGAACGCCATCGCCACAGCGGTCATCGGCTACCTCCTCCAGGTGGGACGACTCGGACAGCTCGACGAGGCGGGGACGAAGATCTCCACCAAGCCGCTCCCCGAGTCGTCGCACTTCTTCGAGTTCCCGACCGAACCGGCACCCGTCTGGGGCTTCATCGTCATCGCGATCATCGCGGGCATCGCGTTCTGGTTCACGCTCGCCCGCACCCGCTTCGGTTTCGACCTCCGCACGGTCGGCCAGTCCGGCAGTGCGGCCGAGGCCAGCGGTGTGAACGTCAAGAAGATGATCGTCACCTCCATGCTGATCTCCGGCGCCATGGCCGGTCTGATCGGCATGCCGACCCTTCTGAACGACTCCTACGAGTACGGCGGCGACTTCCCCGTCGGCATCGGCTTCACCGGCATCGCCATCGCGCTCCTCGGCCGTAACAACCCGGTGGGCATCGCGCTCGGTGCACTGCTCTGGGCCTTCCTGGAGCGTGGCAGCGGCCAGCTGGAGTTCCAGGGCTACGACAAGGAGATCGTCGGCGTCATCCAGGGCGTCATCGTGCTCTGTGTCGTCATCGCGTACGAAGTGGTGCGCCGCTACGGCCTCAAGCGCCAGCAGCGGCAGGTCGGCGCCAAACTCGCCGCCCAGGCCCGTAACTCCGAGAAGCAGGAGGTGTCGGCGTGACCGTCACGGCGACTTCCACCCCGCCGCCCACGGCACCCAAGGTGAGTGGCGGCAAGGGAGGGCGTACCCGCCTCTCCTTCCCGGTCATCCTGCTGATCATCGCTGGCGGGCTGCTCGCCCTGTCCGCGGTGCGCGCCATCACCGGCGCACAGGACATCACATCGGCCGGCCAGATCAGCGCCGCCCTGGCCATGGCCGTGCCCATCGGCATGGCCGGTCTCGGCGGTCTGTGGGCCGAGCGCGCGGGCGTGGTCAACATCGGCCTTGAGGGCATGATGATCCTCGGCACCTTCTTCGGTGCCTGGGCCGGCTGGCAGACCGATCCCTGGATCGGTGTCCTCGCCGGTGTCCTGGGTGGCATGGCCGGCGGTCTGCTGCACGCGATCGCCACCGTCACCTTCGGCGTCGACCACATCATCTCCGGCATCGCCATCAACATCCTGGCCGTCGGGTTCACCACCTACTTCGCCAAGCTGTGGTTCAACACCGCGGAGGCTTCGGCGAAGGGCGGCAGCCCCAAGCAGTCACCGCCGTCCGAGGACATCACCACCGTCACCGTGCCCGGGGTCTCGGACTGGCTCGGTGACATCGAGAAGCACCACTGGTTCTTCATCTCGGACATCGCCGGTGTCCTGCGCGGTCTGGTCACCAATCTGTCGCTGCTGACGATCGTCGCCGTGCTGCTGTTCGTCCTGACGTTCCTCGTGCTGTGGAAGACGTCGTTCGGTCTGCGCCTGCGCTCCTGCGGTGAGAACCCGATCGCCGCCGAATCGCTCGGCGTGAACGTCTACAAGTACAAGTACATCGCGGTGATCATCTCCGGCGGCATGGCCGGTCTCGGCGGCGCGTTCCTGGCGCTGGTCACCTCGAACATCTACAACGAGGGCCAGACCGGAGGCCGCGGCTACATCGGTCTCGCCGCGATGATCTTCGGTAACTGGCGGCCGGGCGGACTGGCGATGGGCGCCGGGCTGTTCGGCTTCGCCGACGCGCTGCAACTGCGCAACGGCGGCCAGTCCGTCCACGCCCTGCTGCTGCTCCTCGTCGTGGTCCTCGCCGGGCTCGCGCTGTGGAAGCTCTACCGCAAGAGCTATCTCACGGCCGCGATCAGCGGTGTCCTCTCCCTCGGGGTACTGGTCTGGTACCTGGGCACGGACACCGTTCCGAACGAGTTCGTCACCGCCACCCCGTACGTCGTGACCCTCCTGGTGCTCTCCCTGTCCGCGCAACGGCTGCGCATGCCCAAGGCGGACGGCATGCGCTACCGCAAGGGCCAGGGCAAATGACGGCCGCGGCGGTCGACTGGGCGGCCCTGCGGGAGCATGCGCGTGCGGCCATGACGCGTGCGTACGCCCCCTACTCGGGCTTTCCGGTCGGGGTCGCCGCCCTGGTGGACGACGGTCGGACGATCACCGGTTGCAATGTGGAGAACGCCTCGTACGGACTCTCCCTGTGCGCGGAATGCGGTCTGGTCTCCGAGCTCCAGGCCACGGGGGGCGGCCGGTTGACCCACTTCACCTGCGTGGACGGTCGGGGCGAAAGCCTCGTGCCGTGCGGCCGGTGCCGTCAGCTCCTCTATGAGTTCGGCGGTTCGGAACTGCTGCTGGACACCCCTCAGGGGATCGTCCCGCTCGCGGAGATACTGCCGCAGCCCTTCGGTCCACAGCACCTTCCGGCGTAAATCCCCTGCGGCCCCTCCGTTCCGGCGGAGGGGCCGCTCCCTTACCCTCGTCTCTATGCGCGTAGAGCGCGATGAGCTGCCATTCTGGAGGAATGCCATGGACGTCATCTCCGTCATCCGCACCAAGCGGGACCGGGGTGAGCTCAGCCCCGAGCAGATCGACTGGGTGATCGACGCCTACACCCGCGGTGCGGTGGCCGACGAGCAGATGTCGGCGCTGGCGATGGCGATCCTGCTCAACGGCATGAACCGCACCGAGATCGCCCACTGGACGGCGGCGATGATCGCTTCCGGCGAGCGCATGAGCTTCGATGCGCTCTCCCGCCCCACCGCGGACAAGCACTCCACGGGCGGTGTCGGCGACAAGATCACCCTGCCGCTCGCGCCGCTGGTCGCCGCCTGTGGCGCGGCGGTGCCCCAACTCTCGGGCCGGGGCCTCGGTCACACCGGCGGCACCCTCGACAAGCTGGAGTCCATCCCCGGCTGGCGAGCCCTGCTCTCCAACGAGGAGATGCTGCACGTCCTCGACACCACCGGAGCAGTGATCTGCGCCGCCGGTGATGGCCTCGCCCCCGCCGACAAGAAGCTCTATGCCCTCCGTGATGTCACCGGCACGGTCGAGGCGATCCCGCTGATCGCCTCCTCGATCATGTCCAAGAAGATCGCCGAGGGCACCGGCTCCCTCGTCCTGGACGTCAAGGTCGGCACCGGCGCCTTCATGAAGAACATCGAGGACGCCCGGGAACTCGCCTCCACCATGGTCGCCCTCGGCACCGACAGCGGAGTGAAGACGGTGGCACTGCTCACCGACATGTCCACCCCGCTCGGTCTCACCGCAGGCAATGCCCTTGAGGTCCGTGAGTCCGTCGAGGTCCTCGCGGGCGGCGGCCCCGCCGATGTCGTCGAACTGACCCTGGCCCTCGCCCGCGAGATGCTGGCCGCAGCCGGTATCGAAGGCGCCGATCCGGCCAAGGCGCTGGCCGACGGTTCGGCGATGGACGTCTGGCGCCGCATGATCACCGCGCAGGGCGGTGACCCGGACGCGGCCCTGCCCACCGCCCGGGAACGGCACGTGGTCACCGCCCCGGCCTCGGGCGTACTGACCCGTCTCGACGCCTACGACGTCGGCATCGCCGCCTGGCGGCTCGGCGCGGGCCGCGCCCGCAAGGAGGACCAGGTGCAGGCGGGCGCCGGGGTGGAACTCCACGCCAAGCCCGGTGACGCCGTCACCGCGGGCCAGCCGCTGCTGACCCTCCACACCGACACCCCGGAGAAGTTCGACTACGCGCTCCGCTCGCTGGAGTCGTCGTACGACATCGCCCCGGCCGGTACTCAGTTCACCGCGCCCCCGATCGTCCGGGACCGCATCGCCTGACAGACCGATTCCCCCCGGAAGGGCGATTCTCCCCGAAAGGGGCGCGCGAAAGGGCATGCGGACGCCTCTGCCGCGGTCGGTACCACCGGCGCGGCAGAGGGCGCACCGATGAGTTCCACCTGATGGGCCGGTCTCATCAGACATGAGTGTGGAAACCGCTGACCCGGTCGGCTCCGGCCCGGTCGTCCTCGTCGTGTCCGCGCCGGTGACCTTCGCCGACGTGCCGCCCCTGTGCGCACGGCTGCAAGCGCTGTACGGGGCGGGCGCCGACGAGGTGGTGTGCGATCTTGCGGGGCTGACCAGAGCCGACCTCGCCTCGGTGGAGGCGGTGGCGAGGCTGAGGCTCACCGCCCGCAGGGCCGGACGCACCGTCCGCATGCGGAACGCAGGACCGGAACTGTTGGCCCTGCTGACCCTGATGGGTCTCGACGGCCTCACCCGACCGGATGGCGCAGCCCCCACCTGATCAGGGCCGCCCCGACGGCTGATACGCCACCCGGGACGGCCCGGCCGTTCAGGAACCCTCCGGCTCCAACCGCTCCGGCAGGTCGAACAGCGGGAACCAGCGCGCGGTGTCCAGGAAGGAATTGATCCCCGCGATCTTGCCGTCGCGGATCTCCATGACCATCAGGGCCCACGGCGTGTGCCCGTTTCCGTCCTCTGCCAGGTGGTAGTGGGCGAACGCCGGCATGCCGTTCGCCACGGTCGGGATGAGGCGTGAACCACGACAGACCGATCCGACACCCTCCATCCAGCCCACGATGTCCTCGTGGCCCTGGAGCCACAGGTCGTACGGGGGCATGGAGAGGGTGGCGTCATCGTGGAGGACCGCGGTCAGCGCCGCCATGTCGTACCCCTCGAAGGCGGCCACATAGCGCTCAAGGAGCTTCTGCTGCTCCTCATCGAGGGGGTTCGCCGCGTCGGACTCGCTCGGCGGTGACTCGGCGAGCGTCGCCCGCGCCCGCTGGAGCGCGCTGTTCACCGAGGCGACCGACGTGTCCAGCAGCTCGGCGACCTCAGCGGCCTTCCAGGCCAGCACCTCACGCAGGATGAGCACGGCCCGCTGCTTGGGCGGCAGGTGCTGGAGCGCCGCGATGAACGCCAATCGAATCGACTCCCGCTCCAAGGCCGTCTCCGCCGGATCCGCGACCGACGGCAGCACCCGCCCGTCCGGGACGGGCTCCAACCAGGTCGCCTCAGGACGAGCGCTGAGCTGCGCCTGGGCGACGGGCGTGGGCCCGGAGAGGTCCATCGGGCGGGCCCGGCGGTTGCCCGCGTTCAACATGTCGAGGCAGACGTTCGTCGCGATGCGGTACAACCACGACCGCAGCGACGAACGCCCCTCGAACTTCTCGATGTTCCGCCAGGCCCTCACCATGGTGTCCTGGACCGCATCCTCCGCTTCGAAGGACGAGCCCAGCATGCGGTAGCAGTAGCCGGTCAGCTCTCGCCGATACCGCTCCAGCTCCCTGTCGAGGTCCTGTGTCGTTGCCGTATCACTCATCGGGTCCACCCCTGTCGCCCACTGGCACCAGCCCTTGGGAACCTACAGGAGGCCACTGACAGTGGGACTCAGGTTCCCGGCTTGGTGCCGTAGACGAAGACGTCGTCGCCGTTCCTCAACAGGTTCCAGTATGACTTCGCGTCCGCGGGTCGCAGGTTGACGCAGCCTGCGGAGCCCGGCGGGTTGTACATCGACTTCGTCGTCGAGTGGAACGCCTGGCCGCCGTCGAAGAACTGGGCGTAGGGCATCGGCACGTTGTACAGCGACGAGACGTGGTTGATGTTGCGCCAGTAGATCTTCTTGGCGCCGGTCCTGGTTTCGGCCTTGTCCCGTCCGGTGCGCACCGGCACGGGGCCGTACTTCAGCGTCTTGCCGTCCTGGATCCAGCTGAGCTGCCGGGTCAGGTCCACACAGGCGATGCGGCCCTTGTTGGTGGGACACGTGCCGGCCTTGTTCGGATTGCTGCCGGCCGCGCGCTGCTGAAGGATCGTGTTCATCGTGCGCCAGGTCAGCGGCCCGGCGTAGCCGATGGTGGGGGTGATTCCGTGCTTGGCCTGGAAAGCCTTGATCGCCTTGCAGTCGGTCTGCGACTGCTTTCCGTCCACGGGGCGACCGAGGAACTTCTCCACCTGCTTCTGGTGCGGTCCGACCCCCGCGGTGCACGAGGCCGCCTGTGCGGTACCCGCGCCCAGCGCCGTTGTCAGTGGGACGATCAGCCCCGTCAGTGCGAGGGTGATTCCCGCCCGCCTTGCGAGTCGCCGTCCCCCGAGCGTCTTGTGCGTGCCGACTCTCACCGTTCCCCACTCCCCTCCGTCTACCGCCGCGATTGCGGCAGTCTGTCCATGTGACGCTCGTGGGGGACGGGTAGTTGTACGGAACATGTCTCAATCGCGCTACGGCGTGCGCCGGCCCCCCAGAACGGAATACCCCTCGGCGTTCCCGAACGTGAGACCTCGGCGCCCGCCCGGGCCGGTCCGCTAGCGCGCCAAGGGCCGGCACCGAAGCGGTGCCGGCCCGATAAGCCCAGTTCAGCGCGTTGCCACGGCCACGGCGAGCCGTTCCTGACGGGCCACCTTGGTCCCGTACAGCGTGATCGACACGACCCCGAGCACCGCGAGTAGGCCCAGCCCCACGGTCCCCGCCCAGCCGGCCGAGTGGAAGGCGATCGCACCGAGCGTGCCACCGACGCTACTGCCGAGGTAGTACACAGACTGGTACAGCGCCGACGCCTGCGCCCGCCCCGTCTTCGCCGTCCGGCTCACCGACGCGGAGGCGACCGCGTGGCCCGCGAAGAACCCCGCCGTGATGAGCACCAGACCGGCCAGGACCGCCGTCAGCGAATCGGAGAGCGAGAGCCCCAGGCCCAGCGCGGTGGTGGCGACCGCCGCGTACAGCGCTCCACGACGACCGAGGCGGCCCACCAGTCGGCCCGCCGTGGCGGACGAGATCGTACCGACCAGATAGACGAGGAAGATCGAACCGATGACGCCCTGCGGCAGGTTGAAGGGCTCACCGATCAGTCGGTAGCCGATGACTGTGTAGACCGCACCGAAGACCGTCATGAACAGGGCGCCGATCGCGTACAGCCGCAGCAGCAGCGGATCGGCCAGATGACCGCGCACCGTGGTCGCCAGCACCTTCGGGTTCAGCGTTCCCGGGGTGAAGCGGCGGGCCTTCGGCAGCAGTGCCCGGAAGACCAGGACGCCCAGCAGCGCGAGCAGTCCCACCGCGGCGAGCCCCGCCCGCCATCCCCACAACTGCGCGGCCCAGCCGGTGACGATCCGGCCGCTCATACCGCCGATGCTGTTGCCCGCGACGAAGAGTCCGATCGCGGCCACCAGGGCCTTGGGGCGGACCTCCTCGGCCAGGTACGCCATCGCCGAGGCCGGCAGCCCCGCCAGCGCCGCGCCCTGCATCGCCCGCAGGGCCACCAACCACTCCAGGTTTGGCGCGAAAGGCACCAGCAGCCCCAGAACCACCGCCACGGTCAGTGACACCGTCATCAACGTCCGTCGACCGAAGCGCTCGGAGAGGGCGCTCATCGGGAGGACGAAGAGGGCCAGTGCGCCCGTCGCCGCCGAGACCGTCCAACTGGCCGCGGAGGCACTCGCACCGAACGCGGTGGAGATCGCGGGCAGCAGTGCCTGGGTGGAGTAGAGGAGCGCGAAGGCCGCCATGCCCGCGGCGAAGAGGGCGAGGTTCATCCGGCGGTAGCCGGGACGCCCGGGGGCGATGGGCTCGGGGAGGGGCTCGGTGGAGGACGTATCGGCGAAGACGGCGCCCACCGGGGTGGACGCCTTGGTACTGGCAGGCATGACTAGAACGTATGCCCGTAGGATTCATGCGTCCAATGCATGGAACGGGCATAATCGTTCCCATGGTGCATGACTACAGCTCACAGCTTCGCCTGTCACACGGTAGTTACGAAGAAGACATGGCGCTGCTGCTTGCGCCCAGGCTCGCGTACTTCGCGGAAGTGGCTCGCCACGAACATGTGACGCGGGCCGCACAGGAGCTGGGAGTGCCCCAGTCGACGCTCTCCCGGGCCGTCGTGCGGCTGGAGCGGGATCTCGGGGTGACCCTCTTCGCACGCAAGGGCCGCACGGTCTCCCTCACCCCCGCGGGCCGCACCTTCCTCGCCTCCGTGGAGCGCGCGCTCGGAGAGGTCGAGCGGGCGGCCGATTCGGTGCGGGCCGACGCCGACCCCCATGCGGGCAAGGTCGCCTTCGGCTTCCTCCACACCATGGGCTCCGAGACCGTCCCCGGGCTGCTGCGCGCCTTTCGAGCGGACCACCCCCGCGTCCGGTTCACCCTGGTGCAGAACTACGGCGAGGCGATGCTCGGCGGTCTGCGCACCGGTGAACTCGACCTCTGCCTCACCTCGCCCGTTCCCGACGCACCCGACCTCGTGGCCCGTCGTCTCGATGAACAGAGGCTGCGGCTGGTGGTCCCCGACGACCATCGGTTGGCCGGCCGCAAACGTGTCCGGCTCGCCGAAGCTGCAGACGAGGCATTCGTCACCCTGGAGTCCGGCTACGGGCTGCGGCGGATCACCGACGACCTCTGTGCGCAGGCGGGCTTCACCCCGAAGGTGGCGTTCGAGGGCGAGGAGGCCGAGACCCTGCGCGGTCTGGTCGCCGCCGGGCTGGGGGTGGCCCTGCTGCCGCCACCCGCGGTGGCCAGGCCCGGAGTCGCCGAACTGACGGTCACCGCACCGCGTGCCGTCCGGGAGATCGGGGTGGCCTGGCTGGACGGACACCCCGACACGGCACCTGTCGCCGCCTTCAAGAAGTTCCTGCTCTCCCGCCGCGGCCAACTCCTGCCCGAGTGAGCCCCGGGCGCGGGGCGCCGTGAACCCATCGCCCCGCAGCCGTTGTTCACTGTCTGAGCGACTTCCCGAACCCCGCCGCCAACGGCATCCGCAGCCCCAGCGGCGGTGGGGCGGCCAGTGCGTCCGTCACCGGCCGGGAGTAGGGATGGGGAAAGAGCGAACCCAGTACGAAGTCCGTCGCCAGCGCCAGAACCTCGAAGTGGTGCTGCCGCAGTGCGTTGCCGTCGGTGTGCACCTCGAACCGGCATATGTTCCGGTTGACCTTCTTGACCCGCTCCGCCAGCCGGTACGACAACTCGGGTGAGGTACGTGCGTCATTGGTGCCGTGCACGACCAGGACCTGTTTGCCCACCAACTGCTTCACCGGCTCGGCCTCGGCCCCTGGCTGCTCATCGGGCAGCCAGGGGGCCATCGCCAACACCGTGCTGACCGCCGGATGATCAGCCGCTCGGAGGGCCGCCCGCCCGCCGAACCCGTGCCCCGCCAGACAGATCGGCACATCGCCGTACCGCCGGACCACCTCGTCCGCCGCCCAGGAGGCGTCCGCCGCATGTTGCGCTGCCTCACCGTTCCAACCGCGGGTGCGGTAGTGCACGGTGTGCACCACCAGTCCGTCCTGGCGTCCCGCCCGCGCCAGCGCCCGTCCCAGCGGCAGCGCTCGCGCGAGCGACAGCGCTGACGGTCTGCGGGGTGACTCCCGATCGCCGTCCGGCAGGATCAGCACCACTCCTGCCGCCAAGGGTCCCGCCCCGCCCCGTCGCCCGCCGTAGGGCCTGCCCAGTCGTGGTCGCTGCCCGCCGCCTCCCCGCCCTTCCCCTTTGTCCGCTGCGCTTCGCTCACGATCTCCAGGACGCCCCCGCCCGGGGGGCAGTGCACGGTGTGCCATGGCAGAACAGTGTCAGAAGCCCTGGTCTACGCCACCCGTACGCGCGGTCACTGTTACGTATCGGCCAGGCGCTCTCTACGCGCGTAGGGGCTAGAGTGCGCAGATGACGAGCCAGACCCTCCACACGCCCACCGCGGATCAGATCCGTCGCGCTCCGAAGGTGCTCCTCCACGACCACCTCGACGGCGGGTTGCGTCCGGGCACGATCATCGAAATCGCCCGGGAGACCGGCTATCGCGACCTCCCCGAGACGGACGTCGACAAGCTGGGCACCTGGTTCCGCGAAGCGGCCGACTCGGGCTCGCTGGAACGGTACTTGGAGACGTTCGCACACACCTGTGCCGTGATGCAGACCCGTGAGGCGCTGTTCCGGGTGGCGGCCGAGTGCGCCGAGGACCTCGCCGAGGACGGCGTGGTGTACGCCGAGGTGCGGTACGCCCCGGAGCAACACCTGGAGGGCGGCCTCACGCTCGAAGAGGTCGTCGAAGCAGTCAACGAGGGATTTCGCGAAGGCGAGCGGATCGCCCGCGGCAACGGTCACCGCATCCGGGTCGGCGCCCTGCTCACGGCCATGCGGCACGCCGCCAGGGCCTTGGAGATCGCCGAACTCGCCAACCGCTACCGCGATCTGGGTGTCGTCGGATTCGACATCGCCGGGGCGGAGGCCGGCTTTCCGCCCACCCGTCACCTCGACGCGTTCGAGTACCTCAAGCGGGAGAACAACCACTTCACCATCCACGCGGGAGAGGCGTTCGGCCTGCCGTCGATCTGGCAGGCCCTCCAGTGGTGCGGTGCGGACCGGCTCGGCCACGGCGTGCGCATCATCGACGACATCCAGGTGTCGGACGACGGCCAGGTGCAACTCGGTCGGCTCGCCGCGTACGTCAGGGACAAGCGCATCCCGTTGGAGCTCTGCCCGACGTCCAACCTTCAGACCGGAGCCGCCCAGTCCTACGCGGAGCACCCCATCGGCCTGCTGCGCGAGCTGCACTTCAGGGCAACGGTCAACACGGACAACCGACTGATGGGCGCGACCAGCATGTCCCGTGAGTTCGAGCTGTTGACCGACACCTTCGGATACACGCTCGACGATATGCAGTGGTTCACCGTCAACGCGATGAAAAGCGCCTTCATCCCTTTCGATGAAAGGCTCGCGATGATTAATGACGTCATCAAGCCCGGGTATGCCGAATTGAAATCCGAATGGCTGTTCCGGCAGACGGCCACCACCAGCGAATCTCTGCCCGAACAGAGCTGACCTGGGCCGTTCGGGGGTCGTCGGACACGTCAACACTCCCTCTTCCCGAGGTGTTTGCTTCCGCGTCGCGACGGTGGCTAGCTTGCGGAGCCGCTCATATTCCCCGTCCCAAGGACACACCCCTGATGAAGCAGTCTGCTGCCAAGTCCCTTGGCGTCGTCGCCCTCGGCGCCGCCTTCGCCGCGGTCGCCGCGGGCTCGGCCGTCGCGGAGCCCGCTCCGTTCCCGGACTCCGCCACCTCGCTCGACACCATCGGCCACGTGGTGCCCCTCAAGGACACCCTGACCAAGGTGCCGGCCGGCGCGGAGGTCCTCGCCGGTGGCCAGGCCGCCCTGATCGAGAGCACCGCCACCCTGCCGGGCACCCTCCAGGGGGCGGGGCAGCGAGTGCTGGCCCCCGAGGCGTCGAAGGATGTCGTCGGCTCGCTGCTGGGCGGTCTGCCGGTGGCCCAGCTGACCAAGGCCCTGCCGACCGGTGGTCTCGGCGGCATCGCCTGACCCGTCCCGTCCACCGTCACTTCCCCTGAGACGGCAGTACGGCACAGCTGTGGGGCGTCGCACCGGACTTTCGGTGCGACGCCCCACGCGTGTGTCACCAGGCCGTCGCGGCCGTCTTCCCGCCCTTCTCGGCGGGGAGGAACAGCCAGAGCGCCGCGTAGACGAGGAACTGCGGGCCGGGCAGCAGACAGGAGACGAGGAAGATCACCCTCATGGTGTTGGCGGAGGTGCCGAAGCGCCCTGCCAGCGCCGCGCACACACCGCCGATCATGCGTCCTTCGCGAGGGCGGACAAGTGCGGCCATGGCGGACTCTCCTTCGCAGATGTGCGGTCGGTTCGCCGGAACGCTTCTTTGTACGTTCCGATGACTCCAGCCTCCTCCACGAAGAGGGGCAAAGCATCGCTCTAGGGGGCGATCCCGACCCTGGAAATCGTCGGGGTCGACCCCTGAGGCCCCTCCACGGCGGCGGACTGGCCGGTCCGCTCGGGCCGCCGGATGCCGCTGCCCCTGCCCGGTGGGCGCAGCCGACGCCGCCGTAGCCGCGCTCGGCCCGCGGGCACCACCAGCAGATGGGCGACCGCCACTCCGGTCGTGTTCAGCAGCAGCGAGTCCACGTCGACCACCCGACCGGGCACCCCGGTCTGGAGGAGTTCGATGCCCAGCGAGAGCAGGGCGCCGGCCGTCACCGTGCGGGCCAGGGACGCCAGGGGGGAGACCGCGATCCGGCCGCTGACCATCGGGAGGAGCACCCCGAGCGGGGCGAGCAGCAGAAGTCCACCGCCGAGTTGCCGCGCGGCTTCCACCGGCCCGAGTTGGAGATCGGCCCTGATGCCCGCGAACGGCTCCAGATTGGCGGCCGTCACCCATGGCACATCGAGAGGGCGCAGGGTCAGCCATCCGACGAGCAACAGGTGCACGAGGAGGAGGACGACCCCCGCCACACGGAAGCGGATGACGGCACTGCCGCCTTTACCTTGACGCTGCACGATGCACAAGACGCGCCGCGGGTACGGAATGGTTCCGCCGCCCGCGGCATCGCGTGCCCCGCCCGTCCTGCCCCGGCGAGATCCCGTTGTCCACTCCGCCCCCCGTCATTACCCGTTCTGGGCCAGCCATGGCTACTCGACCGTGGCCGGACCGGTGGCCGGCGGTGTGGAGAGCGCCGCTCCGGCACCCGGGGGGACCGACTCCGTGGTGGTGGCTGCACCACGCGTCGCCGAGGGCGACGGCAGCGGGCCCACCGTGGGCAGTACGTCCTCCGGCCGGTCCTTGGCCTTCCCGGAGCAGCCGTACCCGCGCGGCGCGTACTCTCCGGGCCCACCGAGGATCACGGCCCCGCCCGTGGCCGATGCCTGGCTCTCCGAGAACGTGCACACGATCTGCGCGAGCGCCGCAGCCGGCAGGTCCTCCGGCTGTCGGCTCAGTCGCAGGGTGCCGTCGGGGTCGCTGCGACGTTGACCGCTGACCGCGATCGGCCCCCGGACGTAGGTCGCGAACCCCGCCTCCCTTTCTGCCGCCGACGGTTCGCGCTGCAACTCTTCGAGCAGTGCCTGCGCGACCTGGATGCGGCCCTCATCGGACTTGGACTCGGGTATCTCCGCGGTACGGTCCACCGGCTCCAGCTGGGAGGCGCAGACCAGGTAGATCCGTACCGGCACGTCCCGGGACTGCGACTGCTGCGTGATGTCCTCGCCGTTGACCTCGCACGGCACCCGTGAGGGCGCGGGACCGCCGTCCACCGGCACGTGCGTGGGCCTGATCCCGCAGCCGCCGAGCGCGAGTACGCCCAGCAGGGCGGCGAGCCCCGCCACCTTCCGCCTGGTGCGCAGCCCCCGGACCTGATCCGTCACCGCTGGCCTTCCTCTCCCCGTCCGGGGCTTTCGGTGTCCGAGGGACGGTCGGGGCCCGGCCCGTCGAGGTCCCCGGTGTCCGCGCCGGTGGGGCCCGCCGAACCGGCGGGTTCGTCCTTGGGCGCCGA
This sequence comes from Streptomyces sp. NPDC059256, assembly GCF_042753785.1. NCBI lineage: Bacteria > Bacillati > Actinomycetota > Actinomycetes > Kitasatosporales > Streptomycetaceae > Streptomyces > Streptomyces sp. NPDC059256. The sequence goes on along the minus strand of NZ_JBHYZO010000001.1, from coordinate 886,088 downwards.
CGGGTCCAGCGGCAGTCTCAGGAGGAACACGGCGCCGTCGCCGTCGGGCGAGTTCGCGGCCGTGATGTCCCCTCCGTGGATGTGCGCGTTCTCCATGGCGATGGAGAGCCCGAGTCCACTGCCCTCGGACCGTGGTCTGGACGCGCTGGCCTTGTAGAAGCGGTCGAAGACATGGGGCAGGACGTCCTCGGGGATGCCGGGTCCGTGGTCGCGCACCTCGATCAACAGTTCTCCGTCCACGGGTCGCACCGAGACGCGCACCGGTGAGCCGCCGTGCTTGAGGGCGTTGCCGATCAGGTTCGCCAGGATCACATCGAGTCGACGTGGATCGAGCCGGGCCATCAGTCCGCGCTCGGCGTCCAGGTCGACCGCGTCCAACCAGGCCCGTGCGTCGATGCAGGCCGTGACCTGGTCGGCGACGTCGACGTCGTCCAGCACCAGTCTGGCGGTGCCCGCGTCGAAGCGGGTCACCTCCATCAGGTTCTCGACGAGGTCGCCCAAGCGCCTGGTCTCGCTCACCACGAGGTTCACCGCGGGCGCGATCATCGGATCGAGGTTGTCGATCTCGTCCTCAAGGACCTCGGTGACGGCGGTCAGCGCGGTCAGCGGGGTCCGCAGTTCATGGGACATGTCGGCGACGAATCGACGGCTGGACTCCTCGCGGGCGCTCATGTCGGCGACCTTCTTCTCCAGCGACTCCGCCGTCTTGTTGAAGGTGCGCGCGAGTTCGGCCAGTTCGTCGGTGCCGGACACCCTCAGCCGGGTGTCCAGCTTGCCCTCACCGAGCCTGCGGGCGGCTTCGCCGAGCCGGCGCACCGGCTTGAGCACGGTCGTCGACGCCGCCTGCGCCAACAGCGCGGAACCGACGAGCGCGAGCGCCGTGGCGATCCCCAGCGACCAGGCCAGGGTGTTGAGGTCCTCCCGCTCCTGGTCCAGCGATTTGAGGACGTAACCCGTCGGCCCACCCCCCACGATCCGGGTGCCGCCGACCAGATAGGGCTTGCCGCGCAACTGGATGCGCTGCCAGTACAGGTGGTACGGGGAGGAGTTCCCCGCGACCGTCTCCTGACGGTCGTTCACCGCCTCCCGCAGTCGCCGGGGCACGTCATCGAAGGTGAAGTCGTCCGGGTCCGAGGTGGCGACGATCGGTTTGCCCTCGTCGCGCTCCCCGATCAGGAGCACGGTGAACCCGGCCTTGCCCTGGGACATCTGGTCGACGGTGATCTGTAGTTCGCTCTGGGACGGATGCAGGGGCAGCGAGGCCGCCCGGTTCTGCATCTGCTGACGGAAGTCCCCGAGCGCCGAGTCCTGCGTCCGCGTCAGCACGGCTTCGCGATTGAGCCAGTAGGCGATGCCCGATGCCGAAACCGCCGCGGTCAGGGCGACCACGGCGAAGACGACGACCAGACGCAGCCGCAGGCTCGTCCAGCGGAGGCTGGCGAGCACCGCGCGCTTCACGGCACCGCTCACCGCGCGCTGCCGAACTCATGGGGAGGGGCGGTGAGGTCGTGGTGGTTCGGGGGATGAGCAAGGGTCACTGGGGAACGTCCAGCCGATAGCCCACACCACGTACGGTTCGGATCAGCGTCGGCGAGGACGGGACGTCCTCCACCTTCGCCCGCAGCCGTTGGACACAGGCGTCCACGAGCCGCGAATCCCCGAGGTAGTCGTGTTCCCACACCAGTCGCAGCAATTGCTGTCGGGACAGGGCCTGCCCCGGTCTACGGCTCAGTTCCAGCAGAAGGCGCAGCTCGGTCGGCGTGAGCTGCAGGTCTTCGCCGTTCTTGGTGACGGTCATGGCGGAACGGTCGATCACCAGGGACCCGAAGGTGGCGGAGTCCGTGGACTCCCGTTCGCCCCGGCGCAGTACGGCACGGATACGGGCGTCAAGCACCCGACCCTGTACGGGTTTGACGACGTAGTCGTCGGCTCCGGATTCCAGGCCCACGACGACGTCGATGTCGTCGCTGCGGGCGGTCAGCAAAATGATTGGCAGCTGATCGGTGCGCCTGATGCGGCGGCACACCTCGAAGCCGTCAATCCCGGGCAGCATCACATCCAGCACGATCAGATCAGGTCGCTGCTCACGCAGCAGTTTGAGGCCGTCCTCGCCCGTCGCCGCAGTGGCCACACGGTGGCCCTGGCGCGACAGGGAGAGTTCGAGGGCCGTGCGGATGGCGTCGTCGTCCTCGATCAGCAACAGGAAAGGCACAGGGGCCATTCTGGCGTATGGCTGCGGCGGAGTTCGACTGGGAGAAGGACCGGACAACTCCGCGACCTCAGCGTCCGCCCGTCAGCGGCCCCTGTGACAGCCCTGTGACAGTCGGCGGACAGCCCCATGAAATCGCCTGGGCAAGATTTTCGACACACGGACGGAAACGGACTCCACTCGACGGGGGGCGCAAGATGAACGCACTGCACAGCACCGCCACAAGCGCAGTTGTCACGCGTCTCCACGACGTCGGGAGGACCACGGAAAAGTCCGGTGCCGTGAACGGGCGGGGGTGCGTTCGCGGCACCGGGCGTCAGCACAAGCCGTCGTACATGACGGTGGTTGACGCGCCCACGGGGGCCGGTGGGGGGACCACCGGAGGGAGCGGGGAAGCGTACCGGGAGAGCGATGTCAGCCTTTCCGAGGCGGAGTTCACCGCCTATGTGAAGGAGCGTCGCTCCTCCCTGTACGCGACCGCTTACCACTTGACCGGGGATCGTTTCGAGGCCGAGGACCTGTTGCAGAGCGCGCTGTTCTCGACGTACCGCGCTTGGGACCGCATCAGCGACAAGGCGGCGGTCGGTGGATATCTGCGCCGCACCATGACCAATCTGCACATCAGCGCCTGGCGCCGACGCAAGCTCAACGAGTACCCCACGGAGGAGCTGCCGGAGACGGCGAGCGACACCGATGCGATGCGGGGTACCGAACTGCGCGCGGTGCTCTGGCAGGCGCTCGCCAGGCTTCCCGAACTCCAGCGGACGATGCTGGTCCTTCGTTACTACGAGGGCCGCACCGACCCGGAGATCGCGGACATCCTGGACATCAGTGTCGGCACGGTGAAGTCGAGCATCTGGCGGTCGCTCCGCCGGCTGCGCGAGGACGACGTCCTCAGCTTCGGCCGTGACGAGGAAGAGTCCTTCGGCGAGCTGGTGGCCTGAAGGCACGGGGGATAGACCGGGGGGACGCCGTCTCGGGGGAGACGGCGACGGTGGGGGCTGTGAGGTCATGGGGGACCTCGCGGGAGCCACGGGGGAAGAGCGGGACCGAACGGGCCGGGGGGTCTTGTTCGGTCCCGCGTCTTTTTGCGTCCGGGGCCTGGCTCAGACCCGTCGAGGGAATCGGTCGTCGGGAGAGCCGAGCTGGTCTGAGTGCCCGAAGGCGTCAGACGGACGGTCCCGACGAAGCCACCGGCGCTGACGCGGGACTCTCCACAGCCGGATCGACGGCCGTTCGGGGACGCGGCGGCACCGGCACGGCCAGGGCGGAAGCGATCCGCGCCAGCGCCTCCCGCTTGGCGCAGGGGTGGGCGCCCAGAGCCGCCTGCCGCGCCACGATGCCGCGCTCGGTGCGCATCAGCCGCCAGCCCCTGCGCAGCAGGAACGCCACCGACTTGCGGCCCTCCTTCAGATCCCTGGCCAGCCGGCGGCGGAACGTGGTCGAAGGGCGTCCGCGCAGACAGAGCGCATCCGCCAGCAGACCCAACTCGGTACAGCGCGCCACCAGATCCGCGGCGAAGATGCCCTCGGCGATGAAGAGCCGCGCACCACCGAGGTCGAAGACCTCGCGCCCGACCCGTGAACTGGAGCCGATGTCGTACACGGGAACGGCCGTGCTTCCGGATTCGCACAGTTCTGCGAGGGCGGACACCGCGGTGTCAGCGTCCCAGGAGAGCGGCGAGTCCCAGTCGATGTCCGCGCTGCCCACGACCAGCGGGAGGGTCGGGTCGTCGTGCTCCTTGTAGAAGTCGTCGAGGCGCAGTACGGGCAGTCCCGTACGGGCGGCGAGAGAGGACTTGCCCGATCCGGAGGGGCCCGTGAGCAGTACGACGCGCGCTGAGAGGGCGCGGGAGGCTGGGAAGGCGGTCACAGGACACCAGTGTGAGGCATTGACCCGTGAAGGGGACCCGTCGGGTGTCCGGTAGCTCTGGAATCATTGCTCAACTACGCTGCGTACTCGTCCGATTACTACCCCAGGCGGGATTTTCATGGCACGTCACGCAGCTCCCCACCCTCGTCGGCGCCTCGCATACGGCGCTGGCCTGACCGTCGCCGCAGCAGCCGCGGCCCTCGGCGCAGGGGGCACCGCACAGGCGGCGCCCGCCGCCCCGGTGGCACCGGTGGGACTCGACACCCTCGACACGGCGCTGCCCGGCAGCGGTGTGACCGGGGCGCTCACCAACTCGGTCTCCGGGATCGGCTACCTCAAGCACCTCCAGCTCAACCCGCTGGCGAAGACCGGGGTCGACCCGCTGGCCAACGGAGTGGGGACGCAGATCGCCGACTTCAAGCCGATCGGTACGGACCTGGTCACGGGTCCGCTCTCCGACGGCGGATCGCTCACGGATCTGCCGTTGGTCGGGAAGGTCGTCGACGCCCTGCCCCTGTAGGGCAGCAGAAGGAGCCCCCTGCCGCCGGACGGGACGGCAGGGGACTCCCGATCAAGGGGGCGTTCTTACGCCCAGTACGACTGTGCGGGGCCGTCCGTTCAGTCCGGCGCCCCGCCCAGTGCGTCAGCGCGTCACCTCAGTAGGACGAGCCGGACGTGCCCAGGGCGCCCGTCGGGTGCCAGACCGTCTTGGTCTCCAGGAACGCCGTCATCCGATGGGTGCCGGGGTCGGCTGCCAGGTCCAGCGGAGCCGGGCGCAGCACCCGCTTGAGGTTCTCGGCGGCGGCGATCTCCAACTCCTTCGCCAACGCGGGGTCCGCACCGGTGAGGTCGATCCCGTTGACGTCCAGGTGCGCGGCGAGCGGGGCCGCGATCTCTCCCGTACGACCGGAGAGCACATTGACCACTCCGCCCGGCAGGTCGGATGTGGCCAGCACCTCGCCGAGGGAGAGGGCGGGCAGCGGGGCGTTCTCACTGGCGATCACCACGGCGGTGTTGCCGGCGGCGATCACGGGGGCGACCACCGAGACCAGCCCGAGGAACGATGACTCCTGCGGGGCGAGGACGGCCACCACACCGGTCGGCTCCGGGGTGGAGAGGTTGAAGTACGGGCCCGCGACCGGGTTCGCCCCGCCCAGGACCTGGGCGAGTTTGTCGGTCCAGCCCGCGTACCAGACCCAGCGGTCGATCGCCGCGTCCACCTGGGCTGCCGCCTTGGACGTGGACAGCCCTTCCGCGTCCGCCACTTCCCGTACGAACTGTTCGCGGCGGCCCTCCAGCATCTCGGCGATGCGGTAGAGGACCTGCCCGCGGTTGTACGCGGTCGTGCCCGACCAGCCGCCGAACGCCTTACGGGCCGCGACCACCGCGTCCCGCGCGTCCTTGCGCGACGACAGCGGGGCGTTGGCGAGCCAGACGCCCTTGTCGTGGCCCTTGCGCTGGCCCTTTCCCTTGCCCGCCGCGCCGGCGGCGGATGTCCTCGTGGTCACCTCGTACACCCGGCCGCTCTCGGAGCGGGGGAACTTGCCCCCGACGTACAGCTTGTAGGTCTTGAACACGCTCAGACGGTCATTGCGCTCAGACATCGAGGTACGCCTCCAGGCCGTGACGGCCGCCTTCACGGCCGAAGCCCGACTCCTTGTAGCCGCCGAACGGCGAGGTCGGATCGAACTTGTTGAACGTGTTCGCCCAGACGACACCCGCCCGGAGCTTGCTGGCCACCGCCAGGATGCGGGAGCCCTTCTCGGTCCAGATGCCGGCCGAGAGCCCGTACTGGCTGTTGTTGGCCTTGGCGACGGCCTCGTCCGGCGTGCGGAACGTCAGTACGGAGAGGACCGGGCCGAAGATCTCGTCCCGGGCGACGGTGTGCGCCTGCGTCACGTTCGTGAACAGCGTGGGCGCGAACCAGTAGCCGGACGACGGCAGCTCGCAGGGTGCGGACCAGCGCTCGGCGCCCTCCGCCTCGCCCGTTTCGGCGAGTGCGGTGATCCGGGCCAGCTGCTGGGCCGAGTTGATCGCGCCGATGTCGGTGTTCTTGTCGAGGGGATCACCGAGGCGCAGCGTGGAGAGCCGGCGCTTCAGGGAGTCCAGCACCTCTTCCTGTACGGACTCCTGGACCAGCAGCCGGGAGCCCGCGCAGCAGACCTGGCCCTGGTTGAAGAAGATGCCGTTGACGATGCCCTCGACCGCCTGGTCGACGGGCGCGTCGTCGAAGACGATGTTCGCGCCCTTGCCGCCGAGTTCCAGCGTCAGCTTCTTGTCCGTACCGGCGAGCTCTCGGGCGATCGCCCGGCCCACCCCGGTCGAACCGGTGAAGGCGACCTTGTTGATTCCCGGGTGCTGGACCAGGGCGGTGCCGGTGCGGCCGTCGCCCGTGACGATGTTGACGACGCCCTTCGGCAGCCCCGCCTGACGGCAGATGTCCGCGAAGAAGAGGGCCGAGAGGGGTGTGGTCTCGGCGGGCTTCAGCACCACGGTGTTTCCGGTGGCGAGCGCCGGAGCGATCTTCCACGCCAGCATCAGCAGCGGGAAGTTCCACGGGATGACCTGGCCGGCGACTCCGAGCGGGCGGGGGTTCGCGCCGTAGCCCGCGTGGTCCAGCTTGTCGGCCCACCCGGCGTAGTAGAAGAAGTGGGCGGCGACCAGGGGGAGGTCCGCGTCCCGCGTCTCCTTGATCGGCTTGCCGTTGTCCAGGGTCTCCAGCACGGCGAGCTCACGGCTGCGTTCCTGGATGATCCGGGCGATGCGGAACAGGTACTTCGCCCGCTCGGCGCCGGGCAGAGCCGACCACTTCTCGAATGCCTTGCGGGCGGCCTTCACGGCCCGGTCGACGTCTTCGGCGTTGGCCTGGACGTACTCCGCGAGGACTTCCTCGGTGGCGGGGGAGACGGTCTTGTTGCGGTCCGCGCCCGTGGACTCGACGAACTCGCCGTCGATGAACAGCCCGTACGAGGGGGCGATGTCGACGATCGCCCGTGATTCGGGGGCGGGGGCGTACTCAAAGGGCTTGGTCATGTCCGCTCAGTCCACAGTCACGTAGTCGGGGCCGGAGTAGCGGCCGGTGGCCAGCTTCTGGCGCTGCATCAGCAGATCGTTCAGCAGGCTGGAGGCGCCGAAGCGGAACCAGTGGTTATCCAGCCAGTCCGCGCCGACGGTCTCGTTGACCAGGACGAGGAACTTGATCGCGTCCTTGGTGGTGCGGATGCCGCCCGCGGGCTTCACTCCCACCTGTACCCCGGTCTGCTGCCGGAAGTCACGCACGGCCTCCAGCATGAGCAGTGTGTTGGAGGGGGTGGCGTTGACCGCGACCTTGCCGGTCGACGTCTTGATGAAGTCGGCGCCCGCGATCATCCCGAGCCAGGAGGCGCGACGGATGTTGTCGTACGTGGAGAGCTCGCCGGTCTCGAAGATGACCTTCAGCCGGGCCGATCCGGCGGCTTCCTTGACCGCGCGGATCTCGTCGTACACCTTCAGGTACTTCCCGGCGAGGAAGGCACCGCGGTCGATGACCATGTCGATCTCGTCCGCCCCGGCCGCCACCGCGTCCCGCGTGTCCGCCAGCTTCACTTCGAGCGCTGCCCGTCCGGCGGGGAACGCCGTGGCGACGGAGGCGACCTTGACGTCGGAGCCCTTCAGGGTCTCCTTGGCGGTGGCGACCATGTCCGGATAGACACAGACGGCGGCGGTGGCGGGTGTGTCCCGGTCGGTCGGATCGGGCCGTACGGCCTTGGCGGCGAGGGAGCGCACCTTGCCGGGGGTGTCGGCGCCTTCGAGCGTGGTGAGGTCGATCATCGAGATGGCGAGATCGATCGCGTACGCCTTGGCCGTGGTCTTGATCGACCTGGTCCCGAGGGAGGCGGCCCGGGCTTCGAGACCGACGGGGTCGACACCGGGCAGTCCATGGAGGAACCGGCGAAGTGCCTGGTCGGAGGCGGTGACGTCCGGGAGGGCGAGGGTATTGGTGGACATGCTCACCAGATGAGCATATCTACGCGCGTAGCAGCGTGTACAGGGGGGTGGGGGTGATTCGGGGCCGTTCGTGCGGGCGGCGGGGCCGCGGTCCGAAAGGGGTCGGGTTCGGCGCCCGCACGAACGGGAGCGCGTTGTCCGGCGGTTCGTTTCGACGGCCGGAGTGATTGATGTGATGTGCAACCTTCTACCGGTTTCGTGGGTCTCCTGCATGAACGTGAAGATCGTTGATCCGTACCTGTGGGGGGAAACCACCTTGCGCAAGCGCACGCTCGTCACCGCGATCGCCGTGACGTCCGCCTGTCTCGCCGGCACCGTCACACCCGCCGTCGCTGCCCCGGCCGGGGGCAAGGCCGCCGTGAAGGCGCCCGCGAAGAACTCGGCGGACTTCAACCGCGACGGTTACCGCGACCTCGTCATCACCGCCCCGATGAACGCGGTGGCCGGTGCACCCGCGGGGGGCGGCGCCGTCGTCGTGCTCTACGGCTCCGCCAAGGGCGTCGACCCGGCCAAGCGCCAGATCATCAGCCAGGAGAGCACGGGCGTTCCCGGGTCCTCCGAGTACGCCGACCGCTTCGGCACCCGGACGGCCTCGGGGGACTACGACGGGGACGGCTACGCCGACCTGGCCGTCTCCATCAGCGGCGAGGACATGACCATCGGCGGTGTCTACCGCCGCAACGCCGGTCAGATCGTGATCGTCTGGGGTGGCAAGAACGGGCTCGTCAAGCACGGCACCACCACGGTGAAGCAACTCCCGATCACCGGCGCCGACGTCCGCCGCGGAAGCGCGCTCGCGGCCGGTGACTTCAACGGCGACGGCAAGACCGATCTGGCGACCGGCGACTACAGCCAGGGCCGCGGCGGCGAAGTGCTCTACGGCCCCATCACCCGCAAGGGCCAGCCGAAGTCCACCATCAACCTCGGGCTGAAGGACGGCCAGACCTATGTGCACCCCTCGCTCGACAGCGGCGATGTGACCGGTGACGGCATCTCCGACCTGGTGGTGCAGGTCTTCTCGGGCCGGGGCACCCTCAGCCGCATCGAGGTCCACCGGGGCACCAAGAAGGGGCTGATCAGGACCGGCAACCTCAAGGACGCCCAGGGGAAGCTGTTGGAGAGCTTCGGCGCGGGGCGCACCGCCGTCGGTGACCTCGACAAGGACGGACACGCGGACATCGTGATCGGTCAGCGACACATCTCCCCCGAGGGACTCAAGGCCGTGGGACAGATCACGGTCGTCTACGGGGGCAAGAACGGCCAGTCGGCGGACCGACCCGTACAGGTGCTCTCCCAGGACACCGAGGGCGTCCCGGGCGTCGGCGAGGACTACGACAGCTTCGGTCAGTCGGTGGCGGTCGACGACATCAACGGCGACGGTTACGCCGACGTGGCGGTCGGCGCCACGGCCGACTACGACGAGGGCCCCCGTGCCGGAGAGGTGATCACCCTCTTCGGATCCGCGAAGGGGCTCACCGGTGAGGGCGGCAAGGTCTACGACCAGGCCGCCCTCGGCACGGCCGGCAACCACGTCTACGACCTGTTCGGTGCCGAGGTGAAGCTGACGGACCTCAACGGCGACCGCCGTGCAGAGCTCCTCGTCGGCGCCCCGAAGGCGAACAAGGACCAGGGGCGGATCTCGCTGCTGCCCGGTTCCTCGACGGGCACCACCGTGGTGGGTGCCAAGGTGTTCGGCCCCACCGACGTGGGTCTTCCCGGATACGCGGAGAACGGGTTCGGCTGGTCGTTCGGCGAGTAGGGGATTTGGCACATCGCCGTGCCCCCGACCCGCGTGCCGGGCCGGGGGCACGGCGATCTCGGGACCCCTACGCGGCCCTGTGCTCGGGGGGTCGGGCGCCCGGAGCGCGGTCTTCGGGGCCCGTGGGGCAGAATCGGGGGTATGAGCAGCCCGAAGTCTCCCGTGGAGCCCACCTACGCCGATCGTGTCTATCGATCGCTCGGCGGGATCATCGGCGGCACCCTGCTGCTCGGTCTCATCACCTGGCTCGCCATCGACGCCATCGTCCGGGGCGCCGGCCGCACTCCGTGGTTCGCGGTGGCCGCCGTGCTGCTGGTGGTGCCGCTGGTCGTCGCCCTCAGCCTCCGCCCCGCGGTCCTGGTCAGCGATGACCGGGTGCTGGTCCGCAATCCCTTCCGGACCGTCAACCTGCCGTGGGGCGCCATCGAGGACTTCCGCGCCGGCTACTCCAGCGAGGTCTGGACGAAGGCGGGCGCCAAGTTCCAGCTGTGGGCGGTGCCCGTGTCGCTGAGGCAGCGCAACCGTGCGGCGCGGCGCCGGGAGCGGCAGGGGCAGGCGAAGGCCGGGCGGGCCAACAGCGTCGGCACCCAGCTGCCCGACCACGGTTCCCAGTTGGCTCCCGCCGATCAGACCATCAGCGATCTGCGGGGCCTGATCGAGCACAATGCCGGCCGGCCCACCGCCCAGGGCGAACCGCGGGTCCGCTGGGCGTTCGAGCTGATCATCCCCGCCGTCATCGGGGCCGTGCTGATGATCGTGCTGTTCGCCATCGGATAGGGCTCCGTCTCCATCTACGGCTGCGGATACGGCTACGGCTACAGCTGCGGATACAGCGCCGGCGCGTCACGGAGGCCCCTTCCAGACCAGCAGCATGTAGGCGCCCGACCAGGACGACACCAGCGTCGCCGTGCCCAGCACCACCCATGCGGTGACCGTCCGCCGTGCCCGCGCCAGCCCCCGTGCCACCGGCAGGAGCAGGGGGAAGCCAGGCAGGAGGAAGCGCGCCCGGGGGAAGTACACCCCCGCGCTGCCCAACACCACCACCAGCAGTGCCCCGGTGAAGATCAGCAGCGCGAGGGGCTGTCGGTCCGTGACGCCCAGGACGAACAGCACCGCCGAGAGGACCAGCACGGTCGAGACGAGCAGCAGGAAGAGGGGTGGGCCGCCCGCGTACAGGAACTGCTGTCGTAGTTCCAGCAGGGTCGCCCGGCCGCCGTCCCACTCGTTCTTCCAGAGCCGCTGGACGGCGAAGTACCCGTCGAGTCGCCCCACCCGTAGGCCCACCCAGCCAAGGAACGCCAGCCAGCCCAGCGGGGCGATCAGCGCCCCCGTCACCGCAGCCCAGCGCCCTTCCGGCGAGGACCGGCGGGCCGCCAGGGCCGCGGCCACCGTTACTGCAGCGGCGACCGCGATCCCCGTCGGCCGGGTCAGACCAGCCAGTGACGCCAGCGTCCCCGCCCACAGCCAGCGGCCCGTCAGCACCGCGTACAGGGCCCAGGCGGCCAGGGCGGTGAAGGGCGACTCGGTGTAGCCCATCCACTGCACGATCCCGACCGGCAGCGCCCCCCACAGGACGGTGAGGACGATCCCCGTGCGTCGGCCGTAGAGGCGTGCCCCGACCGCGAACACCCCCCACGCGGCGATGAACGAGCAACCGATCGCCAGGGCGAGGCCCACCGAGGCGCGGGAGCCGGGAGTCACCGCAGCCAGGGCCTTCACCAGCAGTGGGTACAGAGGGAAGAAGGCCAGGTTGTTCTCGTTGATGCGGGTACCGAGGGTGTCGGTGTAGCCGTGATCGGCGATGCCCAGATACCAGTTCGAGTCCCAGGACGCGGCCAGGGTCCGCCAGACGCCGTCGCCCGTCGCCGCGGAGAGCCGGACCAGCACGGCGAGGCCGCAGAGCCGCACCGCCAGATAGCCGGCGAGGGCCGGCGCCGCGTACCGAAGCGATCGCAGCAGCCGTCCGCGGACCCCCGGTGCGGCGCCGCCTCCCGGGGCCGGGGGCCGACGGGAGGCGGGGACGAAGGCACGGATGGTCGCGGCGGGGGACAACGGCGGCTGCTCCTCGGAATCCGGAGGGACTGAATCCGTGGGACTACCTGGCCACCATTGCCCGCGGGGGGCACCCAGTGGGCCGCGCTCCGGTGGAGCCGGACGAGATTCACCCGTACGGTCCGCCGCACGAGGTGCCGTGTGAGCGGCTGTTCGGGCGGCCCCGCAGGGCCCGGAAGCGCCTTGCCGACAGGGCCTACAGGCCGGCCGCGGTCGCGAAGTCCCGCTTGAGCGCGGCGAGGAGATCCGCTGCGCGCGCCCGGGCGGCGGGCAGACCGTCCGCGCCCGTCACCGGTACGACGACCTCCAGATAGCACTTGAGCTTGGGCTCGGTACCGCTCGGTCGGACGATCACCCGGGCCTTGAACTCACCGTCCAGGTAGTACCGCAGACCGTCCGTCGGCGGCAGCTTCGCCGGCCTCCCAGAGGACTCAGACGACTCAGCCAGGTCCTCGGCGCTCGTGACCCTCAGCCCGGCGAGCTCGGTCGGGGGCCGCTCCCGCAGGGTGCGCAGGGCTTCGGCGATGACACCCAGGTCGTCCACCCGCACCGACAACTGGTCCGTGGCGTGCAGGCCGTGCTCCACGGCGAGGTCGTCCAGGAGATCGGTGAGCCCACGCCCCTCCTCCTTGAGCACCGACGCCAGTTCGGTGATCAAGAGGGCGGCGGTGATGCCGTCCTTGTCGCGGACGCCGTCGGGGTCCACGCAGTAGCCGAGGGCTTCCTCGTAGCCGTAGCGCAGGCCCTCGACGCGGGCGATCCACTTGAAACCGGTCAGCGTCTCCTCGTAGGGCAGCCCGGCCGCGTCCGCGATCCGGCCCAGCAGGGACGAGGAGACGATCGACTCGGCGAAGGTGCCGCGCGCCCCGGACCGTACGAGATGGGCCGCGAGCAGGGCGCCCACCTCGTCGCCTCGCAGCATCCGCCAGCCGGCCGCGGCGCCGCTGTCGGGCACCGCCACCGCGCAGCGGTCCGCGTCCGGGTCATTGGCGATGATGAGGTCCGGGGCCGCCCGGCGGGCGGTCGCGAAGGACAGGTCCATCGCCCCCGGCTCCTCCGGATTGGGGAACGCGACCGTCGGGAACGCGGGATCGGGCTCCGCCTGCTCGGCCACCAGTACGGGGGCGGGGAAGCCGGCCCGGGCGAACGCCGCGAGCAGCACGTCCTTGCCCACGCCGTGCATCGCCGTGTAGACGATCTCTGCGGTACGGGGGCTGCCCTCGGTGAGGACCGCGTCGGTACGGGCCAGATAGGCGTCCAGCACCTCGTCCCCGAGGGTCGCCCAGCCCGACTCGGCCAGGGGCACGTCGTACAGGCTGCGGATCGCGGCGATCTCGGCGGCGATCTCCACGTCCGCGGGCGGCACGATCTGTGAGCCGTCACCGAGGTAGACCTTGTAGCCGTTGTCCCGCGGCGGGTTGTGACTCGCCGTCACCTCCACGCCGGCCACCGCGCCCAGCTCCCTTATGGCGAACGCCAGGACGGGCGTCGGCAACGGCCGGGGCAGGACCGCGGCGCGCAGCCCGGCCGCCACCATCACGGCGGCCGTGTCCCGGGCGAAGTCGGCGGACTTGTACCGGGCGTCGTATCCGATGACGACGAGACCGCTGCTCTTCGGATGGGGCGCGTACTCCCCGTGCCCCTGGGCACGCAGATAGGCGGCGAGCCCGGCGGCAGCCCGGATGACGACGGCGCGGTTCATGCGCATCGGGCCCGCGCCCAACTCGCCGCGCAGCCCGGCCGTTCCGAACTGGAGCGTTCCGCTGAAGCGCGCCGCCAACTCGTCCAGCCGCTCCCCTTCGATCAGCGCGGCCAGTTCCGCCCGTGTCTCGGGGTCCGGGTCCTCCGCGAGCCACGTCCGGGCTCGGGCGATGAGGTCCTGCTGCTGCACGGTCGCTCCGCCTCTCGATGATCTGTGTGGATCTGATCCGGGTGGGACCGGGTCCGATGGGGACTTGATCCGTAGAGGACTCGGTCCTGGTGGGATGTGGTCCGGGTGGGACCGATGACTCTTCGGGGCCGTTCGGTGGGGACGGGCAGGGCCAGTCTGTTCCCGATCGCGGCGCCCGTGCGCTGGACCCGCGTCCATTCGCCCCCGGATGTCGCTGATCGGTCGGCGGTCTCGCGCTGTGCTCCCGGGAGCTGGGGCGTGCCGGACCGGCCGGGGGCGGTCGGTGCGGCCGACCGCTGCCCGGCGTACGTGCGCGGGGACCGCTGTCGTACTACCCGGTTCCTGCTACCCGGCTCGGTGCCGTCCCACGCGTGGGGTGCGGAGTCCTGGGGCGGGACTGCCACGGCCCGTCCTGGGGCCGCACTAGATGCGGTCGAGCACCCGGGTCAGCAGCTCACCCATGCGGGCCGCGGAGTCCCTGCCGGCCTGGAGCACCTCTTCGTGGTTCAACGGCTCACCGGACAGACCCGCTGCCAGATTGGTGACCAGGGAGATCCCGAGCACCTCGGCGCCCGCCTCGCGGGCCGCGATGGCCTCCAGCACGGTGGACATGCCCACCAGGTCGCCGCCCATCACACGGACCATGTTGATCTCGGCGGGCGTCTCGTAGTGCGGTCCGGTGAACTGTACGTAGACCCCCTCCTCCAGCGAGGAGTCGATCTCCTTGCACAGCGCGCGCAGCCGCGGCGAGTACACGTCGGTCAGGTCCACGAAGTTCGCGCCCACGATCGGCGAGGCCGCCGTGAGGTTGATGTGGTCGCTGATCAGCACGGGCTGACCGGGGCTCATGCCCGCGCGCAGACCGCCGCAGCCGTTGGTCAGCACCACGGTCTTGCAGCCGGCGGACACCGCCGTGCGCACACCGTGCGCGACCGCGGCGACGCCACGGCCCTCGTAGAAGTGCGTACGGCCGAGGAAGACCAGCACCCGCTTGGCGCCGATGCGGTACGAGCGGATCTTGCCGCCGTGGCCCTGGACGGCGGGTGGCGGGAAGCCGGGCAGCTCGGTGACCGGGAACTCGGCCTCGGGCGAACCGAGGGCGTCCACGGCGGGTGCCCAGCCGGAGCCCATCACCAGGGCGACGTCGTGGGTCTCGGCGCCGGTCAGCTCGCGCAGTCGCGCGGCGGCGGCATCGGCCATGTCGAGAGGAGAGGCGGTAGCGCCGTTGGTATCCGGCTTCACAGTTGCGTTCACGCGAATGAGGGTAGCCGGAGATTCCCTACGCGCGTAGATGTTGTGGCCATCGCCTCCCGGATCGTTGTGTTGTCGTTTCCGGCGAGCGGCGTCGGGCGGGCGGATGGCCGGGGACCGATCGGGCCTCGGCGGGGCGGCCCGACCTCGGTGGACGTTGGCCCGATTGCCCCCATCCGAGGAACGCAGGCAACCGGCCGCGCGTTCGTCCGCCATGAGCGTGGCGTGGCAGGTGGCCGGGGGAGCCCTCGGCGTGATCACCGCCCTGTTCCTGGTGGACAGGGCCCTCTTGGGGATGGAAGCCAGGGGCTGGATCTACTGGCGCCGTCGCAAGGGCTTGTCCGCTCTGGGGGTCGATTTCCTCCAGGAGGGCGACCCCGCGGCGCGGGCGGTCGTGCGGGGCATGGAGCAGGAGCGGGTGCGCAAGAGTGTGTGACCGGCGGACGAGCCCCAGCCCGTGCGGGTGGACCTGGAGACGGGAGTGGTGCGCATCCACATCCGGCCTGCCCGGGGTGGGGGAGGGGAGTCGGCGGAGGTCGCGCTGCGATCGGGAAGCCGACGACACTCGGCCGAGTACCGTCGAGAGCCGTCCGACGGAGGTGGGACGTGATGGGAGAGGCCGTTTCCCTGTTGGTGATCGCAGGCGCCCTCGCCGTGGTCATGGGCTTCTTCACCTGGCTGGCGTCGATCGTGCGCCGACGGGGTGCGGCGGGTACGGCCATCAGCGCGGCCCTCGCTTCGTACGACGAGGCGTTTCGGGTGACCGCACATGAATCGCACTACGAGATCCGGGCGCAGACCGAGCGCAAGGCGCCGGCCCCGTCGCCTGACGATCCTTGGCGTTCGGCCGCCGATGTCGACCGCCGGTCGAAGGGGCCGGCGCGGTCATCGCGTCGGCCACGGTCCCGTCGGCGCTGGTGGGGCGGGCGCAGACCGGGGCGTGGCCCTCGTGGGTGATCCAGCGCCGCCGCACTCGGTGCGGGGTGGCTGAGCCCTTGCCCTCGGTGTGACGAGGCCCCCGGGCGCCGGGCGCCGGACGCCGGGCGCCGGACGCCCGGGTCGTCGGGGCGCCGAAGTGGCGGCGCATGGCATCGGCGTCGCGCGGGTGGGTGCCCCGGCCTTTTCCGGTCATGCTCCGGGCGTGGTGGTGGCCGATGGCCGGTCGCCCGGGTGATTCCCCGTCAACTCACCGGTTCCATCACTGAGTGAATCCCTGCAGCGGCCCTGGGCACGGGCACATCGCTTCGGGCTCGCCCATGACGGGCCCACCGGCTCGAAGGTGGGCCCGACCGTGGTGTCGGCGCCACCTTCGAGACGGTGGGCCACAGAACGAAGGAGGACGGTCCGCTTGCCGGACGCGAAGGTCCGCAAACCCGGCCGGGGGCGCTGTCCCGCGGTTCGCGAGCGGCTCCCGCCGCATTCGCCACGGCCCCTCGCCCGCCCTCAACACGGGCGCTTGCGCAACTCCATCACATAGTCGTGGGGCGCCCCGGCCGAGTCGGCGGCATCCGCGATCTCGCCCAGATAGCGGGCGGACGGCAGCCCGCCCTCGTAGCCGTTGAGCACGTACACCCAGGCCGGTTCCTCGCCGTCCAGCGTGTGCACCCGCAGGCGCATCCGCCGGTAGATGTCCATTCCGACACCCTCCCAACGATCCATCGAGTCCTCGTCCATCGGGGCGATGTCGTACAGCGCGACGAAGACCTGCGAGCGCGGCGCTTCCACGATGGTGGCCAGCGCGCCTTCCCAGCCCATCTGCTCGCCGCCGAACGTCAACCGCCAGCCGTTGAGCCAGCCCGTGCCGCGCAGCGGTGAGTGCGGTGCGCGGCGGGTCATGAGCCGCGCGTCGAGGTTGCCGGCGTACGCGGCGTAGAGCGACATGAGATTGAGGGTACGGGAGGGGTGGCGGTGAACGCCTTTCCCGACGTGGCGAAGGCCACTGGTCCGAATGTGGGCCCCGGGGGCGCGATGGTTGATGCGTGCGGGACAATGGTGTACGTACTCCAGCCCAGCGGGAACTCCCCCCACCCGGCACAACGAGAGCGCGAGGCGTAACCCCAGTGACCCGGATCGTGATCATCGGCGGCGGACCCGGCGGATACGAGGCGGCCCTGGTGGGCGCCCAACTAGGCGCGGAGGTGACCGTCGTCGATTGCGACGGGCTCGGTGGCGCCTCCGTGCTGACCGACTGTGTACCGTCCAAGACCCTCATCGCCACGGCCGAGGTGATGACCACCTTCGACTCCTCGTACGAGGAACTGGGCATCATCGTCGCCGACGACACCCCGCCGATGGAGCAGGCGGCGCGCGTGGTCGGCGTCGATCTCGGCAAGGTGAACCGACGGGTGAAGCGGCTCGCTCTCGCCCAGTCGCACGACATCACCGCGTCGGTCACCCGTGCGGGTGCCAGGGTGCTGCGCGGCCGGGGCCGGCTGGAGGGCCAGCAGGCCATGGACGGCTCCCGCAAGGTCGTCGTCCGGGCCGCGGACGGCAGCGAGGAGACCCTGACCGCCGACGCCGTGCTGATCGCGACCGGTGGCCATCCCCGGGAGATCCCGGACGCACTCCCCGACGGTGAGCGCATCCTCAACTGGACCCAGGTCTACGACCTGGATGAACTGCCCGAGGAACTGATCGTGGTCGGCTCCGGTGTCACCGGTGCCGAGTTCGCCGGTGCGTACCAGGCGCTCGGTTCGCGGGTCACCCTCGTCTCCTCCCGGGACCGGGTGCTCCCCGGCGAGGACCCGGACGCCGCCGCGGTCCTGGAGGACGTTTTCCGCCGTCGTGGCATGAACGTCATGGCCCGCTCCCGAGCCGAATCCGCCAAGCGGGTCGGTGACCGGGTGGAGGTCACCCTCTCCGACGGCCGGGTCATCTCGGGCAGCCACTGTCTGATGGCCGTCGGCGCGATCCCCAACACCGCGGGCATGGGTCTGGAGGACGCGGGCGTGCGGCTCAAGGAGTCGGGCCACATCTGGACGGACCGGGTCTCCCGCACCAGCGCGCCCGGCGTGTACGCGGCCGGCGACGTCACCGGGATCTTCGCCCTCGCCTCCGTCGCCGCGATGCAGGGCCGGATCGCGATGTACCACTTCCTGGGTGACGCGGTGACTCCGCTCAACCTCAAGACGGTCTCTTCGAATGTGTTTACCGATCCGGAGATCGCGACCGTCGGTTACACCCAGGCGGACGTGGACGCCGGCCGGATCGACGCCCGGGTGGTGAAACTGCCCCTGCTGCGCAACCCTCGCGCCAAGATGCAGGGGATCCGGGACGGCTTCGTCAAGATCTTCGCCCGCCCGGGCACCGGGATCGTGGTGGGCGGCTGTGTGGTCGCCCCCCGTGCCAGTGAGCTGATCCACCCCATCTCGATCGCGGTCGACAACAACTTGACGGTGGAACAGATCGCAAACGCCTTCACCGTCTATCCGTCCCTGTCGGGGTCGATCGCCGAGGTGGCACGGCAGTTGCACACCCGTAAATCCGCAGGCGAGGGCTGAGGTACGAGCGCCCGGGGGGGCGAAATCCACCGAACCCCGGGCACATGCCTCGACGGATGATCAACTATGCGCTTGCGTATACCACTTGACCGCCCTTGCTGAGCGCAATACTTGTTATTCGGCGCATACTGCTGAAAACTATCGGCCGCGCAGGTTACTGTCAGTTTCGTGTTCGCTGCAGAACGTCGCCAACTGATCCTAGAAATGGTGCGCGCCAACGGAGCCGTATCGCTCCGTGAGCTCGCCCGCGTCGTCCAGACCTCCGAAGTGACCGTACGACGCGACGTGCGGGCACTGGAGGCAGAGGGACTCCTCGACCGCCGGCACGGCGGTGCGGTGCTACCGGGCGGTTTCACCAGGGAGTCCGGGTTCCCGCAGAAATCACTGTCCGCCACCGCGGAGAAGACGGCCATCGCCGATCTCGCCGCGAGCCTCGTCGAGGAGGGCGAGGCCATCGTCGTCGGGGCAGGCACGACCACTCAGGAGCTGGCCCGCAGGCTGGCTCGCATTCCGGGCCTGACCGTCGTCACCAACTCCCTGCTGGTCGCGCAGGCATTGGCCCATGCCAATCGCGTCGAGGTCGTGATGACCGGTGGCACCCTGCGGGGCTCCAACTACGCGCTGGTGGGCAGCGGCGCGGAACAGTCCCTCCAGGGTCTGAGGGTGTCGCGTGCCTTCCTCTCCGGGAGCGGGCTCACCGCAGAGCGGGGACTCTCCACCTCCAACATGCTCTCCGCCAGTGTCGATCGTGCACTGGTGCAGGCCGCTGCCGAGGTGGTGGTCCTCGCCGACCACACCAAACTCGGCGCCGACACGATGTTCCAGACGGTGCCCACCGATGTGATCACCCGATTGGTCACGGATGAGCCGCCGCCCCACGACGACCGTGCGGCGACGGAACTCCAGGCCCTCGCCGACCAGGGGGTACAGATCGCCATCGCCGGCTCGGGTGACCCCGGATCCGACGCCGAAACGGCTCCGGGACGGTCCCGCCGTGAGGTGCCGCTGCCCGGTCAGCGTCGTACGCGCGGTGGCGCGGGTCCCGGGCCGACGCGGCTCAGTGCCGCGGGCGGGCTGGAGCCGGGCACGGGGTCCGGCGGGATCGAGCGCCGGGCCCGGGTGGCCGACCTGCGCCGACGCTGAGGCGCCGGTCCACCGCAGCCTGTCACCTGTCGCTCCCCATGCATCGGCCCCGCCACCCTCGGTGGACGGGGCCGATGGCGTGGACCGCTAGCGGGTCGACGCGGTCGCTGATGCGTAGGACCGCTGGTCGTCCCGTAGTCCGTGCAGGGTGAGCAGCAGCAGACGGTCCGGCAGTTCGGGATCGTCGGGGGCCTGCTCGGCCGCGAGAGCGATCGCGTTCGTCAACTGCATCAGATCGTCGATGGAGACGTCCAAGCGCACGGCCCCGCGCTCACGTGCCCGAGCGAGCAGGGTGTTCCCCGCCTCCGCCAGCGGG
The DNA here is from genome assembly GCF_042753785.1 of Streptomyces sp. NPDC059256. Classification (NCBI taxonomy): domain Bacteria; kingdom Bacillati; phylum Actinomycetota; class Actinomycetes; order Kitasatosporales; family Streptomycetaceae; genus Streptomyces; species Streptomyces sp. NPDC059256. Next base: position 866,108 of record NZ_JBHYZO010000001.1, on the reverse strand, counting down.
ACACAGCACTGGGACAGGGCGAGGCTGTCATCGCGGGAGGCCGACATCAGGGCCGCCGCCAGTCCCCGGTACTCGCTCGCATGGGAGATCAGGGCGCGCAGCCACTCGATCAGGGCGCCGCACGGCTGCTCGGCGTGGGCCAACTCCCGCGAGCGCTCCAGCAGGGCGGTCTTCGCCTCCTGGAAGACGGCGTTCATGATCGCCTGGCGGTTGGGGAAGTGGCGGTAGAGGGTGCCGATGCCGACCCCCGACCGGCGGGCGATCTCCTCCAGCGCGGCGTCCGTGCCGTGTTCGGAGAAGACCGTACGGGCCTCGACGAGCAGCCGTTCGTAGTTGCGCCGGGCATCGGCGCGCATGGGCCGCACGGCACCGGCGGTCGCACCCTCCCGGATGGCGCTCGGGCTCGCGGCCGACCCGGTCAGCGGGGAGCACTCCCCACTCCACGGTTCGGTGTGCGGGCGCGCCGGGTCATCACCCGTCCGTGCCCCGCCCGCCGCCGTATCAGTCGCCATCCGATTACCACCCTCCCCGGGTCAGCCCCAGCACCTAAGGATGCCATCGGTCGTGCCCGCTGCTGGGGCAGTTGACAGAGCCCGCCCGATGCCGTTCGGCTTCGGGCGGGCTCGTCGTCACACGGTGATGATCGGCGCCGGATGAGGTGCCGGTGTCAGTCCTTGATCTCGCAGATGACGGCGCCGGACGAGATGGACGCGCCGACCTCGGCACTCAGTCCCTTGACCGTGCCCGCGCGGTGCGCGTTCAGGGGCTGCTCCATCTTCATGGCCTCCAGGACGACGATCAGATCGCCCTCGTTGACCTCCTGGCCCTCCTCGACGGCCACCTTCACGATGGTGCCCTGCATCGGAGAGGCGAGGGTGTCACCCGAGGCCGCGGACGAGGACTTCTTCGCCGCCCGTCGCTTGGGCCGGGCGCCGGCGGCGAGGCCGGTGCGGGCCAGGGTCATCCCCAGCGACGCGGGCAGCGAGACCTCAAGCCGCTTGCCGCCGACCTCGACGACGACCGTCTCCCGGCCCGTCTCGTCCTCGGTGTCCGCGTCGGTGGCCGCTGCGAAGGCGGGGATCTCGTTGACGAACTCGGTCTCGATCCACCGGGTGTGCACCCGGAACGGGTCACTGGTGAACGCCGGGTCGGCGACGACCGCACGGTGGAAGGGGATGGCGGTGGCCATGCCCTCGACATTGAACTCGGCCAGCGCGCGGGCTGCGCGCTGGAGTGCCTGCTCCCGGGTGGCGCCCGTGATGACCAGCTTGGCGAGCAGCGAGTCCCACGCGGGGCCGATCACACTGCCCGACTCCACACCCGCGTCCAGCCGGACACCGGGGCCGCTCGGCGGGTCGAAGACGGTGACCGTACCGGGGGCGGGCAGGAAGTTGCGGCCCGGGTCCTCGCCGTTGATGCGGAACTCGAAGGAATGGCCGCGCAGCTGCGGGTCGTCGTAGCCGAGTGCCTCGCCGTCGGCGATCCGGAACATCTCGCGTACGAGGTCGATGCCGGTGACCTCTTCGGTGACGGGGTGCTCGACCTGGAGGCGGGTGTTCACTTCGAGGAAGGAGATCGTGCCGTCGACCCCCACGAGGAACTCCACCGTGCCGGCGCCCACATAGCCGGCCTCCTTGAGGATGGCCTTGGACGCGGAGTACAGCTGGGCGTTCTGCTCCTCGCTGAGGAAGGGCGCGGGCGCCTCCTCGACCAACTTCTGGTGGCGGCGCTGGAGCGAGCAGTCACGGGTCGAGACGACCACGACATTGCCGTGGCTGTCGGCCAGGCACTGGGTCTCGACGTGGCGCGGCTTGTCGAGGTAGCGCTCGACGAAGCACTCGCCGCGACCGAAGGCGGCGACCGCCTCGCGGACGGCCGAGTCGTAGAGCTCGGGCACCTCTTCCAGGGTGCGGGCCACCTTGAGGCCACGACCGCCACCGCCGAACGCGGCCTTGATCGCGATGGGCAGCCCGTGCTCCTGGGCGAACGCCACGACCTCATCGGCCCCCGAGACCGGGTCGGGGGTTCCAGCCACCAGAGGGGCGCCGGCGCGCTGCGCGATATGACGGGCGGCGACCTTGTCGCCGAGGTCGCGGATGGCCGACGGCGGCGGGCCGATCCAGATGAGACCGGCGTCCAGGACGGCCTGCGCGAATTCGGCGTTCTCCGAAAGGAATCCGTATCCGGGGTGAATGGCGTCCGCGCCGGAGTCCTTCGCGGCCTGTAGCACCTTGGCCATGTCGAGATAGCTCGCGGCCGGTGTGTCACCACCCAGTGCGAATGCCTCGTCGGCCGCGCGGACGTGCAGGGCGTCCCGGTCCGGGTCCGCGTAGACGGCTACGCTTGCGATCCCGGCGTCCCGGCAGGCACGGGCGACACGGACAGCGATTTCGCCTCGATTGGCGATGAGCACCTTGCGCACGATGGCTCCCTCCTTGCAGTGTTTTTCCCGGGGGGCGGCCCCGGGGACCCTGGTCGGACACACCCGAGCCAGGGCGCTCGAAAGGTCACCGTGCCGATGACTTCGATGGCTTCCCGGATCACGCTGAGTTTAGGGACTGCCGACACGGCCTTTCGACCCGTCCACAAGGGTGAGCTTGCCCACACAGAGCGTTATCCAAGACGCACGGACAGCAGGAAACCCCTTGTCGAACCGTGGTGCGGCGGGTTTCCTCTCCGAACAGTAGCCCCGATATGTGGTAGAGGTCTCTGTTCGAGGGGCCAGCCGAAGAATGGGTTTCTTTGTGGAGTCCCTACGAATGGGCGAATGATTCTTTGCGGTGTGACCGAGCGTGTTCGGCCCTTGCGCAAAGCCTTGTCTCCGCTTCTACCCGTTAGTAACGTGCGGGCATTCGCCGTATGTACCGACGGTAACGAGGGGGTGGGCGGCATGGGGCGTCGAACGGCGGCCATGGTGACCGCGGGAGTGCTGCTGGTGGAGGCCGTCGGGGCGGTGGCGATCCACGGGGTCCTCGCCGTCGTCGTCGAGGGTCAGAACATGTCCCTGGACGGCTTGGCCCCCGATGTGATGGTCACCGCGACCTGGGCGGCAGGGCTTGCCCTCGGCGTCTTGCTGGGGGCGTGCGCACTGGTGGCCCTCCGGCTGGGCGTGCGTGACCGGGCGCCCGGCGGGTTCGCCCACGCCCTGTTGGTCTGCGCCGCCGTGGTGCACGGTGTGCTCGGCGCGCTCGCCGTGGGACTCGTGGGCTGGTCCGCGTTCGTGCTGCTCATGGCGGTGCTCGCGCTGTTGGTCTGGGTGCTCGTGTCCTACGGGAGGCGGCAGCCGCAGGCGCGCACCCCCGCAGACGGGGCACTGCCGAGCAGCGGGGTCGCGCCGGCGTAGGAAATCACCGGGCCGCGCACCTCCCGCGGACGTTGCCGCTCAGGGCTCAGGGCTCAGGGCGGCGGAATGCCGTCGTCAGGGCGCCGTGCGCACGGCCGTGCTGTCCCGTCCGCGCGGTATGTCCGGGCTGTATGTCCAGGCCGGGAGCAAGGTCAAGGTCGGGGCCGGCCCCTCAGGTCCACAGGTCGGTGATCGAGTGGTCCAGTTCGGCGAGCAGGGTGCGCAGCAGCGGCAGGGAAAGACCGATCACATTGCCGTGATCGCCGTCGATCGAGTCGATGAACGGCGCGGAGCGCCCGTCCAGGGTGAACGCCCCCGCCACATGGAGGGGTTCACCGCTGGCGACGTACGCCGCGATCTCGGCGTCCGACGGCTCGCCGAAGCGGACCGTCGTGGACGCCGTCGCGGACGCTATGCGGCCTGTCACCGTGTCGGTGACGCAGTGCCCCGTACGCAACACGCCCGAGCGTCCGCGCATCGACTTCCACCGCGCGGTGGCTTCTTCGGCGTCGCAGGGCTTGCCCAGGGCCTCACCGTCGAGTTCGAGCACCGAGTCACAGCCGACGACGAGGGCGCCGGCGGCCTCGGGCAGCGCGGCGACGACCGCGGCCTTCGCCTCGGCGAGGACCAGGGCGAGTTCGGCGGGGGTCGGAGCGCTCAGAGCGTCCTCGTCGACACCGCTGACGATCACCTCGGGGGCGAAACCGGCGGTCCGCAACAGGCCGAGACGGGCGGGCGACGCGGAAGCGAGGATCAGGCGCAGGCGGGGGGTGGGGGCGGTCATGTCGCCATCGTAGGCGGTGGTCAGTGCAGGCCCACCACGAACATGGCGAGCACCATGGCCAGGGCAAGCACCACGCCGACGCGGCGCATCATCGCCTGTGTCTCGCGCAGTTCCTCGGGCGGTTCGTTCTGGGGGTCCGACCACAGCATGTCTTCGATCCTGCGGTCGTGACGCGGCCGGGCGCCTGAGTACCGGTACTCAATCGCGACCGTGCCCGAGACCAGATCATCGAGCCCGGTCATCGCGTGATAACCAGATGTTCTCGCCTGGAATCCTTGTGCCGCCGATCCACCTGTGCAGGGGCGTGGCGTGGCATGGAACAGGGGATTCCCAGGATTCTCGTCCCCCGCGCGAGGTCACCCCTCGCCTCGGCTCTGGTCGGGGCAGCTGTCCGGGCAGGCCGGGACGTGCCGGTGGCCGCGGCACGACGGCGCCAACCCCCGGGCGCCGGTACCCAACGGCGCCCGGGGGTTGGTGCTTGCCGCTCACACCGGCCAGTACGTCCGAGCCCAGGCCCGCGGGCCCGGTAGCGGCCTGCCGCCACGGGCGATCCGTGCCGGGTCGGCCCACTGCTCGGGCGGCAACGCGGTATCCGCGGCGGCGGACGTCGATGCCGCCGCCCGTGCCTGAACCACCGCCAGTGCGGCGGCCAACTCCTCCGGCGTGGGATTGCCCCGAATGACCTTGATCATGGTCTCGCCCTTTCTGACGGCCTGGAGCCCCATGGGCCTAGAGCGGGATGTTGCCGTGCTTCTTCGGCGGCAGGCTCTCGCGCTTGGTCCGCAGCTGTCGCAGACCACGGACCACCTGGGCCCGTGTGTCCGACGGCATGACCACCGCATCGACATAGCCTCGTTCCGCCGCCGTGTACGGGTTGAGCAGGGCGTCCTCGTACTCCTGGATCAGCCGCGCCCGGGTGGCCTCCGCCTCGTCCGCGTCGTCCACCGCTGCGATCGTGCGCCGGTGCAGGATGTTCACCGCGCCCTGGGCGCCCATCACCGCGATCTGCGCGGTGGGCCAGGCGAGGTTGATGTCCGCCCCCAGGTGCTTGGAGCCCATCACGTCGTACGCCCCGCCGAACGCCTTGCGGGTGATGACCGTGATCAGCGGCACGGTCGCCTCGGCGTAGGCGTAGATCAGTTTGGCGCCGCGGCGGATGATGCCGCCGTACTCCTGGTCCACGCCGGGCAGGAAGCCTGGGACATCCACGAAGGTGAGCACGGGGATGTTGAACGCATCGCAGGTACGGACGAAACGCGCGGCCTTCTCGGAGGCATTGATGTCCAGACAGCCCGCGAACTGCATCGGCTGGTTGGCGACCACACCCACCGGGAAGCCCTCGACCCGGCCGAAGCCGGTCAGGATGTTCGGAGCGAACAGCGCCTGCGTCTCCAGGAACTCACCCTCGTCCAGTACGTGCTCGATCACCGTGTGCATGTCGTACGGCTGATTGGCGCTGTCCGGGATCAGGGTGTCCAGTTCGCGGTCCTCGCCGCTCACCGACAGATCCGCTTCCTCCGGGAAGGCGGGCGGCTCGGACAGATTGTTCGACGGTAGATAGGACAGCAGCGACTTCACGTACTCGATGGCGTCCTTCTCGTCCCCCGCCATGTGGTGCGCCACGCCCGATGTCGTGTTGTGCGTACGTGCACCGCCGAGTGCCTCGAAGCCGACGTCCTCGCCGGTGACCGTCTTGATGACGTCCGGGCCCGTGATGAACATGTGCGAGGTCTGGTCGACCATCACTGTGAAGTCGGTGATCGCCGGAGAGTAGACGGCGCCGCCCGCACACGGACCCACGACCAGCGAGATCTGCGGGATCACACCCGAGGCGTGGGTGTTGCGGCGGAAGATCTCGCCGTACATGCCGAGCGCGCTCACACCCTCCTGGATGCGGGCGCCGCCTGAGTCATTGATCCCGATCATCGGGCAGCCCGTCTTCAGCGCGAAGTCCATCACCTTGATGATCTTCTGCCCGTACACCTCGCCCAGCGCACCGCCGAAGACGGTGAAGTCCTGCGAGAACACGGCGACCGGGCGACCGTCCACCGTGCCGTAGCCGGTGACCACGCCGTCCCCGTAGGGGCGGGTCGCGTCCAGACCGAAGTTCGTCGAGCGGTGCCGGGCCAACTCGTCGAACTCCACGAACGAATCCTCGTCCAGCAGCAGACCGATCCGCTCACGGGCCGTCAGTTTGCCCTTCGCGTGCTGCTTCTCCACCGCGCGTGCGGACCCGGCGTGCGTGGCCTCTTCCGTACGGCGCTGAAGGTCCGCGATCTTTCCCGCGGTGGTGTGGATGTCGATCTGTGCCGGCTCGGACATCGGGATGCGGCTCCCTGGCTGGTCAACCGCCTGCGGGCGGCCTTTGGCGGAACTCCCTGGCTCTGTTTCGTAGCGTATCCGCGTGGATACCGTTCGGCAGTGCGGTGTTTACCACACCTAACCTGTCTTGCATGACGCCCCGGAATGCGCACTTCAGCCCCTGGTCCGACCTGGACAGACCCCCTCTTAACGCAGCCGCGCTGCGCCGTGCCCTGATCCAGCCCGAGGGCCTGTGGACCTCCTTCGAGCTGCTGCCCTCGATCGGTTCCACCAACACCGAACTGGTCCGCAGGGCCGCCTCGCTGCCGGGCGAGGGCGCGGTGCTCGTCGCGGAGGAACAGACCGCCGGGCGAGGGCGGCTCGACCGGGTGTGGACCGCACCCCCGCGCTCGGGAATCTTCCTCTCCGTACTGCTGCGGCCACCCGCCGAGATCCCGGTGGAGCGCTGGGGGTGGCTGCCGCTGCTCGCCGGAGTCGCCGCCGCGACCGGGCTGAGCCGGTCCGCGGGCATCGACATGTCGCTCAAATGGCCCAATGACCTGCTCGTGACCGTCGACGGCGAAGAACGCAAGGTCGGCGGCATCCTCGCCGAGCGTGCCGGAGACGGCGCCATCGTGATCGGCATTGGCATCAACGTCACCCTGCGCGCCGATGAGCTCCCCGTGCCGACGGCCGCGTCCCTCGCCCTCGCGAACGCCGTCTCCACCGACCGCGACCCCCTGCTGCGGGCGATCCTGCGCTCCCTGGAGCACTGGTACGGACAGTGGCGCGCGACGGACGGTGACCCCCGGCTCTCCCAACTCCAGGAGGCTTACGCCGCCGGCTGCGCGACACTGGGCCGCACCGTCCGGGCCGAGCTGCCCGGAGGGCGTTCCCTCACCGGTGAGGCCGTGGCGCTCGACGGCGACGGGCGGCTGGTGCTCGCCCTGCCCGACGGGGAACGGCACCCGATCGGTGCCGGTGACATCGTGCATCTGAGACCGGCCGGCTGATCTTCCGTGCTCCCGGGTGAACGGGTACGGCGACTGGCACGTGAGCCAGGGCACACCTGCCGTATCGTTGAGGCGATCGAGCGACAGACCGGCAGGGCAGCGCGCAGGGAACGGGCAGGAGGCGGGTGGTGACCGTCGACGACACCACTTCCGGCGCGGACGCGCCGGACGGGTCCGGCGGCTCCCGCGGTGCCACGGGCTCCGGGGCCGCTCATCCGACCCCGCACCACGCGGTCGACCACACCGCCGAGCCCACCGACGACCCCTTGGCCATCCGGCTGGAACAGCTGATCCTGGGCGCGGACCGCCGCTATACGCCGTTCCAGGCGGCCCGCACCGCGGGCGTCTCCATGGAACTGGCCTCGCGGTTCTGGCGGGCCATGGGCTTCGCGGACATCGGGCAGGCCAAGGCGCTCACCGAGGCGGACGTGCTGGCGCTGCGCCGGCTCGCGGGCCTGGTGGAGGCCGGGCTGCTGAGCGAGCCCATGGCGATCCAGGTGGCCCGCTCGACCGGACAGACGACGGCCCGGCTCGCCGAGTGGCAGATCGACTCCTTCCTGGAGGGGCTGACCGAGCCGCCCGAGCCGGGCATGACGCGCACTGAAGTCACCTATCCACTGGTGGAACTGCTTCTTCCGGAGCTCGAAGAGTTTCTCGTGTACGTCTGGCGGCGGCAGCTCGCGGCAGCCACCGGGCGGGTCGTCCAGGCCGCTGACGACGAGGAGATGGTCGACCGCCGGCTCGCTGTGGGCTTCGCCGACCTGGTGGGCTTCACCCGGCTCACCCGGCGGCTGGAGGAAGAGGAACTGGGCGAGCTGGTCGAGGCGTTCGAGACCACGGCGGCCGATCTGGTGGCCGCGCACGGTGGACGGCTGATCAAGACCCTCGGCGACGAGGTGCTCTTCGCGGCCGACGACGCCCGGACCGCGTCCGAGATAGCGCTTCGGCTGATCGACGCCATGACCCAGGACGAGACGATGCCGGCGCTACGGGTGGGGATCGCCTTCGGGACGGTCACCACGCGGATGGGCGACGTCTTCGGGACGACGGTGAACCTGGCGAGCCGACTGACGTCGATAGCGCCGAAGGACGCCGTTCTCGTGGACGGGGCGTTCGCCGAGGGGCTGATTCGCACCGGGGACGCTCCGGCATCGGAGGCCGCGGCGGCCGAGGAAGCGGCTGCGGCCGAGAAGGACGGCGAGGTGCCGCCCTCGTACCGGTTCGCACTCCAGCCGATGTGGCAGCGTCCGGTGCGCGGGCTCGGTGTGGTCGAGCCCTGGCTGCTGACCCGCCGCCGCTGAGCGTAGTCGTCGGGCGCCGGGCGTCGACCCGGGCCGTCTCTTCCGTCTTTCCTGCTTTCCTGGCACCAGCTCGGGCTTTCTGCCCTTCTTGGATATGCCAGGGACTTCGGTGCCTTTCGGGGTCTTCCGGGCCTTCCATGGGTCGGAATTCGGGCTGCCCCTATGATCCGGTGAACCAACGTTAACCGGGAGGGCCTCCATGTCCGATGCCGAGCAGCGCTTCGGTGACTTCGTCGTCACCCGTCAGAGCGGCCACGTCGCCGAACTGGTCCTCGACCGCCCCGCGGCGATGAACGCGGTCTCCACGGCCATGGCCCGCTCCATCGCCGCGGCCTGCGCCGCGCTCGCCGCCGACCCCGCCGTACGCGTCACGGTCGTCAGCTCCTCCCACGACCGGGCCTTCTGCGTCGGCGCGGACCTCAAGGAGCGCAACTCCTTCACCGATGCCGAACTGGTACGACAGCGGCCCACCGCCCGGGCCGCCTACACCGGTGTGCTGGAGCTGCCCATGCCCACCGTCGCGGCCGTGCACGGATTCGCCCTCGGCGGCGGCTTCGAGTTGGCCCTGTCCTGCGATCTGATCGTCGGCGACGACACGACGGTGGTCGGACTGCCCGAGGTCTCCGTCGGGGTGATCCCCGGTGGCGGTGGGACGCAGCTGCTCCCGCGCCGGGTCGGTGCGGCCCGTGCCGCCGAGTTGGTCTTCACCGCTCGTAGGGTCGAGGCTCAGGAGGCGCTGGGCCTCGGGCTCGTCGATCAACTGGCGGCGGACGCCCGGACGGGGGCACGGGAACTCGCGGCGCGGATCGCCCAGAACTCGCCGGTGGGGCTGCGGGCCGCCAAGCGGGCGATGCGGCTGGGGCACGGGCTCGACCTGCGTGCGGGACTTGAGGTGGAGGACGCCGCCTGGCGCTCCGTCGCCTTCTCGGGGGACCGGGCCGAGGGTGTTGCGGCGTTCAACGAGAAGCGGAAGCCTGACTGGCCCGGTCAGTGACTTTGAGTGACCAGCAGAACCGCGACTCATTCCAACCGATCAAATCCAGCCAATCGTCCCTAAGCTGGGGTGATGGCTGAGGATCGGCAGTTGCGGGCCGTGGTGGCGCTGGCGCAGGCGATGGCAGCCGCGCACACTCCGCGTGAGTCCTGGCGGGCGGCGGCACTGGGCGCGTGCTCGGCGCTGGCCGGCTCCTTCGCGGCGCTCTCGGTGTGGGAGCGCGAGCGGGGGCGGCTGAGGGTACTGGTGAACGCGGGGGAGCGGGTGCCCGACGAGGAGGAGTTCCCCGAATCGGAGACGTATCCGGTGAACCGCTTCCCGGAGATCACGGAGTTCCTGCACGAGCGTTGGGCGGGCGGCGGGGAGCCGGACGCCTGGGTGGAGTCGGCGGACGGCCCGTTGCTGCCCGAGCCGGGGGAGGAATGGGAGCCCGGCCGGGTCGGCAGGGACGAAGGCGCTACGGGCGCTCCCGAGGCCGCGGACGCGACCGATGCGCACCCGCCGGCCTCGGGAGCGCAGGGCCGGGCGCCTGGTCCATCGCCCGGGGGGCGGGGCAGGAGTGAATCGGATCGCCCTGGCCGCGCCTTCGCCACGCAGGACACCAGCGATGCACACAAGGCATCCGACGCATCCGACGCATCCGACGTGCAGGACGCTCGGGGTGCAGGCGCCCCATCGACCGGTGAGGATTCCCAGGCGGGGGACTCCCGGGCTGAGGATTCCCAGGCGGGGGACTCCCGGGCTGAGGACTCCCGGGCTGAGGACTCCGTCTCCGGCGCGCTCTGGCCCGGGCACGCCCTGTCCGCGGACCCCTTCGCTCCCGGGGGCCTCCCTCCGCGGGAGGAGTCCGCGCCGTCGTCCGGACCCGTCCAGCAGTCCACCGCCGACCGACCGCCCCTCTCCCGCGGCTATCGTCATCCGTCGCTTCCGCCCGGACCCACCGGACCCCAAGCCCGGGTGGCCGCACTCCGTCGACGCCGGCGCGGCTGCTGCGTCGTCGCCCCGATCGTGCTGCACGGTCGTGCCTGGGGCGAGTTGTACGTCGCCCGGCCGCTCGGCGCCCCCGTCTTCGGCCGGGAGGACGCCGACTTCGCCACCGTCCTCGCCTCGGTGATCGCCTCGGGCATCGCGCAGACGGAACGCCTCGAAGAGGTCCGCAGGCTGGCCTTCACCGACCCCCTGACCGGGCTGGCCAACCGCCGCGCGGTGGACGCCCGGCTCGATGAGGCGCTGGAACGCCACCGGGATGACGGTTCCGTGGTCAGCCTGGTCGTGTGCGACCTCAATGGACTCAAACAGGTCAACGACACCCATGGCCATGCGGTCGGGGACCGTCTGCTGGAGCGGTTCGGTTCCGTGCTCTCCCTGTGCGGGGCGATGCTTCCGGGTGCGCTCGTGGCCCGGCTCGGCGGGGACGAGTTCTGTCTTGTCTCGGTCGGGCCGACGTCGGACGAGGTCGTCCGGGTCGCCGACGAACTGTGCGTACGGGCCGCGGAGATGGAACTCGGCGACGGCGTGGCCTGCGGTGTCGCGTCGACGGGCGACCCCATCGGCCAGGTACGCAGCGCCCGCAGGCTCTTCCGGCTCGCTGACGCAGCCCAGTACCGGGCCAAGGCCGCACGCTCCGCCAAGCCGGTGGTCGCGGGCCGCGACGGAACGGTGCTCCAACTCGCCGACACCCCGCCCCGGCCGCAGCACCAGCAGGAACGCCGCCGCTTCCGCGGTGTCGCACCGGAGGACGTGGCCGAGCCCTGGAGCGAGCCATGAGCCGCCGATGCCCACCCGGCCGAGGGGTTCGTTCCGTACGGCACGTCCACAGGATGGGTCCTCCATCCCTGGTGACATAGTCCAATGCAATCCGTACGCTGCTGAATATGGATATGCACAACGTCGTGGTGGGAACCTCAGGTACCACCGCCGATGAGGTCATCGCCGTCGCCCGCGCCGACGCCCGCGTCGAGATCTCCGCCGATGCCCTCGCCGCCCTCGCCGCCTCCCGCACGATCGTGGACGCACTCGCCGCCAAACCCGAGCCCGTCTACGGCGTTTCCACCGGCTTCGGTGCCCTCGCCACCCGGCACATCGGCCCCGACCTGCGCGCCCGCCTCCAGCGCAACATCGTCCGCTCCCACGCCGCAGGCATGGGCCCCCGCGTCGAGCGCGAGGTCGTCCGCGCCCTGATGTTCCTCCGGCTGAAGACCCTCTGTTCGGGACACACCGGAGTGCGCCCCGAAACCGCGCTGACCATGGCGGAACTCCTCAACGCCGGGATCACCCCCCTCGTCCACGAGTACGGCTCCCTGGGCTGCTCCGGAGACCTCGCCCCCCTGTCCCACTGCGCCCTCACCCTCATGGGCGAAGGCGAAGCGGAGGGCCCCGACGGACAGGTGCGACCCGCGGCCGAACTCCTCGCCGCGCACGGCATCACCCCCGTCGAACTGCGGGAGAAGGAGGGGCTCGCCCTCCTGAACGGCACCGACGGCATGCTCGGCATGCTGATCATGGCGATCGCCGACCTCCAACGCCTCTACACCTCGGCGGACATCACCGCCGCGTTCTCCCTGGAAGCGCTCCTCGGCACCGCCAAGGTCCTCGCACCCGAACTCCATGCGATCCGCCCCCACCCCGGTCAGAGCGTCTCGGCCGCACAGATGGCCGCAGTCCTCCAGGGGTCCGGTCTCACCGGCCACTTCCAGCAGGACGAAGCCCCTCGGGTCCAGGACGCCTACTCCGTACGCTGCGCACCCCAGGTCGCCGGTGCGGGACGGGACACCGTCGCGTACGCCCGACTGGTCGCCGAGCGCGAGTTGGCCGCGGCCGTCGACAACCCCGTCGTCCTCCTCGACGACGAAGGCGGCGGACGGGTCGAGTCCAACGGCAACTTCCATGGCGCACCGGTCGCCTACGTCCTCGACTTCCTCGCCATCGCCGCCGCTGACCTCGGCTCGATCGCCGAACGCCGCACCGACCGGCTGCTCGACAAGAACCGCAACCACGGCCTTCCGCCCTTCCTCGCGGACGACGCGGGCGTCGACTCCGGCCTGATGATCGCCCAGTACACCCAGGCCGCGCTGGTCAGCGAGATGAAGAGGCTCGCGGTACCCGCTTCCGTCGATTCGATCCCGTCATCCGCGATGCAGGAGGACCATGTATCGATGGGGTGGTCCGCGGCACGCAAACTGCGGACCGCCGTCGATGCGCTCGGGAAGATCATCGCCGTGGAGCTGTACGCCGCGACCCGGGCCATCGAACTGCGCCACGGTCTCACCCCGGCCCCCGCCTCCGTCGCCGCCATCGCCGCACTGCGCAAGGCCGGTGTCGAGGGCCCAGGCCCGGACCGGTTCCTCGCGCCCGATCTGGCCGCAGCGGAGGCGTTCGTACGGGAGGGAATGCTCGTCTCGGCCGTGGAAGAGGTCACCGGGCCCCTGGTCTGAGCCGGGCCCTGGTTTGAGCCGGGCCCTGCGCTGGACGAGGCCCTGCACCGGACCGGGCCCTGCACCGGACCGGGCCCTGCCCGAACCGGCCGACCGTTCTCCTCCAGCCGGCTGTTCTGGCCCGGGTCCTGCCTCTGACCTGGAGCTTGGCCCCTGCCTCGAACCCTCGCTCCGGCGCCGCAGGGCGAAGGGCCGTCCCCACAGGCTTTGCGGGGACGGCCCTTCGACACGGAGGGGACAGGCGGCGAGCGGTCCTCGCGGCCCTGCTGGAACCGTCGTTCGGTACTGCCCGGTCCCAGCCGGGTACAGACCCGAAGGACCCTCAGGTCACCAGGGACGCACGCTGGCGCACGGCGTAGGTCACGAAGCCCACGCCGATGCCGAGGAAAGCCGTGCCGCCGATCAAATACGGAGTGGTGTCGGGGCTACCGGTGTCGGCAAGTCTCAGCTCCTCGCCGGTCACCCCTGCTGTGGTTCGCTGGTTCCCCGTCCCGTCCTGGTCTGCTGTGGCGTTCGCTGACGGAACGAACCACAGCGCACAGAGAAGGGCTCCTGCGGTTGCGGCGGTCAGAAGCGGTCGGCGTGCGACGGACACGGACACGATCTCCCTTGAGACGTACTGGAGTTGGCCGGATGCGCTGATGCTAGTGAAAGCAGCGGTTCGGAGGAAAGCCGGGAGCTCGCAAGACCCACCCGTGAATGCCGGGACCCCACCAGGGAAGATGGTGATACACCAAGAAGGCGGCCGTGTAGGCATCCGGCGAGTGGCGTTCCCCACATCTGTGGGGGAGTAGGAACCGGGTAGCCCGAAATGGGTGTTGAACTCAGTAGTTCGGTCAGGGGAAAACGGGACGATGGAGAAGCGTGTGATGACGGACAGCAGGCGGCGCAAGGGTCTTGTGGCCGTGTCAGCGGTGCTGAGCGGGGTGCTGGTGCTGTCCGCCTGCAGCAGTGACGGCGGAGACAAGGGCGGGGACAGCTCCGACGGCTCCAAGAAGTCCCAGGCACAGGTCGACGAGGCGGCGGCCAAGGAGACCTCCAAGGCGCGAATAGCGATTCTCCCGAAGAACGGTGCGACCAACGCGAGCATCAACAACGCCGCCAAGGTCACCGTCGCGGAAGGCACGCTCACCGAGGTCACCATGACGTCCGAGGCCGGACAGACGGTCAAGGGCACGCTCGCCGCCGACGGCAAGAGCTGGGCCCCGGACGGACAGCTTGAGAGGTCCACCAGCTACAAGATCGCTGTCACCGCGAAGGACTCCGCCGGGCTCACCGCCCACGAGAACACCTCCTTCACCACCGTGTCCCCGAACAACAGCTTCATCGGCAACTTCACGCCGGAGGACGGTTCCACGGTCGGAGTCGGCCACCCCGTCTCCATCAACTTCAACAAGCCGATCGTCAACCAGAAGGCCGTCCAGGAGGGGATCACCGTCTCCTCCAGCAGTGGACAGGAAGTCGTCGGCCACTGGTTCAACTCTCAGCGCATCGACTTCCGGCCGGACCAGTACTGGCAGGAGGACTCGACGGTCACCCTCAAGCTCGCCCTGGACGGCGTCGAGGGCGCGCCCGGTGTCGTCGGTGTCCAGCAGAAGACGGTCACTTTCAAGATCGGCCGCAACCAGGTCTCCACCGTCGACGCCAAGTCCAAGATGATGACGGTGACCCAGGACGGCAAGACCATCCGCGAGATCCCGATCTCCGCGGGAGCGCCGAGCACCCCCACGTACAACGGTCAGATGGTGATCTCCGAGAAGTTCAAGGAGACCCGGATGAACGGTGCCACGGTCGGCTTCACCGATGACGACGGCAAGGGCGAGTACGACATCAAGGACGTTCCGCACGCCATGCGGCTCTCCACGTCGGGCACCTTCATCCACGGCAACTACTGGGGCGACGACGGGATCTTCGGTCGGAGCAACACCAGCCACGGCTGCGTCGGCCTCAACGACGCCAAGGGTGCGAACGACTCCAAGCAGCCCGGCGCCTGGTTCTACGACAACTCGATCATCGGTGATGTCGTGATCGTCAAGAATTCGAAGGACAAGACGATCAAGCCGGACAACGGCCTGAACGGCTGGAACATGAACTGGGCGGACTGGAAGGCGGGCTCCAAGGTCTGACCGACCGCCAGGGGCCGGCCGATGAGCCCCACAGCACGGCACGAGCGGCGGCGACACCCCACCCGGGGTTGTCGCCGCCGCTCCTTGCTGAACCGCCTTCCGCGATCCGCTCTCAGCACTCAGCCTGGCGCGTCAACCCGTAGCGGGAGCCCATCCGGTACTCCCCGCCGCGCTCCACCGTCAGCCGTGTCCATTCGCCCTCCGGACGCAGACACGCACCCTCCACCCGGAGCCAGGGCGAGTACGCGACCCGTACCGTCACCGACCCCGCCGACGGCATCCGCACCACGAGTTCGGCCGCATCACTGCGTACGGCCGTACCGGGCGACGACACCAGCGGTACGGCGTCCCGCACCTGGTAGACCGTCCAGTCGTTGTCGCCCCAGGCCCGTTCCAGCCACGACGGCGCACTGTTGACGATCTCGGCCTCGCCCTCGGCCGGCCCGTCGATCTGACCGTGCGGCACCACCACCAGGCCGACCCCTCGCTGGTCCAACCACTGGCGGTAGGTCGATGTGCTCAGCGAGCCGTCGTAGAAGAGCCGCCCGCGCTCCACGTCGAGTTGACGGTTCCACCCCCGCGCCATGTTCACGTGCTCGGCGAGGACATCGGCCTCCCGGTGATTGCGGGCCGGGACGACCTCCACCCGGGTCCGATCCGCGCCCAGTCGGGTCAAGGCGCTGACGACGCCCTCCGTGTTCTCGGCCCAGGACGGCACGTCCACCGAGACGACCAGGTCGTCCTTCGTCTTCTCCAGCACCCAGAACGTGTTGACGGCGAGTACGACGACGAGCGCCGCGCGGAGCGCACCCGTGACCCCGCCGCCGGCCGAACGCAGAAGGCGGCTGAAACCACCGTGTGCCAGTACCGCGGCCAGCAGCACGGGCGGCCCGGCGAGACCGGCCAAGCGCTCCACGTTGGTTCCGATCGGCGACGGTATGAAGAACGTCAGCACCACACCGAGGGCGTAGATGCCCGCCCCGTACCGCACGGTGCGCCATTCGTCCGGCGCGGTGAGGACCACGATCGCGCAGACCAGGAGCGGCAGCCACAGTTTTCCCGAAGGCATCGGCATCTCCCCCGCGAAGGGGAAGAGCAGGGTGACCGCGCCCACCACCACGGTCGGTGGCACCAGGAGGGCGGCAGCCCGCCGCCAGTGCCGCTCCAGCGCCAGGGCCGCGCCCACCACCAGGAGGAACAGCCCGGCGACCGGGCTCGCCATGGTCGCGAGCGCGGCGAACAGCGCGGCGAGCAGTGTCCGTCGCATCCACACCAGCGCGAGCATCCCGATCGCCAGCCCCAGGGCGAACGTCGTGCGCCCGGACGCCACGTTGCACCAGATCGCCACCGCGCCGAGCAGCGCCGGCCACAGGGGGGCCGGCACCTTCGCCTGCTGGAGGAGACGGGCCAACGCCCAGGTACCGACGAGCCCCGAACCGACGGACACCGCCGGGACACCGAAGGCCGCCATCAACGGAGGGGCGAGGAGGCTGTAGTTCGCGGTGTGCATCCCCCCGTACCAGGACAGGTTGTACGCGGACCACGGGTGCCGCTCCACAAAGCCCGTCCAGGCGAACTGAGCCGCCAGATCCCCACCGCCCGTGGCCAGCCACAGTGCCCAGACCACGTAGAACGGCAGGATCACCCCCGTCACCAGGAGCGGGACGCGCCACTCGGGTGGTGCGTCCCGCTCGACGGTGGTCGCTGCCGGTCTGATCGCTGTTGCCTGTTCACTGAACCCCACGCCACAAACCCTACTGTCGGGCGAATGCCGGTTCGGCGGCCGTCGGCCTCCGCACAGCGAAGCGAGGAGCTCATGCGCCACATCGTGCTCCATCCCCCCACCGAGACATCGAGCCATGGCAGCGGCCGTCGGGGACGACGGACCGTCACCCCGCAGCCCCTGTCCGACCCGGGCGCGGGGCGACGGCCGCCTGTCGCTAGATCGAGGCGTACGTCGTCCGGTCCGACACGCTGGCGCCCGCCCTCAGCTCCAGACGCTCCCCCTCGAACCCCCTTCGGAACCTGCGGTCGTGCGAGACCACCACCACCGCACCGGCGTAGTCGGCCAACGACGCCTCAAGCTCCTCCACCAGACTCAGCGCCATGTGGTTCGTCGGTTCGTCGAGTACGAGGAGGTCCACCGGTGCGGCGAGCAGCCGGGCCAACTCCAGCCGCCGCTGCTGACCGACGGAGAGCGCGGCCACCGGGACGGCGAAGTCCGCCTCGTGGAAGAGGCCGACGTCCAGCAGTTCGTCCGCGTACTCCTCGGGCAGCCCGGGTCGGCCCGCCGCATAGGCGGTCAGCAACGGAAGTCGGGACGGCCGTGCGGGCAACTCCTGACGGAGGTAGCCCACCGCGGCTCCCGTTCGATGCGTCACCGTTCCGGAATCGGGGCGCAGTTCTCCCGCGAGGACACCCAGCAGGGTCGTCTTCCCGGCGCCGTTGGGGCCGGTGACCAACAATCGGCCTCCGGACTCCACCCGCAGCCCGGCAAGGCGCAGCCGTCGACCGACGCTCACGTCCGCCAGTTCGACCAGTAGTCCGCCACCGGCCGCCGAGGTGGGCCGGGCCCGAAAGCGCAAGGGTTCCGGCGGCGCCTGCACCGGCTCCCTCCGCAGCCGTTCCAGATGTTGACGCGCCGCCCTGACCTGCCCGGAGAGTTTGTCCTCATGGGATCGGCGGTGCTTGCCGAAACCCTCCCGCGGGTCCTTGCCGCTCGAAGCGAGCCGCTGCCCCGCGGCAGCGACCAACTCCTGTGTGCGCGCCACATCCTCCAACCACTCCTGGTGACGCTGCTCCCAGCGCCGGCGCGTGGCCGCCTTGGCGGTGCGGTAGCCCTGCCAGCCGTCCCCGTACCGGGACACGGCACGGGTGTCCCGGTCGACTTCCAGGATGGTGGTGGCGATGCGATCGAGGAAGTCCCGGTCATGGGTGACCGTGACCACCGTGCCGCGGTGGGCGCGTAGCCGTTCTTCGAGCCAGGTCGCGGCCTGCTCGTCCAGGTGATTGGTCGGTTCGTCGAGGAGGAGCAATTCGGGGGAGGCGGCGAGGACGCACGCCAGGGCGAGGCGGGACTGCTGTCCGCCGGAGAGCGTGCCGAGGCGGCGCTGCCGAGAGAGTCCGGACAGGCCGAGCCCGTGCAGCGAGGCGTCCACCCGGGCGTCCATCGTGTAGCCGCCGCGTTCCTCGAAGGCGGTCAGGAGGTCTCCATAGACGGCGAGTGCTTCTGCACCTGTGTCTGCACCTGTGTCTGCACCCGTGCCTGTGCCTGCACCTGTGTCTGTGCCTGCGCCTGTATCTGCGTCTGCGTCTGCGTCGGCGTCGGCAAGGGTCTGCTCGACCTGTCGCAGCCGACGCTCGATCGACCGGAGCTCGACCAGGGCCGCATCGATCGTGTCATCGACGGTGTGATCGGGGCCGAGCCCAAAGGTCTCGGCGATGGTCTGGGCGAGATGGCCGACGCCTCCCGGCGCATGGACGGTGATCTCACCGGTGTCGGCGGGTTCCACTCCCGCGATCAGACGGAGCAGGGTGGACTTGCCGGAGCCGTTCTCACCGATGACTCCGGCGCGTTCGCCGGGCCGGGCGGTGAGGGTCACTTGATCGAGGACTGAGCGGTCCCCATAGGACTTCGAGACGTCCTTCATGGACAACTGGGCGCGTTCGCGCATGATCTTTCCCTGACAAGAAGAGGTGAGGGTTCGGACTCAACGGGCGAGGCGGACGGCACACGAGATCAACGCGGCGCGACCATGCGCGCCACGGACGAGGCGTCCGTGCCCGGAATCAGAGAAAGAAGTAGTGCTGGTGCGAACCCATGCCTCCACTGTAACCAGACCCGCCCGGTGGACGCGTGCCGATATCGCCCGCTCCCTCCGATCGTGCCGGTACGGGCGCGCGGTCGGTCCGTACCGGCACCCGGGGTGCCGACTGGTCGGCTCTGCCTTCACGAACGGGTCGGCTGCCGGCCCGCCGCCGCCTTCGCGCCGGGATTTCGCGCGGGGCGCAACGCAGCCGTCTCCCTTTCGGCGGATGCACTTCCTACGCTGGTCAGGTGAGCAGCCAAGCGTCCAACCCGGCCCGTGTCGTCCCCCTGAGCCAGGCGTCCCTGCGCCCTGCCGAGCGGGAGCCACTCTGGCGCGATGTCGTCGGCGGCGTGCTGCGTCGTGAACGGCTCGCACAGGAACGCACCCTCCAGGACGTCGCGGACGCGGCCCGGATCTCGATGCCCTACCTCTCCGAATTGGAGCGAGGACGCAAGGAGGGTTCCTCCGAAGTCCTTGCGGCGGCGGCCGGCGCCCTGGGCCTGAGTTTGGCCGAACTCCTCGCACTCACCCAGGACGAGTTGGCGCGTCGCACCGGATCCGCCGGACGACTCCAGCGGATCGGCGCGTCCAACCCGGCAGCGCCGCTGAATCAGCACCAGCACCAGCACCAGCACCAGATCCGGCACCAGCACCGGAGCGGCGGCCCTGCCCGCTACCAGGGCCAGGTGAGCCTCGCGGCCTGACGCCGCAAGCCCCATCAACGCAGGGCATCAACGCAGGGCAGGGCGGGCGCGCCCCGCCCTCGCGGTCTCACCCCGGTAGCTGCCGCCTGCTGATCACCTCGTCCGCAAGCCCGTACGCCACCGCCTCCGGCGCCGTGAACACCCGGTCCCGGTCCATGGCGGTCCGCAGTTCGGCGCCGTCGTGCCCGGTGTGCCGGGTCAGCACCTCCTCCACCTGGGAGCGGATGCGCAGCATCTCCTTCGCCTCCAGGCTGAGATCCGACACCACGCCCTGCCTGCCCCGGCTGGAGGGCTGTCCGAGCAGCACCCGCGAGTGCTCCAGCACGAACCGCCGTCCCGGGTCGCCACCCGCCAGCAGCACCGCGGCGGTCGAGGCCGCCTGGCCGACGCAGAACGTCGAGATGGGCGCACGGATGAAGCTCATCGTGTCGTAGATCGCCATCAGCGAGGTGAAGGAGCCACCGGGCGAGTTGATGTAGATGGCCACCTCGCTCTCCGGACTGGACGATTCGAGGTGCAGCAGTTGGGCGATGACCACATTGGCCACACCGTCGTCGATCTCCGTACCGAGGAAGATGATGCGCTCGGAGAGTAGCCTGCTGTAGATGTCATACGCCCGCTCGCCCTGTGCGGTGCGCTCGATCACGGTCGGAATCGTGTACTGGGCCATGTCAGAGCCCCATCCGTCGTCGCGTACCGGCCGGCCGGATGTCGTCGAGCGAGGCGACGACACGATCCACCATGCCGTACTCCCTGGCCTGTTCCGCGGTGAACCAGCGGTCCCGATCGCTGTCCCGGGAGATCGTCTCCATGCTCTGCCCGGTGTGCTCGGCGGTGATCCGTTCGATGGTCCGCTTGGTGAATTCGAGGTTCTCCGCCTGGATCGCGATGTCCGCGGCGGTTCCCCCGATGCCGGCGGACGGCTGGTGCATCATGATCCGCGCGTTCGGAAGTGCGCTGCGCTTGCCCGGGGTTCCCACGGTGAGCAGGAACTGCCCCATGCTCGCGGCGAATCCCATGGCGAGCGTGGACACGTCGTTGGGGATCAGCCGTAGCGTGTCGTAGATGGCGAGCCCTGCGGTCACGGATCCGCCCGGGCTGTTGATGTAGAGCGCGATATCGGTCTGCGGGTCCTCGGCGGAGAGCAGCAGCAGTTGGGCGCAGACCCGGTTTGCGGACACCTCGTCGACCTGGGTGCCGAGGAAGACGATCCGCCGTGCCAGGAGTTGGCCGGCGAGCTGATCGTCGAAGGGGGTGGCGGGCGTCTCGCCCTCGGCCGCCCGCGGACCGTCGCTCCCGGCGTACCGGTCCTGTGCACTCCCTGGCCGTTCCCACGGGGACAACAACGCTGACATGGAACCTCCTCGTGATGGCGGCCCTTGGTGCCGCATTCACCACTGTCCGCGCGCCGACAGACGACTGGCGGCTTTCTCTGCCCGTGGCAGATCGGCCGAGAGCAGAGCGGGCCGATGCTGTGGTCCCGAACGAGTTCGCCCGGACCAACAGGAGTCGCACCGGCGGGAGTTGTGTGGCAGGAGTTGTGCCGGGAGTCATCACGGCCGTGTCGCTGTTGGGTAGTGGCCCGGATTCGGTCGCCCGGCAGATTTCACCGCACCCGGTCTTCCGGACCCAACCCTGCCCATGCCTACGATTCAACGCATGATCAAGATCTCATGGGCACTCATGGACGTTCACGTCGACGAATGGATCGGTGAGGATGTCGTCACGGGCGCGGCAGCATTGGAAGCGAAGGTCGGCTCGGTGGTGGGGGCGAGCGGGATGAAGCCCGAGGCCGTGCAGGGCTGGCGGGAAGCCTTCCTCACCCCCACGGTCGAGGCCCTGCGCAGTCAGGGAGCCAGCGCGCTGGCGCGGGGCGAATCGTGGAGCACAGCCGCCGGGCCGTTACTCGTGCACCTGGACCCCTCGACCCCGGAGTCCCCGTAGACGAAAGAGGAGCGAAGTGCAGCGTCCGGCGGGGCGTCGGATGGCCCGCGGGTGCCGCGGAAGGTGCGTGCCAGGGCGGACCCGACGCTCGTCGGGTCCGCCCCAGTGCTGCCCATGCCTCCGTCGATTCCCCTGAGAGGGCTCGATTCCGGTGGAGAAGGCTCAGCCGTCCGCCTTGGCGACACCGATCGGGCAGCTCACACCCGTGCCGCCGATGCCGCAGTAGCCCGTTGGGTTCTTGTCGAGGTACTGCTGGTGGTACGCCTCCGCCGGATAGAAGGGGCGGCCTTCCTCCGGGAGTACCTCGGTGGTGATGTCGCCGTAGCCCGAACCGTTCAGAACCTGCTGGTAGGCATCGCGTGACGCCGCAGCGGCGGCTGCTTGGTCCGGGGTGTGGGTGTAGATCGCGGAGCGGTACTGGGTGCCCACGTCATTGCCCTGCCGGAAGCCCTGCGTCGGGTCGTGGGACTCCCAGAAGACCTTCAGGAGCTGTTCGTACGACACGACGGACGGGTCGAAGACGACACGGACGGCCTCGGTGTGACCCGTCTGGCCCGAACACGCCTCTTCGTACGTGGGGTGGGGCGTGACCCCGCCCTGGTAGCCGACCAGCGTCGTCCAGACGCCCTGGGTCTGCCAGAACTTGCGCTCGGCACCCCAGAAACATCCCAGGCCGAAGTCAGCGACCTCCAGGCCCGCGGGATAGGGCCCCAGCAGGGGATTGCCCAGGACCGTATGGCGTGAGGGAACCTCGAACGCGGGCGCGGGGCGTCCCTTGAGCGCCTGGTCGGGGGTCGGCAGCTGAGGGGGACGGCGGGACAGGAACATAAGGGGGCTCCTTGAGATTGCTGGGCCTCTTGACCAACGTATGAAAGCGATCCCGCATTCCCCCGGACCGCGCTTCCCCGGCCTTCCGTGACCCCGCGGACCTCAGTGGGAGAGGGTCGCCGGGCTGCCGCCGTTCGCCTCGTACCCGGCCACCGCGAGGTTCCGGTAGACCGTGTACTCCGCGGCCGGGTCCGAGCTCTCCGTCCACGGCACCGCGCCGACGTGCCCGTCCACGCGGACGAGCTGGTGCATCGCCTCCGCCCACCGCTCCGAGCGTACGAGGAACTGGATCAGCAGATGGCGTACGTGCGCCAGCATCGGGTCGTCGGCGCGTGCCGAGTGCACCGCGTACAGCGCGCCTTCCATCGCCTTGGACACGACGGCGGTCTGGTAGAAGCCCTGGACCATCACCAGGTCGGGCATGTGCTCGTGCACCGCGAACAGCGGAAGCGAAGCCAGCAGCGAACCCCGAGGGGCCCGCGCCGCGGCCGTGGTGGCGAAGTGGTCCGCCTCCTGGCGGCTGCCGTGCCACTTCTCGCTCCAGTACCGCAGGGCGGCCAGGTGCGCCCCCATGTGCTCCGGAGCGCGGTCGATCACCTTGGCCCACAGCTGGTCGAACTGCTCGTGCGGATAGCCGAGGCCACGGGCGACCGCCAACTCCACGATGTACGGAACGGGGTCGCCCGGACCGAGGAGCGCGGCTTCGCCGCAGACCGTACGGGCCTCTTCGAGGATGATCCGGAAGTCGTCCGAGCCCACGGTGGACGACCGCCACGCCTGCTGGACCAGGAACTCCGCATGGACCTGCGCACCGCCCGCGTCCTTCGGAGACTCCGACCGCCACGCCCGCAGCCACGCCCCGCCAACGCCTGGCCTCTCCTGGAGCTCCAGCGACGCGGCGCCGGCGAACGCCTGCACCCGCTGCCAGCGCACTTCGCCGTCCTTCGGCGTACCGGACAGCAACTGTGCGGCGGCCCGCCAGTCCTGCGTCCGCTGGACCACGTCGAGCACATCGAGGAGATCCTGGTCGGGGCCGGGAAGTCGGATGTCGAGCTCTTCCTGCCGCAGGAATCCATAGCTCTGCGGGTCGGCGGCATCGGGTGAGCCGGGAGCCACCTGCTGGATGCCACCACGGCGCCGGCGCATGACGTAAGGACCGATGATCGCGGCCAGCATGGCCATCGCGATCAGGAACCACAGAATCTCCATGACGCCATTGTCCCGGACCGCCCGGGTTACGGGCCACGTCCGCGGTCCGTGCGCAGCGCGGGGGCTGGGCACGTCCACGGATCGGGCGGACGCGGGCCACGCCCGTGGACGGTAGACGCCCCACCCGCGCGGCGGTACTACCCTGAGGGACTTATGAGCCACCAGCACAGCTCCCAGAACCTCGAAACCCTCGCCATTCACGCCGGCAACACCGCCGACCCGTTGACCGGCGCGGTCGTCCCGCCCATCTACCAGGTCTCCACCTACAAGCAGGACGGTGTCGGGGGACTGCGTGGCGGCTACGAGTACAGCCGCAGCGCCAACCCGACCCGTACCGCGTTGGAGGAGAACCTCGCGGCGCTGGAAGGCGGACGGCGCGGGCTCGCCTTCGCATCCGGGCTCGCGGCCGAGGACTGCCTGCTGAGAGCGCTCCTCGAACCCGGCGACCACGTGGTGATCCCCAACGACGCCTACGGCGGCACCTTCCGGCTCTTCGCCAAGGTGGTGGCGCGCTGGGGCGTCGAGTGGTCGGTCGCCGACACCTCCGACCTGTCGGCGGTACGGGCCGCGGTCACCCCCAGGACCAAGCTGATCTGGGTGGAGACGCCGTCCAACCCCCTCCTCGGGATCACGGACATCACCGCGCTCGCCGAGATCGCGCGCAGTTCCGGCGCCCGACTGGTGGTGGACAACACCTTCGCCAGCCCCTACCTCCAGCAGCCCATCGCGTTGGGCGCCGACATCGTCGTCCACTCCCTGACCAAGTACATGGGGGGCCACTCCGACGTGGTCGGCGGCGCGTTGGTCGCTGCCGATGCCGCGGTCGGCGAGGAGTTGGCGTACCACCAGAACGCCATGGGCGCTGTGGCGGGCCCGTTCGACTCCTGGTTGGTGCTGCGCGGGATCAAGACCCTGCCGGTCCGGATGGACCGGCACAGTGAGAACGCCGGCAGGGTCGCGGAGATGCTGACCCGCCACCCGCGCGTCACCCAGGTCCTCTACCCGGGGCTGCCCGAGCACCCGGGGCACGAGATCGCCGCCAAGCAGATGAAGTCCTTCGGCGGGATGGTCTCCTTCCGGGTCGAGGGTGGCGAAGAGGCCGCGGTGGAGGTCTGCAACCGGGCCCAGCTGTTCACTCTCGGTGAGTCACTGGGCGGGGTGGAGTCCTTGATCGAGCACCCGGGGCGGATGACCCATGCCTCGGTGGCGGGCTCGGCGCTGGAGGTTCCGGCCGATCTGGTGCGGCTGTCCGTGGGCCTTGAGGCGATCGACGACCTCCTGTCCGACCTGCACCAGGCGCTGGGGCGCTAAGGCATCCCGCCCCTGGATTCGACGTTCGACGTACGGGAGCCGGCCCCCCGACCGCGGGGTGCCGGCTCCATTCGTTCCGGAACGGACGGCGTCAGCGACCGACATCGGCTCTGGCCCGCCCTTACATCGTCACTTTCCGTGAATAGGTGTGCTCTCCTTGAGCGCCGTTTCTCGTCCCTGTGTCCCGGCACTATCGGTGTGATGTCGGGGCACGGGTCAGGCCGGCACCCTCTCGTCTTCCAGCGAGGCGCGGACCTGCTCCCTCAGCTCGGGGGTGTCCTCGTGGCTGTGCACGGACACGGCGTGCTCGGTCGCTGCCCGTACGACTTCCTCTTCCTCGCCGGTGATGGTGAGGGTGCAGTCCATCTCGCTCGGGAACTTGCGGCAGTCAGCGACTTTCCTGGTCATGGTGACCTCCTCGGAGCTGTCGGTACACCGCACCTCCAGGATAGTTCCGACAGGGATGTATCCATGCAAACAGGGCGTAATGGATGTGTTATCCGTCCGTCGGTGGAGTCATGTCCACCGGTCGCACATTCCAGGGCTCGACGGCCATGGCCCACACCGTCGCCGCGACCACCACGGCCAGGAGGAGCAGCCATCCCGTCCGGCGCAGTGCGCGACGGCGGCGCAGCACGGTGGCCCCACGCGTCACGGCCCGGGCGATGAGTTCCTTGGGGACGGCCGGGGGGCGGGTCTCCAACATCTGACGGACCTCGCGCTCCTTGCGGCTCGGAGTGCCGCCGGGTATCCGACTGGGCCCGGTCATGACGCCGACTTCGGCGATGTGTCTGACGTGTCTGCGGTGTCTGACGTGTCTGCGGTGTCTGAGGGGCGGGGGGTGTGGGGGGTGTGGGGGGTATCCGCACGCGCAGCGCGGTCGGCGCACAACGCGGCGACCGCACGGCGACAGACGGTACGGACTCGTTCCTCGGAGAGCCCGAGCAGTGCTGCGGTCTGCTCCTCCGCCACCCCTTCGTACAGTCGCAACACCACGACCAGGCGTTCCTGAGGTGTCAGCCGCGCCAGCACCCCGCCCTCCGTGCGGTGTCGACGCCAGGAACAGCGGGCGAAGCGGTGGACGAGTTCCTGACGGGTGCAGTCGTACGGGTCCTCACCACGCAACCGGTCCCACTGCGCAAAGGTCAGCGCCAGCGCGGCCGTCAGCAGGTGTTGTGCACGAGCATTGGCAGTGGGGGACTCGGCCGTCAGCAGTGTCGCGGCATGGAGCAGCCGTCCCGCCGCGCCCGCGGTGAATACTTCGAACTCCCGGACGCGGCGATCCGCCAGTGCCGACCGCCGCTCGCTCACGTCCTCATATAGAGGCAGCTGTGCAGTCCTGGTCAAGAGGTCGGCGCAGCCCTTCGTGCGCCTGTGCCGGGAACCCGGGCACCGGGGTTGTGGTGCGGGAGTCCGAGCGGTTGCCGTCAGGAGTCGTACGGGCCTGTGAGGCCGTATCCGTCCTGTTCAACGGGGCGGGCTTCCGGGGAAAGGCAGGGGGCCTACGGGTCGATCGAGCCGTACGAGCCCTGGTTGACGTGCGCCCCCAAGGGCCGGATGAGACGACCTAGGGGCGTGGGGGCATGGAAACGAACGTGGTGCGTGGGCGCACCCGAAAGGGCCGGGTGCAGTCGTGGCCTATGACACGGCCGATGAGTTCTGTGCGTTGATCGAGGGCAGTCCGGCCACCCCCTGGTCCATCGGGGACATCCCGGCCTGACGGGCTGAGAGCGCGGTGTTGAAACGGGTGAGCAGGCTACAGAACGACTCGCGTTCCGACTCCGTCCAACCGTCCGTGACCTGGGCCATCAGTTCCCGACGCGAGCTGCGGACCTCTTCGAGGCGAGCTTGGCCACGGGGGGAGAGTTGCAGGACGACGGCCCTGCCGTCCTCCGGGTGCGAGGTGCGTTTCACCAGACCGGTGTCGACCAGGGGTGCGACTTGGCGGGTGACGGTGGATGAGTCGATGCCCATCCCTGCTGCGAGTGCTTTCACACCCATCGGACCCTCCCGGTCGAGCCGGTTGAGCAGCAGATAGGCGGCGCGGTCCATGGAATTGCGGACCTGGCCGACCCCGCCGAGCCGGGTCTGCTCCGCGCGACGTGCGAAGAGGGCGACCTGGTGCTGGAGAGCATCGAGGAGGCCAGGTTCGAGATGAGTCGTCATGTCCTGAGAAGTGGGCATGGCCAGGGGGCTCTCTCGTGCGGTGGTCGATTGGTGGGGGACAGAGTACGCGGACGTGGGGCGGTGCGTACGGGGCCTGGGGAAACCCATAACAAGTGGTCGCGACGGCGATTGGTGAGCGTGGGCCGTCCAGCGTGAGAGCTGCGAGACTTGGCGTCATGACCTTCAGCACGCCTGACACCTTTCGCCCTGTCATCCTCGACGATGTGCGCGGGGCGCAGAAGATGCTCTCCGGCGTAGCGCGCATGACCGCCATGGAAGGCAGCAGGCATCTGTCCCAGTTGGTTGGTGCTCCGGTGCACTTCAAGTGCGAGAACCTCCAGCGAACCGGCTCGTTCAAACTGCGCGGCGCCTATGTGCGGATCGCGGGGTTGCGGCCGGAGGAGCGAGCCGCGGGAGTGGTCGCCGCGTCCGCTGGGAACCATGCGCAGGGAGTGGCTCTCGCCTCCTCCCTGCTGGGAGTGCGCTCCACCGTTTTCATGCCCGTGGGCGCGCCGCTGCCGAAGGTGGCGGCGACACGGGAGTACGGCGCTGATGTGAGGCTCTATGGGCAGGTCGTCGATGAGACGATGGCCGCCGCGCAGGACTATGCGGAGGCGACCGGCGCAGTCTTCATCCACCCGTTCGACCACCCCGACATCATCGCCGGGCAGGGCACGGTGGGTCTGGAGATCCTGGAGCAGTGCCCCGAGGTGCGCACGATCGTGGTGGGGGTCGGTGGCGGTGGTCTGGCCGCGGGCATTGCGGTCGCGGTGAAGGCGGTGCGTCCCGATGTGCAGGTGATCGGTGTACAGGCCGAGGGCGCCGCCGCCTATCCGCCGTCCCTGGCCGCGGGCCGACCGGTGTCGATAAAGGCCCCGGTGACGATGGCCGACGGCATCAAGGTGGGCCGCCCGGGTGACGTACCGTTCAAGATCATCGGAGATCTGCTCGACGAGGTGCGCACGGTCTCCGAGGACGCACTGTCCCGTGCGCTCCTACTCTGCCTGGAGCGGGCGAAGCTGGTCGTCGAGCCGGCCGGGGCCTCCCCGGTGGCGGCCCTGCTGAGCGATCCCAAGAGCTTCCGTGGCCCGGTGGTCGCTGTTTTGTCGGGCGGGAACGTGGACCCGCTGCTGATGCAACGCATCCTGCGCCACGGCATGGCTGCGGCCGGCCGCTACCTCTCGCTACGACTGCGACTCACCGACCGCCCCGGTGCGCTGGCGGCGATGCTCGGGGCACTGACCGTGCTCGACGCCAACGTCCTCGACGTGAGTCATGTGCGGACCGACCCCCGGCTCGGGCTCACGGAGGTGGAGGTGGAACTCCAACTGGAGACGAAGGGGCCGGAACACTGCGACCAGGTCGCCGCGGCGCTGCGCGAGGCCGGATACACGGTCACGGTCATGGGCTGAGCCCGCCCCGCTCGTGCGCATCGTCCGGAGTCGGATGCCACGACACAACGGAGGGTCCCCCGCAGCCGCGGGGGACCCTCCGTCGTTCGTCTGCCACTTCCTCCATGTCTTATGTGGGGAGGGCGTTGTCCTTTATCGCGTTGACGAAGGAGGACCAGGCCGGTTCCGTGACGGAGATGGCGGGCCCATCTGCGACCTTGCTGTCTCGTACGGGGACGGCGCCTTGCGCTGAAACCCGACTGGGGGCCCACTCAAGGCACTGTCCGCCGGAAGATCCGCTGTAGGACGACTTCGTCCACACAACACTGTGGTAGTCAATCACTGCTTGTACTCCTTGGTCAGAACCTTGATGAACGCAACTGACTCATCAGGGGGCAGAGCATGGGCGCGGAGGCGGTCATAGATCTCGGTCCCCATCCGGACAGCGTCGTCGGAACGATAAATCCTGCCTCCTTGCGGAACGTCATCTGCATAGAGGACGGCAGGTGCGCCAGAAAACTCCAGCATGGTGAACGCCTGTGTGTGCGCCGCGGCTGCGCCAGCGGAGAATGGGATCACCTGAATGTCCACTCCTGGGCACCCTGCTCTGAAGATCAAATGTTCAAGCTGGCCAATCATTACTGACTGGCCGCCCACCACGGTGCGTAGGCAACTCTCGTGCAAGACAACCCAAAGCAGGGGGGTTGCTTCTCGATCGAGGATGTCGTGGCGCCTGAGACGGGCCGCTACCTTTCCGTTGATGATCTCTGCTGCGGCTCGTGGATGGCCTGCGGTGAAGATCGCCCGTGCGTAGTCCTCTGTCTGGAGCACGCCCATGATGCTCGTCGTCGAGTAGTCGAGGATTCGGCTTGCTTCCCACTCCAGTTGGAGATACGGCACGAACCACGACGGATGGTCCCCCTCCGCTACTCGGCGGAGCAAGCGTGCGAACAGGCCGTGTGTCCCGAACGTGAGATCGCAGCCTTGGGCGAACCTCTCGCTCGGCATCAGCGTTCCCGCTTCCGCTTTGCTCACATAGCCTGTGGAGTACCCAACGGCCTTCCCGAGCTGAGTCTGGGTCAACTTGCGGCCCTTCCTCACTTCTCGGACTTCCAGGCCGAACCGCTGAAGCGGATTCAAATCTACTGGCTGATGTCGTGAACTCATGCGGCTGACCTCGTACTTGGGTGCCCTAATCTGCGTAAACATGGCAGGTTCAGTTTGAACACTAGCATTCAAACCATGCCGTCCCTCGTGCCTTTGTGTTGGTCTGGCGACGCACAGAAGTAGACGTGGAGGTCGGAATGATCATGAGTGGTGGAGATGATGAAGGCCGGCGCATCGCAGGGCGACTCCGTCTCGAAAGAGTCGATGGCTACGGGGAATTCGCCTCACGCAGGATGTTTCCTGGCGGATTCGAATGGACTTCCTCTGTTCGCACACAGGTTGGCGTGAAGCTCTCCGCGCCAGCAGGCTCTGGGTGGCCGTTCCGGGTGGTGGCGTAGTGGCTTTCGATCCCGAGGTCGGCGATGTGGTGCGGGACGTTCAAACTCGGCGCGTGGGGCGGGTGATGGACCGCGAAGGGGGCTACATCCAGCTTCGCCCACTCAACGGCGGTGTGGAGTGGGATGCGTTGCCCGAGCACGTGGTGCCCGCCGAGCAATCGGACGCGATGAGCGCCGAAGTGGCCAGGGTCAATGCGCAGAGCAGGAGTGCGCGGTCCGGGGCGGCGTTGTGAAGGTGTGTCCGGTCGTTGCGGGAGTGCGTCGGCTCGGGCGGGGGCGTGCGGTGTGGTTTGCGTTGATCGCCGTGGTGCCCGCCACGCTGTTGTGGGCGGCGCTCTCCCGGGTTCTTTGACTCCTGCGCCATGGGCTCCCGGCCCCCTCGCCTTCCGCGTGCGTGGGGGCCGGTGAAGGGGGTTCGTCCGGTCGGGCTGAGGGGCCCGGCCGGACGAACCCCGGAACGCAACAGCGCCCCACCATGACGGCCCGAGCGCATGTACGGGGCTTTCCCCGTGGAGGGCGGGGCGTTAGACGTTGGGGGGCTATACACCATGCCAACGACAGTCGGGAAAGAGATAGTTGGCAGGAGATCTTCGAACAGCTGAACACGACAGAATCGGCCGAGGAGCGATGCATGATGCCCTGGATTCTGAGCCAGTGCGACCACCAGTGGGTTGGCTGGAGCGGGAAGAACAGGTGCCGCAAGTGCGGTGCCACGCAGGGCTCGGCGACTGAGCAGGTGGGGCCTTCGCAGCGAGGCGGCCTTGTACACCCCGAGAGGTAAGCATGTCTGAACGTGTCGGTTGGGATGCCCTTCCCTGGGCATTGCGCGCAGCGATCGAGGAGCGTACGGGGGAGGTGACCGGGTCCGAAACCGTGCCTGAAGGGCTGAACTGCTCAACCGCCCTGGTCCTGCACGTTCGGCGGCACGGGCGACTCTTCCTCAAGGGCGTGCACGAATCCCATCTCGACGAGGTCTCCGCCCTGTGCCGGGAGGAACTCATCAATGAGACGGTTCGGGGGGTCGCCCCGGCCATTCGGCACAGCGTCAAGGCTGCCGGTTGGTACTGCCTGGCGTTCGCGTATCTCGATGGCCGACACGCCGATCTGGCGGCGCCGGCGGACCGGGAGGCGATCGGGACCACCCTGAAGGCGATGCAGCAACTGCGCGTTCCTGACTTCCCGGTACCGCCGCTGGTCGAGAGGTTCGTCGGCTATCTCAAGCCGGGGGAGAAGGAATTACTCGTCGGTGGGCATCTGCTGCACACCGACACCAACCCCCACAACCTGATGATCGGCCACGACGGAGGGCGCGCCTCCGTCATCGACTGGGCCATGCCGGCGCTGGGGCCGGCTTGGGTCGACGCGGCCAATACGGCTGTACGGATCATGGAGTGCGAGCAGTCGCCCGAGACCGCCCTGCGATGGCTCGCGGGCTTCGCCAGCTGGCGGTCCGCCGATCCACGGGCCGTTGCGGCGTTCGTCGAGGTCACCTGTAGACACTGGAGCGATCGGGTGGGCGAGCGGGGTGCGGCCGGCAGCAATGCCCGCTTCCGGCGGCTGCTCGGCTTCCCGCACAAAATCCCCTAGCGATTCTCTGCTCGGCAGATAGTGTCTGCGGCGAGCGTCGACGGGTCCGGGCATTGCGGATGCCCGGACCTGGGCGGGAGCCTCCCGGCGCTGTCGGAGGACCCTTCACCGTCGGGACACCTCGGCGATGGAAGGCGCGATGTATCGCGATATTCATCTTGAGACTCGCGATACATCGCGTTAGTGTGCTCCTCGTTGCGCCCCCAGTGGACGTTGAATCGGGCGCAACATATCCGTAGAAATGTTTTGATACAGGGCATTCTGGTGTGGGCCCGCAGCTCCACCACCGTGCCCCGAGCCATCTGCCACCATGGGAGTCCCCATATGCCAGGCGCGATTTATGCCGAAGGGCTGGTCAAGACCTTCGGCGAGGTCAGGGCCTTGGACGGCGTCGATCTCGACGTACCCGAAGGTACGGTTCTCGGACTGCTCGGCCCCAACGGCGCCGGCAAGACCACGACCGTGCGCGTTCTCACCACCCTGCTCCAACCGGACAGCGGCAAGGCCGTCGTCAGCGGCATCGATGTCCTCAAGCACCCCAACGAAGTCCGCCGATCCATCGGCCTCTCCGGCCAGTTCGCCGCCGTCGACGAGTATCTGACCGGCCGGGAGAACCTCCACATGGTCGGCCAGCTCTACCAAATGAGTTCGCGCGACGCCAAGGCGCGGGCCGCGCAGCTCTTGGAGCGGTTCAACCTCGCCGATGCCGCGGATCGGCCCGCCAAGACCTACTCCGGCGGTATGCGACGCCGGCTCGACCTGGCCGCCGCCCTCGTGGTCTCCCCGCCCGTGATGTTCATGGACGAGCCCACCACCGGTCTCGACCCCCGCAACAGGCAGCAGCTCTGGGAGGTCATCCAGGAACTCGTCAGGGGCGGTACGACACTGCTGCTGACCACGCAGTACCTGGAGGAGGCCGACCATCTCGCCGACACCATCTGCGTCGTCGACCACGGGCGGGTGATCGCCCGCGGCACCGCCGACGAACTCAAGGCGCGCACCGGCGGGGAGCGCGTGGAGGTCGTCGTCCACCAGCGCGATCAGATCGACCCTGCCCGTGAGGTGCTCGCTGGCCTCGGCAAGGGCGAAGTGGCCATCGCCGAGCACACCCGCAAGCTCACGGTCCCGGTCGCGGGCGGCGCCAAGCTGCTCGCCGAGGTCATTCGGGACCTCGACGCCCGAGGGGTGGAGATCGACGACATCGGACTGCGTCGACCGACCCTCGACGACGTCTTCATCTCGCTCACCGGACATGCCGCCGAGATCGCGGCCGAAGAAGCCGAAGAGGCGGACGCCGCAGGTCGGCAGGACGGCCGTGACGGCCAGAACGGGAGGACGAAGTGACCACCACGACGGAGGCCGCCAACCTGGCGGCCCCCCAGCCCCGTGGCGGCATCGTGCAGTCCGTACGCGACTCACTCGTCGTCGCCCGACGGAACCTGATTCGCATGACCAGGATTCCCGAGGTCATTCTGTTCGGGCTCATCCAGCCGGTGATGTTCGTGGTGCTGTTCAGCTACGTCTTCGGCGGTTCCGTGAGCGTCGGCGGCAGCACCAGCGCCGTTGACTACCGCAACTTCCTGATGGCGGGCATCTTCGCGCAGACCGTCACCTTCGCCACGGCGGGGTCGGGCGCGGGCATCGCCGATGACATGCACAAGGGGCTGATCGACC
The DNA here is from genome assembly GCF_042753785.1 of Streptomyces sp. NPDC059256. Lineage (NCBI taxonomy): Bacteria > Bacillati > Actinomycetota > Actinomycetes > Kitasatosporales > Streptomycetaceae > Streptomyces > Streptomyces sp. NPDC059256. The sequence continues at coordinate 832,684 of NZ_JBHYZO010000001.1, read as the reverse complement.
GGTTCCGGTCCCTGCCCATGGCGCGCGGTGCGGTGCTCACCGGACGTACGCTCGCCGACCTCGTCCAGACCACGCTCACCATCGTCGTGCTGGTCATCGTGGCCCTACTGGTGGGCTGGCGCATCCACGAGGGCATCCCCAAGGCGCTCGGCGCCTTCGGCCTGCTGCTCCTGCTCGGGTATGCGTTCTCCTGGATCGGCGCCCTGATCGGGCTCTCGGTCCGCACCCCCGAGGCCGCCACCTCGGGCGGGCTGATCTGGCTCTTCCCGGTCACGTTCATCTCGAACGCGTTCGTCGACTCCAGCCAGATGACGCCGTGGCTGCGGCACATCGCCGACTGGAACCCCTTCAGCGCCACCGTTCAGGCGTGCCGCGAACTCTTCGGCAACCCCGGGGTCTCGCAGTCCGACGCCTGGCCCATGCAGAACCCGGTGTGGGCGTCGCTGATCTGGTCCATCCTGATCATCGTCGTCTTCCGTTCGCTGGCGGTCCGCAAGTACCGCTCGGCGGCCGTCTGACCTCCTCCCGGGCGCCAATGCCCGCAGGACATACGCCGAGGGGCCGGATCGCTGATGCGATCCGGCCCCTGTGTTCATCCGGCTCGGTGAACCGCGCGCCCCGACCGTCAACCGAACCGGTCGGGCGGCGGCTGCTCAGCCGCCGTAGGGCTTGGCGGCCAGGATCTTCACCGAAGCGCTCTTGCCGTTCGGCAACTCGTACTGCGCGGTGTCGCCGACCTTCTTGCCGTTCACACCCGTGCCCAGGGGGGACTGCGGGGAGTAGGTCTCGATGTCGGAGCTCGCGTACTCGCGCGACGCCATCAGGAAGGTGAGGGTGTCGTCCTCGTCACCGTCGAAGGCGATCGTCACCACCATGCCGGGCTCCACGATGCCGTCGTCGGCCGGCGACTCGCCGACCTTCGCGGTGTCCAGGAGCTGGGTCAGCTGGCGCACTCGGAGCTCCTGCTTGCCCTGCTCCTCCTTGGCAGCGTGGTACCCGCCGTTCTCCTTCAGGTCCCCCTCCTCGCGCGCAGCTTCGATCTTCTTGGCGATCTCGATGCGCGCGGGACCAGACAGGTATTCCAGCTCGGCCTTGAGCTGGTTGTACGCCTCCTGGGTGAGCCAGGTGACGTTCTCGCTGGTCTGGGTCACAGGTGCTCCTCGTAGGTACTGGGAATACAAAGCATCGCCCTACCCAGAAGGATGATGCCTTCCCGGGTGGGCGAAACCACGACCCTAACAATTTCGTGGCGGAAGGGGGAGAACAAAAGCCATCAGACATGCGTCTGTGCAGGTCAGTGTCGGAATCCAGCCCTCGGCGTCGAGATTTCGACAGCGGCCGGGACGCCTTATCTCACTGGTTGCTGCCCTGGCGCCACCCTGCGTTGCCACTGGGGCGGCCGGGAGACCTGTGGTTCATGGGTCGAGTTCGGGACAATCGCTCTGGCGTGTCGAACCCGTCGAATCCATGTCTCGAACCCCGGCAGGAGTCCGCCCAGAGGCCCTAGCCAACCGTGCAGCCGGCCAGCTCCGCGCTGGTCGCGAGTGCCGTCGTACGGATCTTGACCACCTGGTCGATCCGGTTCTCGCCGGCGGGTACCGGCACTTCGAGCCAGCCGACCTCCGCGCCGTCCTCGGACCGGGAGCGCACGGTGCAGCTGCCCTTCGCCGACTCGTCCTTGCGGATCTCCAGATGCAGCTGGACCTCGGTCTTGGACACCACCGAGAACTTGATCACCTCGGCGCTGATCTTCTGCCCCGCGATGTAGTCGTAGCCGAACCAGCCGACCATGCCGACGAGCCCCACGCCCAAGATCGCGCCCAGCACCTTGAGCTTGCGGTCGGCGCGCTGGTCAGCGGAGCGCCCGTAACGACCCTCGGGAAGCTGGTCGCGCACGGCGGTCATGGTCTTTCCTCCAGGACTGGGGGACGCCGGAATTTTCCCTCCCCCGATTCGGTCACTATAGAAGCCCCCCGAGACGTCCCGACCGCCGCCCCGTATGACGTCCCGGCAGCCGGCCCAGCCGGACAGAACCATTTTTGTTGCGCTATATCGCTACGAGTCATTGAGGATTGAGTCTTGACTGAGCAGCTGAGGCTGATGGCCGTTCACGCCCACCCCGACGACGAGTCGAGCAAGGGCGCGGCCACCATGGCCAAGTACGTGTCCGAGGGGGTGGCCGTGCTGGTGGTGACCTGCACCGGAGGCGAGCGCGGTTCCATCCTCAACCCCAAGCTGGTGGGCGACTCCTACATCGAGGAGAACATCCACGAGGTTCGCAAGAAGGAGATGGACGAGGCCCGCGAGATCCTCGGCGTCGACCAGGAGTGGCTGGGATTCGTGGACTCGGGACTTCCCGAGGGTGACCCGCTGCCCCCGCTGCCCGACGGCTGCTTCGCCCTGGAGGACGTGGACCGCGCCGCGGGACGCCTGGTGCGGTCGATCCGCTCCTTCCGTCCCCAGGTGATCACCACCTATGACGAGAACGGCGGCTATCCGCACCCCGACCACATCATGACCCACAAGATCACGATGGTGGCCTTCGAGGGGGCGACGGATGCCGAGCGCTTCCCCGAGGACGAGTTCGGCCCGGTGTGGCAGCCGCTGAAGCTCTACTACAACCAGGGCTTCAACCGGCCGCGTACGGTCGCGCTGCACGAGGCGCTGCTCGCCCGCGGTCTGGAGTCCCCCTACGGGGAGTGGCTGGAGCGCTGGAAGGAGTTCGAGCGCGTGGAGCGGACGCTGACCACGCATGTGCCGTGCTCGGAGTTCTACGAGATCCGGGACAAGGCGCTGCTGGCGCACGCCACCCAGATCGACCCTGACGGCGGCTGGTTCCGGGTGCCGCTCGACCTCCAGCGCGAGGTCTGGCCGACCGAGGAGTACGAGTTGGCGAAGTCTCTGGTCGATACCTCCCTCCCCGAGGACGACCTCTTCGCGGGCATCCGCGACAATGCCTGATATGAGCGCAAGCGCAAACCTCGCAATGACGCACGCGGCGACCCTCGCCAAGGAGCTCGACGAGAACAAGGTCACCCCCGGTGTCCTCGGCTTCCTCGTCTTCGCGGCCCTCGCCCTCGGTGTCTGGTTCCTGATGAAGTCGATGAACCGGCATATGCAGCGGGTCAACTTCGAAGAGGCCGAGGACCCCAAGGCGGAGCGGACCCCGCGGGCCAACAGCGCCTGAGTCGGCCGGAGCGCCGCCGTCCCCCTGCGGGCCGAGAGGCCCGGGGCGGTGGCCCCGGCTCCGGCTGCCCTCGGCGGTCACCCACAGTGACGACATGGGGGCGGAGGGGTCTCCTACGGTGGTGGTCCGCGGTCGTCGTCTTCGGTCGTCGTCTTCGGTCGTACGGCTTTCGTCGCGCCTTTTCGGCCGCGAAGCCCCCGCTCTTGACGCGGCGAGCGACCCCGCTGGAGACGCTGCGAGGACGGGGAGCGAGCAACGACGAGGACCGGCCGGGGAAACCGGCCGGTCCTCGTGGTTTTCGGACCCTCCCGCGCGTACGGGGAGTCAGTGGTCGAACGTGGTGATCAGCGCCCGCCGCATGATCTTCCCGGTGGATGTCTTCGGCAGATCGGACACGAAGCGGATCAGGCGGGGCCGCTTGTAGGCGGCCAGCCGGTCCGCCGCGAAGGCGGACAGCTCCTCATCCGTGGTGTGCGCACCCGGCGCCAGCACCACATAGGCACAGGCCAGCTCGCCCTTCACCGGATCGGGCACCGGGCCGACCGCGACCAGCGCCACCGCGGGGTGCGCGGCCAGCACCCGCTCGATCTCCGCGGGGTAGACGTTGTAGCCCCCGGTGATGACCATGTCCCCCCGGCGGTCCACGATGAAGACGTGCCCGGTGGCGTCCATCGTTGCGATGTCCCCCGTGCGCAGCCAACCGTCGGCGTCGATCGCTCGGGCACTCGCCTCCGGATCGCCGTGGTAGCCGAGCATCACGATCGGACCCCGGACCAGGAGTTCGCCCGGTACGCCGCGGGCGGCAGTGCGGCTGAGGTCGTCGAGATCGGCGATCCGCACCTCCACTCCGGGCAGTGCCACCCCGATGGAACCCGGTACCGCGGGCGCGTACGGGCTGTGGGTGGTGCCCAGACCCGAGATCTCCGTCATCCCCCACAACTCGATCAGGGGGGCGCCGCTGCGCTGTTCCCAGCGGTTGATCGTCGTCGTGGGAATCGTCTGGCCGCCGACCGTGCACCGGCTCAGCGACGACAGGTCAGCCCCGCCGAGCGCGGGATCGGCCAGCATCATCGCGTACATGGCCGGTACGCCCTCGAAGAGGGTCGCCCGGTGCTCGTCGATCAGTCCGAGTGCGGCGGCCGGGGCGAAGCGCTCCATGAGGACCACGGTGCCGCCGACGAGGAACGTGCCGTTGATGACGACATTGCCGTACACATGGGGTGCGGGCAGTGCGGTGACCACCACGTCGTGCTCGGTGCGGGCGTGCATGGTGGCGGTCATGGCGCAGTTCAGCAGGACGGCACGATGGCTCTGCACCGCTCCCTTGGGATGGCCGGTCGTCCCGGAGGTGTAGCCGATGGTGCAGGGCAGGTCCGGGTCCGTGGTGACCTGGGGGGCCGGCCCTTCGAAGGCGGTCAGTTCGGCGAAGTCGACCGCGCCGTCCGCGGGGCCGCCGAACGAGACGACCGTCCGCAGCTCCGGCAGCTCCCGGGTCAGCTCGGCCACCGCGGCGGCCTGCTCGACCGAGGTGAACACCGCCGCAGCCCCGCAGTCGCGCAGGACATAGGTGAGCTCCTCCCGGGTGAGCATCACATTGACCGGGTTGACGACCGCACCCGTACGGAGCACGCCGTGATAGGCCGCGACCCACTCCCATCGGTTCTGTGCGTACAGCGACACCGTTTGACCGGGCCCGACGCCGCGGTCGGCGAGGGCCGCCGCCACCCGGTCGGCCAGCAGGTCGAGTTCGGTGAAGCTGAGCGTCCGGTCCGTGGTGATCAGTGCGGTCTTCGCACCGAACCGGGCCGCTGCCCGACGCAGGATGTCTCCGGGTCCGTTCACTGGTGCCTCCGTCGAGCTCGCGTACACGGTCGGGTCGGGATCGAGAAGTGGCGCGTTCGGCAGGCCGGCCGGGTGGCACGGGTCCACGCGGGGCGACGGGCCGGCACCCGGCGAGCGGGGCAGGGGCTCATGGTGTGCCCCGGGCGGGGACGCTCTCGCGCAGCCGCTGGGTGTACGCGTGCCGGGGGTGGTCCAGGACCCGTTCGGTGGGGCCCTGTTCCACGATGTGGCCGGCTTGGAGCACCAGGACCTGATCGGCCATGTGTCGTACGACGGCCAGATCGTGGGTGATGAAGATGTACGCGACCCCGGTGGTGTCGCGGATGTCGCAGAGCAGATTGAGGATCTGGGCCTGGATGGAGACGTCAAGCGCGGAGACCGCCTCGTCCAGCACGATGACCCGGGGATCGGCGGCGAGGGCGCGGGCGATGGCGACCCGTTGGCGCTGGCCGCCCGAGAGGCCCGACGGCAGTGCCGCGGCCTGGCGCTCGTCGAGGCCCACGGATGCGGCGATCTCCATGACGCGGTCGGCGCGGTCGGTTCGGCTGAGGCGGGTGTGCAAGCGCAGGGTCTCGTCGATGGTGTCCCGGGCGCTCTGCCGGGGGTCGAGCGAGGTGTAGGGGTCCTGGAAGACCATCTGGAGTTGGCCGCCGCGCCGATGGCGCTCGGCGGTCCTCCGGGCGGGACTGCTGCGGTCGTGGCTCAGTACGGAGATCGTTCCGGCGGTGGGGCGTTCCAGCCCGGCGAGCATCCGGGCGGTGGTGCTCTTGCCCGAGCCGGATTCGCCCACGATGCCCAGGCATTCACCTGCGGCCACCTGGAAGGTCGCCCCGGCGAGCGCGACGAACTCGCCCCGCGGGGGACCCAGGGGACCCGGGGTACCGGTCGGATACACCTTGCGCAGGTCCCTTACGTCGACGACGGGCTCCGGGGGTGCGCTCATCGGGTCACCTGCCGGGAAGTGGGAGCGGTGGAGATATCGGCCAGCCGGTCGCAGCGCACCAGCCCGTCCTGTCGTACGGCCAGCGCAGGCCGGGACTGCCGACATGTGTCCACGGCGTGGGCGCAGCGGGTGGCGAACGCACAGCCGGGCGGCGCTTCGAACGCGGACAGCGGGCGGCCGGGCACCACGGGCAGACGCGCGGCACGGACGTCGGGGGCGGGCCGGGCGGCGAGCAGCCCGCGCGTGTACGGATGGAGTGGTGTGCGGACGAGCGACTCGGCCCGGCGCACCTCCTGGAGACAGCCGGCGTACATGACGGCGACCCGGTCGCAGAAGGTCGCCGCGAGATCGAGGTCATGGGTGATGAAGACCAGTGCGGTGCCCTCCTCGCGGCGCAGTTCATCGAGGAGCGAGACGACCTCGGACTGGGTGGTGACGTCGAGGGCCGTGGTGGGTTCGTCGGCCAGGATCAGCCCGGGGCGAGCGAGGAGCACCGAGGCGATCATGACGCGCTGGAGCATGCCGCCGGACATTTCGTGCGGGTACTGGCGCATCCGGCGCGGCGGGTCCTCGATGCCGACCCGGTCCAGCATCTCGACGGCGGCCTTGTGGGATGCGGTGGTGCGGTCGATCTCGGTGAGGAAGTCGCCGATGCGCTGACGGGGATCGAGATGGGCCCTGGCGTCCTGGAAGACCATCCCGATCCGACGGCGGGCCACGGTTGTTGCCGCCAGCCCGACCCGGCCCTGGGCGCTTCGCCCGTAGAGGTCGGTGCCGTCGAACCGGACGTCGCCCGTCACGGTGTGGCCGTGCGGCAGCAGACCCATGACGGTCCGGGCGGTCATCGACTTGCCGGAACCCGATTCGCCGACGACGCCCAGCGCTTCGCCGGGGGCGACCGTGAGCGTGAGATCGGTGATCACCGGGCGCGGGGCGCCGTCGATGGGGATGCTCACGGACACCCCGTCGAGGTGGAGCAGGGGGTTCACGGGGTCCTCCCGGTCGACTTGGACGCCCGACGGGTGCGCCGGGGACGGGTGTCGCCGCCGAGGCGGTCACCGAGGAGCATCAGCGCGACGACGGTCGCCACGATCAGCGTGCCGGCGTACACGACCTGGGATGAGTGGCCCTGGAGGACCGCTTGGGCGTCGTTGACGAGGACGCCCCAGTCGGCCTGGGGGGATTGGACGGCCAGACCGAGGAAGGACAGGGCCGCCAGATCCATCAGGGCACTGGCGAAGGCGATGGGTATCTGCGCACCGACCACGGGGCTGATGTTGGGCAGCAGATGGCGCAGGCAGATCGTGGTGCCGCTGTGCCCCTGGACGGTGAGCGCGGCGATGTACGGCATGGCGCGTTGACGCAGGGCCGCGCTGCGGGCGACCCGGGCCACGTACGGCAGATAGGCGACGGCGAGCGCGAGGACCGCGGGCGCAGGTCCGGGGCGGAAGACGGCGACCGCCAGGACGGCGAGGAGGATGGCGGGCAGCGAGAACACGATGTCGAGGAAGCGACCGACGACCGCGTCGAGCCAGCCGCCACGCCAGGCCGCCGCCAGGGCGAGCGGTAGTCCGATCACCAGGCTCAGCAGCACGACCAGGGCGGGTCCCAACAGGCTGGTGCGGGCGCCCCAGATCAGCCGGGACGCGATGTCCCGGCCGGTGCCGTCGGTGCCGAGGAGATGGTCGCCGCCGGGCGGGGCGTAGACGTTGAGCAGGTCCTGCGCATCGGGATCGTACGGTGCGACCACGGGGGCCAGCAGCGCCGTCGCGATCATCAGCGCGATCCATCCGAGCGCGATCAGGCCGGCGATCCCCAACCGGTCGCGCAGGCGCTTCCCGGCCGGGGTGGCAGCCGGGGGAGCGGGCGCGGTCGATGCGGGCGATGCGGCCACCGAAGGGGGCTGGGTCGTCGTCATGCCGTGCCCTTCTGCCGCAGTCGGGGGTCGAGGAGTTGTTGGGCGATGTCGACGGCGAGGTTGGCCAGGACGAACGCGGTGACCATCAGCAGGGTGACGGCCTGCACGGTCGGGAAGTCCTTCTGGTTGACGGAGCCGATGAGGAGCGAGCCGAGGCCCGGCAGCCCGAAGGCGTTCTCCACGACCACCGTGCCGGCGAACAGGGCGGCGACGAGCAGCCCGCCGACGGTCACGATGGGCGGCGCCGCATTGGGCAGGACATGACGGCGCACCACCTGCCGGTGGGGAATGCCGCGCGCCCGGGCGGTCTGGGCGTACTCCTTGTCCAACTCGGCGCGCACGGCGGCCCGGGTGACCCGGGCGAGCAGTGCGGACGAGATCAGGGCGAGGGAGAGCGCGGGCAGGACGAGGGCGTGCAGTCGGCCGATGAACCCGGCGTCACCGGCGCCGTAGGCCGGGAACCAGTCGAGCCGGACCGCGAAGACCGAGATGCCGATCGAAGCGGCGACGAACGCGGGGACACCGGCCGTCACCGCGGTCACGGCCGACACCAGGTCGTCGATGCGGCCGGGCCGAAGGGCCGAGAGCAGCCCGAGGCCCAGACCGATGACGGCGATCAGCACCGCGGTGACCGCCACCAGGGAGAGCGTGGTGTCGAACACCGCGCCGATCCGGGTGGCGACGGGCTGGTTCCCCACGAAGGAGGTGCCCAGATCGCCCTGGAGGGCGTCACCGAGCCAGTGCAGGTAGCGCACCATGAACGGGTCGTCGAGACCGTACTGCTCCCGTACCGCTGCGCGGCGTTCCGGGGTCGGGGTGCTGTTGCCGAGGAGGACCGATTCGGGGCTGCCCGGCGCGAGGTAGAGCGCCGCGAAGACGACGAAGCTCGATACCGACAAGGTGACGAACAGCCCCGCCAGGCGGCCGGCGAAGAATCGCATCATGGTGCGCGCCGCCTTAGGGAGCGCCGACGGAGGCGGCCCAGGGGCGGCCCATGTAGGCGAAGGTCAGGGGAACGCCCGCGACTTTGTCGCTGAGGTAGACCGTGGCGCGGGGGGCGACGATCGGAATCCAGGGCAGGTCTTTCGCCAACTGCTTCTGGGCCTCGATCAACAGGCCGGCCCTGGCCTTGTCGTCGGTGGTGCCGAAGGCGCTCCTGATCTTCTCGGTGACGGTCGGGTTGTCGTAGCCGCCGTAGTTCTGCGGGCCGTCGGGGGTGGCGATGAAGCCGTACAGGAACGCCGGTTCCATGACCTGGATGTAGTTCATGGTGAGGAAGGCGTCGTAGGGCTTGCGGGCGGCGGGGTCGATGAACATCTCCCCGTACTGGGCCAGGGGCAGCCCGACGATCTCCAGGTCCAGGCCGATCGCCTTGCCCGCCTGCTGGAGGGTGGTGGCGACGCTGGAGTACAGGTCGATGCCGGTGGGGTAGGCGAGCTTCACCTTGCGGCCGGTGGCGCCCGCTTCGGTGACCAGCTTCTTGCCCCGGGCCGGGTCCTTCTTGATGGTGAGCTCGTCGTACGCGTTCTGGTACTGGTTGCGGGCGTACCCCCAGGTGCCGGGGCCGGCCACGGTGTACAGCGGGTCGGCCGCACCGGAGAAGATGCTGCGGGCGATGCCCTCGCGGTCGATGGCGGCGGAGAGCGCCTGGCGCACCCGGGCGTCGGCCAGCGGACCGCCCTTGAGGTCGCTGACGATCAGATCGAGGTTCTGTGGCGAACTGCCCTCGGCGCCGGTCCACAGTTTCCCGCCGCTCGCCTTGCCGAGGGTGGGCACCAGTTGGGAGGGGATGTTGAAGCCGCCGTCGACGGACTTGCCTGCGATGGCGTTCGACAGGGCCTTGGCGCTCGCGGGGAAGACGAAGGTGACCTTCTTGGAGCGCACGGCCGACGGGTCCCAGTAGTGGTCGCTGCGCTCCAGCGCCAGATCGTTGGTGCCGTCGAAGGAGGTGACCCGGTAGGGGCCGGTGCACAGCACCCCGCCTGCCGGAGTGCCGAGGGCGGCACCCTTCGCCTCGGCGTGCTTCTTGCTGAGGACGGAACCGCCGAGGGTCGCCAGGACGTTGACGAAGACCGCGTCGGGCTTCTTGAACTTGATGGTGATCGACCGGTCCGATGCGCCGGTGCCCGCGGTGATCGATGCGACGTTGGCGTACAGGGAGCTGTACGAGGACACCACGGCCGGGTTCATGTTGCGTTTGAGGCTGAACACGACGTCGTCGATGGTCATCGGGGTGCCGTCGGTGAACTTGACCCCCTCGCGCACGGTGAAGGCCAGGGTCTGCGGATCGGGCTGCTTCCAGGAGGACGCCAGTCCCGGGGCCAGGGTGTAGTCGCTCTTGACCCGCAGCAGCGACTCGCAGATGTTGGGCAGCACGGTCTGCTCGGGATAGTCCGCGTTCTTGATCGGGTCGAGGCTGTACGGGGCCCGGTAGTCGCCGTACCAGGTGTACGAGTCCAGGCCACCGGTCGCCGTCGGGGTGTCCGTGCGGCCCTTGGCGAAGGACTCCGGCTTGTCGGCGTCGCCGCCCCCGCCGCCGCACGCGGTCAGGGCGAGGGCACTGGCCACCAGGCCGACCAGGGCGGTGCGCGCCGGTCTTGAAGTGCGTGGTGATATGTGGAGATTCATGAGGGATGTCTCCTAGCGTCTGTCGAGCGTCTATGCGGAGCCGTCGGAGACGGTGAGGGTCAGGTGCGTGCGGTCGCCGCCGATGCGCAGGGTCTGCTCGGCCGGACTGAACTTGGTGGCCTGCCACAGGTCCCCGTCGGTGCCGGGATGCGGCGCGTACAGCGGGAAGTCGCTGCCGCAGATCTGGAGGCGCAGCCGGTGGCCGGGCCGCAGCCGGTAGCCGGTGTGGCCGAGGTCGACCCGGACGCTCTGCGGCCCCTGACCCGAGATCAGGCACTGACCGCGCACGATCATGCGGGCGGAACCGTCGGGGGAGACGTCGTGGAGCTTGACGAAGAGGTGTCCGGCGGCGGCGCTGGTCTCGATGTCGACCGTGGCACCGACCGGGCCGACCAGGTCGAGGGGGACCTCGACCGGTGCACCGGTGAAGGTCGCCACATCGGGCCGGCCGTGCAGATGCTGCTCGTCGGGGTATTCCTGGAGGTGCACCCACGGGTCACGGACCGGAGACGGTACGGGATCGAGCGGGTCATGCGTCCAACGGACCGCTGTCGGCCGCTGCTCGGCGGTCTCGGTGAGGGTGCCGCCGTCGGCGCTCGCGGTGGCCAGCGATGCTCCGGCCGGGTGCAGCCGCAGTTCCCGGGTGGCGGGCGGCGGCCAGGAAGCGGCGGTGCGCTCGCCCTCGTGCCCCTGGTACCAGACGGCCCGCGGGAAGCTCCCGGGGTTGCCGCGCCCGCCGACGAAGGCATCGAGGAAGTCGAGGGTACGACCGAGGTAGCGCGGCAGGACCGCGTCCAGCACCGACTCGTGGACCCCGTGGTCCAACTCGGGCGGTACGGGCGCCTGGTCGAGGTGGTAGGTGTGGTGGTCGCAGGCGTCGGCGTCGAGGTAGGCGTGCTCGCGCCAGCGCGGGTCGGCGAGTTGCGCGGTGTGGTCGCGCATCGATGCGTCGATGAGGTTGTCGAACCAGCCGACGCGGTGCAGTACGGGCACGGGCCGACCCGCCAGCGGCGCCCGGGTGCGGAACGGGTCGACGAGCGGGCGCCCCGAGATCACGCTGTCGACCGCGGCGGAGCGGTGACCGATCGCGGCGAACGCGTCCTCGAAGAGGTCCCGCAGGGGTCGTACGGACCAGTCCACCTCATAGGCGTACAGGTTCTTGTCCACCCACATATGGGCGAAGTAGTTGGCGAAGTACAGGCACAGCGCCTGATCGGTGCCGCTGCCCGCGAGATCGCTGAGGTCGGAGATCTCCATGCTGGTGACCCGGGGGACGATGGCGCGCAGCGCCGGATGGCCGCCCGCTGCCCCGGCCCACTGCGTGTAGCCGTGGTAGGAGTCGCCGACCATGGCGACCGATCCATTGGACCAGGGCTGGGCGGCGACCCAGTCGAGCGTGTCGTACGTGTCCTCGATCTCATGGACGAACGGCACGGTGTCGCCCTCGGAGCGGAACTTGCCGCGCACGTCCTGGGCGATGAAGACATAGCCGCGCTCCAGATAGAGCGGTGCGATCTTGTGCACCGCCATATAGGCGCTGGCCTTGTCGTAGGGCAGACGGCTCACCACCGCGGCGTGCTTGCGCGGGGACGCCGGCAGATAGACGTCCGTGGCGAGGCGGGTGCCGTCGCGCATGGAGATCAGGTGCTGTTCGGCGCCCTCGTGGAGCGGGGACGGGCCGATCCGCAGGAACGGGACGGTCATGGGATTCCTCTCGGGGCGACGGTTGAAAGGGTCCGGCTACAGGTTGTGGCGGTAGTCGTCGGCGAGATCGTCGTCGAGGAGGGCCGCGGTGAGTCCGGCGATGCCGAAGTGTGCGGCGGCGATGGTGCCGCCCGAGGGAAGCTGGGCGGCGAGTTCGCGTGGCTCGTCGTCCCAGAGGCCGGATCGGATGACGGCCTTGGCGCAGTGCAGATACGCCTCGTCGACCTCGACGACGGTCGCCAGCTTCGCCGGGCGGCCCCGGGACTCCAGCATGGGCAGCAGATCGGGGTCGTCGGTGGGATAGGCGCGCCCGTTGACCCGCAGGGTCTCCGCGTAACCGGGCACCAGGAAGAGCAGCCCCACACCGGGGTTCTCACAGATGTTGGTGAAGGTGTCCGCGAGCTGGTTCCCGGGACGGTCGGGGATCAGGAGGGTCCGGTCGTCCAGGACGCGGACGAAGCCCGGGTGGTCGCCGCGCGGCGAGCAGTCGGTGCGACCTGCGAGATCGGCGGAGGCGACGCAGCAGAACGGCGAGTGGGCGATGAAGAGCCGGCAGTGGTCGTCGAGACGGTCGAGGACCTTCTGCCGCATCACGGGGTCCGGGGTGCCGACGATCTCCCGGACCCGGGCGAGGTCGATCCGGCCGGGGCGGGTGGCGAGCGGGGCAGTGGTCATAGGTCCAGCTCCAGTACGGGGGTCAGGGAGCGGGAGACGCACGGGTACATCAACCGGCCCGCCTCTCGTTCGACCGCATCGAGGATGTGGTCGCGGTGGTCGGGGACACCGGCGCGGACGATGACCTCGCAGGTGCCGCAGATGCCTTCGCGACAGGAGCCGTGGACCTTGATCCCGGCGCCGAGGAGCGCATCGAGGACGCTCTCGTTCGCGGGGACGTCCACGGTGGTCCCGGAGCGCACACAACGCACCTCCACCGGAGTGTTGGACTCCGCGGCGCCCACAGCGGCGGGCGGCTTGAACCGCTCCGTGTGCGGACGCAGCCCGTCATGGCCCTTGCACGCCTCCGTCAACGCGTCGAGCAGTCCCTCGGGGCCGCAGCAGTAGACGGCCACCGGCTCCTCGCCCGGGCCGGGTGCGGCTTCGGCGAGTGCGTCGGCGAGCGGGAGACGGCCGTGTTCGTCGTGGGCCCAGACCCTGGCGCGATCTGAGTGCCCGGCGAGTTCGTCCAGGAACGCCATCGACGCCCGGCTGCGCCCCCCGTACAGCAGCCGCCAGGGGGTGCCCCGCCGATCGGCCTCGCGCAGCATCGGCAGGATCGGGGTGATGCCGATGCCGCCCGCGACGAAGAGGTAGCGGGCCGCCGGGAGCAGCGGGAAGTTGTTGCGGGGCGGGCCGACCGGGATGACCGCGCCGGGCCGCAGGAAGCGGTGGATGTACTCGGAGCCGCCGCGCCCGCGGGGCTCGTGCAGCACGGCCACCCGATAGCTGCCGGTGGTGGCGGGGTCGCCGCACAGGGAGTAGTGCCGTTCCACACCCGTGGGCAGGCTGAGCCGTAGATGGGCACCGGGCTGCCAGGGCGGCAGCGCTGCGCCGTCGGGGTCCACCAGCGTCAGCGACAGTACGCCGTCCGCCTCCCAGCGCAGTTGGTGCACGCGCAACCGCAACTCGTCTGGCGCGTCGGGGAGCGCCGGGGTGCTCACGGTGCGCCTTCTCGCCGGTGGACCGGGACGCCCTCGACGAAGGTGAGGTCGACCCGGGTGTCGGCTATCTCATGCACGGACTCGTCGAACGGGTTGCGGTCGAGCACGGCGAGGTCGGCGTACTTGCCCGGGGCGATGGTGCCCGTGACATGGTCCAGGTGGTTGATCCAGGCGCCGGCCGAGGTGTACGCCGCGAGGGCGTCGGCCAGCAGCAGTCGCTGTTCGGGCAGGAACGGAGTGTCGGGGCCGATGCCCGGCATGGTCCGGTTGACGGCGACGTGAATGCCGGCGAGCGGATCCGCACTGGAGACGGGCCAGTCGCTGCCCGCGGCCAAGGTGGCGCCCGAGGCGCGCAGCGCACCGAAGACGTACTGGCGGGCCGCTCGTTCGTCGCCGAGGAAGGGGACCGTCAGCTCGGACATCTGCTCGTCGCACACGGCCCACAGCGGCTGCATGTTGGCGGTGGTCCGCAGCTTCCGGAACCGGGGCACGTCGTCCGGGTGCACGAGTTGGATATGGGCCAGGTGGTGCCGGTTGTCACCGTGGTGCCCGGCCCCGCTGGCACCGGGCGTGTCGCGGCGTACTTCTTCGGCGGCCTCGATGGCGTCGAGCGCTTCGCGCACGGCGCGGTCGCCGATGGTGTGGAAGTGGACCTGGAATCCGGCTCCGTCGAGAGCGGTGACCGCCCGGTTGAGCTCGGCGGGCGTCAGATAGCTGTGTCCACTGCCGGGGCTCGCGTCGTGCCCGGGGCCGTGGAGGTACGGGGTGAGGAGGGCGGCGGTGAAGTTCTCGCAGACGCCGTCCTGCATCACCTTGACGGTGGTGGCGCGGAAGCGGCCGACGTGGCTGCGCTCCCGGCGTTCGACGAGTTCGGGCAATTGCTCCACACCGCGTTCCCGGTCCCACCACAGGGCCCCGGTGACCCGGCCAGTGAGCAGGCCGGAGCCGGCGAGGCTCCGATAGGCGTCCAGCGGGTCGGGATAGCTCAGATAGGCGCCGATCAGGGCGTCCTGCCAGCCGGTGACCCCCAGGGAGTGGAGGTGCCGTTGGCCTTCGAGGAGCGCTTCCTCGTACTCGTCCGCGGTGATCGCGGGAAGGTGCCGGGCGACCAGGTCGGCCGCTCCCTCGTGGAGGGTGCCGGTGGGCGTGCCGTCCGCGGCCCGTTCGATCCTGCCGTCGGCCGGGTCGGGGGTGTCGCGGTCGATGCCCGCCAGGCGCAGGGCGAGGCTGTTCACCCAGGCCCCGTGCCGGTCCCGGTTGAGGAGGAAGACAGGGCGGTCGGGGACCACCGCGTCCAGCGTCGCCCGGTCGGGCGCGCCGGACGGGAAGTGGTCCATCGACCAGCCGCCGCCCACCACCCAGGGCCGTTCGGGGTGGCGTTTCGCGTAGGCGCCGACGAGCTCGGCGCAGGCTCTGGGTCCGGTCGCCCCGAGGAGGTCGCAGCGCGCACGCTCCAGACCGCCGAAGACGGGGTGGGCGTGGGCATCCACGAAGCCGGGGACCAGGAGCCGCCCGGCCAGCTCGACCACCTCGGTTCCCGGGCCGATCAGGGCACGGGCCGCGGGGGCTCCGACGGCGACGATCCGGCCCGCTCGCACCGCGACCGCGTCCGTCCAGGAGCGGGCCGCGTCCCCGGTGAAGACCGGGCCACCGGTGAGCACCAGGTCAGCCCGGTCCTGCGGGGCCGTGGCGCCCCGCGCGGCGCTCGGCCGGGGCTGGATACGGGTCTCGGTCATGCGGTTCGGCCTGTTCCGTGGGAGGGGCGAATCGGGTTGGGGAGGGTCTTATCGGGCTGATGGGTCTGAGGAAACACCCGCGATTCCTTCATGTCAATGCCTTGGACTAAGGCTTTGTCCAACGTGATGTAGCCTGATGTGCGCCAGCCGTGACACAGGACTTCGTGAGACGAGATGATGAAGCGGTGACCACCACATCCGGCCGCACCACCCGCGCCGCCAGTCGCACCCGCTTGCCCCGGGGCGCACTCACCCCGGAACGCATCGTGGAGACGAGCCTCAAACTCCTCGACGAACACGGCACCGACGGCTTCTCCATGCCGCGCCTCGGCAAGGCGCTCGGCGCCGACCAGACCGCGGTCTACCGCCACTTCTCCGGCAAGGACGACATCCTGCTCGCGGTCGCGGACCGGCTGCTCGAAGAAGCCTTCCAGGGCTTCGAGGCGCAGCCGTACTGGGCCGACACCCTCGCCGATGTGTGCCGACGGGTGCGCGGCGCCTACCTCGCCCACCCCGCAGCCGCGGCGCTCTCCGGGCCCCGCACCACCCGGCGACCCGCCGAGATGCATGCGGCGGACGCCGTGATCGGAGCTCTGGGCGACGCCGGATTCGATCCGGCCGAAGCCGCCCTGCTGTACCGGGTCGTGGCCGACTTCGCCCTGCTCTGGTCGGGCGGTGAGGCCGCCTTTCACAGCCTCGACGCCGAGACCCAGGCGCACGAGGCCGACGGGTGGAAGCGCGCCTACCGCGCCGCCGACCCCGCGGAGTACCCGCACATCCACCGCGTCCGCGACCCGCTGTTCGAAGTGGACTCGGCCGACGTCTTCGAAACCGCGCTCCAACTGCTACTGGACTCCATGGAGCGCCGCGCCCCCCGAGGCGCCCGACCGGACCCCTCGGGCTGACGGGCGCGCGCCCCGCGACCGCTCACTGCTCGCGCATCCCCCAGGGAGAGCCGTAAGCGGTCAGCAGATCGAGGAACGGCCCCGGTGCGAACGCCTCGGGACCCAGCACACCGGCGCCGCTCCACGCACCCGTCGCCACCAACTCCAGTGCCACCACCGGATTGACGGCGGTCTGCCACACCACGGCCTGCGAGCCGTACTCGCGCATCGACCACTCGTTGTCGACCACGTGGTACAGGTACACCTCACGGGCCCGCCCGTCCTTGGTGCCCTTGACCCAGGTCCCCGCGCACGTCTTGCCGCGCATCCGGTCGCCCAGCGTTGCCGGATCGGGCAGGGCAGCCGCCACCACATCGCGCGGCGACACCCGGACCGGTCCCGAACCACCGTTCACGGTGACCGGTTCGGTGCCGTCGAGCCCGAGCTTGTGCAGCGTCTTCAACACCTCGATGAACTCATTGCCCAGGCCGTACTTGAAGGTGACCCGCCCCGCCTTCACCCAGCGCGGGACCAACAGCACCTCCTCGTGCTCCACGTTCACGCACTCCACGGGACCGATGCCCTCGGGGAAGTCGAAGACCTCCGGCTCGCTGAACGGCTCGGTGGTGAACCAACCGCGATCCGCCTCGTAGACCACCGGCGGGTTCAGACACTCCTCGATCGTGGTCCAGATGCTGAACGAAGGGGCGAAGTCATAGCCGTCGACGGTGATGTTGGCGCCGTCGCGGATGCCGATCTCCTCGATCTCGTCGAAGAGTTCGTCCGCGGCATGACGGGCGAAGACATCGGAGAGCCCCGGCTCCACACCGAAGCCGACGAGGGCGAGCCTGCCCTCGTCCTCCCACTCCTTCGCCACCGCGAACTGCTCGTCACCGAGCTTGACGCCGCACTCCTCGTACGGGCGCTCCGGATGCGGCCGGGACAGCGACATCGCCATGTCGAGGTAGTGGGTGCCCGCCGTGGCCGCCGCCTCGAACAGGGGCATCACAAAGCGCGGATCGGTGGCGTTCAACAACACGTCACAGCGGTGTTCGGTGAGCAGCGCCGCCACCGCCGTCCGATCGTTCGCATCCACGCGCGCCGCGGTGAAGCGGTCGGCGGCGCCACCGAGCGCCTCGACCGCCCGCTCCGCCCGTCCCAGGTCGTAGTCGGCGACCACCATGTGATCCAGGAACGGGCGCCGGGCGGCGATCTTGGTGATCGCACTGCCCACGCCTCCTGCGCCGACCAGCAGAACTCTCATCGCGTTCATCCCATCCGTCGCTCGGGTCAACGGGCCCGTACCAAGGAGCCCGGAGGCAGATACAACGCCTTGCGGACATCCGGGCGCAACGGTGTTGGCATAAGCCGCACGGGCGCCCGAATCCTTACGGGTCACCGAGGAACGGTCGTACCCCCTGTAGACGCTGGGGAAGTGCCTGCCGGGGAAGCGCACGGCAGGGGATTCCACACAAAGGGATTCCACACAAGGGGATCTCACAACGGGGAAAGGAGCTGACCATGGCCAAGAAGGTGGTGCCCGAGGGGGAGCGGCGGCGCAGGCGGCCCACCCGACAGGGCGCGGTGCTCTCCGAGCGGCTCATCGTCGAGACCGCACTGCGCCTGCTGCGCTACCACTCGGGCGCGAGCCTGACCGTGCGCCGACTCGGTGGTGCACTCGGAGCCGACCCCAGCGCCCTGTACCGGTACTTCCGCGGCATGGACGACCTCACCCTGGCCATCGCCGACGAACTGATCGGCCGCGCCATCGAGGGCTGGCGGCCGAGCGGCCAGTGGCGGACCGATCTGCGCGCGCTCGGGCTGCGACTGCACGCCGCCTACCTCGCCCACCCCCAAGCGGCCGTCCTGGCGGCGAGCCGCATCACCGGGCGGCCCCATGAGGCGGCGGCGATCGAGGCGATCCTCGGAGTGCTGCGCACCGCGGGATTCGCGGACGCCGACACCGTGCGCGTCTACCGCAGCCTGGTCGACCTCAGCCTGGCGTTCGCCGCCCTCGACGGCGCGGCGCTCGCCCTTCCCGAGGAGAAGCGGGACGCCGACCGGGCCGTGTGGCGCAGCCGCTACGGAGGACTGACCGCCCGGACCCATCCCCATATCGCCGCGACCGCCGGGCTGCTCGTCGGCTGTGTGGACGGCAGCGCCTACCCGGCGACGCTCGACATGCTCCTGGACAGCACCGCGAGCCGCCTCCCCACCGCGCGGTGAGTCGCGCCGGATGACGCGTCGCGCTGGGATGGCAGGGGCTTCGCCATCAGCGGCTGTGATTCGCCAAGGACAGCAACAGATGGGCTGTCTCCGTACGGAGGTGGTCCGAGTGGGAGCCCGACGGCCCCCGGCCGGCCGTGAAGACCGCTCCCGCGTCCACACTGACGAACCAGTGGTCGAGCGCAGCCAGGTCGTACGCCTCGGTGGCCGGCCGCATCCGGATCGACGACACCGGCTCGGGGGCCGTCCCGATGCCCTGGCTCCCGATGCCACGCCGCTGCTCGGCGATCCGGTGCCACAGCCCCGTCGCCCAGTCGCGTTCGGCATAGGTGGCGACCACCGGGCCGCGCAGCGGTGCGTGCGCGAGTGCGGTGAAGGTGGTGGCGAAGGCGTCGCGCGGTGCGGCCATCTGGAGCAGCAGCATCGAATCCACGGTGAACGCCCGCCCGGCAGGTCCCGGTCTGCTCCATCCCAGCGTGGTCCCCGGCCGGTCGTCCGCCGCCCACTGCACCGCCTCGCACAACACCCGACAGCCGAACGAGTGCCCCACCAGATGGAGATACTGCCCGGCCCGGTTGGCGAGGACGGGCGCTGCCGCCGGGTCGGCACGCTGGCTGTCCAGGTAGCCAAGCAACTGGCCGATGACGCGCCCGGCGTGCCCCGATTCACCAGACAACGCATGCGCACGGTCACGGATCCGACGGTAGCCGCCCAGATGCGGCCCGCTGCGCGACGGCCACCGCAGCACCACCAACCAGGGCGCGAACCTCGCTTCGAGTGCGGGATAGAGCGCCCGTCGGCTCTCGTACTGCTCGTCGGCCAGCGCCAGCAGTCGGTTCGCCGCCGCAGCCGCCGCATCCGGAGCGGTCTGCCAACCGTGGACGTAGACGATGATGTCGCTGGCCCAGGACGGCGGTGTCAGCACCGCAGCGAAGTGCTCGTCCAGCCGGTCCGCCGCGACGGGCTGCCCACCGTCCAGCAGCCAACCGCTCTCATCGAGGTCGACGATGTGCATCGTGGTCATGGCGCCTGCCTCAAGGACTTGTTGGTGCGGGGTCGACATCGAGTCGGGTCCGGGCGATCCATGGGGGAGTACGGTCGGTGTGACCGGTCCTGTCGCCGGTGAGGGTTGTTCCATCAGCCGCGCTCCAGCCGTTCGTCCATGCCGCCGTGCAGTCCGTAGGCGAATCCGAGCGGGTTGCCGTACGCGTCCGCGAAGTGCCGCGCCAACTCGTGGGCGATGGTGCCCGCCGTCCGATGCCCCTCCAGATAGCGGGTGACGAACGCCAACGCGTACTCGGCGGCGAAGACCTGCGGCATCTCGATCTGCGGCCCGATCACCCCACGCGCACCACGCTCGATCAACGCCCGCCCCAGATAGGCGAGATCGGCACCGGCCGACAGCCCCGCGTAGCAGGCGTTGAGCAGCACCAGCGGCCTGAACGCCTCCGGTTCATCGCCCGACACCGGGCGGGCGGCCACGGTGTACGCGTCGATCTCCCCGCCGTCGGTGAGCCGCACCACCAGACAGGATGTCTGCCCGTCGTCGCTGCGGAAGTTGCCGTGACACCAGAAGTACATCAACTGCTCGTCGAGCGTGCCGTCCTCCAACGCCCGCAGCAACGCGGCACGCGTGGTGCGTTCGGTGAAGGAGGTGTTCTTCGCCAGCGCGGCGGCGACCTCCCCCGCCCTCGTCCGTCCGGTCGGATCGATCGTGGTGTCGTGGTTCAGGGACACGGAGGGAATCCGCGGCGGCGGCCAGAGCTCCTCCGGGGCCTTGGTGTAGTTCGGACTGGCCTGCTCGATCTGATGGCCGTAGCCGAGGAACCGGTGGAACAGCGCCGACAGTTCGCCGTCCTTCCCGTCCCGCCGCGGCAGTGCCAGCATCCCCCAGGGCAGAAGGAGCTCCGAGTCGACCCGGATGCGCAGCGGCGGTCCCGCCAGCACCGAGAGCAGTACCTCCCGGAACCGCTCCACGTCCTCTCGACCGTCGGACGCCAGGAGCAGCCCGAACAGCAGGTGCGCCCCCTGATCGGCGAGTTCCGCAAGCACCGTGGCCAACTCGTCCGCCGGCTCCCCGGTGAGGTCGAGTTGTGAGGCGTACGGCAACACCGCCCGGCCGCGTGCCGGTCGGCCCCGGCCGTCCAGCGGCTGGAGGTCGATCAGCTCCCGCTTCCACAGATGCCGGAGCCGGCCCGCCACACCACGGATCTCGCCGGGCCTGCGGTGGAGGACCACCCGGTGTTCCGAGCCGATGACCGGCACCGCCGATCCGTACATCCGTACCTGGATGCGGTCGTCCCCGAGCAGATCGAGGGCGAGCACCAGATCGGGGGCGACCAGGGCGCGCTGCGGCAACGCGGTGAACCCCCGGCTGGGGTCCTCGACGATCCGGACGGGCAACTCGCGGACCATCCGGCTCACCCTTCCCCCCGCGTCGACGGCACCAGGGCGGGGGTGAGCACCTGGACTTCCGTCTCCACCTGCTGGAGCACCACGCCGCTGTGCCGGTCCTCGACCGTGAACCGCAACCCCAGCGGACCGGCGCGATGAGGTGTGATCCGGAACTCCGAGCCGCCCCCTTCCCCGGCATCGGCCCCGGCCGAGGAGGGCCAGACCGTCACCGCATGCTCGGGACGCAGATCGGCGTCCCCGAGCGGAGTAGCGCTCACACTCAGCAGCGGAGTGTCCTCGGGGCCGACGACCGCCCACGGGTGCGCCGCACCCGGCTCGACGCCGACCGTGATCCGTGCGGTGCCGCCCTCGTACACCTCGTCCAGGAGCGTGAGCAGCACCCTGCACTGATCCTCGGGGCGAGGGCCCTCCACCGATCCCGAACCGTCGGGAAGTCGTTCGGGAACCGTGTAGCGCGCGGCGCGCGGAATGTGGGTCGTGGGCCCTTGCGGTATCAGGGCGGGCGGATGGAAGCGGCTCAACTCCTTCAGGGCGCGCACCCGGGCGGCGCTGTCCCGCTCGATGACGGCGGCGGTGAAGTCGGCCCAGTGCTCCCCGGCTTCGTTCTCCGTGCCCACGAAGAGCCCGCGTGCCTGGGCGACCAGCGACGGCTGTGCGGTACGTCGTCCGATCTCCAACCGGGTCCACGCCAACCCGCCGGTGCAGCCGATCGCCTGGAAGTCGTGCGCCACGTCCCACAACGCGGGCATCGACACCTCACCCGATGAACCCTGGAGGGCGAGATGGTGACGGGTCCAGGCCGCGCCGAGTGCATCGTCGACGTCTTCGAAACGGTCCAGGGCGCGGTTCAGCGAGTGGTCCGCGGAGTCGGGGGAGCCCTCGTCGGCGAGGGCGAGGCCGTACCGGAGCAGTGCCCAACCCTCCCCACGAGGGTCATGGGCCCGCCGGTGACCGGTCACCGCCCGCTGGAGCGCCGGTACGGCACGGGATGGATCGCCGCCCAACAACAGGGCCCACGCCAGCCCCGTATCGGCCCAGGCCACCCCGCGCAGCTCACCCCCGAGCCCGAAGAGTCGACGGGCGGTACGCAGATGCACCTCGGCACCCCGGGGGTCGCCCACGACCAGCCGCAGTCGCCCGTACTCGTACGCTGCCCACGCCTCGCCGCTCTCGTCCCCGGTGATCTGGTGGTGCTCGACGGCGGACCTGATCAGTTCCGCCGCGCCGCGCACCCGGCCCTGGTCCAGGCTGATGGCCGCCCGCAACCGGGCGTTCTCACCTCTGGGCCCCTCGGGTTCGAGGGTGAACAGCGACCACTCGGCGCGCCCGAGCTGTCCCGTCTCCCGTGCCAACACGGACGACTCGGCCCTGGTGACGGTCGGCTCTTCGATGGAATCGACGATGTGATGGGCCAGGTCGACATCACCGGTCTGGCGGGCGAGAGCTGCCAGTGGCAGTGCCACGTCGGTGGCTTGGGTCAGCAACAGCAACCGGGCCAGGTCATTGCGCCGGACGAGGGCCCGGGCGATGGGTTCGATGTGCCCTCGGCCCCGGGAACCGCCCGAGATCAGCATCCGCTCGGCCAACAACACCGAGGGCTCCAGCGGTGCCGAGGGAACCTCCCTCAGCACCGCCCGTTCCAACCGGCGCAAGCTGGCCGCCCGCCACAGGGGACGTCCGCGCCGTGCGAGTTCCGCGAGGACGGACGGCAGCCGCCAGTACCCGGGGCGCGGGTGGTGCAACACACCCCGTAACAGAAGTTCTTGCAGGGCGCAGTCCGCGTCCGGTACGGGCAGTGTCCGGGCCATGGCGTCCGGGAGTTCCGCCAGGTCCAGCACGGCGAACGCCGACAGCATCGCCTTCGCGTCCTCGCCCAGGGAGTTCCGCACCTGGAGGAACAACTCCTCGGGAGTCCCGGGGACCGGCCCTTCCCACGGTCCATCGCGCAGCAGCCCCCGTGCCGCTCGTAGCAGGACGGGAAGCCCGCGGCTGGCGCGGTGCAGCGGCTCGGCGACCGCTTCGGGCAGTCCTAGGAGATCAGCGCTGTGGTGCGGAGGCAGCGGGGGTACTTCCCAGACGTCCAGTCGCCCCGAGTGTGGAGAGGCGTCCACCGTGGAGGTGGCCAGGACCAGTGATTCCGTGGTCACCAAGGCATCGTCCACCGCCCGCAGCAGCGGCAGTCCACCAGACCTCGGCGGTAACCCGTCGACCACCACCACGACGGGCCGCCGCGCCAACGCCCCCTGGCACACCCCACTGAGCCAGGAGATGTCGCGCTGCTCCCACACCGTTTCCATCAGGTCCTTCGGCGGCACACCGACCCGGGCCGCGAGCAGGAGCAACAGCGATCGGGGGCCATCTCCTGTGTACGGGAGATGGTGCACCGGCTGGCCGCGCTCACCACCGATCACCTCCGCCACCTTTCGGGCGACGGCTGAGGTGCCCGAGCCAGCGCGCCCGTGCAACTCGATCAGCCGGGGCCGACGAGGTACCTCCGGAACGCGCCTGCGAAAGTACGGCAGCGGCCCCTTTTGCGCCTCGGCTGCGATCTGTGCGATCAGGGAGTCCCGACCCACCAACCGCCCAGCGTCGAGTTCATCGCCCAGCACTCCGGCCATCGCGCACCCCCGACCATCCAGTATCACCGCATCAGTTCGCCGCGGCCACGGAAACGCCCATCACCTCCCGCGCATGCCGACCGGGCACCATCCCCAACGTCCACGCCTGCCAGCCGTCCTCCAGCCGCAGACCGCGTTCCAGCATCACCGACAGCGCCTGCGCACAGTCGTCCAACTTGGCGTCCCGCGTACCGTGTCCCGATTCCCGCAGTCGCGCCAACTCCTCCTGCGCCACCACCGTCCCGACCTCGATCCCACCCGGAGAGGCGAACGGCAGCACCGTACAGCGCAGGAAGCGGGCCCAGTCCCCGCCCCGCTCGTCCCCGTACGAAGCGAACAGTTCCACCGCCTCATCACACAGTGCGAGCGCCTGCTGAGGCTTGCCGTTGCCCGCGTCCACCACGGCCAACTCCAGGGTGCACCAACCCTCCCCGTGGGCCACGCCGATACGGCGGAAGTCCGCCCGTGCGTCCATCAGCAACTGACGCGCGAAGCCGGAGTTGCGGAGGTTGCCCGTCTGGGCCGCGCGCAGATCACGGGTGAGCCGCCCCGAATGATGACGGGCACATGCCAGCCCATAGACGTCGCGCATCCGCGAGAACATCGTCCGCGCCCGCTCCAACTCCCGTACCGCCTGATCGCCGTCGCCGCGCTCCTCCAACGCCTGGCCCAGGTAGTAGAGGGTCCATGCCTCACCCCGCGCGTCCTCGTTCTCACGGTGTCGGGAGAGCGCCTGCCGCAACTGGTCCACCGCCGACCCCGCCTCACCGTCCACCAGACGACCGCGCGCCAACTGCGTCAGCGCCCACGCCCCACCACGGGCGTCCCCCGTACGTCCATAGAGGTCGAGTGCGGTACGCAACTCCTCATCGGCGCTGGGCACATCGCCCATCCGCAAATGGACCTGGCCGAGCTGGAAGTGGGTCCAGGCGGCACCGTGCACCGACTCGCCCTCCTGGTGCAACCGCTGCGCGGTCGCCAGTAGATCGAGCGCCTCCGCGAGCCGCGCCTGATCCCGGCGCACCGCGGCCAACGCGTGCAGTGACCATGCCCGGTCCTCCGCGCGCTCGTCCGACGACTGGAGCTCCACCGCCTCCGTCAACCGGGCCGCGGCCTCCGTGAGATTTCCCTGGTGGTGCAGTGTGATTCCGAGCGAACACAACGCCAACGCCGTGCCCGAGTCGTTCTGCGCCTCCCGGTACAGGCCCACCACCGACGACAGGGTCGTACGCGCCTTGTCCAGCTCGCCCAACTGCCGGGCCGCGATGCCCGTACGCCACTGCACCGACCGCTCCAACAACCCCTGATCAACGGCCTGCGAGAGCTCGCTGATCTCCCCGAGGCGGTAGAGGTCACCGCGCAGCAAGCAGTAGTCGGCCAGCGCACCGAGCAGATTGAGCACCGTCTGCTGCTCCACCCCCTCCGCATGGCGCAGTGCCGATGTGATGAAGCTGGACTCGTCGTCGAGCCAGCGAAGTGCCGACTCCAGCGAGGAGAAACCGTGCGCCCCGAACTTGCCAGCGCGGGTGGAGAGCTTGCCGTCGACCATACGGATCACGGCGCCTGCCAGATCCGCATAGCTCTGGATCAGTCGGCCCTGTGCGGCCGTGCGCTCATCGGCCGCCTCCTCCTCCAGCAAGCGGGCCCGGGCGAAAGCACGTACCGAGTCATGCAGCCGGTAGCGGTCCCCGCGCACATGGTCGATCAGCCCCGCCGCGGCCAGCTCCCCCAACAGTCGCTGGGCCTCCTGCTGGTCGGTGCCCAGCAGCGCCGCCGCTGCCGCCGAACCGAGTGATGCCCGGCCGGCCAGCGCAAGACGCCGCAGCAGCCGTCGTGCCGCGTCCGGCTGATCCGTGTAGCGCAGCCAGAGCACACGCTCCACCGGGCCGGCCTCGCCGCGCTCCCCAAGAGCTGCGACCAGCTGCTGTGGCGTACGTGACCCGAGGGACGACCCCGCGATCCGCAGCGCCAACGGCAACCCGCCGCACGACTCGCGGATCTCCTCCACTGACTGGCCGTCGTACACGCCCCACGAGGGCTCGGGCTCCTGGCCCCGCAACAACTCCTCGGCGCTCGCCGTGTCCAACGCCTCCACCGGCAGTTGGTGCACCCACGCCGGAGTGTCGGCCGGCAGCTCCAAGCGGGTCCGGGAGGTGATCAGCACCAGACTGTCCGAGCGCTCCGGCAGCAGGGTCCGCACCTGCTCCGCATCGCCCGCGTCATCCAAGATCACTGTCACGGGCAGTCCGGTCAACTGCTGGTGGTAGAGCTCGCTCAATCTGCGTACCTGCTGCTCGGTCGACGAACGCTCCCGGAACAGCAGTTGCTCCCGCGGCGCACCCAACCGGTTCAACAGGTGCAACAACGCCTCCCGGGTGGTCAGCGGATGCTCGCTGTCACCCCGCAGACCCACCACGCACGCACCCCGGAACTGATCCTTCAAATGGTGTGCCGCGCGTATCGCAAGAGCGGTGCGACCCGCCCCGCGCTCCCCGTACAGCACGACGACCGTCGGCTTGGTCTCGGTGGCGGCACGACCGGCCTGCACCCACTGGCTGATCTGCGCCATCGCATCGCGGCGCCCGCTGAACACCCCACTGGGCTGCGGCAGATGCCCGAACGACTGCGCCAGCACCGATCGCATACGCGCCGCAGCGCTA
This sequence comes from Streptomyces sp. NPDC059256, assembly GCF_042753785.1. Classification (NCBI taxonomy): domain Bacteria; kingdom Bacillati; phylum Actinomycetota; class Actinomycetes; order Kitasatosporales; family Streptomycetaceae; genus Streptomyces; species Streptomyces sp. NPDC059256. The sequence continues at coordinate 806,265 of NZ_JBHYZO010000001.1, read as the reverse complement.
CGGTCCGCACCGCGCAGTCGCACCGATGCACCGGCCGCGTTCTGCGGGGCGGGAAGTGCGCCGGCCAGCATCCGCTGCTGGTCCAGGAAGGGCCTGATCCCGCGCACCTCCAGGGCGGTCAGCCACTGGAGACGCAACTGCTCGGTACCGCCGGGCTGGTTCAACGCGCCCGCCCGGCGATGGGCCGCCGGCCAGTGGGACGCGGTCACCTTGGCCACCGTGGTGGCCGCCCCCGCGGCTGCAACGATCGCCCCCGCACCGAGCGCCGTACCGGTCGTCGTCCCCAACGCCATATCGGCACTGACCGCGGCGGCGGCGGCCACGGCCGTCACCACCAACGGAGTCGACAGGTTCTTCCGACTGAACTGCGCCCCCAGCGGCCGTCTCGCCGACTCCGCAGCACTCAGGGCCTGTTCGTACGCCGTGTACTCATCGGCCGCGTTGGACGCCATCCCGTCGAGCGCCGCCCGCCCCCGCGCCAACAGCGCCCCACTGTCCGTCCGTCCGCCCGTACGCCGTGCCTCTTCCTCCACGGCACGTACCAACAGCCGCTCGGCTTCGGTCCGATGGCTGTCCCGCATAGCGGTTCCCCCTCAAGATTCGGTTCCCGTTTCGGGTCCAAGTGTCCTGTGTGCGGGGCATTCGCGCGAGAGAGCCTTACGCGGGCAGCCAGCCGGGCCACCAGGGCGGAACGTTGTCATCGGCGCAGGCGCCGTCGCTGATGGTCCCCAGGGCGTAAGGCGTCCCCAACCAGGAGAAGTGCACGAGCGCCAGCGCAACCAGCACCCCGACGAACACCACCGCGGGCACGACCCGCCGCACCATCGGCCCCGCCCGGTGCACCCCGGCCGCGGCCAACGCCCATCCGAACAACCCGCAGAAGGCGGTCGCCAGCACGGTGAGCGGCGCTTCCCACATCCACCAGTCCAGAACGCTGAGCCGATGCTCCTGCGCGACGCGACACTCACGCCGGGCCGCGAGGGAGAGCCGATGAATCCCGTACCCGGCGACCCCACCACCCACCAGACTCAGACAACCCCCGGCCCACGGCGTCCGACGCCCGATCCGCTCCACGACAGACCCCCTCCACCCCTAAAAGGGACGCAACCCCCGCCCCACCTGGTTCCTGGTGTGGCCCCTGGGGCAAGGGAGCACTGCCGAGCGCCACCCGATACCAGCTCCTGGGGGGCGGTGCTGGACCCGGGCAATCCACGGCGAGGCCAGCCAGGACGGAATGACCGTCCAGCGCTGTCAGACGGCTCCCAGGGAGCCGCCGACCACGCAATGGCGCACAAGTGCAATTCGGCCGAGTGAGGCGGGCTCGTCAGTGTTTCACTGGTCGCATCAAGCGCTGTGAGAGGCTGGGGCTCATGAACCGGTTGGCTGGTGTGACCTCGCCCTATCTGCTCCAGCACGCTGACAATCCGGTCGACTGGTGGCCCTGGATGCCGGAGGCTTTCGAGGAAGCCCGGCGCCGCGACGTACCCGTACTGCTGTCGGTCGGATACTCGGAGTGACACTGGTGCCAGTGAACTCGCGAACCCGGCAGTGGACGGCGCTCACACCTCTCTGACGATCACACGGTTTCCGCAGAGCTTCGACCAGTCGTCGCGGTCAGAAGTCAGAACGATCACGGGAGCCGGGACGCGGAGCGCGAGCGCGGCGACGAGGGCGTCGATCGCGTACTTGTGCCCGTGCAGCCCGCCTGCGTCCTGAAGCAGCTCCACGGCAGTCAGGGAGTCCTCCAGGCCGACCGGTTCCACTCGCAGTCGGGAGAGCACCCACTTCAAGCGCTGCAGATCAGTCTTTCCGTGTACGGCTTCAACAATGGTCAGCGCGGACACGAGGACGGGAACCCCAGCCTGCCGGGATGCCTCGATGCGAGCCGCCATACCGCGGTCGTTGCGCAGGAGCAGAGAGAGCGCCTCGGAGTCGAGCACCAGCGAGCGGGCCGGCTGCTCCTTCACGCGGCGCCCCGCTCGGCGTTCTCGTCTCCGAATAGCTCGCGTCGGGCAGCTTCGACCTCCTGCTCCGTGAGCCCGCCGTGCTCCTCCTCATGGGCCGCCACGATCTCGGCGAGCCCGTCCATGGTGAGCTGGTGCCTGACGGCTTCGGTGATGTAGCTGGACAGCCCGCGGCGGCCGGTTCGGGAGCGGAGCTCGCTGACCAGCTCGGCGGGCATGGACACGGAGATGTTCTCAGTGGTTCCGGCTCGAGTCTGTTTCACGAGCACAGTGTAAGACAGTCTCTATTACAGGGAGGCGGTGTCTTGGCTTCCGTGCCCTCCATCCCGGGTCTCCACCTCTGGGGTGACCTGCGTCACGTGCTGACCATTCCTCGACACCTTGTCGCCGCAGTTCCGTCGAGCGAGTCGACGTCTGGAGCTGCAGCTTGGCTTGAGAGTAAGTGCGCAGCCAGGCTGCGCATAGGGATCGGTGAGGGGAGATGTTCGTGAGCGAAAAGGGTGCAGACCTGGCGGTAGAGGTCGCCGACCGGTTGTGGCGGGCATACGCGCCCTACCGACGCGGCCGGGACGCTACCCGTCGCCCTCCCCGATCTCGACACCCAGCGGTCCATCGGCGAAGCCATGGCGAGCTTCGACGCCCATGAGCGGCGGCTGCTGGACCAGTTGGCGACGACGCGGGACATGCGCAGCAGGGCACTGAGCAGCTTCCTGGCGAGATGAGGCGCCCGGACCTTCGTCCGGCACCTCCGGAACTTCTCCTTAATCGCTTGCAGTCGAAGTTGACTCGAGTTGCTTGTGCTGCTTAAAATCGAAGCGAAGTCAAGGCGTCCCGTCGGGGAGGCCGTCTACGTAAGGAGTGAACATGGCCACGCTGAGTATCCACTTCGACCCCGCCGTCATCGCCCGACTCGTGAGCGCGAGCGGTGACGACACCATTCACGTCACCCTGTCCCTCGGCGAAGGAGCGGCCTCTGCGCAGGCCGCTCCGGTGATTCCCCAGGGACCCCTGGCCGGGCTGATGCGCGCCGGCCTGCTCGAACCGGGGGCGGTGCTCACGTTCCGTCAGCGTCGCGCCAACAGGTTGGGCCGTGCCGTCGTCACTGCCGAAGGTCAGCTCGTCGTCGACGGGCACCCCTCCCCCTTCCCCTCGCCGTCGAAGGCCGCGGAGGCCGTGACCGGCAACGTCATCAACGGCTGGACCCTGTGGCGGACGCCCGAAGGTTCCACGCTGGATCAGCTGCGACAGCAGCTGGATGCCGAGTAACCGTCCACATGGCCCCGGCCGCGGGGCGTCGAACTCGTTCCTGAACCATGCCGTTTGCTTGCACCCGCCGCCGAGGCATCTCGTTCCGGCAGCGGGCTTTGAACCCGGGGGGCTCCTTGTACGTAACCTTTGACCTGATCACCGCCCTCGTCGTTGCCGGAGCCTTCACGGCCGGGGCGCTCGTCTACCACCGGACCGCGCCGCCGGAGGGTGCGACGACCGCTCTGTCGAGAGGCGAACGGCTGGCGGTCGCCCTTGGCGCGGCGGCGACCGTCATCGTGATCGGCGGATACCTCGGGAACGGGTTCCGAGGCATCGAGCACGCCGCGGACACACAGTCGGTGGGAGCCGTGAAGTCCGGGGTCGGCCGGTAGGCGGCGCCGTGGCCGGAGGCGCCCCTGGCGCAAGGCTTGCCCGGGGCGCCTCCGGCCGTCGTTTCCGTCGGTTCTCCGCTGCATACCGTGAGCAGAGTGACGTCACATGACCCCGAGATCGACCTTGACGGAGAAAGGTGCGGTGGCCTTCACCGTGCCGGTGAACACCTCGCCGTCCCTGTACGCCTTGGTGGCGGGGTCGAGGACATAGGTATAGACGATGGGGACACCGGTGGCGGCCTGCTCGACCCGCCAGTAGAAAGGGATGCCGGCCTTGGCGTACTGGTCGACCTTCACGATCCGGTCGGTGGTCTCCGAGCCGGGCGACACCACTTCGACCACCAGGAGTACGTGCTCGGGACGGGTAGGCGTGAGGTCGATGGTCTCCGCCCGGTAGACGATGACGTCAGGGCGGCGGTTGGTGAGGGGAACGTCCTGCAGGCGGACATCGAAGTCCGTGTCGGCGTTCCAGTCTTTGCCTGCGGCCGTGTCCAGGGCATTGGCCAGGATCCGGGCCAGCCGGTTGTGGCGCTTGGAGGCGCTCGGGCTCACGACGACCATCCCGTCCACGATCTCGATGCCGGCGCACTGCTCCTCGGACCAGGAGTCGTACTGTTCCGCGCTGATCTGCGTATGCATCCACGCGGGCGCCACCATCTCGGCGGTCATGGTGTACCTCCTTCGAGAGACCTCGGCAGGTCCGGCGCTGCTGCGCCAAGCCTACTGTTTCGAGGTGCCGGGCTGCCCGACTCGGAAGGGTGGAGAGCCGCCGACCACGTAATGGCGCACAAGTGCAATTCGGCCGAGTGAGGCGGGCTCGTCAGTGTTTCACTGGTCGCATCAAGCGCTGTGAGAGGCTGGGGCTCATGAACCGGTTGGCTGGTGTGACCTCGCCCTATCTGCTCCAGCACGCTGACAATCCGGTCGACTGGTGGCCCTGGATGCCGGAGGCTTTCGAGGAAGCCCGGCGCCGCGACGTACCCGTACTGCTGTCCGTCGGATACTCGGCGTGCCACTGGTGCCACGTCATGGCCCACGAGTCCTTCGAGGACGAGCAGACCGCCGCGTATCTGAACGAGCACTTCGTCGCCGTCAAGGTCGACCGCGAGGAGCGGCCCGACGTCGACGCCGTGTACATGGAGGCCGTCCAGGCCGCCACCGGTCAGGGCGGCTGGCCCATGACCGTCTTTCTCACCGGCGATGCCGAGCCGTTCTACTTCGGCACCTACTTCCCGCCCGAGCCGCGCCACGGTATGGCGTCCTTCCGGCAGGTCCTCGAAGGGGTTGCGGCGGCCTGGAAGGACCGGCGCACGGAGGTCGCGGAGGTCGCCCAACGGATCGCCCGCGATCTATCCGAGCGTTCGTTCACCCATGGAGGGGATGGGGCACCCGGCGAGGAACAGCTCGCGCAGGCACTGCTGAACCTCACCCGGGACTACGACGAGCGGCACGGCGGCTTCGGTGGCGCGCCCAAGTTCCCGCCGTCGATGGTGTTGGAGTTCCTGCTGCGCCACCACGCCCGCACCGGCGCGGACGGCGCCCTCCAGATGGTCGTCGAAACCTGCGAGGCGATGGCGCGCGGCGGTATCTACGACCAACTCGGCGGTGGGTTCGCCCGCTATGCGGTGGATCGCGAGTGGGTCGTTCCGCACTTCGAGAAGATGCTCTACGACAATGCACTGCTGTGCCGGGTGTACGCCCATCTGTGGCGCGTCACCGGATCGGACCTGGCCCGCAGGATCGCGTTGGAGACCGCGGACTTCATGGTGCGGGAACTGCGCACGCCTGAGGGCGGTTTCGCGTCCGCCCTCGACGCGGACAGCGACGACGGTACGGGCCGCACCGTCGAGGGCGCCTTCTACGCATGGACGCCCGAGCAACTGCGCACTGCGCTCGGAGACGAGGACGCCGGGCGCGCCGCGGACCTGTTCGGCGTCACGGCCGAAGGCACCTTCGAAGAGGGCGCGTCGGTGCTTCAACTCCCGGGTGCGGAAGCCGACCCGGAACTGCGCCGACGGCTGCTCGCGGCCCGCGCTGAGCGTCCGCGTCCGGAACGGGACGACAAGGTGGTTGCCGCCTGGAACGGTCTCGCCATCGCCGCGCTCGCCGAGGTCGGCGCCTACTTCGACCGGCCCGATCTGATCGAGCGCGCCACCGAGGCGGCGGACCTCCTGGTCCGGCTCCACCTGGATCCGCACGCCAGGCTCCGGCGCACCTCACGGGATGGACGCGTGGGGGCCAACGCCGGGGTGCTGGAGGACTACGCGGATGTGGCGGAGGGGTTCCTCGCCCTCGCCGGTGTGACGGGTGAAGGGGTGTGGCTGGAGTTCTCGGGGTTCCTCTTGGACATCGTGCTCGACCAGTTCAGGGGCGATAACGGCACCTTGTACGACACGGCCCACGACGCGGAGCGATTGATCCGCCGTCCACAGGACCCGACGGACAACGCGACCCCCTCGGGTTGGACGGCGGCGGCGGGCGCCCTGCTGTCGTACGCGGCCCACACCGGTTCCACCGCCCACCGCACGGCCGCCGAGGACGCCCTCGGCGTGGTGAAGGCCCTCGCGCCCAAGGCCCCTCGTTTCATCGGCTGGGGGCTGGCCGTCGCCGAAGCCCACGTGGACGGCCCCCGCGAGGTCGCGGTGGTGGGGGCGTCCGCCGATCCACTCACCGACGGGCTCCACCGCACGGCGCTGCTGGGCCGTGCCCCCGGTGCGGTGATCGCGCGGGGTGAACCGGGTGGCGATGAGTTCCCCCTGCTCAAGGACCGCCCGCTGGTGGCGGGCGAGGCGGCGGCCTATGTGTGCCGGGGCTTCGTCTGCCGGATGTCGGTGACCACATCAGAGGAGTTGGAGCGCGAACTCCGACCGTAGGGCCTTGCTCGGGCCGAGGAGCACGAAGCACGAAGCACGAAGCACGAAGCACGGGCCAAGGATCCGAGGGGCCGGGGAGCTCGATCGGCAGGTCCGCCGTCGGTCGGGTGCCCGGGCGGGGTCGATCGGGTCAGCTCAGGGTCGCCAGCCGGAGTCGAGCCCCCGCAGCGCCGCATCCATCAGTTCTGCCAGATCGTCCCGGTGCCCCCGTTCGGCCCAGTACAGCAGCACCTCCCGCAGCACCCCCATCACCGCCGCCACCCGCACCCGTACGTCCAGATCGTCGTGGGGGCGGCCGGCGCGGTCGGCGAGGACGCGGATCAGGACGGCGGACGTGGAGGTCATCGTCTCCGTCATACGGGCTCGCACGGCGGGGAACTCCACCATCAGCCGGGTGCGCTGCACCACCTCGTCCTGCTCCGCGCTGACCCGGGACGTCAGGGAGTGCACGACGACGTTGCGGATCGAGTCGAGCGGGTGTTCGTCAACCGGTCGCGCCCGCAGTTGGGCCTCCACGATCGGGCCGTCCTCATCGGTGAGGACGATGTCCTCCTTGGTCGGGAAGTAGCGGAAGACCGTCGACGGCGAGACCTCGGCCGCTGCCGCGATCTGTTCCACCGTCGTCGCTTCGTACCCCTGCTCGGCGATCAGCCGGTATGTCTCCTTGCGGATCGCGAGGCGGGTCTTCAGCTTCTTGCGCTCCCGCAATCCCGGGCGTGGCGAGGCCGACTGCTGGGACTCGGCGAGTCGGTCGTCCGAGGGCTTCGGGGTGGAGTCGGGTGCGGAGGCGGCCATGTGCTCATTGTCCGGCACCGGTCATGGGCGCCGCCGCCGTGCAGGCCGCGGAGCAGGGCCGTGTACGCCGCACGGCGGGCGAGCAGAAAGGCCGTGGCGATGTCGTCACGGCCTCGTACTCGTGGGGGCCGGAAGGTCAGTGCTGATAGGCGACCAGGGAGATGCCGACGTAGTGCACGACGAACGCCGCCAGCGTCAGTGAGTGGAAGACCTCGTGGAAGCCGAACCAGCGCGGTGACGGGTTGGGCCGCTTGATCCCGTACACCACTCCGCCGGCGCTGTAGAGCAGTCCACCGACGATCACACAGACGAGTACCGCGATCCCCCCGGTCCGCATGAAGTCGGGCAGGAAGAAGACCGCCGCCCAGCCCATCGCGATGTAGCAGGGGGTGTAGAGCCAGCGTGGCGCGCCGACCCACAGCACCCGGAAGGCGATACCGGCGGCGGCTGCGGCCCAGACCGCCCACAGAAGGGGCCGTGCGGTGGAATCGGGGAGCAGGAGCATCGTGAGCGGGGTATAGGTGCCCGCGATGATCAGAAAGATATTGGCGTGGTCGAGTCTGCGCAGGATGGCTTCGCCGCGCGGTCCCCAGTTCCCGCGGTGGTACAGCGCGCTCACGCCGAACAGCAGGCAGGCGGTCAGGACGTAGATCGCGCACGCCAGCCGGGCCCGTGAGGTGCCGGCGGACGCCGTGAGCACCAGACCCGCGACGAGCACCGCCGGGAACATCCCGGCGTGAATCCAGCCACGCATCCTCGGCTTGACGGGCACTGGCTCTATCTCGGTCACGTCGGGCGCGGCGGAGCTCGCGGCAGAGGTCATGCTCTGGATGGTACCTACGGAACCGTAGGTCCCACACAGCTACCGGGCCTCACCGCCCAGATCGATGTGACCAGCGCTTATACGACCTTTATGGAGAGGGCCGTTCGCCTGGGGCGGTGGCCCTTCGGGGCGTGGGAGGGGGACGACACGAGTGGTGATGCTCACGTGAGATGCCCTCTGGACATATGGGCGCAAGCCACGGATGATCAGATGAGTGCGGTCGGCACCGGATGAGCGGCTACGAAGCATCCGGGTCGCAGCCCCCACGGGGCAACCATCCTCAAACCCCTCACTTAGGAGCGATCGTGGCGCGCGACATCGCGGCTCCCACCGTCCCCACTCACCACCGGGAGCTGATCTCCTGGGTCGACGAGATCGCAGCAATCACCGAGCCGGACAGCGTCGTCTGGTGTGATGGTTCCGAGGCCGAGTACGAGCGCCTGTGCGAGGAGCTCGTGGCCAAGGGCACCTTCAAGAAACTCGACCCGATCAAGCGTCCGAACTCGTACTACGCCGCGTCCGACCCCTCCGACGTCGCCCGGGTGGAGGACCGTACCTTCATCTGCTCCGAGAAGGAGGCGGACGCCGGCCCGACCAACCACTGGAAGGCTCCCGCCGAGATGCGGGACATCTTCACCGGTGAGCAGGGCATCTTCCGCGGTGCGATGCGCGGACGCACGATGTACGTGGTGCCCTTCTGCATGGGCCCCGTCGGTTCGCCGCTGTCCGCGATCGGCGTCGAGATCACCGACTCCGCCTATGTCGCCGTCGCCATGCGCACCATGACCCGCATGGGCAAGGCAGTCCTGGACGAACTGGGCTCCGACGGCTTCTTCGTCAAGGCCGTCCACACCCTGGGCGCGCCCCTCGCGGAGGGCCAGCAGGACGTTCCGTGGCCCTGCAACTCCACCAAGTACATCTCCCACTTCCCCGAGAGCCGCGAGATCTGGTCGTACGGCTCCGGGTACGGCGGCAACGCCCTGCTCGGCAAGAAGTGCTACGCCCTGCGGATCGCCTCCGTCATGGCCCGCGACGAGGGCTGGCTCGCCGAGCACATGCTGATCCTCAAGCTCACCCCGCCCAAGGGCCAGTCCCAGTACATCGCCGCGGCCTTCCCCTCCGCCTGCGGCAAGACCAACCTGGCCATGCTGGAGCCCACGATCCCCGGCTGGACCGTGGAGACCATCGGCGACGACATCGCCTGGATGCGGTTCGGCGAGGACGGCAGGCTGTACGCGATCAACCCCGAGGCGGGCTTCTTCGGCGTCGCGCCCGGCACCGGCGAGCACACGAACGCCAACGCCATGAAGACCCTGTGGGGCAATGCGGTCTTCACCAATGTCGCGCTCACCGACGACAACGACATCTGGTGGGAGGGCATGACGGAGGAGACTCCGGCGCACCTCACGGACTGGAAGGGCAACGACTGGACCCCCGAGTCCACCACCCCGGCCGCCCACCCCAACGCCCGCTTCACGGTCCCCGCCGCACAGTGCCCGACCGTGGCCCCCGAGTGGGAGGACCCCAAGGGCGTACCGATCTCGGCGATCCTCTTCGGCGGCCGTCGCGCCAGTGCCGTTCCCCTGGTCACCGAGTCCTTCAGCTGGCAGCACGGTGTCTTCCTGGGCGCCAATGTGGCGAGTGAGAAGACCGCGGCGGCCGAGGGCAAGGTGGGCGAGCTGCGCCGCGACCCGTTCGCGATGCTCCCCTTCTGCGGCTACAACATGGGCGACTACATGGCCCACTGGCTCAAGGTCGGCGAGAGCGCCGACCCGGCCAAGCTGCCCAAGATCTACTACGTCAACTGGTTCCGCAAGAACGACGCCGGCAAGTTCGTCTGGCCCGGCTTCGGCGAGAACAGCCGGGTGCTGAAGTGGATCGTCGAGCGGCTCGAAGGCAAGGCCGACGGCGTCGAGACCCCCATCGGCATCCTGCCGACCGCGCAGGCGCTGGACACCGATGGTCTGAAGCTGGGCGCGGACGACCTCGACTTCCTGCTGAAGGTGGACACCGAGGTCTGGCGCGAAGAAGCGGCCCTCGTGCCGGAACACCTCAACACCTTCGGCGACCACACGCCGAAGGAGCTGTGGGACGAGTACCGCGCACTGGTGGCCCGACTGGGCTGACGCCGCACTCCGCTGCCGTCCGGGGCCACGGGCGGCAGCGGTCGGGCGTCCCAAGACGTCGCGGCAGGACATCTCGACATCCGCCCTGACCCGTGGGGTCGCCACGGTCTGCCGTGACAGGGGCCTGACCCATGGTCGGGCTGTACAGCGGTCGGGCTGCATCAGCAGACACGATCCATGACGGGCCCCAGGCCCCCGGAAGCCCCCTCACGGCTTCCGGGGGTCGCTCATTTTCTCCGAGCATTCGTGCGAGCAGCCATGGGAGGACAACCACGTGAGATCGGCAGACGACCGTGCGTGGCGCCCGGTCCACGCGCCTGAGCGGCCCGTGGACCGGGGCCGTCAGTGGGCCCCGACCAGTCGGGGCGCGTCGAGGGCCGCCGCGTGGGCGTCCATGCGCTCGGCGGCGAGGATGGCGACCGTGGTGTCGGCGCGGGAGGCCGCGACGACCAGCGCCCGGCCGGCCAGAGCGTGTGCCCTACGGTGCAGAACGTGCGGATCGCCCGTGCCCACCGTCGTGCGGCGCACGGGGGCCGCGCCACGCAGTCGGGTGATCTGGGCGGCGATGCGCTCGGCCGGCTCGCTCAGGGCCAGCTCATCGGTGACGGTCAGCAGTGCGGAGAGATGGCCCGCCAGCTGGATGTCCAACTCCTCCTCGCGCGTCCGGTGCGGATAGCCGTCGGACGGGGCGGTGGAGTGGACGGATTTGGTGCGGATCGGCTCGTACATGGGGGATAGCCTCCTGCTCACTTCCAGGAGACCATCCTAGCTTAGATCAAGTCTAAAGTTGAGCTCGGTCGGAGATGCTGGCGATTTACGGGCCGCACTTCGCCCATAAATCGCCCCAAGGCATCTGAATGCACCGGAAGGCCGCCTCCCAGGGCCGGTCTCAGCGCCGGCGTACGCCCCGGAGGGGGCACGACATGCGGCTGAGCGCTGGGCCAGGAGGGCGGCCTTCAGGTGTTGGCCCGCCTTCCGCACGTCAGCGGCGGAGGGTGCGGGCAGGGCCTCAGGGCTGGCCGTAGCCATCCAGGAACGATCCGATCCGGGTGATCGCATCCGCGAGCTCCGGCGCGGCCGGCAGGGTCACGATCCGGAAGTGATCCGGCTCCGGCCAGTTGAACCCGGTTCCGTGCACCACCATGATCTTCTCGGCGCGCAGAAGGTCGAGGACCATCTGTCGATCGTCCTTGATCTTGTAGACCTGTGGGTCGAGCCGGGGGAAGAGGTAGAGCGCACCCTTCGGCTTGACGCAGGTCACCCCGGGGATCTGGGTGACCAGGTCGTACGCGACGTTCCGCTGCTCCAGGATGCGTCCGCCCGGGAGTACGAGGTCCTCGATCGACTGTCGACCGCCGAGCGCCGTGGCCACCGCGTGTTGGGAGGGCATGTTGGCGCACAGCCGCATGTTGGCGAGGACGGTCAGCCCCTCGATGTAGGAGGCGGCGTGGTCCTTGGGCCCGCAGACCGCCATCCATCCGGTGCGATATCCGGCCACCCGATAGTTCTTCGAGAGGCCGTTGAAGGTGAGGACGAGGAGGTCCGGGGCGATCGCGGCGGTCGGCGTGTGGGTCGTGCCGTCGTAGAGGATCTTGTCGTAGATCTCATCGGAGCAGACGACCAGCTGATGGCGCCGGGCGATTTCGGTCAGCCCGCGCAACATCTCGTCGTCGTAGACCGCACCGGTGGGATTGTTGGGGTTGATGATCACGATCGCCCGGGTGCGGTCCGTGATCTTCCGTTCGATGTCGGCGAGGTCCGGCATCCAGTCGGACTGCTCGTCACACCGGTAGTGCACGGCCGTACCACCGGCCAAGGACACCGATGCGGTCCACAGCGGGTAGTCCGGGGCGGGAACGAGCACCTCGTCACCGTCGTCGAGCAGTGCCTGCATCGACATCTGGATGAGCTCCGAGACGCCGTTGCCGAGGTAGACGTCCTCGACGTCCAACTCGATGCCCTTGGTCTGGTAGTGCTGCATTACCGCGCGCCGTGCGGACAGCAACCCCTTGGCGTCGCCGTATCCATGTGCGGTGCCGAGATTGCGGAGGATGTCCTCCAGGATCTCGGGTGGGCATTCGAACCCGAAGGCTGCCGGGTTGCCGGTGTTGAGTTTGAGGATGCGCTGCCCTGCTGCTTCCAGCCGCATCGCTTCCTCAAGGACCGGACCCCGGATCTCGTAACAGACATTCGCGAGCTTCGTCGACTGGATCACCTGCATGACGGTGAGCTTACGGCCGCGTATCGGCGCGTGCCGTGCGTTTTTCCGCGGCTCGCGACAAGGGCACCGGTAGGGGAATGTCCTCTTTAGTGCTTCATTTGGCGAGAGCGCCCCACGTCCTTGGAAAACGTTCCCCGGATGAGCTCGGCACCTGCGGTTCGCCCCTTGGGCGACGGAGAGCGACGGATGAATGTTGCGCTCGTCACCTCGCCCGTAAGGGCCCTAATGAGGGCTGAGCCATGAGGCCGAAGACCATGAAAGGGGCGGAAAGCCACCGCCCCGGCCGTTGGAAGGAAGCGGCCGAGGCGGGGTCGCTCGTTAGGTCAGCGCGGGGCGTTCAGCGGTTCAGGGGCATTCCTTCCACGCGAGTCGGTAGACGGTGTCGATGGCGCCATCGGTGGAGTCCATCGCCATGAAGCTGGTGGTCTTCGTCCGGTCGGAGAGCCCGGGGCTCACCCGCAATTCGGTGTTCACGTTGAAGTTGCGCTTCACGCCGCAGGGCGCCCAGACCATCTGGCCCCACTCCGTGCTGTTGGTGGCCTGCCAGTTGTCGTTCAGGGGGCCGCGGAAGTTGTGGGTCCGGGAGGCTGTGACCGGCGAGCCCTGGAAGTAGTACGACGCCTTCTGGGTGCCGATCGCGGTGGGCTCCAGGCTGGCGAAGCCGCGGTAGTCCGTGCTGGCGATCGCATAGGTGAAGCCCTGCGGTACATGGAGCACCAGGCTGAGCTGGCAGTTCTTCCGGAAGTCGGTCGGTGAGGCACCGACTCCCACCTTGGCGAGGTAGTCGCTGTAGGTCACGGTGAAGGCGGTGTTGTCCTCGGAGACGGCCACGGCCGCGGTGCCGGGGTGACAGCCCGATCCATTGATGGTTGCGATGTCGATGGTGATTTTCTCTGGTGGTGCGGCAAAAGTCACCGTCTTCGCGGAAGCGTTCGAAGCACCGAGCAGTGACGCCAATATGGCCGCCGCAGCACCACTCGCGAAAAGTGCACGGGACATGATTCTCCGTTCGATGGGAATGAGAATTCTTTCATCCAGAAAAGACCATGACCGGGCAGGGTCATGACAATCCTTCAGGAAATGAAACAGTTTCCTGAAGGAGCGGATAGCGGAATGCTAGATACCGGGAGGTGCTGTTGCCAGAGGGTTAGCCACTCTGGTCGTTATCGGCAATGAGTTGGCGTGAAACAGCCCCGGGGCACGCTTTCGCATGCCCCGGGGCTTTGATTCTCTGACTCATTGTCAGTTATTCGCTACTGACGAATTGTCGGTAGCGAAGACAGAAAGTAGTCAGTCGTTCACACAGGTGTTGCCGAAGGCGGGGTTGAGAAGTCCGATCACGTTGATCGAGTTGCCACAGACGTTGATGGGCACGTGAACGGGGATCTGAATCAGGTTGCCGGACAGAACGCCGGGCGAACCGATCGCGGCACCAGTGGCGTCGGCGTCGGCCATGGCCGGGGCAGCAGAGCCCAGCGCCATGATGACACCAGCGATGACGGCAGCAGCCTTCTTGTGCTTCATCTTGTGATCCTTTCAGTGGCGGTGCGGTACGCAGCCACGGCCTTCGCGCTGCGTCGACAGTTTTCTGTGCATTCGCACCCCCGCAGATCTAGTAACGAGTGGATTCCCGCGAGGAAACCGCCATATGGCTAATCGTTCGAAATGTCACTCGTATGCCGCACTATATTTCTTCAGATCGGCAGCAAATTGCTTTAGGTGATAACTCAACGTAAAGCGATGGGGTGACGTCGTTCAAATTTCGAGAGCGCCGGAGCCGCCCATGGCGGGGAGGAATGAGTGTGCCCCCGAACGCCTTGCGCTCAGGGGCACACTCAGTTCGGCGCTTAGTTGTTGCCCGCGCCGTTGCCCGACAGGATCGGGATGTTGCTGAGGATGTGCGACAGCGGCTCGTCACCCTTGGCCTGCGTCGAGTTCTCGGTGCACTGCTGGTTCTGCGGCGCGGAGAGGATCGAGACGTCCTGGACGGCGACCGGGATGAGACCGATCAGCGAACCGACGTTGGCCTTCGCGGGCAGGGCGATGCAGGGCTTGTTCAGCGACCCCTGGACGAGGGCGAACTGCGGGCTCATGTCGCCGTGGGTGGCGGAGTTGCCGTAGGTCTGCGAGGCGCCGTTGCCGCTGAAGGAGGTGGTGCCGTTGTCGTTGCCGATGGCCAGGGCCGGGGAGGCCACGGCCGCACCGGCGCCCACCATCGAAGCGGTGACCGCTGCGGTAGCCAGAATCTTCTTGATCACTTGATGTCCCTTTTCGCTATGAACGATCGATCGTGGAGCAGACTGATCAACTGCCCTCGACCCGTTTGGTTCCGCCCGTTCACTCGAATGCGGCACGGCCCTCGATGGCGATGACGAACGGAAGATCAGCGGAGTGTCATATAAAAGGACCCCGGCGGGAGGGGGCGGACCGCCGCGCGTCTCCCCACGCGCCATGCCAACAGGAAGCACGACTGCCCCACGACGCAATGCGCCGCCGGCTGGAGGCTTGCGCAGGAAAGGATCCATGGGCGATCCGCCCGTCCCATTGAAGCAGCGCGCACAGCGCCCGCAGGGTCGACTTCACCCGTCTGCGGAATGAATCCGGAACGAATCAGGAACGGCTTTCTTCCAAGAATTCCCAAGACCACCGGAACAGCACGAGCACCTCGACGCCCAAAGGGAGTCGAGGTGCTCGTGCTGCTGTCGTAACCGCTGTCTCCGATGGCCGGGAGCGCCAGGAGCCGATCGGAAACAGAACGGGGTCAGCTGTTGGCGACGCCGTTGCCGGAGAGGACCGGGATGTTGCTGAGGATGTGCGAGAGGGGCTCGTCACCCTTGGCCTGGGTGGAGTTCTCGGTGCACTGCTGGTTCTGCGGGGCCGAGAGGATCGGGATGTCCTGGACGGCGATCGGGATGGCACCGATCAGGGAGCCGACGTTGGCCTTGAGCGGAAGACCGATGCAGGGCTTGTTCAGCGAGCCCTGGACGAGGCCGAGCTGCGGGCTCAGGTCGCCGTAGGTCTCGGAGTTGCCGTACGTCTGGGAGGAGCCGTTGCCGCTGACCGAGGTCGTGCCCTGGTGGTCCCCGATGGCCATAGCCTGCGGCGCCATTGCTGCGCCCGCGCCCGCCACGGAGAGGGTGACCGCCGCGGTCGCCATAACCTTCTTGAACATGTTCCGTCCTTCTGTTCGTGGATGCCCACTGCTGGAGCGTCCTGAGCAACTACGTCGTCGGTCGTTTGGTTCTCCCGGTTCACTCCAATGGGCCTTCTTGGCCTTTTGTGGGCCGTTCATCGGAACAATCCGCCGAACAGGGGGTAGCTGGGATGTCGCCCGTGTCGTCTTGCCCGGTCGTCCGTTTCGATCTGTGTGAGCCCATCGCTGGGCAGAACATCGAACAGAAGGTGCTATCTCCCATGAAGACTGCCAAGAAGGTCGCCGTGGTCCTGGCCACTGCCGGTATGGCCGCTGGTGCCGCCGCGGGCTCCGCGTTCGCGGACAGCTCGGCCCACGGTGCCGCCGTCGGTTCCCCGGGTGTCCTCTCCGGCAACCTGATCCAGGTCCCGGTGAACGTGCCGGTGAACGTCGTTGGCAACACGATCAACGTCATCGGCCTGCTGAACCCGGCGTTCGGCAACACCGGTGTGAACGCCTGACGTTCCACCCGCGTCACACATCGACAGTGGCGTCACCGGCACCTGCTGGTGGCGCCACTGTCGTCGTCCGGGCTCAGGGCCGTGCAGATGATGAGTGTGAATCGGGCCCTCCGCGCACTCGGCACGGGCGTACGAGGAGCACGAGCACGCGTGAGGACGGACGTACGGACGCACGATGAGGGGGTGCGGCAGCAACTGCCGCACCCCCTCATCGCGGTGCTCGGGCGGGGCCGTACGTCAGCCGCCCAGTTCAACACCGCCGAGCAGCGGTGTGAGCTCGCTCGCGGTCCGGAGCACGTGCTGGGGAGCGTCGCCCTTGACCTGGTTCAGTCCGGTCGCGGTGTCGGCGACGTCCTTCACGGCGTCACCGCTACCGCCGTTGAGGAGCGGCGTCTCGCTCACCGCGTGGGCGAGGCCGCCGTTCAGGCTCATGGGAGGCATGCCCGACGTGGCGGCCATGGCCGGAGACGCCGCGCCGAGCGCGGCCACCGAGCCGGCGATGATCGCGGCAACCCTCGTGTACTTCATCTCTTCGCATCCCCTTCTCCGGCGACGGTCGTCGCCGCCTTCGCCCTGGGTAACGAGATGCGGACGACGGAGAAACCCTTGCGGAGTTTCTCGTATCAAAGGCTCATGTGTTCTTCCGTACGTCGGATCGTCCACTGGTGCGGTGAACGCCCGGCGTTGAGGCGGTGCGGGAAGCTGACTTGGCCGGTGGACGCGAGGGGAATGCCAGGGCGCAGGGCCGACGCCCGTCTGCTTTCCGCTGCCTGCCTGTCGACTTCGGGCGGCCGACGGAGACTCCCGGAGGGTCCTCAACGAGCTTCGTCTGAAAGGGATGTGCGGAATCACTCGAAGGGCTATTTGTTCTCGGTATCCCTCAGGCAATCCCGGTCACCTTTTATGTTGCTGAGCTGCCGGTCATAGTACCTACAGCTCGGATAACCTCCAGATGGCCCTACAAGCGAGTCTGCGTGATTTCCAACTAGCTCTCTGACAAAGTGCACTCCTGCTTTTGTCATTGTTGACCAAGCATGTTGACCAGCATGGAGAGCCAGCCTCATGAAGACATCGACGGGCTTCGCCGCGCGAGGCATCCTGGGTGCGCTGATCCTTCTTGCATTCTCGGGTACTCCGCTGTCGGCCGCCGGCGTCCCGTCGGCCGTGGAGGAATCTTCGAGAATTCCCTTCACCCAGCGGTACCAGGCGGTTCACCACGGTGGCGTCGTGCGCGCCGCGAACTCCTCGATCACCTGCCGGACCGCCAAGTCCACCGCTCCCGCCTCCTGTTCCTCCGTCAAGACGGGCGCGGACGGGACGAACGGCGACTTCGACATGTTCTACATCGACGAGGACGACGACGCGAACACGTACAACTCCAGCCGGGCGGAACTCGCCCTGCCCAAGAGCTCCCGGGTGACGTACGCCCGGCTCTACTGGGGCGGAAACCTCAGGGTCGGTGAGCAGAAGCCGCCCAAGGACAACGGCCGCATTCTGATCACCGAACCCGGCGGCAAGTACAAGGAAGTCCTCGCCGATACGCAGATCGCCCACCGCGACACGGACGGCAGCGATGCGTTCCAAGCCTCAGCGGATGTCACGCCCCTGGTCAGTCAGAGCGGTTCGGGTCTCTACACCGTGACCCAGATCAATGTGGCGATGGGGCATTCCCGTGTCGGCTCCTGGGGCGGCTGGACCCTCGTCGTTGCCTATGAGAACAGTGCGGAGCCTCTGCGCCACATCTCGATCTGGGACGGTTTCGAGACCCTGGACGCCGAACGCAAGAGCCATGACCTCACGCTCTCCGGATTGCGCATTCCCGCCCGCGCCACCGGTCGGGCCGGATTCGTCTCCTATGACGGTGACCGAGGCGTCAGCGGTGATGCGGTGAACGTGGTGGCGGACCAGGGAAAGACGTTCGGGCTCACCAGTTCGACCAATCCGGCGACCGACGTCATGAACTCCACCATCACCGGTCCCGGTAATCCGATGAAACGACAGCCTGCTCATGTGAACACCCTGGGCTATGACTCGGACGTGTTCGACATCTCTCCCGCGCTGGCATCCGGCGGTAGTCGTTTGAATTTCACGTTCTCCGCCGAAAACCTCGGATACTTCCTCGGCGTTCTCTTCGTGCAGGCAGATACGCGCCGCTGAGTCCCGACCGCGGCGCTGCTCGCCCGAGCAGGTCCCCAGCCCACGTACCAAGAGAGCCGCACGTGCCGCAACGAAGCCGGACTGAGCCGAGCCCACCGACCATCCTCCATCTCGTGCAGCCGGTGGAGGGGGGAGTCGCCCGCGTCGTCATCGATCTGGTCAAGGCGCAGACCGAGGAGGGGCTACGGGCCGTCGTGGCCTGCCCCAGCGGTGGTGAACTCGCCTCCGCGGTCGAGTCGATGGGCGTCCCCGTCCACCGCTGGCAGGCCGGACGTGCGCCCGGCCCCCGGCTCGCCCGGGAGGTCTTCACCGCGGCCCGATTGATCCGCGGACTCGCACCCGACCTGGTGCACGCCCACAGTGCCAAGGCCGGGCTGGTCGCGCGCCTCGCGGTCCGTGGACGGATTCCCACCGTGTTCCAGCCGCACGCCTGGTCCTTCGACGCCGTCGGCCCCACCGGAGCCCGTCTGGCGCTGGCCTGGGAGCGGCACGGTGCCCGCTGGAGCACCCGCACCCTGTGCGTCAGCGAGTCCGAACGCCGCGCAGGACAGGCCGCCGGCATCGACACCCGTTGGACCGTCATCCACAACGGCATCGATCTGAAGCGCTTCAACACCGATCATCTAGATAACCCAGATCACCCAGATCGCCCATACCACCCAGATCGCGCCGACCTTTCCGACGCAGGGGAGGGCAAGCGGCAGCTGGGTCTCAAACCACGTGACCTGAGCGGCATCCCCGCCGATGCGCCGCTGGTCCTGTGCGTAGGACGGCTCTGCCGGCAGAAGGGCCAGGACGTTCTGTTGGCAGCCTGGCCCCGGATCACGGCCGCCGTGCCCTCGGCGCATCTGGTGCTTCTCGGCGACGGTCCCGAACGCGAACGGCTCACCCGCACCGCCCCACCGCACGTCACCTTCGCCGGTGCCAGTCCCGACGTCCGGCCCTGGCTGCACACGGCGGACCTCATGGTGCTCCCGTCCCGCTGGGAGGGCATGGCCCTGGCTCCGCTGGAGGCCATGGCCTGCGGGCTGCCCGTGGTGGTCACCGACGTCAGCGGGGCCCGAGAGAGCCTGCCCCCGGGCCAGGAGACCCACGGCCTCGTACCGCCCGATGACCCCCGGGCGCTCGCGGACGCCGTGATCGCCCTGCTCAGGGACCCGGTCCTGCGCACCGCCCTCGGGCGCCAGGCGCACGGCCACACCCGGACCACCCGTGACTTCAGGGCCACCGCCGCCGCCGTGTCCGGCCTCTACCAGGACCTTCTGAACTCGCCCCACACCCTGACGAGGAAGAGCGCCACACGATGACGACGGAGAGTGTTCCAGCGCACCACACCGCCCGCACGATGGCGGTCACCACGGCCGTCAAGACCACCGTCCATCCACCGCGCCGCGGAGTCCGCCGCCCGCCCGTCCCACACGGCACGTTCGATGCATGGGGTGCTCACGGTCTGCGCCGCCATGGCCAGTTGGCCGGGCTGCTCACCGCCGATGTACTGGCGTTCGCGGTGACCGCAGCCCTGCTGGCCCCGCGGAGCTGGCCCGGTCCCCTCCTTGCGCTCCTGGCCCTCGTACCGCCCGCGCTGCACGCCTGCCGCGGGCTGTACCGGCCCGCTCTCTCCCCGTCCCCCCTGTTCGACGCGCCCGCAATCAGCGGTCTCGCGCTGGTGCAGTGGCTCGCCACCGCCGAGGGCCTCGCCGCCTACGACCCCCGCTACACCGCCGGTTGGCGACACCTCGCGCTGGCCGTCGCCGCCCAGACCGTGCTGTGCTGCGCCGCCCGTGCGCTCGTCCACCGCGCCCGACGCTGGTCGGTGCAACGCTCCCCGCAGTCGGTCCTCGTCGTCGGTCGATCCGCGCTCACCCAACAGGTCACCGCCGCCCTGTACGACCACGCCGAGTACGGGATGCGTCCCGTCGGGCACGTCGACATCGGCAAGGCGCACACCGTGCCCGCGCCCGCGTCCGACCCCGGCTCACCACCCCTGCTCACCTCCATCCAGGACGTCAGCCGGGCCGTGATCCAAAACGCCGTACGCCATGCGGTCTTCACCCAACCACCCGCGTCGGACGTCGAATCCGAGGCACTGCTCGCCCTCTTCGCCGAGCATCGCTGCGCGCTGTGGCTGGTCGACGGCGGTGCGGCCGTGGGGCAGACCTGGCGGCGGGCAGCCGGTCACGACCACCTCTGGGGGTTCTCCGTGACCCCGTTGCACAGTGGACTGCACCGCCCGCTCGCCCGGGCGGTGAAGCGGACCATCGACACCCTCGTCGCCGCGCTCGTCCTGGTCTGCGCCGCACCGGTACTCGCCGTGTGCGCGCTGGCCGTACGCATCGCCGACGGGCCCGGTGTCCTGTTCCGGCAAGAACGCATCGGCCTGGGCGGGCGGCCCTTCACCCTCCTGAAGTTCCGCACCCTGCGCCCGGCCGACGAACAGGAGTCCGCCACCCGCTGGAGCATCGCACTCGACCGACGGATGAGCACCACCGGGCATCTGCTGCGGCGCACCTCGCTCGATGAACTGCCCCAGTTGTGGAACGTACTGCGCGGCGATATGAGCCTGGTCGGACCGAGACCCGAACGGCCCTACTTCGTCACCCAGTTCAGCCACACCCACCCCGGCTACCGCGACCGCCACCGCATGCCGGTCGGGATCACCGGACTCGCACAGGTCAACGGTCTGCGCGGAGACACCTCCATCGAGGAGCGGGCCCGCTTCGACAACCACTACATCGCCACCTGGTCGCCCTGGCGGGACGTGTGCATCCTGGCGCGCACGGCCACCGCGCTGTTCCGGCTCGGGGGCAGTTGACCATGACGGTGCAGTCCGCCGCGCTCGCCCTCCCGCTCGCATCGCCGTCACCCGGCCCGAGGGGCATGCCGCGCACGATCGCCCGCTGGTGGCCGCTGCTACCGCTGGTCGTGACGGTGCTGCTGCTCGCCGCGCCCCTGCCCGCCGGCAGCGAGGCGGGCGCCGGCGGTCTCGCCCCGGCCGATGTCGCATCCGCGGGACTGGTCGGCTTCGCCCTGGTGCGCACGCTGCGACAGCGTGCCCGCCCGCTGACCGCGGTCAGTGCCGTCGTCTTCGCGCTACCCGCCCTCGCGGTGACCGTCGCCACCGTCACCGCCGCCGATCCGATGGCCGGCCTCACCGGGTACGTCCGCTACCTCCAGGTCTTCGTCCTCGTGCCGACCGCGGTGGTCCTCCTGCTGCGCGACACCCGCGACTTCCGCGTCGTCACCGGCGCACTCGCCCTCCTCGCCCTCGCCCAGGGGGCGATCGGCGTCCACCAGTACGCCACTGGAACCGGCGCCTCCTACATGGGCGAGGACATCCGGGCCGTCGGCACCTTCGGGCCCACCGACGTCATGGGAATGGCGACCGTCGTCGCCTACGGACTCCTCGCCGCCGCCGCCGTGGCACTGCGCCCGCCCGCCGGCGCACCCCGCTGGCTGCGCCCCCTCGCGGTCGCGACGACGGCCGCGCTGGTCCTCCCGCTCGCGCTCTCGTTCAGCCGGGGGACCTGGATCGCGACCGCACTGGCCGCGTTCGCCGTCATCGTGCTCACCGGGGTGGCACGCGCCGTGCGGGTCCTGCTGGTGCTGACCGCCGTGTCCGTGGTGCTCGTCGGCGGTCTGGGAGTCGGCTCCGAGTTGGTCGCACAACGACTGACCAGCATCACCCAGGTCACCGACGCCCCCGACCGGTCCGTCACCGACCGCTACACCATGTGGTCCGCCGCCGCGAGCATGTGGCGCGAGGAACCAGTCCACGGGGTCGGCCTCAAGGGATTCCCCACCCATCGGGACGGCCACGCCTCCATCGGCCTGTCATCGGGCAGCGACACCGCGGGTGCCGGCCGTGCCTTCCAACGCCAGCCGCTGCTCTCGCCGCACAACATGTACCTGTTGATCCTCAGCGAGCAGGGCCTCATCGGCGCGACCGCGTTCATCGGCAGTTGGGGAGCCATCCTCCTCGGTTCGCTCCGGCGACTGCGCGAACGCCGCGGGGCGGCCGACTGCGGTCTCGCCGCCGTCGCGCTGATGATCTGGCAGACGGTGGACTTCCTGTACGCCGACATCGGCGGGCCGTCCACGGTGCTCACCGGTGTGGTCCTCGGGCTCGCCGCCTGGTGGGCGCTCGCCCCGGCCGCACCCGACGGGGCGAAGACCGCGTGAAGGATCGGGACGCACAGGCCGAAGGGGCACCGCAGGCCCCGGCACGCCCCGCGGAAGACCCGCAGCAGACCGACGGGCCCACCGAATGGCACACCCCGCCACCGAAGGCGACCCTGCCGGTCGGCGAGGCCACCGCGGACACCACCCCCCGGCTGGGGAACTTCCTCGCCCGCGCCGCCGCGGTCACCGCGTCCCTCACCGTCGCCGGCGCCCTCCTCGGGCTCGTCCGGGACCAGGCCATCGCCCAGTTCTACGGCGCCAGCACCGACAGCGACGCCTTCCTCATCGCCTGGACCGTCCCCGAGATGGCCGCCACCCTCCTCATCGAGGACGCGATGGCCCTCCTCCTCGTCCCCGCCTTCAGCCACGCCATCGCCCGCCGAGCCGCCGACCGCTCACGCGACGCGGCGCCCGGGGCCGACCCCACCCGGGACGCGGTGCGCGACCTCGTCGCCGCCACCCTGCCGCGGTTGTTCACCGGGCTCGCCCTCGCCACCGTGCTGCTCATCGCACTCGCCCCGCAGTTCGTCCGCGTCCTCGCCCCCGGTTTCGCCGATCCGGACCTCGCCGTCGACTGCACCCGGCTCACCGCCCTGACCGTCCTGACCTTCGGCATCACCGGGTACTTCAGTGCCGCACTGCGCGCCCACGGCCGCTTCCTGCCCCCCGCCGGGGTGTACGTCGCCTACAACACCGGCATCATCGCCACCATCCTCGCCCTCCACACCGTGTGGGGCGTGCGGGCCGCCGCGGCCGGGGTCGCCGTCGGCGGGCTGCTGATGGTCCTCGCCCAACTACCCGCCTTCCTACGCCAGGTGAACCACCCGGCACCGGCACCCCGTCGGCGGCGCGTCCCGCGCCAGCGCGAGCACGCACCCCTCATCGGCTTCGCGGTCGTCGCGCCGATCGTGTTGTTCGCCATCAGCCGTCAGTCACAGGTGCTCGTCGAACGGTTCCTCGCCTCCTCCCTCCCGGGCGGGGCGATCTCGCATCTGAACTACGCGCAGAAGGTCGCACAGATGCCGATGGTGCTGTCGCTGATGTTCTGCACGGTGACGTTCCCCGCCGTCGCCAAGGCCATGGCGGAAGGAGACCGCGAGCGGGCCCGCCGTCGAGTGGAGAACGACCTCGCCCTCGCGGGCCTCGTCGTCCTCCTCGGCACCGCGCTCATCCTGGGATACGCACCCCAGATCATCGAAGTGCTCTTCCAGCGCGGTCAGTTCGACGCGGCGGACACGGCGACCACCGCCACCGTCATGCGCGTGTACGCGGCCGGTCTGCTGGGACACACCCTGGTCGGTGCGTTGGGCCGGCCGTTCTTCTCCTCCGGACGCCCCACCTGGTACCCCGCAGCCGCCATGGCAGCCGGGCTCCTCGTCACCGTCGCCGCCGGCACCGTCGCGGTCGGCCCGTGGGGCGTCTACGGAATCGCCGCCGCGAACGCCGCCGGCATCACCACCACCGCCCTGCTGCTCCTCCACGGTCTGGGCACCCGCGTGGTCTCCATCCACGTCCCCGCCATCAGCCTGGCCCTCGCCCGGCTGGCCGTCGCCGCCGTCACCGCCGCCCTGGCCGGCCGACTCGCCTCCTC
Source organism: Streptomyces sp. NPDC059256 (assembly GCF_042753785.1). Taxonomy (NCBI): domain Bacteria; kingdom Bacillati; phylum Actinomycetota; class Actinomycetes; order Kitasatosporales; family Streptomycetaceae; genus Streptomyces; species Streptomyces sp. NPDC059256. The sequence goes on along the minus strand of NZ_JBHYZO010000001.1, from coordinate 782,242 downwards.
CCTCACCCCCCACCCACTGACCGCCCTGGCCGTCGGGTGCCTCCTGGTACCCGCGGTCTTCACTGTCACCGGACTCGCCGTCCGGGCCCCGGAAGTCGTCCATCTGCTGGCACTCACCCGACAGAGGATCCGTCATGTCCGCTGACACGGCGACGGCCCACAGCGCCGCCGACACCACCACCCGCGAATCCCTCACCCGGCCCTGGATCCTGATGTACCACTCGGTCGCCGACCCCACCGACGACCCGTACGGCATCACGGTCGCCCGCGACCGCCTCGACCTCCAACTGCGGTGGCTGCGCCGCCGAGGTCTGATCGGCGTGGGCGTGGGCACCCTGCTGCGCGCCCATGCCCACGGCAACGCCGCCAAACTCGTCGGGCTGACCTTCGACGACGGGTACGCCGACTTCATCGACGCCGCCCTGCCCGTACTGCGCCACCACGGCTGCACCGCAACGCTCTTCGTCCTGCCCGGACGCATCGGCGGCACCAACGAGTGGGATCCCGACGGGCCGCGCCGCCCGCTCATCGGCGAGGACGGCATCCGCACCGCCGTCGCGGCCGGTACCGAGATCGCCTCGCACGGACTCGCCCACACCGATCTGACCCGCGCCGACGACGAGGAACTGCGCCGGGAGACCTGGCTCAGCCGCCGATGGCTGGCCGAACTCACCGGAAGGGCGCCCGAAGGCTTCTGCTACCCGTACGGCACGGTCGACGCACGGGTCGCCGGCGCGGTGCGGGACGCCGGGTACACCTACGCCTGCGCCATCCGACCCCCCACCGCCGTCGCCGGCACCTACGCCCTCGCCCGCACCCACATCAGCCAGGCCGACCGGGCCGTACGCCTCGGGGTCAAGCGCCTGCGGCACCGGCTCGGCAGGTGAACGGGATGCGTGTCCTCCATGTCATCACCGGGCTGGGAGCGGGCGGTGCGGAACAACAACTGCGGCTCCTGCTGCGCCGACTGCCCGTGCGCTGCGACGTGGTCACCCTGACCAATCCGGGGACCGTCGCGGAAGGACTGCGCGCGGACGGCGTCCACGTCACCCATCTGGGCATGCGCGGCAACCGGGACCTCGGGGCGCTGCCCCGGCTCACCCGACTGATCCGGCACGGCCAGTACGACCTGGTCCACACCCACCTCTACCGGGCCTGTGTGTACGGGCGCCTCGCGGCCCGGCTCGCCGGGGTGCGCACCACCGTCGCCACCGAACACTCCCTCGGCACCGCCGAGATCGAAGGCCGGCCGCTGACCCGCCCCACGCGGGCCCTCTACCTCGGCTCGGAACGGATCGGCTCGGCGACGGTCGCCGTGTCCGAGACGGTCGCCCGCCGGCTGCGGGACTGGGGCGTACCGGCAGGTCGCATCCATGTCGTCCCCAACGGCATCGACGCCGCACACTTCCGCTACGACCCGAAGGCCAGGCTGACGGTGCGGGCCCGACTCGGCATCGCACCGGACACGTTCGTGGTGGGCGGGGTGGGACGACTGGTGCCCGGGAAGCGCTTCGACGCACTCGTACGGGCGGTGGCCGCGCTCCCCGGTGTCCACCTGGTCCTCGCCGGCGACGGCCCCGAGCGCACCGCCCTCGCCGCCCTCGCCGCCCGGCTGGGGGTGACGGATCGCGTACGGCTGCTCGGTGAGTGCGCAGGTGACACGGGTGCCCATGGCGCACTCGCCGAGCAGAGGCACGCACCCACCGTCCCGCAGTTGCTGTCCGCCGTCGACGTCTTCGTCTCCGCCTCCCGAGAAGAGGCGTTCGGGCTGGCCGTGGTCGAGGCGCTCGCCGCCGGACTCCCCGTACTGCACGGCCCCTGCCCCGCCGTCGACGACCTGCCCGCCCACCAATCGCCCGGTGCACTGCGCTGCGACGGCACCCCGGAACAACTCACCGCCGCACTGCGCAGACAACTCGCGGCCGGCCAGCGGCGCCAGCCGCCACCGGCCGCAGTGGGCCACTACGACATCACCCGCAGCGGCGAACTCCTGATGGAGGTCTATGCGGGTGCCCTCGCCCGGTCAGCCGACCGGTACCCCGCCGATCATCCCCACCCCACCCCGACCGAGAGAGCACGACCATGACCGATTCGCCCGAGCAAGAGCCCGCGCCCCACCGGCGAAAGGGACGGGTCCGAGCCCGATTCGCCCGTCTGCTCCGCTGGTGGACACTGCCCGTCTGGGTACTGGTCGGCGCGGTCGGCGGAGCCGCGTACGGGGTCCTCGCCCCCCGCCAGTACACGGCCACCAGCTACGCCATCGCCGTACCCGCCAAGGACGCCCAACCCGGAGCGGCGCTCGGCTTCGCCCAGGCGTACGGGCGCATCGCCACCAGCGACTCCACCCTCGCCTACGCCAGGGTCGCCGCCGCCATGCCCGTACGGAAGCTCCGCAGCCAGGTGCGCACCGAGACCTCGCCCGACTCGCCCATGATCGCGATCACCGGTACCTCGAACCGACCCGGTGAGGCCGCCGACATCGCCAACGCCGTCGCCGACGCCCTCTTCGTGAGCAGCAACCAGGTCGCCAAGAACACCGGGGTACGGCTGCTCAGCTTCTCCCAGGCCATCCCCCCGGCCTCACCCACCTCCCCGTCGGCGCGGGTGGCCACCGCGGTCGGCGGCTGCACGGGCGGACTGCTGGGCGGCCTGGTCCTGCTGGTACGCCCCCGGCGCACCGACCGGTCGGACAGCGCACCCGGCCCAGAGACCGGTCAACCGGCCGCGGCCACCGTGGTACCGGCGCCCGCCGGTGAAGCCACCGGCAAGCAGCGCGGGCGCGTCTGATGACCGCGCAGCACACCCCGGCGACCGTCACCCTCTGTCGGGACCCACGGGCCTTCGCCCAACTCCGAGAGGAGTGGGACGACCTCCAACGCCGCTGCGCCAGCGCCACCCCCTTCCAGAGCCACGCCTGGCTGGACTCGTGGTGGCTCTCGTACGGGAACTCCGGGCGGCTGCGTGTGGTCCTCGTGCGGCGGGACGGCCGACTCATCGCCGCGGCGCCGCTGATGCTGGTCCACCGGCCCATGCCGGTCCTGGTTCCGCTCGGCGGAACGATCTCCGACTACGGTGACGTCCTCGTCGACGACGATCACGCAGAGGGGGCACTCGCGGCCCTGGAACGCGGACTGCGAAACGCCGCCCGGCATGCCGTCATCGACCTCAGGGAGGTGCGCCCGGGCGCCGCCGCCGAGGGCCTCTACGACCACTGGCGCGGCGCCAAGCGACAACTGGCGGACTCGATCTGTCTGGAACTGCCCGCCGAACCCATGGACGACCTGGTCAAACGACTCCCCGCGCACCGCGCCCAACGGGTGCGCGCCAAACTCCGCAAGATCGACTCCTTGAAGATCGACGACTACGCGGTCGGCGAGGACGAGGTGCCGGATGCCATCGGGCATCTCCTGCGGCTCCATGAACTCCAGTGGCGAGGCCGCGGAGTCACCCTCGAACATCTGCGTCCCCGCTTCGCCGAGCACCTGGTGCGGGCCACCCGCCGCATGATCCGTGAGGGGAACGCCTCACTCATCGAGTACCGACAGGACGGCGAAGTGGTCGCCGCCAGCGTGACCCTGCTCTCCGCGAACCTCTCCGGGGGGTATCTGTACGGCGCCTATCCGGGACTGCGGGAGCAGAAGGTCGACGTGGCGACGATGCTGCTGCGCCATGACGCGGACTTCGCCGCCGCGACGGACCGCCGGGTGGTGAGCCTGTTGCGCGGCCAGGAGTCCTACAAGAACCACTGGCGTCCACGGGCCGTGACCAATCTGCGGCTGCTGATGGCCCCGGCCTCGTGGGAGCCGGTCCTTCGGCTGCACGCGGCGCGGGCTCAGGCGCGCAGGCGCGCGGCGGAGACCGTGGTGTCACGGTTCCCCGCCGCGCAGGAGTGGCGGGCCCGGCTCAACGACTGGCGGGCGGACTTTCGTTCACGCTGATCGAGGCCCGGCCGGGGGGTCAGTCCTCCGTGCTGGCTGTGTTGGCTGGGGCTTCCGCCCCGGCTGCGGGCTCCGGAGTGCTGGGACTGCTCGGGCTGCTCGGGCTGCTCGGTCCAAAGGGCCAGGTCGCAGGCCAGGGGACCGTGACGCACAAGGTGTCATCGGCGACCCATCTCTTGATCCAGTCCGCAACGTTGAGTGGGACGCACCACTTCCTGGGGTTGAGCGGGAGTACGGGGCCGAGGGGTACGGGCAGCAACGGGCCGGGCTGGACGGTCGGAGGCTGAGTCGGTGTGGGAGTCGGGGGCTGAGTCGGTGTGGGAGTCGGCGTGGGCGTGGGAGCGGACGGTGAAGTCGGCTCAGGTGGCGCGCTGGTCGGTGTCGGTGTCGGTGTCGGTGTGGAGGTGGGTACGGGTGTGGATGTCGGTGCTGCGGGAGTGGGGACAGTCGGTGTGCTCGGGACCGGAGTCGGGTCCACCGGGTTCGGTGTCGGTGTCGGGGTGGGTGTGGGCGTTCCGCTCGGCACGGGCACCGGTGCGCTCGGGGTCGGTCCCTGCGGGGTCGCTGCGGTGGGGGTGGCCACCGGAGGAGCGGGCACCTGCGGGGTCGGAGCGGAGGGTGTCGGTGTGGAGGGCACGGCTACGGGCGGAGCAGTCGGAGTCGGACCTGCCTGCGTGGGGACGGCGGGCGACGGAACTGCCGGTGCGGGGAGGGTGGGTGGGGGAACCGTCGGCACGGGAGGCGTGGGAATCGACGGTGTGGGGAACGGCGTCGGCAGGGTGGGCACAGGCGGCACAGGCGGCACAGGCGGCACGGGCGGGATCGGCGGTACCGTGCCCGGCTGCCCCAGCAGCATGGAGCGGTAGACCTTGGACGACTCGGGGTTGTTGCCGCACTGCCAGACGCCGTGCGGGCAGTAGTCCGTGATGGTCTGGTACAGCGGCTTGTGCCGCGCAATCCATTCCAGCATGCCCCGCATATAGTCGGCGTTGTCGCCGTTCCGGAAAAGTCCCCACTCCGGGTATGAGATCTGCTTGTTGTGGGCCGCCGCGAATTCCACCTGCTTGTAGAGTCCGTACGGTGCCGACGCCTGCTCCTCGAATGTCTTTCCGGGGGCCTGGTCGTAGGAATCCATCCCGATGATGTCCACCACGTCATCACCGGGGTAGCAATCGGTCCAGGGAATCGCGTCCGTACCCCTGTTCGGGGCGAAATCAAAGCGGAATGACTGCCCAGGAACAGAACGCATCGTCGTGACGATGCGGTTCCAGTACGTTCGCCACGAGCGGGGGTCGGGGCCGCAGCGGTGGCTGTACGTCGTGCCGTTCATCTCCCAACCGAGCACGATCACCGTGTCCGGAACCCCCAGATTGACCAGTCGTTCGGCCAGCGTCCGGAAATGGTGATCGAAGTGACCCGTCGCACCGACTCTGAGCAGACGGGCGACCTCCCAGTCGCTGAGCCGTGCCTCGTTCCGTTCCAGCATGGGCACGTTGAGCACCAGCATCCGATCGGCCGCACCGCGCCGCCAGTGCGCCCAGTCCTGGAGGAACTGAGGGGCTCCCTCGATGTTGCTCCAGCGGTCGCCGGGAAGGTAGGTGTGCCCCACCCGAAGCTGGGCACCGCCGAGCCAGCGCGAGAACTGCTCGATGCGTCGCACGCCGTCGGCCCCATAGGTGAGATAGGCACCCATGGCGGTGGACGAGGCCGCGGGCGGGACGGGGTCGACCTCCGCGGCGCGGGCCACACCTGCCGTCTGTAGGCCCCATACGCCCGTTGAGGCGAGGAGGCTGACGGCGATCGTCCCGATAGAGGTACCCGTGAGGCGGCGCCGACGGTTCATAGCTCCTCCTTAGGAAGGCCGTTCGCCTCCGAAAACATTCTGCGGGGGCGAACCCGCCGCTGATTTAACGGCGTACCAGACCGTAGGCAGAAAGTCCTACTAGTGAGCTTATTGACGACACGTCAGTAACCCATTCGCGATAAGTCCTAGCGATATTCAGGACCATCCAGGTGAACGTCATGACGCTGATTCGAACGTTCGACGCAGAAGTGCCCGCATTGGTGCTCCGCCTCGACCGCAACCCCTTTCACCACGGCACCCTCGGCGCCGTCCGATCGCTGGGGCGCGCCGGTGTCGAGGTCCATGCCGTGGTGGAGGCCGCCGACAGCCCCGTGGTGCGCTCCCGCTTTCTGCGGGGTGCCCACCTCGTCCCGTCCGGCCCGCTCGGGGCACGACAGTTCACCGAACTGCTCCTACGGGTCTCCGACCGGATCGGCACACGCGCCGTGCTCATCGCCATGGACGACGCGAGCGCGATCCACGTCGCCGCGCACGGCGCCCTGCTGAAGGACCGCTACCTCCTGCCGAACCAACCGGTAGGGCTTCCAGGTCTCCTCGCCGACAAGGCGGAGCTCGCGGCGGTCTGCGCCCGCGCCGGGATCGGTCATCCACCGAGCGTGGTCCCGCGAAGCGCCGACGAAGCTGCCGAGGCGGTGGACGCGCTGGGGTTGCCGCTGGTGGCGAAGTGGAGTCGACCGTGGCTGCTCAGCCCGGTGAGCGGACTGCGCAGCACGACCCTGGTGCGATCGACCGCCGCTGTCCGAGCCCTCTACGCACGTGCCGAGTGCGCGGGCAGCCGACTGCTCCTCCAGCGCTATGTGCCCGACGCACCGCGCACCGACTGGTTCTTCCACGGCTACTTCTCCGACACGCAGGCCGCCACGGGTGCCACGGGCACGACGGAAGGTCCCCGCTGTCTGGTGGGCGGCAGCGGGCTCAAGGAACTGTCCTGGCCCGCTCGGACGGGGCTCACCGCGAAGGGCCGCTGGCAGCCCAACGAGGAGGTCGAGGAAGCGGCCCGGCGCCTCGTCCACCAGGTCGGCTACCGGGGCATCCTCGATCTCGACTTCCGTCGGGACGAGGGCACGGACTCCTATCAACTCCTGGACGTCAACCCGCGCCCCGGGGCGCAGTTCCGACTCTTCACCGATGTCGGCGGCCTCGATGTCGTCAGGGCGCAGTACCTGGATCTGACCGGTCAGCGGGTGCCCCACTCGGTCGGTCGGCCGGGACGGGTGTTCATGGCCGAGAACTATGCGCTGCTCTCCGCGGCGATGTCACTGGGGGTGCGGAACCGGCCCGGAGAAGTGCGGCGGATCAGGACGACCGGGCCCGGCGCGGGCTTCCGGCAGAACCCCGTAACCGCCTGGGGGGTAACCGACGAACGGCCTCGGGGCGACCGCCGCACCACGGCGCCTGTCGAGGGGCCGCGGCAGGCCGGCGCGGCTGGCGCGGTCGGCAGGAGGAGGACCGTCGTCGAGCGCGCAGGAGCCGGGGGACGGGACTGGGAGGTCGCCTGGTTCGCCGGCGACGACCCGATGCCCTTCCTCGCCATGCTCCGGGCCTGGTTCGGCCGGGGTGCGGTCAAGGCCGGCCGGCGACTGCGTCCCCCGCCGCTCCTGCCTTATCGCACCCGGCGTCCGGCGCCGCGCCCCCGTGAGCCGGACCATGCGCCTCCGCTTCTCTGATCCGCTCACCCCAATCCCCCCGTTAAGGAACCACGATGTACGACATGGCAGTGATCGGCGCCGGACCCTACGGCCTGTCCGTCGCCGCGCACGCGGCGGCTGCCGGAATGAGCATCCGCATCTTCGGCCGGAGCATGGAGTCCTGGCGGGACCACATGCCCAGCGGCATGTTCCTCAAGTCCGAGCCCTGGGCGTCGAACCTCTGCGACCCGGCCGGCCGCCACACGCTCGGCCGCTTCAGCGCCGAGCGGGGCTTCGAGGCGGTGCACGGCAGCCCCCTGCCGATCGGCGCATTCACCGAGTACGGACTGTGGTTCGCCCGGCGCGCGGTGCCCGAGGTCGACGAGCGAACGGTCACCCTGGTCACCTCCGCCGAGAACGGCTTCGCGGTGCGGACCGCCGACGGGGACAGCATCGGCGCCCGTACGGTCGTCGTCGCCGTCGGCGTACTGCCCTTCGTCCGGGTGCCACAGCCACTGGCCGACCTGGGCCCGGAGCACGCCACCCACAGCAGCGCGCACCACGACCTCTCCGCCTTCCGGGGGTGCGAGGTCACGGTCATCGGTGCGGGTCAGGCAGCGCTGGAGACCGCGACCCTCCTCGCCGAACAGGGCGCGCGTCCACGGCTGGTCGCCCGTGCCGATCGGGTCCGCTGGAACACCGTTCCGCTGCCACTGGACCGCGGCGCACTGCGCTCGGCACGGACCCCGATCAGCGGCCTCGGCAGCGGCTGGACCAGCTGGGCATACGCACAGCTGCCCTGGGCGGTACGGACGTTGCCCGCGACGACCCGCGAGCACATCGCGCGCACCGCGCTGGGCCCGGCGGGGGCGTGGTGGCTCAAGGAACGCTACGAACGGCAGGTGCCCGCCCTGCTGGGGCATCGACTGCACGGTGCCGAAGTGCACGACGGACGGGTGCGGCTGACGCTCGTCGAACCGGACACCACGAGGTTCGTGGTCGAGACCGACCACGTCATCGCCGCCACGGGCTTCACCCCCGACCTCGACCGGCTCTCCCTCCTGGACGCCCCGCTGCGCCGGGCGATCACCACCCTCGGCGCCGGCCGTGCCCCCGATCTCAACGCCGCCTTCGAGTCCTCCTGGCCGGGACTCTTCTTCACCGGGCTGCTGAGCGCCCCTTCGTTCGGGCCCTCGATGCGCTTCGTCTACGGGGCCACGTACACCGCCGGTCGGCTGGTGGCGGGAGCCCGTGGGCGGCTGCGGGGCCGACGTACCCAGTTGTTGCCCCGCCCTGCGGCGCCCGCCTCCTCGGTGGACGGGGCCGCTGCGCTGCGCGAGGGCTGATCGCGCCGGGGCTGTGGGTCCACCCGTTCCGCAGCCCCCGGCCTCAGTACGGAGGTCTGCCCTGGAACCAGCCGAGGTGCGGAGCGGGCGCGGCGCCACGGTCGGGTGGCAGGGGCTGGTGCACCGGGAACTGGATCAGACGCGCCCATTCCAGGTCCGGCACCCCGGGGAGGGTGCGTCCTGCCGCCGTCCACTCCTGGGAGAGCTGCTCGTAGATCGGGATCTCCTCGCGGGGTGGGCCCATCGGCCGGGGGGACGGCTGGGGGTGCGGTTGGGAATGCGCCCGTGGAGGGTGCTGAAGCGTCTGAACGCGCTGCCATCGGGCAGGCCCGGTTGTCCTCGCCATATGTCGGCCAACGCCCGGCCCGTCCGGGAAGTCACTGAGGAAGGCCGACGACGGAGTACCGCAGGAACGATAATTCGAGCCCGCGGCCACCGCCCTTCCCGTTGATCGGACTTCACGCCCGCAAGACCACTCGGAGTGCGCCCCCCGAGCGTGACCCGGAGATGCGCGCCGATCATGTGCGCCCCGGCCCGTGGTGTGCCCCCTGCGGGTGACACGTCCCACGACACGGCCCGCCGGTAGGGGATTTCGGACCGGAGGGCCGAGAAGATACGGAAAACGGCCCATCATCCAGCGGGCCGCGCCGTCGGAGCCCTAGCGGGGCACCCCACGGATCGCCACTCAGAGCCCGGGCCGCCCGACGGCTCGCCCGCGCCCGTCCTAAGGGGACCGATGCGACGACACATCACTTCCGCGCTGTTGGCTTCGGCGCTCGTGATGGGGACCGCCACCGCCTGCCAGACCATCTGGAGCGACCAGGACGCAACGACCACCCGAGGCGAGCGCGACCCTGCACCCCGTGCCGCTCCGCCCGCGACCGATGCCAAGGGGAATCCGGCCGGCACCTCCTGGATCGGCGACTCCGTGAACATCGGAGGACGGGCGTTCGGCGAACACCTGCGCATCTCCGTACTCGGCTTCGTCGATCCGGCCGTTGCCACCGGCAAAGCTGCGAAGGAGCCGGCCGCGGGAAACCGCCGACTCGGCGTGGACGTCACGCTCGCCAATGTCGGTGGCAAGCCCTATGACGCATCCAAGGCCACTGCATGGGTCGTGGACGATCAGGGCAAGCGCCATGCGGCGAGCGTGACGGAAAGGATCACCACCGGGATTCCCTTGAAATGGAACACGGTTGCGGCGGGTGAACAAACACAGGGTTGGTTGGTGTTCGAAGTCCCGGAGAATGCCCGCATCACGCAGTTCTTCTGCACTTTGGGGACCACGACCGTCTCCTGGCAACTCCACTTTCCACCATCCAGGTGAACGCAAGGCCCGGCCACGGCTGATCGGGCACTAAGGTGCCGATCCATGACCACTGCGAACTCCACCCAACCATCCGTCCAGCGAAGCCAGTTGGGCACCCTTTCCGTACTCGCCTGGACCGGTGACCCCGAAGCCGGATACGACATGCCGTATCTGCTCGTCTATTCCCTGGGCGATGGGGAGGGTGCGAACGGCGGAAGTGAAACGGCCCTGCGCGCGCTCATCGAAAAGGTGGGACTGAAAGTCGGATCGGCGATGACCGATGTGACGGCGGGCTCCGTCAACTCACCGATCAGACTGCTCGTCGAGGGCGGTCACGCCGTCCTCACCATGCCGTACCTGAGCGCCCAGTGCCCCGCCCCGAAGGAGTGGCTGGCCGCGGTCGACCAGCGGGGGCACGTCCACCTCATCATCGCGGCCCGCCCATGGGCCGCTGCCACCCCCGGGGAGCCCATCAGCGAGGAGACCCTCCAGGCGTTCCTGGGCGACGAGGAGACGCTGCTCGCATCCGGTCATGTCCTGCTGCCGGTGAGCCAACTCCGCCGCTGACGGCAACGGCTGTTTTCCCGGCCCGAGAGCCGAACCACGGAACCGCCGTGGAACGGGCCCGGTGCCGGGATCGGGCCGTTCTCGCGAACCGGGCCGGGGAAACCCGATCCGGGCCGGGAAAACCCCGCTCAACACGGACGGTCGACGGTACCTCGATCGTCGATCGGCCCGAAGTCGATCGCACCGATACCCGCACCGCGATCCACATCGATACCCGCATCGATACCCGCACCTACGTCACCACCGGTGTGAGTGGGACCGAATGCGAACGGCAGGGACCTGACCCGATTGTCAAAGCTGGAATCCACCAGTTCCGCCGCCCCCACGGCCCGTAGCGCAGGCGGAACCGTCAACAGCTCCTGGAAGATCGCCTTCATTTCCTGCCGGGCCAGATGGGCTCCCAGACAGTAGTGCGGTCCGCCGCCCCCGTATCCCAGATGGGGATTGGGATTCCGGGTGATGTCGAACGCGTCGGGATCGTCGAACACTCTTTCATCGCGATTGGCCGAGGCATAGAAGAGCACCACCTTCTCGCCCGGTACGAATTCCCTACCGCCCAGTTCACATGCCGTGCTCACCGTGCGACGGAACTGGATGATGGGTGTGGAATGGCGTACGACCTCCTCCATCGCGCCATCGGCGTACCGGTCGAAGTCGGATGCCAGCAACGCGCGCTGCTCCGGGTGGTCGCTCAACAGCACCAGCCCATGGGCGATGGCGTTGCGGGTGGTCTCCACACCCGCGACCAGTAGCAGGGAGAAGAACGCCCCCAGTTGGCGGGCGGTCAGCGCCTGACCGTCGATGTCCGCACAGACCAGTGCGGACACGAGGTCGTCGGCGGGCTGTCGACGGCGCTCCCTCGCCAACCGCGCCATCATCCACTGCATATGGGCCAGCGCCCGCAGCCCGCGGCCTGGAACGCGCAGCCGTGAGCGCCGTACTCCGACGTTCTGCGACGCCTCGTCGACCCGTCGGGCGATCTGTCGGCGGTACACCGGTGGAATGCCCATCAGATCGCAGATGACCTCGAACGGCATCCGGGAGGCCACCGAGGCCACGAAGTCCCCCGGCCGGTCCCGGACCACCTCGGCGACGATGCGGTGGGCCACCTCGCGCACATTGTCCTCGGCGGCGGCCAGCAGCCGGGGAGTGAACGCCCGGGCGACGATCTTCCGCAGGGCCGCGTGCTCAGCGCCGTCCATGTTCACCATCGAGTTCCCGAACACGGCCTTCGCCCAGGCGGCCGGTTCGGGCGTGGTCACCCCGGGGGCGCTGGCGAAGTTCCCCGGGGTGCGGCTCGCCTCCTGCACATCGGCGTGCTTCACCAGTGCGAAGAACCCTGGCTCCGACCCGAAGTGCCGCGGCGCATCCAACTGCCTCAGCAGGGCGAACGACCGCAGCCGCTGAGGACGCGGCAGCCGCCAGAACGACGGATCGGCGAGATCGACACCGTCGACCGTCAGTTTCGCTGCTGATCCCGTTGAGCTCGACGACATCGACGGGGGCGGCTGCATCGGGACCGTCATGGTCACCACCTTCTGGCTTCTGGAGTAGGGCGACCGCGCCGAACCACGACATGACAGCCGCAGGGTCCAACACGACGGGCAACATGCTGGTTTACCGCGCCAGCACGGGCGGGCACGCCACGACGGGCGTTGCTGCGGACAGGGGAACTTCCCGTGGCGTCCGGCCCTCCGCGCCGGCGCCGCCACTGTGCCGACCACTCCCTAGCGGTCAACAGGCGCAGACACCCACGCAGACGCAGACACCCACACAGGCACAGGCACAGCCGGGATCCCACCTTCCCTCCACGCCCTCGCTCGCCCGGGCATGGGGCACCCCACCGGACTCGGCTCACAACGCTCCGGTCCCGCCACTCGGACGAGCAACCCTTTCGCGGCGACCTCGTTGACAGACCGAAGCACAACCCCAGCGAAAGAGCTCGTCCATGCCATTGCTCGACCGTCCGACCGTGCGCTTCCTGTCCCGCCGCACACTGCTGCGCACCGCCTTCACCATCGGGGTGGTCGCGGGTACGGCCGGAGCGCTCGCGCCGATCATCGCCCGCAACCGGCCGGTACGGCCCCCGCGGCGGGGCGTCGCCAGGCCGCCCGGTCTCGAACGGTTCGCCGAGGTGTACCGGGGCCGGCACATCGAGGGCACCGCGACCGTGATGGTCCCCATTGGCGCAGACGGTCGGGGGCGTGCGGTGCCCGTCGCCGTGCCGAGCGTCGAGGTGCGGATCGACGGCCGTCCCCTGCACGTGATGCGCCGGGCCGACGGCAGCTACCTCAGCCTGGTCAACCACTACGAGTCCTTTCCGACGCTGCGCGACGTGGCCCGGGCCGCGGTCGACGACCTGGGCCCCGCACAGTTGTCGTCCACTTCGTCGCGGGGGCACTCCACCGTCCCGCAGACCCACTGAGCCCGGAGGTCCGGCACCGGTGTACACCCGCAAGAACCAGCGGAACCTGACCCGTACGGAGAAGCGGCGCCTGGTAGATGCGCTGCTGACACTCAAACGGTCGGGACGGTACGACGAGTTCGTACGGATGCATGGGGAGTTCTACGTCACCGATGCGGAGGAGGCCCCCCGGGCGGCCCATATGACGCCCTCGTTCTTCCCCTGGCACCGTGCCTTCCTCCTGGACTTCGAACGCGCCCTCCAGGAGGTCGACGCGGAGGTCACCATCCCCTACTGGGACTGGACGGTCGATGACTCGCCCGCCTCGTCGCTGTGGGCGGACGACTTCCTCGGGGGCACGGGCCGGGTCGGCGACCGTCAGGTGATGACGGGCCCCTTCGCCTACGCGAACGGGAACTGGCGCATCGATTCCCGAGTGACCGACGGCAGGTACCTCACCCGCAATCTCGGCCGCCCCTCCGATCCTGTCACCCTGCCCACCAAGCAGGACGTGGCCGACGCGCTCAAGGAGTCCGTCTACGACGAGGCTCCCTGGGACTCGACCGTGCCCACCGGCTTCCGCAACCGCATCGAGGGGTGGACCGCGAACGGCACGGACGGCATGGATGCCCCGGTGCGCTGGCGCAACCACAACCGGGTCCACCGCTGGGTGGGCGGACTGATGTTGGGTGCCACCTCACCCAACGATCCGGTGTTCTGGCTGCACCACTCGTTCATCGATCTGCTCTGGCACCGTTGGCAGCAGGCACACCCGAACGCGGAGTACCTGCCACGGACCCCGCTGCCGGCGTCCGACCCCCAGGGCGGCCGGGTCTTCGCGCGCAATGAGCCGCTGCCGCCGTGGGGGACCACCACGGCGGATCTCCTGGACCACACCCGCTGGTACCGCTACGCGTAGCCGGCCGCGTCCACAACGGGACGGAGCAAGACCGAGGCCCCCCTTCCGCGGAAGGGGGGCCTCGGTGCTCGGGGTGTGAAACGGCTCAGTGGCCGTAGGCGTTGCCTTCGGAGGCGTTCACGCAGGTGTTGCCGAACGCGGGGTTCAGCAGAGCGATGATGTTCACGGTGTTGCCGCACAGGTTGACCGGGATGTTGACCGGCACCTGGATGGCGTTGCCGGAGATCACACCGGGGGAGTGGGTAGCGGCACCGTGCGCTCCGGCGTCGGCAACAGCCAGGCCGGCGCCACCGGCCAGGATGGCGCCCGAGCCGGCGACGACGGCAGCGGCCTTCGCGATACGCGACATCAGTTCTCCTTGCAGATCTGAACTCGGCCACAGGACTTGCGGCCTTCACGCTGCTACAACGCCCGAACCCTTGGGCGGTAACGGATCGACGGCAAAGTGCCCGCCCTTGGCCGTAACGAAGGGCGATGAGCGGGTCCGCCCAGGTGGGCGAGGTGTCACAACGAAGGACGCCGAACCGCGCCCCGGCGCACCCGCCGGGGCGCGGACCGGCGCTGTCGACGCGTACACGGTGACCACTCGCCCGCCCGGGCGTTGCACAACACATGACCCTCTACAAGAAGGCCACCGCAGTGGCCGTCCTCGCCTGTGCGCTCGCCGTTCCGGCGGTCGCCACCGCCCATGCAGCTCCCCGAACCACCGTGCAGTCGGCCGGGGAAGTCGACCGCAATCTCATCAAGCCGCCGCCCGGCGGGGTGCTCGCTCCCGTCACCGACGCAGCCGCGAAGCTCCTGCCCCGCCGCTGATCAACCCATCGGGCCCGGAACCCGGCGTACCGAGCGGCCCGCCAGTACATCCGTGCGCACCCCGTCCTCGATCACGAACCTGCCGTCGATCAGTACGTGCGGAATGCCGACGGGCAGGGTACGCGGGGCTTCGAAGGTCGATCCCGCGGCGACCGTCAACGGATCGAACAGGACGAGGTCGGCGCGGTACCCCTCCCGCACCAGCCCGCGGTCCGGCAGCCGAAGCCGGGCCGCGGGGCGCGAGGTCAGATGTGCGACGGCCTCCTCCAGACCGAGGACGCCGAGTTCGCGCACGTACCGACCGAGGTAGTGCGGGAAGGTGCCGTAGGCGCGCGGATGGGGCTTGCTGCCCTGGAGGATGCCGTCACTGCCACCGGTGTGCACCCGGTGGCGCATGATCGCGCGGACGTTCTCCTCATGGCCGACGTGCTGGAGGATGGTGGAGCCGAGCCGGTCGCCGATCAGCAGCCGCCGCGCCGTGGTCCAAGGGCTCTCCCCGCGGGCCCGGGCGCTCTGCTCGATCGTGCGGCCCACGTGGGGAGCGAACGCCGGGTCGCTGACGCCGGAGATCTCGATCGTCTCCCACTCGATCGGCACCCCATGGCAGCCGTCGGAGCCGATCTCCTCCAGATGGTGCCGGATCCGCTCGGCGATCTCGTCGTCCATGAGCCGCGCCAGCGTCGCGTCCGGTCCGCCCTCGCTCGCCCAACTGGGGAGGACGGCGACGAGCGTGGTGGAACCGGGGGTGTACGGATAGGTGTCGAGCGAGATGTCGGCGCCGGCGTCGATGGCCCCGTCGAGCAGTGCGAGCAGATCGGCGGCCTTGCCCTTGTTCACTCCAAAGTTCATGGTGGCGTGGGCCAGATGGAGGGCGCAGCCCGCGTCCCGGGTGAGGGTGACCATCTCCTCGTAGGCGCGCAGTGCTCCGGCCCCGTACGAGCGGTGGTGGGGGCAGTAGTAGGCGTCGTACTGGGTGAGGACGCGACACAGTTCGGTGAGTTCGGCGTCGGGCGCGTACATGCCGGGGGTGTAGGTCAGTCCCGAGGACATGCCGACCGCGCCCTGCTGGAGCCCTTCGGCGACGAGTTGCTTCATCCGCTCCAGCTCGGCGGGGGTCGCGGGGCGGTCGTCCCAGCCCACGACGTGCATCCGGACCGTTCCCTGGGGGACCAGGTAGGCGGCGTTGACGGCGATGCCGCGGTCGAGCCGGTCGAGGTACTCGCCGACCGTGCGCCAGTCGAAGTCCACGGACGCATCGCCCGGTCCGCCGCCGTTCCAGCCGTTGATGGCCTGCCGCACGGCCGTCAGGGTGCGGTCGTCGACCGGCGCGTAGGACAGCCCGTCCTGGCCGAGGACCTCCAGGGTGACGCCCTGGGCCGCCTTCGCCTCGTGGGCCGGGTCGCGCAGGAGCGCGAGGTCGCTGTGGGCGTGCATGTCGATGAAGCCGGGGGCGAGGGCGAGCCCGGCGGCGTCGAGGGTGCGGGGCGCGGAGAGGGCCGGGTCGCCCTCGCGGCGGATCCCGGCGATCCGCCCCTCGTGCACACCGACGTCGGCGCGGTAGGAGGGGCCGCCCGTGCCGTCGATGACACGTGTGTCACGGATGACGAGATCCATGGTTCCGGACTCCCCGGGCCTAGAAGAATGTGCGGATGTAGTCGCTGACCGTTCCGTCCGCTTCGACCAGCGGGATCAGCTGCCACTTGTCGAAGGCGGTGCAGGGGTGGGACAGACCGAGGCCGATCCAGTCGCCGACCTCCAAGTGGGCCTCCGCCGTGGTGCGCAGCCAGCCGTGCTGGTCGGACAGTCCACTGACGGTGATGCCGTCCGCCGGCCGGATCGCGCCCGTGCGCCCGTCACGCACCACCTGTGCCTCGGGCAGGTCCAGGTCGTACGCCGCGTCCCGCTTGCCCGCGTTGATGAACGCCTGCTCGGGGGAGGGGCGGGAGACCACCTGTGCCCAGAGCCGGAAGGCCGGCTGGAGGGCGCCCTCCTCGGGGACTCGGTTGAACGGCGTCAGATGGCGGTAGTGGCCGTCGTCGTGGGAGACGTACGCACCGGAGCGGAGCAGCTTCAGCACCGGGCGGGACAGTTCCGGGATCTCGGCGAACACGTCCGCTACGGCGTCGAACCAGGCGCTGCCGCCCGCGCTGATCACGATCTCCTCGGTGTCGGCGAACCGCCCGGCCTTGTCGAAGTCGACGGCGAGCGCGATCATGCGCCGCAGCCAGGCGCGGACGCTGGTGCCGTCGGCGGCCGGTACTTCGCCCTCGTATCCGGCGACCCCGACCAGCCGCAGGCTCGGTGCGGCGGCGACGGCATCCGCGACGGCTGCGCATTCGGCCTCGGTGCGCGCGCCGGTGCGCGCACCCTCGCCGGCGCCGAGTTCGACCACCACGCCCAGGGGGCGGGCGGCACCCGCCCTGGTGAGCGCTTCGTCCATCAGTTCCACGCCCCGTACGGAGTCGACGTAGCAGATGAACGTGAAGTCGGGGTCGGCGAGCTCGTCGGCGAGCCAGCACAGGGCGGCGGCGTCGACGACCTCGTTGGCGAGGAAGATGCGCTGGATGCCGTGGGCCCGGCAGACGCGGGCCTGGTGGGGCTGGGCGACCGTGATGCCCCAGGCGCCGTGCTCCAGTTGCCGGGCGAAGAGCTGCGGAGCCATCGAGGTCTTGCCGTGCGGCGCGAAGGCCAGGCCGTGGCGCTCGGAGTAGGTCTGGAGGAGGGTGAGATTGTGTTCGAGGGACTCTGCGGAGAGTGCGAGCACGGGGGTGGTGAAGCCGCCGGTGAAGAGGTTGAGGCGCTCGGACGCCAGTTCGCCGACCGTCAGGCCCACGGCGTCCGGCGGTAGCGCCTTGAACCGGTGGTCGACGCGCTCGTGCCGGAGCAGGGCGAGCTGGTCGGCGGGCATAGAGCCTCCTCATTGAGACGGCCGTTGCACTACTTGCAACAGTCATTGCGCATATTGCTCGATGTTGTCTAACATCCGGCACAGTGCCGGGTCAATGGACTCGACCGCCCCCCATCCCGCGAGGAGCCCAGGGTGAGCAGCCCGACCGGAACGGCAACCGTGGCCACGACTGACGTCATCTGCCTCGGCGAGTCCATGGTCACCTTCCTGCCGTCACGGCCAGGACGCCTCGCCGATGTCCCCTCCTTCGCCCGCGCCATCGGGGGCGCCGAGTCCAATGTCGCCTGCGCGCTCGCAGCGGCCGGCCACCGTGTGCGATGGGTCAGCAGGGTCGGCAGGGACGGTTTCGGAGACCATCTGATCGAAGCGATCTCCTCCTACGGAGTGGACACCTCCGCCGTCGGCCGCGATCCGCGCCGACCCACCGGCATCTACTTCCGCACCGCCACCGACCGCTCCGCCGCCAGCCATGAGGTCGTCTACTACCGCGCCGGCTCCGCCGCCTCCGCGATGTCCCCCGCGACCGTGCCCGCCGCGGACCTCAGCGGCGCCCGCGTACTGCATCTGTCCGGCATCACCGCCGCACTCTCCGACGACTGCCTGGCCCTGATGCGGGAACTCACCGCACCGCGCTCGGGCCGCCCCCTCATCTCCTTCGACATCAACCACCGCCCCGGGCTGTGGGCGGACGACCGGGGCGCCGAGGTGCTCCTGGAACTCGCCCGCGGCGCCGATCTCGTCTTCGTCGGGGAGGACGAGGCCGAGCACGCCTGGGGCCTGCGGGGAGCCCGCGCCATCCGGGACGAGCTGCCGCAGCCCGCGCTCCTGGTGGTGAAGCAGGGCGGCAAGGGTGCCGCCGTCTTCGCCGCGGAAGGGGACGACCGGCTCGCGACCATCCCCGCGTCGGGACCCGAGCCCGGCCGGAAGAACCCCACCGCACTCGCTTTCGACGTCACCGCGGCCGAGCAGGGCCGCGGCAGCCCGGTGGACTCGGTCACCTTCGTCCCCGCCCCCCGGGTGGAGATCGTCGCCGCGGTCGGCGCGGGCGACGCCTTCGCCGCCGGCTTCCTCTCCGCCACCCTGCGCGGTCTGCCGATCAAGGACCGTATCCGCCACGGCCATCTGATGGCCGCCGCGGCGCTCACCGTCCCCGGAGACGTCGGGCAGCCGCCCGCCACCGCCCGTGCGGACGCTCTCGTGGCACTCGATGACGCTGACTGGGAGAGACTTCGTCTCGGCCCCGGCTGGACCTCAGCCGTGGATGAGGAGGTACGCACACCATGAGCCAGACCGTTGACCGCGCCCTGAGCATCCTGCCGCTGCTCGCACAGGGGCCCGCTGACCTTGGACAGGTCGCGACGAGCCTCGGCGTACACAAGTCCACCGCACTGCGACTGCTGCGTACCCTCCACGACCACGGGCTCGTCTACCGCCAGCAGGACCAGCGCTACCGCCTCGGAGCACGGCTCCTCGCCCTGGCCCAGGAAGCGGTGGAGAATCTCGACGTACGCGAGATCGCCCATCCCCATCTCATCACTCTCAATGAGCAGATCGGGCACACCGTCCACCTCGCCGTCTACGAGGAGAGTGAAGTCCTCTACATCGACAAGGTCGAGAGCCGCTATCCCGTACGGATGTACTCCCGCATCGGGAAGCCGGTCGCGATCACCGTCGCTGCCGTCGCGAAACTCCTCCTCTCCGACCTCCCCGAGTCGGAGCGTCGGATCATCGCCGAGAAGCTCGACTACCCGATGTACACCTCCCGTTCGACGCCGAACGCCGCGGCCTTCCTCAAGGAACTCGCCGCCGTGCGCGAGCAGGGGTGGGCCACCGACCTCGGCGGCCACGAGGAGTCCATCAACTGCATCGGCGCGCCCATCCGCGGCGCCGCCGGCCGGGTCGTCGCCGCGATGTCCGTATCCGCGCCCAATGTGGTCGTCACCGCCGAGGAACTCCTCACGCTCCTCCCGCTGGTGCGCCGTACCGCCGACACCATCAGCCGGGAGTACTCCGGCTCCGTCACACCCCAATGAGTCCCAGCCCCGAGTCCCAGCCGAGTCCCGGCACCCCGTACGAAAGGCCCCGAAGGTAGTTCCATGACCGAGAAGATCGCGCTCACCCCCGCCACCCACACCACCCCGCCCGCCAAGTTCTCCCACGGCGTGAAGAAGGGCAACATCCTCCAGGTCGCCGGCCAGGTCGGGTTCCTGCCCGCCGTCGAGGGCCAGGCGCCGACGCCCGCGGGCCCCACACTGCGCGAGCAGACCCTCCAGACCTTCGCCAACGTCAAGGCGATCCTGGAGGAGGGCGGCGCCACCTGGGACGACGTGATGATGATGCGCGTCTACCTGACCGACGTGGACCACTTCGCCGAGATGAACGAGATCTACAACGCGTACTTCGAGGAGCAGGGCCTCAAGGCGCCCGCCTCGGCCCGGACCACGGTGTACGTCGGACTGCCCGCGGGGCTCCTCATCGAGATCGATGCGCTCGCCGTGCTGAGCTGATCACACCACTGCCCGCGTCGCTGGTCGCACCCTGATCACACCACTGGCCGTGCAGGGGCGAGCCCGAGGCGGGTTTGCTGTCAGCGGGCCGGTTCGGACACCCTCCGGGCCGGCCCGCTCGTTCGTTCGGACGTACGTACCCAGCCGTCGATCAGAGGGATTGCAGACACAACAGGGTCCGCAGCCGCGTCGCGTCGATGTACTCGGACGACTGCCGGCCCGGGCCCGTGGGACACATTGTGATCGGCGCACCGCTGTACTTCTCCGTCCGGGCCAGGACGACGCGCCAACTCGCCCGTTCCGAGTCACACGAGACGGCCTCGACGGACTGGAACGACGCCGCAAGGCAGTCGCCGACGTCCGTGTGCCTGGCCCGGTCGATGGGGCGGGCGGAGGAGGTGGCCGAGCTGCTGCTGCGATCGTCGCCCCCGCCGTCGGCGTCGTCGGACAGGGTGACCAACAGGACTCCGACGAGCACCAGTACGAGCGCCACCGCGCAGCCGAGCAGCCAACGGGTCCTGGGATTCAGCTCGGTGTAGCGAGGCGCGGCGGGTACGACGGGATAGCGACGGATGGGCGCGGGCGGTGGCGCCGGATAGTGGTGCAGCTCCACCGGCCGACGGGGCCGCGGTTGGGCTCCCGGCTCGGGCCGTTCGCCCCGGACGGGGCCCGTGACGCGTGCTTCCACGGGTGTCTCGACGGGTGTTCTGACCGGTGCTTCGATGGGTGCTTCGGCGGGCGGCGCTTCAGCGGGTGCCTCTTCTGCGGGCGAAGGGGCGCGGTCCACGAGGGCTCGGTGCTCTGCCGTCCGGGGGGAGGGCACACCGGAACCGGCCGCGGGTGGTACCGGGGGAGCTGAGGGATTCGGGGCGGTCGAGGGCGTCGAGCGAGGCGTACGCGTGCTGGCCCGCGACCGACGCGGGGCGCGCGGGGCGGACCTCGGCACGGGACGGGCGTCCACCGCGGATACCGGTGGTGTCTGTGCCAGTGGTGTCTGTGCCGGTGGTTTCCGTGCTGCCGGTGGTGCGGGCGCCGGGCGGGCGTTCGCCGGTTGTACGACCACTGGCTGCTGCTCGATCTGCACGACGGCAGGCGGTGCCACAGCCGCTTGGGCGACGGCTTCCTGGGCGACGGCCGTGGGCGGAGCGGGCGATGTGGACGGCGCCGGTGTGCCGGGAGCCCTGGCGGGGCGCGGGGGCGTGCCCTTCGCCTCCCTGCCCAGCGTCGCCGCGAGTTCCGCCCCCTGCCGCTCGTACGCCGCCATCAGCTGTGCCCAGCTCCCCGGCAGCCAGTGCCGTCCCGGCTGGGAGGCGGAGGGCGCGGCCAACTCGGTCGTGAATCGGGCCAGTAGTTCGTCCGGGCCGGGGCGCTGTGTCGGCTCCAGCGAGAGACAGTGAAGGACGACGTCCTCCAGGGCGGCCGGCAGTCCGGTGGCGTCGATCTCCCCGCGGCCGACCCTGGCCAGGAGTTGCAGCGTGTCCTCGCCCTCCGGGTAGGGCGATCGACCCACGGCGAGGTGGAACAGGGTGGCACCGAAGGAGTACACGTCGGATGCGGCGGTGGACGGCTCGCCGCGCGCCTGCTCCGGCGAGGTGAAGGCGATCGTGCCCAGGGTCAGACTGGTGCGGGTGAGATCGGTGGCGTGGGAGATGCCGAAGTCGATGACCCGGGCCCCGGACCCGGGTAGCAGGATGTTCTGTGGCTTCACGTCCCGGTGGACTATGCCCTCCCGGTGCAGGGTGAACAGCGCCGCCGCGATCCCGGCCGCCACCCAGCACGCCGCACGCGCCGGCAGGACGCCCGCCACCCGTACCAGTTCGGCGAGCGAGGGCGCCGGAATGTAGTCGATGGCCATCCAGGGCCGCTCGGCCGAGGCATCGGCTGCCCGGACCCGGGCGGTGTGGGCGCTGTTGATCCGCCGGGCGAGCAGGACCTCGCGGGCGAACCTACGGCGGTCGACGTCACTGATGACCCCCTCGGCCAGGAGCGACTTCACGGCCACCAGTCCGTCGTCCGCCGTCGAGCGGGCCAGATAGACCCGGCCCATCCCACCCGCTGCGAGCCGTACGAGCAGCCGATAGGGCCCCAGTTCCCCCGGATCTTCCCCACTGAGCGGCAACAGCCGCGCCCCCGTGCCGGTCATCCTCTCCCCCTGCCGTGATGCCGGAGTGCAGCGTACCGACCAACGGGGTCCGGGACAGCGTCCAATGTGTCACGGACCGGGCCGCTTTCGCGCCGGCCGGTCGAGGGGGTGCGGACACCATGGGAGAGAGGGCACCCCGCCACGCCCGGACGCTCGGGGGCCCACAACGGACAGCAGCGCCACCGGAGACGGTGACGCTGCTGTTTACGTCGTACGACCTGGGCGTGGGGTTGGACGGTGCGTACGACAGGTTCCGCCGCTGGCCCCTCTTCCGGATCGGGTCGGGTTCACCCGGCCCGCGCCGGAGAGCAAGGCCCTTGGGCTCGTCATCCGGATCGGGCCGGCTAGGGACCGGCTTGATCCGGAATCAGAGTCTCCAGGTGCTACGGCAGTCCGTGGACGTGCGGTCCGACCACGCTCGACCAGGCGTTCCCGGCAGTGGCGTCCCAGTTGGTGGACCAGGTCATCGCACCGCGCAGGCCCGGGTAGGTCTTGGCCGGCTTGAAGGTGCCGCAGTTGGTGCCGCGGGCCAGGCAGTCCAGCGCGTTCTTCACGATGGTCGGGCTGACGTAGCCGCTGCCCGCACCGCGGGTGGAGGCCGGGGTGCCGAGGCCGACCTGGGAGGCGTCGAGGCCGCCTTCCAGCATGATGCAGGCCAGACCGGTGAGGAAGTCCACCGAGCCCTGCGAGTACACCTTGCCGTCACAGCCGAGCATCGCTCCGCTGTTGTAGTACTGGGTGTTGACGACGGTGAGGATGTCCTTCACGTTCAGCGCCAGCTTGAAGTACTCGGAGGCGGTGGACTGCATGTCCAGCGTCTGCGGGGCCATGGTCAGGACCATGCCCGGGCCCGCCTTGGCGGAGAGCTGCCGCAGCGCCTTCGTCAGGTACGTGGAGTTGATGCCGTGTTCGAGGTCGATGTCGACCCCGTTGAAGCCGTACTCCTGCATCAGCGCGTAGGTGCTGTTGGCGAACGCGGTCGCCGAGGCGTCGCTGTTGATGGTGACGTTGCCGATCTCACCGCCGACGGAGATGATCACGGACTTGCCCGCGGCCTTCTTCGCTGCGATGTCCGCCTTGAAGTCGGCGGGCGATGCGTAGCCGACGGCCGGGCTCAGGTTGAAGACGATCTCACCCGGGGTCGTGGTGGCATCGGCGAAGGCCACGGCGATGATGTCGTACTCCGACTGCACATCGCGGAGCTTCTGCACGGTCGCGCCGTTGTTGAAGTTCTGCCAGTAGCCGGTCACCGCGTGCTTGGGCACGTTCGGGTTGGGCTCCACCGAGCCCTTGGACGTACGACCGGCGACGTTGGCCGTGCGGCCGGACTCGCCGGCGCCGTTGGTCGCCGTCACCTGGAACTGGTACAGCGTGTCCTGGGTGAGCCCGGTCACGGTGGCCGATGTGCCGGTCGCAGACTGGACCTTGGTGCCGTCGCGGTAGACGTTGTAGCCGGTGGCGCCGGCGGACGCGGTCCAGTTCAGCGCCACGGACGAGGGGGTCACGGCGCCGGTCGCGAGCCCGGTGGGCGTGGGGGGAACCACCGGCTCCTCGGTACCGCCACCGCCGTCGGGGCCGTACACGTTCACATCGTCCACCTGGTAGGCGGGAGTGCCGTACCAGCCGTGGGTGTACACCGTGACGGACGTGGTGCTCGCACCCGTACGGAAGGTGGTGTTCAACTGGGTCCAACCGGTGGAGCCGGGGCTCCACGTCGACACGTCGGTGGTGCCGGTGCCGCTGGCTCCCAGGTAGGTGTGCCCGCCCTGCACCCAGGCGCTCAGCGCATAGGTCGAGTTGGGCTTCACCGTGACGGTCTGGGTGCACTTGGCATTGTCGTGCCCGGCGGGCGTCGCCTTGAGGGCGGAGGCCCCGGTGCGCACCGGCGTCGACACATTGGTGCCGGAGGCGCCGGAGCAGGTCCAGTTGGAGAGTCCTGACTCAAAGCCGGCGTTCTTGGCGACGTTGACGTCGGCTGCCTGTGCGGTTCCCGTGGTGCCCACGATGGCCACGCCGGCGCCGACGGCGAGCGCCAGCACACCGCCAAGCCATCTTTTTTTGCGCGTGAAGGGTTCCACTTGCTGCCTCCAGGTGGGGGAGTTGGGGGGATGGAGGAAGAAAAGAGGTACGTACGGTGGCCACCGTTGTTGCCCGTAAAGCTGGTCCAGACCAATAGGCTTGTCAAGTCCTCTGACGCTGATTCGTCCTACGACGTGGTCATCGCTTTTCGGCCACAGCGGAGCGTAGACCCCCTGACGGGTCTGATGGGGCGGGATGGTGGATCGTCAGCTTTTCGCCCGCTTTGGTGTGTGCGGAGCGTGCACGGACTGGGGCTGTGAGTTCAAGAAGGTGTTCTCTGCCGTCAAAGTCGCAGATAAAGTGCTGATGCAGGAGCAGCGAGTACGTATCTGCGGTCACGGGAGCCCCCGGCGGCCGGAGCCGAACGGGGAACCAGCGTGCCGACCGCAATAGCTGTCACCAGCGCAGATCTGGTGCTACCGGCGATGGACCAGCACACGCCCACGGCGGCCCTCCTCGCCGCGCCGCAGGATCAGCCGCTCGAAGCGGCCCTCGCCGACATGACCGTACTGCTGGAGCAGCACGGTTCGGTGATCGCGATCTATCCGTCGACGATCGGCCTTGCCCACGAACGGCGACTGCACACCGTGCGGTCCGTGCTGGAGAGCAATCGCATCGCCCTGCTGAAGCTGGATCTCCCGCCGCTGGCGATCGGCGTCCTCGTGCGCCAACTGCGGCAGTTGTCGATCTGCGACTTCGGTGCGGGGATCGTCGCGTCCGCAGCCCGGCTGCTGTCGCACTACATCTACGCGGGCGCCCAGTTGAACTCCGTGGCCAGGCTGGACCGGGTGCCGGTCAGTCTGAAGTCCCATGCGAAGTCCTGGGTTCCCGGCTCGCAGTTCGGGGTACTGGCCAATCCTCGTCCGGAATTGATCAGGATCGGGACGGGGCAGCTTTCCGGGCCGGACTTCGCCACCCGGCTGGTCGTGGCCAAAGGACAGTTGCAGTCTGAATGGATCAGCGAGACGCTGATCCCGCAGTGGCGCACGCAGAGTTTGGAGGAGAACGACTTGCCGGCGGACTCGCCCGGTTGGTGGGGCACCGGCAAGCTCATTGAATTCGCGGCCTTCCTGCCGGACATCTCCATCCTCTACCAACTGGTCTCGTCCGTACGGAGAGAGGTGTGCACCTGGTGCGGAATTGACATCATCGGCGATCGCTGCGGATTCTGTTCGGCGTTGCTCGCCGCTGCCGAAGGTCAGGGTCGGGATTCCCGGGTACTGAACCATGGAACAGTCGCGCACCGCGGTTCGTGAGTCGGGTGCCGGCGGGTCCGCCCCCGCCCCGGCCGAGCCGCCCCCACCGGGTGCGGCCGTCCCGTATGGCTCGGTGCGCAGGGCCCAGCGGCTCTCCCACCGTGACCAAAGACCCGTCCGTTCGCCTTTGCCACGGCAGTTCGTACCCCTCGGGTGGCCACCCGTAGGACCGCGTCCGTCGACGGTGGGACGTCCGACGGGCCTGCGATCCACACCCACCGATCCGGGTCGCAGGGGATCGCGCAGCCGCCCCACTGCGGCGCGCAACCCGCTTCCTGTCGTACGTCCCACTCTGTCCGCTCCGTCAGCCCATGATCTGCGAACGAGGTCGTCCAACCAATGAATTCACGCCAACGCCGTGGCGTTCTCCTTCTGCTCCTTTCGGTGCTGTGCGCCCTCGCCGCGTTCGCCGGCGTGATCTCCGTGATCAACAATGTGAATTCGAAGGTCGGTCCAGAGGCCACGGCGTACGAGCTGAAGACGGATGTGTCTCCCTATACGGCTCTGAAGCCCGCTCAGTTCACCAAGGTGCGGATACCGCAGCGTTGGCTGCCGAGCAGCGCGGTATCGGAACTGTCCGTGCTGCGCGGAAAGATCGCCGTCACCCAGCTGCGCAAGGGCTCCCTGCTCCAGGAAGACATGATCGTCAAGCGGCCCGAACTGGCCGCGGGCGAACAGGAGATCGCCATCATGATCGACGCGGCCACCGGAGTCGCGGGCAAGATCACCCCCGGTGATCTGGTCAACATCTTCGCGACCTTCGCCGGCAAGGAGAAGGGCGATCCGGACCAGTCCCGGATCATCGTTCCCAACGCCAAGGTCATCGACGTCGGCAGGCTGACCCCGCTGGAGCGCAAGGAAGGCGATCGCGGCAGCGCCGCCCGTGAGGCCGTGCCCATCACCTTCGCGCTCAACACCACGGACGCCCAGCGTCTGGCGTACGCGGAGTCCTTCGCCGAGAACGTGCGGCTCGCCCTCCTTGCCAAGGGCAGCCCGGCCACCTTGCGCCCCGGGGACAGCACGTACACCCTCGGCGAAGACAAGAACAGGTGAGGGCTGTATGACCATACGCATCCTCCCGGCCGTCGGTGATCTCGACGCGGCCCGGTCCATCACCACCCTCCTCAGCCAGCTACCGGAGACGGAACCGGCGAATCCGGTAGCGGACTCGACCTCACTGCTCGATCTGCTGGCCCGGCTCGCCGCCGAGTCGATCGACGAACTGCCCGAGGTCGTGCTGGTCCACGAGCGGATCGGACCCGTGCCCGCACTGGAACTGATCCGGGAGGTGGCACTGCGCTTCCCCGCCGTCGGCGTCATCCTGGTCACGGTCGATGCGACCCCCGGCCTGTACTCGGCCGCCATGGACTCCGGAGCCCGCGGACTGATCGGCTTCCCCCTCTCGTACGAGGAGCTCGCCCAGCGGGTCCAGGCGGCGGCGGGCTGGTCCACCGGGGTGCGGCGCCACCTGGGACACGGCGCGGACGTGTTCACCGGCCCCGGCGGCACGGTCGTCACCGTCAGCGGCGCCAAGGGCGGGGTGGGCGCGACCGTGACCGCGGTCCAGCTCGCCCTGGCCGCTCAGGCGTCCGGCCGGTCCGTGGCCCTGGCCGACCTCGATCTCCAGGCCGGCGACATCGCCTCCTACCTCGATGTCCAGTTCCGGCGCTCCATCGTCGACCTCGCGGGCATCCAGGACATCTCGCCGAGAGTGCTCCAGGACGCCGTCTTCGCCCACCACACCGGGCTGGGGCTGCTCCTCGCGCCGACCGACGGCGAACGCGGCGAAGAGGTGGACGACCGGGCCGTACGCCAGATCGTCAGCGCTCTGCGTCACCGCTACGACGTGGTCATCGTCGACTGCGGTACGCAGATGAACAGCGCGAACGCCGCCGCCATCGAAATGGCCGATACCACCTTGCTGGTGACCACGCCCGATGTGATCGCCGTCCGCGCGGCCAAGCGCATGATCAGGCTCTGGGACCGGCTCCAGATCCGCAAGGCCGAGGAGACGGTGGCGGTGGTCAACCGGCACAGCCGCTCCACCGAGATCCAACCCCCGTTGATCGAGAAGATCACCGGCACCCGCATCGCCCGGACGACCGTCCCCGCAGGCTTCAAGGAGCTCCAGCCCGTCGTCGACGCCGGCCGGATGCAGGACCTTGAGGCCAAGTCCGCGGTGAAGCAGGCCCTGTGGCAACTCGCGGCCGAACTCTCGCTCGTCGCGGTGGCGGAGGGGGAGCAGCGGCAGGGGAAGTTCCGCGGCGATCGGGGCTCGATCGGGCTGCGAAGGACACGATCACGATGACGGGCGGCCGGGCAGTGCTGCCGGGAGGCCCATCGGCGGCGGACAGGTCGGGCTCTGGGCGGACCGTGGAGTCCCCCCGTGTCGATGGGACCGACGGCGGCTGCCCGCAGACCACCGACGCCCGCACTCGGAGCATCCGACGACGCCTCGGTGACGACCGGGGTCAGGCCGCGGTCGAGTTCACCGGCACGATCCCCCTCATCCTGGTCACCATCGTCCTGATGTGGCAGGCCGCCCTGACGGGCTACACCTTCGTCCTCGCCGGGAACGCGGCGGACGAAGCCGTCCGTGCCGGGGTCGTCGGCGGGGGAGGTGCGTGCCAGGCGGCGGGAGAGGCCCATCTACCGTCGGCCTGGCAGGGCTCCTCCTTCTCCTGCGGCGATTCGGGGGACTACTACCGGGCCACCGTGGACCTCGACGTACCCCTGCTCTTCCCCGGAGTGAGCTTCTCGGTCACCGTTCCCGGCGAAGCCGCAGCCCCCCGGGAGGACGAGCCATGAGCCGACACCGCCAGCGCCAACGGGAGCGCGGACAGGCCGCGGTCGAGTACGCGGGCGTGATAGCCCTGCTGCTGTTCGTCGCCCTCGCCGCCATCCAACTCGGCGTCGCCGCCTACGCCGCCCAGCAGGCGGGCACCGCCGCCCGCGCCGGAGCCCGGGCAGCCTCCATGCCCGACGGAGACGGTCGAGCCGGCCTCGCAGCGGACGCGGCGGTCAGCTCATGGCTCACCCCGAAGACGCAGTCCGGATCGTGTGGTGACCAGATCACCGTCTCGGTGACGATCGACATCCCCCAAGTGCTGCCGATCTTCGACTTCGGTAGTGCACGTCGGAGCGTCACCATGCCCTGCGACTGAAGGAGTGTCCGAACCCACGAGCACCACGCCGGCGAAACGCCGGGCAGCACCGGGAAACACGGCACGAAGCGGGGGAGTTGGGGAGATGGCGACATGAGTCTGCGGGCACGCATCAACAGTCCCGAGCCGGTCAACGGCCACGGGGAGGAGAACCGACTCGTCGGCGTCTACCGGGCCAAGCTCCTGGAGGAGATAGACCTCGCCGAAATGTCCTCGCTGGCCGCCGCCGACCGGCGGATACGGCTGGAGCGGGTCCTCGGTCACATCATCAGCCGCGAAGGCCCCGTACTCTCCACCGCCGAGCGCTCCCAGCTCATCCGACGCGTCGTGGACGAGGCGCTGGGCCTCGGCATCCTTGAACCGCTCCTCGAAGACGCCTCCATCAGCGAGATCATGGTCAACGGCCATGACCAGGTCTATGTCGAGCGCGCCGGACGGCTGGAGATGCTGCCGCTGCGCTTCTCGTCCAACGAACAGCTGATGCAGACCATCGAGCGGATCGTCTCCACCGTCAACCGACGGGTCGACGAGGCGAACCCCATGGTCGACGCCCGTCTCCCGTCGGGCGAGCGAGTGAACGTCATCATTCCGCCGCTCTCCCTCAGCGGCCCCATCCTCACCATCCGACGCTTCCCGCGCGCCTTCACCCTGCAAGAGATGATCGCCATCGGCTCCCTGGACGAGCAGATGACCCTGCTGCTCGCCGGACTGGTGCGCGCCAAGTTCAATGTGATCGTCTCCGGGGCCACCGGTACCGGCAAGACCACCCTCCTCAACTCCCTCTCCGGTCTCATCCCCGAGGGCGAGCGCATCGTCACCATCGAGGACTCGGCCGAACTGCAACTCCAACAACCGCACGTGATCACGCTGGAGAGCCGGCCACCCAATGTGGAGGGCAAGGGACGGATCACCATCCGCGACCTCGTCCGCAACTCCCTGCGCATGCGCCCCGACCGGATCATCGTGGGTGAGGTCCGCGGCGGTGAGACCCTCGACATGCTCCAGGCCATGTCCACCGGCCACGACGGCTCACTCGCCACCGTCCACGCCAACAGCGCCGAGGACGCGCTGATGCGGCTCCAGACCCTGGCGTCCATGGCCGAGGTGGAGATCCCCTTCGCGGCGATCAAGGACCAGATCAACAGCGCCGTGGACGTCATCGTCCAACTCACGCGGCACGCCGACGGCTCCCGACGCGTCACCGAGGTCGCCGTGGTCGACTCCCACGGGCGCGAGGACTACCGCATCGTCTCCGTCTGTCGCTTCCACGCCCGACCCATGGCCGCCGACGGCCGGATCCACGGCGAGTTCGGCTACTACCCCGTGCCCCGTCGGATCGCCGAACGCCTCTATATGAAGAACGAGGCGCTCCCCGCAGTCTTCGGAGTCGCCGACCGCGACGACCAACTCGCCGTACGGAGAACCGCCCTATGACCGGTCCCTGAACGCGGCCGTCCACCCCGACTGCCCCCGATCCCGGTCGTACGGCCCGCCCGCCCCACGACCGAAAGCACCAGGCCCGCCCACCGCCAGCCCACCGAAAAGGCCCGCCCGACATGGACAACCTCCCGCTACTGACGACCGGAGTGGCCCTGCTCGCCGGTGTGCTCGGAGTCATCGGCGTACACGCCTACTCCTCGGGCAGGGCCCAACAACAGGCGCTGGTCGAACGCATGAGCCAGACCGGTGGTGCTCTCGGCCGATCGGGCCGCAAACGCCGATTCGGCGGCTTCGACCGCCGACTGCGCACCACCAGACTCGGCCGTCGCATCGAACGCAAGATCGCGGCGACCGGACTGGACCTGACCACCGGCGAGTACATGGTCTACGTGATCGCCGTACTGCTGGCCGTCTACTTCGTCATCGGCGCGATCCTGGCCCCCTTCTTCGGCCTGATCGCCGCCGTCGCCAGCATCTGGGGCGCCAACGCCTTCCTCAACTGGCAGCGCACCAAGCGCACCGAGGCGTTCATCGGTCAGCTTCCCGAGTTCACCCGCGTACTCGCCAACGCCACCCAGGCGGGCCTCGCCCTGCGCACCGCGCTCGCCATGGCCGCCGAGGAACTCGACGAGCCCGCAGGCCATGAACTGGGCATCGTGGCCGACCAACTCGCCGTGGGACAGAGCCTGGACGACGCCCTCGGGGAACTCGCCGACCGGCTTCCGTCCCGCGAACTGATGGTCCTCGTCACCACCCTGATCCTGGCCAACCGGGCGGGCGGCCAGGTCGTCACCTCACTGCGGAACCTGACCGAGTCACTGGAGGAGCGCAAGGAGACCCGACGGGAGGTCACCACCGTGCTCTCCCAGATCAAGGTCACCGCCATCGCCGTCCCCCTCCTCGGGCTGGGCTTCCTGCTGATGATCAACAGCATGACACCGGGCGCACTCGACAAGATGACCAGCTCGGTGACCGGCCAGGCGGCCACCCTGCTCGCCGTCGGGCTCTATGTACTGGGCGCCTTCCTGATCCGCCGCGTCTCGCGGATCCAGGTCTGAGAGGACACACATGGGACTGCTGCTCGCTCTGCTGCTCGCCCTCTCGGTGTACGGGGTCTTCCACGGCATCCGCATGTACCGCGCGGACGCCAAGCTTCCAGGCGACCTCCAACTCGCCCTGGAGGTCGGCGCCACCCGCACCACCGCGGTCGGCTCGGTCATCGACCGGCTCGGCATCCGGTACGCGCCCGCGATCCTCCGCACGATGGGCCCCACACGCGTCGACGCCCTGCGCCGACGTCTGGACATGGCCGGAAACCCGGGCGGCATGACCGTCGACCGGTACGCGGCCCGGCGCGCCGTCTACGGATTCCTCGGTGTGCTGGCCGCCCTCTCCATGCTGGCGCGCGGCCAGTTCGTCCTGGCGATCCTGCTCTTCGTCTACGGGCTGTTCTGGACGGACGTCATCATCAAGGCGGCCATCCGGCGCCGCCGCGCCGACATCGAGCGCACCCTGCCCGACTTCCTCGACGTCCTGGCCGTCGTCGTCTCGGCCGGACTCGGCTTCCGCCAGGCCCTGGAGCGCGTCGCGGAGAAGTACCAGGGGCCCTGGGCCGATGAACTGCGGATCACCCTGCGCCAGATGGACATGGGCGTCAGCCGTCGTGACGCCTTCGACCAACTGAGGAAGCGCAATGACTCCGACCAGGTGTCCAAGTTCGTCACCGCGCTCCAGCAGGGCGAGGAACTCGGTGCGCCGATCGTCGAGACCCTCATCCAGATCGCGACCGACATGCGCCGCACGGACGCGCAGAACGCCCGACGCAACGCGGCCCGTGCGGTACCCAAATCCACCCTCGTCGTCACCCTGATCATGCTGCCGGCCACGATGATCCTGATCGTGATGAGCTTCTACTACGGCTCCGGGGTGGACCTCGCCGAAGTCCTGGGCGGCTGATCCGACCGCCCGGCGCACGTTCCACAGACAGTCATGGAAAGCCACCGACAGGAGGTGACACACGATGCCCTCGGCCCGCCGAGCACTCGTGGCCAAGGCCCTGCCCTCCACGGGCAGCGACCCGGGGCCCGTGCCCCGTCCGACCGGCAGCGGCGGGGCCCTGGTCCCCATGAGCCGCAGAACACCGCCGACCGATCCGCCCCCCGAGGGCCGAGCGCCGGCAGCCACCGCGTCGGCCCGGATCCGCAGGGCCCTGTTAGGCGACCCGAACACCCCGGCGCCCTCGCTGCCGCTCCAGGTCAACGCCCTGCAAGCGCTGTGCCGTCAGGTCTTCGGCTTCCGACTCGCGATGATCGCGCTGGCCGCCCCCTTCGCGCTCGCCGGCGCCGCTTCGGGCCCGGCCAGTTGGCTGATAGGCGCGGCGGTCCTCGTCACCTTCATGACCTCGTACGCCCTGCTGCGTGACTGGGAGCGCTTCGGGCCCGTCCTGCTGCGACACCCCTGGCTCCTCGGCGCCGACATGGCGTTCGGCGCACTGCTGCTGGTGACCGCGTCGCCCGACTCGACCCTGGCGTACGTCACCATCTGCACGCCCCTGTTGGCCGGACTGATCTCCGGTTGGCGGGGCGCTGTTGTCTTCGCCGTGCTCCAGTCCCTGATCGTCGCCGGTGCGTACGCGCTCAACGACGGGACGGAAGCCCGCTTCACCGCCCTGTTCCTGCCCGGGCTCTGTGCCCTGGCCGGGGTCCTCGGGACGACCCTGCGCAATCTGGTGCTCGGTTTCGGAACGGCCAGCCAGGCCCTGACCGAGGCGCGGTCCCGGCTGGCGGCCAGCGGAGCGGTCGAGGAGGAACGCGCCCGGCTCGCCCGGGAGATGCACGACTCGGTGACCAAGACACTGCACGGGCTTGCCCTCGCAGCGGACGGCCTCGCCCGCTCCGCAGCCCGCTCGGACCCGGACACGGTGCGCGGTGAGGCCGAACTGGTGGCCCGCTCCGCCCGCCGGGCGGCGGCCGAGTCCCGCGAGATCCTGGCCGATCTGCGCCGTTCCACCGGAGTGGACAGCGCACCCGGCGGCGATGCGGTGGACGTGTTGGCCGAACTGCGCACCCGAGCCGCTGACTTCGGCCGGCACAGTGCGGTGCGCTGGGAGTTTCGTCCCCTCGGCCGGCCGACGGTGGTCCTGCTGGTGCCGACGGTGGCCCGCCAGGTGTTGACCATCGTCTCCGAGGCACTGGAGAACGCCCGCCGCCACGGCAACCCGGCACGGGTGGAGGTGTCGGCCGGCGTCGTGCACGGCGTACTGCGCATCAGCGTGTACGACGACGGTACGGGGCTGCCTGCGGGCACCTCCCTGGCAGCGCTCCGCAGGAACGGCCATTTCGGGCTCGTCGGCATGGTCGAGCGGGCCGCCGCGATCGGCGCGCGCATCCGGATAGGCAAGGGCGAGGCCACCCGGGGCACGGAGGTCCGTCTTGAACTGCCCCTTCCGGCCGAACCGTCCCGTTCGCCCTCGCCCTTCCCGTCCCCCGTCGTCCACTGAGAGGAGGTCCGGATCATGTGGGACACCCAGCCCCCGCACACTTCGCACCCTGAGCGCATGCATGCCGTACAAGGAGTAAGGGGAGCGCAGGGCGCGCAGGCAAGGCAGACAAGACAGACAAGTCAAGGGGCACAGGGAGCGCAGGAGATACCGCGAGTTCAGGGAGGACCGGTGGCCGAACCAGGGATCTCCCGACCGCCGTCCACCGCCGTGCGGATCGTGATCGCCGACGACAATCCGGTCGTACGAGCCGGTCTTGCCGCCCTGTTGCGGGGACACGAGAACCTGGAGGTCGTCGCGGAGGCGGCGGACGGTGTCCAGGCGTACGAGGCGGTGATCAGCCATCGACCTGATCTGGTCCTGTTGGACGTCCGGATGCCCGGAGTGGACGGCATCTCGGTCCTGCCCCATCTGGTGGGTCTCGCCCCGGTCCTCATGCTGACGTACAGCAGTGAGAGCCGGGTCGTGCACGAGGCCCTTCGCCGAGGGGCCGGCGGCTATCTCGTCCATGGTGAGTTCACCGTGGAACAGCTAGTTTCGGCCATCCATGACATCACCGCGGGGCGGGCTGCTTTCTCCCCTTCCGTTTCCTGTGCGCTGCTGGCCGGGATTCGTGGAGATCAGTCGGCCGATCGGATCGCGGGACCGCTTCCGGATGGGCTCGGCACCCGCCCTCCTTCCCTGAGCCGCGTTGACCCTTCGCAATTGGAATCGATTCCTGCCGGTGCGGATTCTCCCTCGCACCCTCAATACCGCGCTGCTCAACCCGGTTGGAGTCGACTGGTGTACGGCTCCAATCAGGGAAAGTTTTCGCAACAGTCTTCGCTTAAGCAAGCGAATGTGGGACATTCGTCTGCGGTGGGGTCGATGGACGTGGTCCCGGGCCGACCGCAGGGCGTGCTGGGCGAGTTGAGTCGTCGGGAGGTGGAGGTGATGGAGTTGATCGCATCCGGGCTGACGAATCAACAGATCGCCGCCTCCTGCTTCATCAGCATGAAGACGGTCAAGAATCACATCAACCACATCTTCGGCAAGCTGAACGCCCAAGGTAGGGGTGAGGCCATCGAAGTGTGGCGCGGTGCCGTCCGGAGGGAGGCCGGTCCACAGTGAGCAGGGATACGGATACCACCGGCACGTTTAGCGAAAGACGTCGAATCCGCCATTGGGCCCGGAGTTGGGCCCTCGGGCCCATTCACGACAGAGCCGTCCCGGCGTACATTTCTCACGCTGCCATCTATGTCGATACGGAGAGTAGCGATATGGCGGGCGGTGCCATGGAGTCGTATGAGCCGGCCGGTGATCGGGCCGTCGGCGCCGGAGGGGAACACCATGCAGAACGTGACGCTGAAGGCCGCGGTCAAGGCCCGTCTGTTCATTTCGGCCCGGACGGCAGCAGTCACCGAGGCGCTGCGCAGGCGTCGCGACGCGGGCCAGGACTCCGTCGAGTACGTCGGCGTGATCGTGCTGGTGGCGGCGATCATCGCGGCCCTCGTGGGTTCGGGCGTGGCCGGCGACATCGCCAATGGTCTCAAGAGCCAGGTGTCGAAGATCCTGGGCGGCGGAGGCGGCGGCGAGTAACCGATCTGCTGCCTCCCCGCGGCGGTGACGCGGGGCAGGCGGCCCCGCTCTACGTGGCCGTGGTGGTCGGCATCCTGGCCCTGGCGCTCGCGTTCTTCGCGGTGGGGCAGGCGGGCGCCACGCGCAACGGTGCCCAGTCCGGCGCCGATGCGGCGGCCCTCGCCGCGGCCATGGACTCCCGTGATCAGTTCGGCGTCGAACTCGCAGGCCGACTCACCGATGCCGACTTCCTTGAGCAGCTCTTCGACGGCGAGATCCTCGGCGACCCCGGTGATGGATGCCCTGCGGCGCACGCCCTGGCGGAATCCAACGGAACCGTGGTGGTCCCGGGCAGTTGCCAGGCCCTCGGCGGCGATCGCTGGGGCTACACCGTGACCGTCAGATCACAGGAGCCGGTCGGTGACACGATCCTGCCCGGTACCGAGAGCGAGACGGCCAAGGCCACCGCAACCGCCGTCGTGATGCCCCGATGCACCTTCGAGGCTCCTGACGAGGAGCCCCCGCCGGACAGCGGCGAGGGTGAGGAAGCAGAACCGACCCCACCGACCCCTTCGTCATCGGACGAACCGATCCTGGCGGGCGTGCTTTTCTGCGACGGTGAGGAGTTCCCCCTCGACCCCGACAGTCCGGACCCTCTTCCTGACATGTCAGAACTCTTCACCGTCCGGTTGGCCGAGGACTGACCGCGACCGAACGCAAAGGAACAGCACTGATGAGCATTCGCCACAGAGCGAAGAACCGCAGGGCCGCCGGGGCCGTGCTGGCCGCGGCACTGTCGCTCTCTCTGACGGCCTGCGGCGGTGGTGACGACGGTTCGGACAAGAAGAACGCCAAGTCCCCATCGTCCACCGTGGGCGCCCCGGAGCAGCCGCAGCAGCCGGACCAGGGCGACGGAGGTGGTGAGTCGGAGCCCGGCAAGGTACTGGCGACGATCAACGGGAGCAATGGGTTCCAGTTCACCATCAACAGCGCCGTACGGGACGAAGGCGGATTCCTCACGATCTCCGGGGTGCTGAAGAACACCACGGGAAAGGGGCTGACCACTCCGGTCCAGTGGAACGGCACGGAGAACGAAGTCACGATGACGGGGCCTTCGTTGGCGGGAATGACCCTGGTCGACAAGAAGGCCAAGAAGCGCTACTACGTCCTGCGGGACACCGATGACTACCCACTGACCACCACGGGGTTGAGTATGTTCACCTCCGGCCAGAGCGTGGACTTCTTCGCCCAGTTCCCCTCTCCTCCCGCGGAGACGGACACGGTCGAGGTCCAGATCCCGCTGATGCCCACCGCGACGATTGAGCTCTCCTGATGGGTGCGGAGACCGCCCGGAGGCGGAGAGACCCACATCCCTCGGTGACGGTGTCCGTCGCCGTGGTGCTGCTGTTCACCGGGCTCCAACTCGGCGGCGCCTCCGGGGCCGCGGCCAAGGACGATCCCAGCGCGCCGCCCGACAGCGCGCCCACGTCCGCGGCACCGGCGATCGACAGCAGCAGCCCCGGTCTCAGGATGCGCGAAGGAGCCAAGCTCGCCTCGTCGCGGGTGTTGGACATCGTCTCCATCGTGGAGACCGAGGGGGGCGAGGAACGCCGCGAGGAGACCCCCACCTCACTGAAGTTCGCCCTTCAGGCCGAGGTCCTGTTCGGCAAGGACAGTGCGAAGCTCACCCCCCAGGCGGGCGGCCGGATCTCTGCGATCGTGGCGGAGATCCGTCGGCACAAGGCTCAGAGTCTGCGCGTCTTCGGCTTCACCGACGACCTCGGCACCTATGAGCACGGCAAGGTGCTGTCCAAGAAGCGCGCCGACGCCGTCCACGGAGTGCTCAGCCAGCAACTCAACGACGCCTCCGTCACCTATGTGGTCCGCGGCTACAGCGAGGACTATCCGATCGCGGACAATTCCAGTGAGGAAGGGCGCAGAAAGAACCGCCGCGTCGAGGTCTCCTTCCCCACGGGCGGGGCCGGTTGAGTACGCCATATCCCGTCAGTCGTATGTGAGGCCAGCTATACGAGGCAGGTGGGAGCCGCAGTACGCTGCGGGCCGACTGTCGATGCGTGAGCTGATCGACTGATGGGCTGAGGAGCATGCAATGGGACGGGGCGGCACGGCGGCAGGGGTCAGGACCACGGGAGCGGGGATCGCCTGCGGGCTGATACTCGCCCTTGGCCAGGCGCCCCTTCCCGCCGCGGCGGCCAATCCCGACTGGCTCAGCTCCTATGAGACGGCGCCCGACGCGCAGCCGGTGAAGGGCGCTTCCTCGGCCTCGGCCGGCGGGCCCCGGCTCACGCCCGGCACATACGTCGACACCATTTCGGGCGGGGAGCGGAAGTTCTACCGAGTGGCGCTCGACGGCACGTCCAATGCGTATGTTTCGGCCGTCCTCGCGCCACCGCGTGATGGAACGGTCAGCGCGACCGACGGCATCAGGGTCTCCCTGCGTTCGGCCGAGGGCGCGCAGTGCAGCGTCAGCAACGACATCACCTTCGGCGGTACGACCCCGCTGCCCGTCGCCGACTACTCCACCCGCCGCATCGGCAAGGGCCGCGAGTGCCAGACGCCGGGGGACTACGTCTACTCGGTGGAGTGGATCGGTTCTTCGGGTGCGTCCACGGCGAGTCGGTGGCCCGTCGAGTTGAAGTACATGAAGGAGCCCGGGCTGAAGGCCGGGGCGGTCATGCCGTCCGCGCCCGCGTCCTGGAGCACCCGACTGCCCCAGCGGGTGAAGGGGGAGGCGAAGGGCGCCAGCGGTGGATCCGGCTTCTACGATGCGACCCCCGTGGGCCACGGTGTGTGGCGCGACCGGCTCAACCCAGGTGAGAGCCGCTTCTACCGGGTGCCGATCGACTGGGGTCAGCAACTCTTCGTCGATGGTGACTTCGGGGACGCGGCGTCCGATGCCTCATCGGTTGCGGCTGGTCTGCGCATGACGGTGTTCAACACGGCGCGCGGCTTCGTCGACGACACCGGAGGCGACTACCGCGGCACGCCCACCACCTTGTCGATGAGCACGGCACCGGCCGCCTTCGCCAACCGGGTGGCCGACCAGGACGACCGGAGCGCCATGCGCTTCTCCGGCTGGTACTACCTCCGGATCTCGCTCGACCAACGCATCTCCAGCCCCCTGCCGGTGACTTTACGGGTGGGCATATCCGGCGAGCCGCAGGACGGACCCGAGTACGAGGGCGATGCGACGGATGCGGGGTTCGGCATCTCCGAACTCGAACGCGCCGCTGCCCAGCAGAACGCATTCCTCGACGATGACGATGACCGTGCGGAAATGCTGTTGATCGTGGGTGTCGTGGGGCTCGTCATGGGGACGCTCCTGGTGCTCTGGCTCGTCGTCTGGGCGGTGTTGAGCCGGCGTGGCCGGCGCAGACGCACCGCAGCCCGTACACCGTTCAAACCGAGCCCCCACTGATCGGCTGCCCGATGGCGTCGTCGGACGGACGGCGGAAGAGGGGCACTCGGCCGGCGCGCACACGAGCCCCGCGGGATTCGACACAGGCCGTTCGACAGGCTCGTCAGTCGCTGCCGTCGACCCTCAAATGCACCCCCTTGCTCACTCCCCAAGCCGCCATCGACCCGCCTTCGGCCTCCAGCACATGACGGGCGCGCAGCCGCGGCCTGCCCAGCCGTCCGGGTTTCAGCGTGTGGACGTCCACGACCTTCAGATCCCCGTCGAGATAGGCCACGTCGATGGTGAACTGCATCTGGAAGGTGTGCACTCCGCTGCATCGGGTGATCAGCAGGGCCCCGTCGATTCCGGGCCGCCCCAGCAGGCCCCGGCGTCGGGTTCCCCGGCTCGCCGCGATCTCCAGGGGGAGGGCTTCGTTCCCCGGTACCCACAACACGCCCTTGCCGTCCTGCCATTGGTGTCCTCGTCGCATGGTCGAGACCGTAGCCCGCCCGGTCACCGTCCGGGCCGTGACCGTGTACGGAACCGTGCCACGGGCGCACGGGCAGGGCACGGCAGTCCGGGCGCGACCTGCACGGCCCAGGTCCCGAGTCCCCGAGAGCCGGCCCAGGCCCCGAGTCCCCGAGAGCCGGCCCAGGTCCCGAGTCCCCGAGAGCCGGCTCAGGTCCCGAGTCCCCGAGAGCCGGCCCTGAGGTCAGATCTTGAGATCCGGGCCGGGCCCCCGGGTCCCATCTGGGCCCAGGGTCCTGTCCCGAACCGGATCAGCGAAGGCCCATGACCCGGCTCACCCGAGCAAATAGTCTCTGAGCCGTGTACGCCACGCTCATCGCCGCCTCCGTCCTGTGGGGCCTCGCCACCGGACTCCTCATACTCCGGGCCGCGTACCGGCTGGCCGTCCCGGCGACGGACCCCTGGCGGGACGAGTGCCCCGCCGGCCATCCGTTCCGCGGTCCCCTCGGGGGCTGGTTGGGCCCGGCGCGGTGCTCCGACTGTGCGGGAGCGAAGGGCGGTTCGCTCCTCCCCGGTCCGGGCGATGGATCGTACGGAAACAGCGGGACAGGTGGGCGCACGGCATCCGATGCGCGGTCAGCCGCGGCGAACGCGACACCGGCGAACGCGACACCGTCGGACCCGCCGTCCGTGCTGCGTGCGGACCCGACCTCCGGCCGGAAGCCCACAGCGGACGGCGGCGGGCCTTGGCGGAGTGTCTCCGTCCGGATCGCGCCCGGCGTTGTCCCCCTCCTGACGGCCGCGGTCTGTGCGGTGCTCGCGGTCGCCACCGGCTGCCGTCCGGAACTCGCCGTGTGGCTGGTGCTCACGCCCGTCGCCACCCTGCTCGCCGTCGTCGACGCCCGGGTCCACCGGCTGCCCGACCACCTCACCCTCCCGCTGGCCGCCGCCGCGGTCGTCCTGCTCGGCCTCGCTTCCGTGCTGCCGTCGGACGGGGGTTCCTGGACCACAGCCCTCCTCGGCGGGCTCACCCTGGGGGCCTTCTACTGTCTGCTGTTCGTGATCCACCCCGGCGGCATGGGGTTCGGCGACGTCAAACTCGCGCTCTCGCTGGGGGTGGTACTCGGCTGGTACGGCTGGGGGGTGCTGATCACCGGTGCGTTCGCCGGGTTCCTTTTCGGTTCGCTGTACGGATTCGGGCTGATCGCCCTTGGGCGCGCGCACCGCAAGAGCGCGATCCCGTTCGGTCCCTTTATGATCCTCGGCGCACTCTTCGGAGTCGTGTGGGGAGCATTCGCCGCCCTCCGCTGACCTCAGGTCAGATCGGTCGTGCCACCGACGTCGGTCGGAAGGCGATCAGGGGCGGTGGACCGAACGGTTCCGGAGCGAAAGGCGCCGGGAGTCGGTTCCATACCG
The DNA here is from genome assembly GCF_042753785.1 of Streptomyces sp. NPDC059256. Taxonomy (NCBI): domain Bacteria; kingdom Bacillati; phylum Actinomycetota; class Actinomycetes; order Kitasatosporales; family Streptomycetaceae; genus Streptomyces; species Streptomyces sp. NPDC059256. The sequence continues at coordinate 741,599 of NZ_JBHYZO010000001.1, read as the reverse complement.
AGCCGTACGGCGGTCGGATGTCCGAACGGGGAGCTCACTCCCGAGGACACGCCCCCCTCTGAGGTGTACGGCCGACCGTTCGCCCCCGTCTAGCATCCGGATGTATGCGGACGTTCTTGGACAACTCAACTGTGTGGCGTGAGGGACTGCTGAGGGCCGTCACTCCCCTTCGGGCCCGCACCCCGCACCCGCCCGCCCGCACCGGGACGCCCCACCCGACGACGTTCCGCACCGGCCGTCGGGCGTCGCTGCCGTGGAGTTGGGCGGCCGTCCTCTTCGCCCTCTACGCCACCGTCGCCGTCCGTCGCCATCTGCTGATGCGCACCACCGGGTACGACCTCGGCATCTTCGAACAGGCAGTTCGCGCCTACGCCCAACTCCGGCCCCCGATCGTCCCGCTGCGCGGCGAGGGCTTCAACCTGCTCGGCGACCACTTCCACCCCGCGCTCGCCGTTCTTGCACCGCTCTACCGGCTCTGGCCCTCCCCGCTCTGTCTCCTGCTCGTGCAATCCGCGCTCCTCGCCGTCGCCGCCGTGCCGTTGGTCGCCTGGGCGGCCCGTGTGCTCGGACGCAGGTCCGCCCATGTCATCGCCCTCTCCTACGGCCTGAGCTGGGGCATCGCATCCGCCGCCGCCTTCGACTTCCATGAGGTGGCGCTCGCCGTTCCCCTGCTCGCCCACGCGCTCGCCGCAGTGGGACAGCAGCGCTGGCGCGCTGCCGTCGCCTGGGCCGCGCCCCTCGTACTGATCAAGGAGGATCTGGGGCTCACCCTGGCCGCACTCGGCTGCCTCATCGCCTTCCAGGGGCCGCGCCGGCTCGGTCTGGTCACCGCGGCGGTCGGCGTGGGCGCATCGCTGATCGAGATCACCTATCTCCTGCCCGCCTTCAACCCGGCGGGCGGCTATGCGCACGGCGAGAACCTGGGTGCCGACCTCCACTCCTCCTGGCTGGCCACCATCGCCTTCGCGCCGCTCGACGCACTGCGGCCGGACATCAAGGCCATGACCCTGGTCCTCGTCTTCGCCCCGTCCGCCCTGCTCGCCCTGCGCTCACCGCTCGCCCTGCTCGCCGTGCCCACCCTGGCTTGGCGGATGTTGTCGCAGAACGGCTTCCACTGGGGCACTTCCTTCCACTACAGCGCCGTGCTGATGCCGATCGTGTGCGCCGGGCTGATCGACTCCCTGCGGAGGTGGCGCGGCAGTGGACATCCGCTCGGCGCCCGCCACGTCCGAGCCTCGCTCGCCACCGTCCTCGCGGTGACCGCCGTCCTGCTGCCGTCGTTCCCGCTCGCCCAACTCGTCCAACGCGCCACCTGGCGGACCACCGCGCACATCGAAGCGGCCCGGGCGCTGCTGGACGAGATTCCGGACGGTGCGTCGGTCGCCGCCTCCAACCGGCTGGTGCCGCAACTCACCTCCCGTTGCGACGTGGTGCTCTTCCCCACCTTCCCGGTCGACGCCCGGTTGTACGAGTACAGCAAGGGAAAGCTGCCGCGTCCCACGGCGCAGTGGATCGTCCATGACGCCAGGGCGCCCGAGGCATGGCCCTACCGCACGGGGCACTGGCCCTACCCGCCGGAGCAGCAGGCCGCGGAGCTCGCCGCCGCCCGAAAGGTCCACGGCTATCGGCTCGTGGCGGAGCGGGACGGCATCACCCTGCTCCGGCGCACCCGCTGAACCGGCCACTGGTCACCAGTGACCACTGAGCGATGACGTTCCCTAGGCGTGCGCCCCCACCAGCACCTTCCCGACCGTCAGCGTCGCGCGTGCCTCCAGTACCTCCGCGACACGCTCGACCTGCTCCGCCAACTCCTCGCGGGCGGACGCCCGGTCGAGGGACTCCCCGATCGGTTCGACAGTCACCGCGATCCGCTTTCCTGACCTCTTCTGATGCCATACGCCCGCCACTGCGCCGTCGACCAGGACGACCGGGTAGTTCCCCGCCTGCCCGCCCGCCAGTGCCCTCTCCCGGGCTGGTCCGGGAAAGAGCAGCTCCCGCGGCTGTGAGGCGATGGTGTACGCGTCGAAGTACGGGAGCAGCCGCACACCCCGGGGTTCGGCGGCCGGGAACTCGCCGTCACCGGCCGCCACGAAGGCCGCATCCCCCTCGTACCGCACGGGTTCGATGCGGCCCTCGGCCGCCGAGGACCGGAACAACTCCTTCGCCCAGCCCTGCGGGGCGGCCAGCCACTTGGCGAAGTGCGCGGAGGTGGCGGGACCGTAGGCGCGGAGGTACCGCACGACCAGTCGCCCCAGTGCCTCGCCCTGCTCCATGGGCACGGCTTGGGGGTTGGTGTGGGCGACCCGGCGGCCCTTGTTCGGCGCGAAGGCGAGCACGCCCCGATGGGCCGCGAGGTGCGTCACCTGTCGCCAGCGCGCCCACTTGCCCTGGAACGCTTCCATCACCGGGTCGCCGGCCCAGGGTCCGGTACGCGCGACGATCGCCTCGGTGAGTTCGTCGGTGGTCAGTTGGGCGTCCGTCAGGGCGTCGGCGATCGCATCGATGACCTGCTCGGTCTGGGCCGCGGTCAGGCCCACGGCCTCCGGTGCACGGCTCGTGGTGCCCGGGATCGCCGTCAGCGCACCGGTCCACATCGGGAGGTCGTCCCTGGCCAGCAGATGAATGGTGCCGCGGGGACCGTAGGTCTTCACCAGTGAGCCGTCGGTCCACAGCGCATCGCGAACGGTGGTGCGTGTCGCCCCACCACCGAGCCTGAGCGCCACCGAGAGCTCGGCGGCCGACAGCACCTGTGCCTGTGCGGCCAGCATGGCCGAGGTGACCGTGGCCGGGGTTGCCCGGAGAGGGGTGTCGAGCCCCTGACGCGACAGGGTGCGGGCATTGGACTGCGTCCAGGTCACGGTGCGTGTCGTCATGGCTCGACTCTAGGATCCATCGAGGACAGCTTCTGGCCTAGTTGATGCAGGCGTTCGAAGGGAAGTGGTGTACTTCCCGGACGGTAAGTGTCAGGGACATCCGAGGAGTTGCCGTGCCCAAGGCCAAGCCCGTCTATCAGTGTGGCCTCGACGCCGCGGTCGATGTCGTCGGTGGAAAGTGGAAGCCCCTGATCCTGTGGGCTCTCCATGACCGCACCCATCGCTTCGGCGAGCTACGGCGTGAGGTGGTCGGGGTCACCGAGAAGGTACTGATCCAGCAGCTCCGGGAGCTGGAGGCGGACGGGATCGTCCATCGCGAGGTGTACCGCGAGGTGCCGCCGCGCGTCGAGTACTCGCTGACCGAGTTGGGAGAGGCGCTCAATCGGGCGCTGGAGCCCTTGGGCGCCTGGGGCGAGACCTTCATGCAGGAGATCATCGAGCGCAAGACCAAGGAGTGCGCGGTCTGAACGATCGTGCGGCCTTGAGCCGGCCCCGCACAGGGACGCCCAGCCGGCCGCCCGGACTCACAGTCGCCGGGCCGCCCGGGCGAGCTCGATCCCGTACGCCCCTCCGCCTCGGCTGCCGGACCGGACCGACCGGTCAATCCGGCGCCCCTTCCCCGGGTCACCCGTGCGGGTTAGCCCATCCGGATGCGGCGCGGAAACCAGCCGGGCGAAGGGCCACCCCCACCACCTACGGCCATCGGGACGGCAGCACTCAGAGAACGGCGAAAGCACGGGAACGGCACCCCTGAGCACCCTTCGCGTACGCCCTGAACAGCCCGTGAGCATCCTCGGGACTGTGCTCTCCGCCCGCCCCTCGACCTCGTGGCGAGTGGCGCGCTCCTTGCCTGACAGCCTGGTCAAAGCCACCGGCGCGGCGGTGGCGAGCAGCACGACCTGCGAAGCGTTATGGTGGAAGCCCCCCCTCGGGCCGGTCCGTATCCCCCCCCACGGACCGGCCCGGTTTCTTTTCCGGCCCGGGGTCGAAACCCCGCGCCAGCCGTTCGGTCGGCGCCGTTCGCCGGGCGCCTCTGGGCCCCGGAGGGCCCCGGACGCTCCGATGGACGGGGAGGGCTCCCGCCCCTCAGCCCCGGTCCGCCCAGATGTTCGTGCCCTGGGTGTCCACGGCGAAGGCATCGATCTCCGCCAGCTCGGCATCGGTCAGCGGCTCTGCGGCGAGCGCACCCACGTTCTCCTCCAGTTGCGCCACGCTCGACGCACCGATCAGCGCCGACGTCATCCGCCCGTCCCGCAGGACCCAGGCCAACGCCAACTGCGCCAGGCTCTGTCCCCGGCGCGCCGCGATGTCGTTCAACCCGTTGAGCCGTCGCACCACCTCGTCCGAGAGCAGATCCGGGTCCAGCGACTTGCCCTGGGTCGCCCGTGAGCCCGCCGGAATGCCCTTGAGGTACTTCCCCGTGAGCAGGCCCTGGGCGAGGGGGACGAAGGAGATGCAGCCCATGCCCTCCGCCTCCAGCGTGCCGAGGAGCCCGTCGTCCTCGATCCAGCGGTTGATCATCGAGTACGACGGCTGGTGGATCAGCGCGGGAACCCCCATCTCGCGCAGCAGCCGGGCGGCCTCGGCCGTCTGCTCCGCGTTGTAGGAGGAGACGCCCGCGTACAGGGCCTTGCCCTGACGTACCGCGGACGCCAGCGCACCCATGGTCTCTTCCAGCGGAGTGTCCGGATCGAAGCGGTGCGAGTAGAAGATGTCCACGTACTCCAGACCCATTCGGCGCAGCGACGCGTCGAGCGAGGACAGGAGGTACTTCCGCGAGCCCCATTCCCCGTAGGGTCCGGGGTGCATGAGATAGCCCGCTTTGGTGGAAATGATCAGCTCGTCGCGGTACGGGGCGAAGTCCCGGGCGAAGATCTTGCCGAAGTTCAGTTCTGCGGAACCGGGCGGCGGGCCGTAGTTGTTCGCGAGGTCGAAGTGGGTCACTCCCAGGTCGAAGGCCCGACGCAGGATGGCGCGCTGGGAATCGAGGGTCCGATCGTCACCGAAGTTGTGCCAGAGACCGAGGGAGATCGCGGGCAGCTTGAGCCCCGAGCGACCACTGCGCCTGTACTCCATGGAGTCGTAGCGGTCGGTGGAGGCGAGATAGAGGGACGGCGAAGGAACCGCGTTGGAATCAGTCACACCTGTCTGCTTATCACGGACTTGTGACAGACCGGGTTGGGTCACTGTGCCCCATGCGCAGTAATGTGGCCGCTTCAGGGGATGCCGCACGGCGCGGGCGAATTGCCGCATGGCGATGGCTGTACCGGTCATCGCGCCGTTCAACGCAACGGGCCCCGGCAGCGGACTCCCTACCCCCGGCACCCAGGGCTGATGCGCCCGCCAGAACCGAGAGGTGAACTCTGTGAACTTGCGTGACCTGGTGTACAGGCTCTACGCACGCCGGGTGGAAGGCCGACTGGACCACGCCCAGGTGCCCAAGCACATCGGAGTCATCCTCGACGGCAACCGTCGCTGGGCCAAGGCGTCCGGCAACACCCCCGAATCGGGTCACAAAGCGGGCGCCAGCAAGATCCAAGAGCTGTTGGGCTGGTGCGCGGAGACCGATGTCGAGGTCGTCACGCTCTGGATGCTCTCCACGGACAACCTCGACCGGCCGGACGACCAACTCATTCCCCTCCTCGGGATCATCGAGGACGCCGTGCGCGCCCTGGCCGCGGACGGCCGCTGGCGGGTCCACCACGTCGGGACGCTCGACCTGCTCCCCGCCCGTACGCAGTCGGTGCTGAAGGAGGCCGAGCAGGCCACGCTCGGCATCCGCGGCGGAATACTGGTCAACGTCGCCGTTGGGTACGGGGGGCGCCAGGAGATCGCCGACGCGGTCCGCTCACTCCTGCTGGAACACGCCGAGAAGGGCACCAGCGTCGAGGAACTCGCCGAGACCGTCGACGTCGAACACATCTCCGAACACCTGTACACGCGCGGTCAGCCCGACCCGGATCTCGTCATCCGCACCAGCGGAGAGCAGCGGCTGTCGGGCTTCATGCTCTGGCAGAGCGCCCACTCCGAGTACTACTTCTGCGAAGTCTTCTGGCCCGCCTTCCGCAAGGTGGACTTCTTGCGCGCGCTGCGTGACTACGCGGCGCGGCACCGCCGCTACGGCAGCTGACACCGCGGTCGGTCCGAGGGGTGGTGCGCCCTCGCATCCGGGCGGGCAGCCGATTGCCGCGGGACCGCCGAGGCGCGCGCCCCGCCGATTCATGCGCCCCCCTGTGCGACCGACCGCCCTCGGTGTTGTCCCGCCCGGTCTCCCGGGTCCTTCCCTGCGTCCGGCCCCTCGTCCACCGTCGTCACGGACGGTAACCGTGGCGGCTCGGATCGTTGCGCCGACCGACTGACCGGGGCGGGCCCCGCGCCGCCCACGCACCTTCCGCCGAGGGCTGCTCGACACACCCGAACCGATGCCCCCACCAGAGCTGATAACCCCGCGTTCATCCAGGTGTCGTGGCACATCGGGCATGGTCACGTGTGTTCGAGGGAATACCCCTTGCAGGTCGACGTCCGAACCACGAACGTCGTATCTCAGTGAGTGGCCGTGACCGCTCACCCGGGAGGCCCTTTGCACTCGATGGATCGCACTCCTCGTGCGGACCTGGACAGGGGCCGGTGCTCGGCCCGTGCATCGTGGCCGATGACCCGGTCCCTTCCCCGCCTAGGGCGGGGAGATCTGTCTGCTGTCCTCCGGCGGCAGACACCAAGGCCCGCGACGGCGTCGCACCGCCGACCTCATCCGAGGGGGTACGTCCTTCCGTGGTGAACAGCACAAAGCGCCGGATGCCCGATAGGCGCACTTACGTTCTCGACACCAGCGTCCTGCTGGCCGATCCAAGCGCCCCGACCCGTTTCGAGGAGCATGAAGTCGTGCTCCCGATCGTGGTCATCACGGAGTTGGAGGCCAAGAGGCACCATCCAGAACTGGGTTACTTCGCCCGGCAGGCACTACGCCTGTTGGACGACTTCCGCATCCGGTTCGGACGTCTCGACGCCCCCATTCCGCTGGGCGACCTCGGCGGCACGATCCGGGTCGAGCTCAACCACTCCGATCCAGGGGTCCTCCCGGCCGGTTTCCGGCTCGGTGACAACGACTCAAGGATTCTGGCGGTGGCGAGGAACCTCCAGGCGGAGGGGTATGACGTCACGGTCGTCTCCAAGGACCTACCCCTACGGATCAAGGCGTCCTCGGTCGGGCTCCTCGCCGAGGAGTACCGCGCGGAGTTGGCCATCACCGACTCCGGCTGGACCGGAATGTCGGAGCTGTCCCTCTCCGCCGATCAAGTGGATCTGCTCTACGGGGAGGAGACGCTCTACGTTCCCGAGGTCGCCGAACTGCCCGTCCACACCGGACTGGTCCTCCAGTCCGAACGGGGCAAGGCACTCGGCCGGGTCACGGCGGAAGGGAACGTCCGGTTGGTGCGGGGCGATCGGGAGGCGTTCGGCATCCACGGCCGCAGCGCCGAACAGCGCATCGCGCTCGATCTGCTGCTCGACCCGGATGTCGGCATCGTCTCCCTCGGCGGCCGGGCCGGTACCGGAAAGTCGGCGCTCGCGCTCTGCGCAGGTCTGGAAGCGGTCCTGGAGCGGCAGCAGCACCAGAAGGTGATGGTCTTCCGTCCGCTGTACGCGGTGGGCGGGCAGGAACTGGGCTATCTGCCCGGTACCGAGGCCGAGAAGATGAGCCCCTGGGCACAAGCCGTCTTCGACACCCTCTCGGCCGTCGCCGGGCGAGAGGTCATCGAGGAGGTCCTGGGACGCGGCATGCTGGAGGTCCTCCCGCTGACGCACATCCGCGGCCGTTCGCTCCACGACGCGTTCGTCATCGTGGACGAGGCCCAGTCACTGGAGCGGAACGTCCTGCTCACGGTGTTGTCCCGAATCGGGGCGAACTCCCGGGTGGTGCTCACCCACGACGTGGCCCAACGGGACAACCTCAGGGTCGGCCGGTATGACGGAGTCGTCGCCGTGGTCGAGAAACTGAAGGGGCATCCGCTCTTCGCCCATGTCACCCTCACGCGCTCCGAGCGTTCGCAGATCGCCGCACTGGTGACCGAAATGCTGGAGGAAGGCCAGATCTAGGAGGAATTGACCCTCGGCGCCGCCCCGCAAGCGCAGCAGCGTAGCGGGGCGGCGCTGTGCTGCGCGGTTCTTTCCGGGAAGGTTCTGCGCCAAACGGCGTGTGAGCTATCCCACGTAATGAATAATTGCCTTGCGGCGTGACGTTGGGGCAGAGTCTTGCTTCCGTCAGGCCCCGCATACGGCACCGGCACCACTCGTGGTGCTAGCAACACACAACTCAACACCTGCCGTCGTATGCCGCCCGCAAGTTTCACCGGCTCTCCCGCTGGGAGTTGACCACGGGCCCGCGCCTCCTGTGACCAAGACAGTGGAGGCCAGCGTCAGGGGCACGATTCGCCCGCGGGGTCACCTCAGGCGATGCTGGAAGGAAACCGTGTGAGCCGGATCTCGGTCCGGGGGTTCGCGGTGGCGTCTGCCACTGCGGTCACCACCGTCGGAGCAGTCGTGGGCGTGGCCTCTGGCGACCCCCAGTCCTCAAGTGACAACTTCGAGGCGGCGGCTGCCGACACGACCCTCCTCGCTGAAATACCCATGGGTCAGCAGGCCCAGGTCCAGGTCTCCTCGCTGACTGAGCAGGCCGATGCCCAGGCGGCAGCCGCCGAGGCTTCGGCGCGCAAGTCCGCCGAGGAATCCGCCCGCATCCAGGCGGCCCAGCTCGCGAAGTCCAAGAAGGACGCCGCGGACAGCAAGGCCAAGAAGGAGGCGGAGGCCGCTGCCAAGGCCAAGGAGAAGGCCAAGGCAGCCGAGCGCGCCAGCCGGGATTCGGTGCGCGACGCCTCCAGCTTCACCGCCAAGAGCTCGTACAGCGTCGCCGAAGTCAAGGCGATGGCCCGACAGATGATTCCGGGCGACCAGTTCCAGTGCTTCAGCAACATCGTCCAGAAAGAGTCCACCTGGAACTATCTGGCGCAGAACCCGTCCTCCGGCGCTTACGGACTGGTCCAGGCACTGCCCGGCTCGAAGATGTCCTCGGCCGGTGCCGACTGGCGGACGAACCCCGCGACCCAGATCAAGTGGGGCCTGAAGTACATGAACGAGCGGTACGACAGCCCTTGTGGCGCTTGGAGCTTCTGGCAGGCCAACCGCTGGTACTAGAGTTCGCCGGGCCCTGAGGCCCGTCATGACTCCCGCTCAACTTCGGCATGCCCCTCACCGTCCCTACGGTGAGGGGCTCCGTTGCGTGTAGCGTCGTCGATCCCGGGGTCTCGGGAGGAGTTATGGGGGGAAGAAGCACCATCATGTCGAAAGTGCCAGGGTGGCTCGCCGGTTGGGGCGATTCACTCAACCGGATGTCCGAGCGCATGGGCGAACGCCAGGAGCGCTCCCGCGACCCAGCTGACCTGGACGTGAACGTCGAGAAGCTACCCGTGGACGAAGATCTCCCGGGCCCTGCTGACGGACCGCGGAGCGTGCCCGCGCCTCCTCCGTACGCACCTGCCGTGCAGCCCCGCCCCGATCCGGTGGACGCCATTCCGTGGGGGATGAGGGTGGCGGCCGAGGCAGGCTGGCGGCTGCTGGTGCTGGCGGGGACCCTGTGGGTGCTGATGCGGGTCATCAGTGCCGTACAACTCGTGGTCCTGGCCTTCGTCGCCGCGCTGCTCATCACCGCACTGCTCCAGCCCACCGTCGCCCGGCTGCGCAGGCTCGGGCTACCGCGCGGGCTGGCCACAGCGGTCACCGCCGTGGCCGGATTCGTCATCATGGGGCTGGTCGGCTGGTTCGTCGTCTGGCAGGTCCTGGAGAACCTCGGCGACCTCTCCGACCGGGTCAGGGACGGCATCGACGAGTTGAAGCGCTGGCTCCTCGACAGCCCCTTCCATGTGACGGAAAGCCAGATCAACGACATCGCCGCCAATCTGAGCGACACCATCGGCACCAACACCGAGGAGATCACCTCGGCGGGGCTCCAGGGTGTGACCGTGATGGTGGAGATCCTCACCGGGATGCTGCTCGCGATGTTCTCGACGCTCTTCCTGCTCTATGACGGGAAGCGGATCTGGAACTGGAGCCTCAAACTGGTCCCGGCCCAGGCCCGTGCCGGTGTCGCCGGCGCAGGTCCCCGGGCCTGGCGCACACTGACCGCCTATGTGCGGGGCACGGTGGTGGTGGCCCTGATCGATGCGATCTTCATCGGTCTCGGCATCTACATCCTCGATGTGCCGATGGCCGTGCCGCTCGCCGTCTTCATCTTCCTGTTCGCCTTCATCCCCCTGGTCGGAGCGGTGATCTCGGGGGCGTTGGCCGTCGTCGTCGCGCTGGTCACCCAGGGCGTGTTCAGCGCCCTGATGGTGTTGATCGTGGTGCTGGCGGTACAGCAGATCGAAGGCCATGTGCTCCAGCCGTTCATTCTCGGCCGTGCCGTACGCGTCCATCCGCTGGCCGTGGTGCTCGCGGTCGCGGTCGGCGGTATGACCGCGGGAATCGGTGGCGCAGTGGTCGCGGTGCCCCTCGTCGCCGTGACGAACACGGTGGTGGGCTATCTTCGCGCGTACAGCAGGGGAGAGGCGCTGAAAGGCACGTCACCGCCGCACGGCGCCACGGCACTGGGCTCCTCGCCCGCCGTGCCGCCCGAGGCGCCGACGAGGGAAGTGCCGTGATATCCGAGCCGGAACTGTTCGACGGGGACGAGCCCTACAACGACGCGCGGACGATTCCAGAACAGCGCACCGAGGCACCCGTACCCGTTGAGCCCGGTGTTTCGGACGACGGTGTACGGCGGCAGTCCTGGCTCTGGGCGCTCGGCGGAGCGATCGCCGCTTCCGCGGTCTGGGCCGGTGGCATCTACCTCCACGACGAACCGACGCCGGTACCCGACACTGGCGACTGGCGGGCCAGCCGCAACCTCTGCGCCGACGCGAAACTCAACGCGTTGACGACAGAACTCGGCACCCCGCCGTCCGCTCCCAGCCCCTTGACCCGGGTCCATCCGGACCAGCATCGGGCGAGTTGCTTCCTCGCCTTCGAGGGGGACGAGTCGAAGGGCAGATTTCCGGCCACGGTCAGCCTCACGTACACCCTGCACAAGAAGATCGACCCCGGACCGGAGTTCGAGGCGGAGCTGACACCGATGCTCAGCGCTGATGAAACGCCCGACACTTTGAGGCGCGTCGAGCGGTTGGGGGACAAGGCATTCGTCACCGTGAAGGGTGGAGAGGAACTGGCGATCCATGTGCTCGACGGTCAAGCCGTGCTCGGTATGACCGTCCAGATGGACCTGTACGCCAAGACGGGCGCCCGCCCGCCCACGAACCTCTCCGGGATCAAGGCGTCCATGATCGCCGACACCAAGGCGCTGATGGTCGAGCTCCAGAGCTGAGATCGTCTGGGCGGCGGCTGGTGCACGGGCCGGACGGACGACGAAGGACCCCGCCGTTCGCACATCGGCGGGGTCCTTCTTCGTGATGGAACAACGGGGGTCGGCTACTGGGCCAGGACCGCTTCGGAGTCCAGCGTGGCACCGACGGCCTGGACGACCGCCGCGATCTTGAAGGCTTCCTGGATCGTCTCGCGGTCCAGACCGGCCTTGCGCAGCACCTGCTCGTGGGAGTCGAGGCACTGTCCACAGCCGTTGACGGCCGAGACCGCCAGCGACCACAGCTCGAAGTCGACCTTCTCCACGCCCGGGTTGCCGATGACATTCATCCGCAGACCGGCGCGCAGGGTGCCGTACTCCGGGTCCGACAGCAGGTGCCGGGTCCGGTAGAAGACGTTGTTCATCGCCATGACCGCGGCGGCGGACTTGGCGGCGGTGTACGCCTCGGGGGAGAGGTTGGCCTTGGCCTCGGGCTCCAGTTCGCGCAGGGCGATGGGGCTACGGGAGGCGATGGCGGTGGCGAGGACGGTCCCCCACAGCTGCTGCTGCGAGAGCTTGTCGTTGTTGCCGATCACCGAGCCGAGGTTGAGCTTGAGGTCCTTGGCGTAGTCCGGTATGGCGGACTTCAGCGCGTCGAGGGACATCGGTCACTCACCGGCCAGCAGGGCGACGGGGTCCAGGGTGGTCTCGCCCTTGGTCCAGTTGCACGGGCACAGCTCGTCGGTCTGGAGGGCGTCCAGCACCCGCAGGACCTCCTTGGGGTTACGGCCGACGGAGCCGGCGGTCACCATGGTGAACTGGATCTCGTTGTTCGGGTCGACGATGAAGACGGCACGCTGGGCGAAACCGTCGGCACCCTCGATGCCGAGGTCGCGCATCAGCTCGTGCTTGGAGTCGGCCAGCATCGGGAAGGGCAGGTCACGCAGGTCGGCGTGGTCCTTGCGCCAGGCGTGGTGGACGAACTCCGAGTCGCCCGAGAAGCCGAGGACCTGGGCGTCACGGTCGGCGAACTCGTCGTTCAGCTTGCCGAAGGCCGCGATCTCGGTGGGGCAGACGAAGGTGAAGTCCTTCGGCCACGCGAAGACGACCTTCCACTTGCCCTCGTAGGACTTGTGGTTGATGACCTCGAACTCCTTGCCGGTCTCCAGGGAGACGCAGGCAGTGAGCTCGTAGGTGGGGAACTGGTCGCCGACAGTGAGCACGTGTTACTCCAGGTACATGAGGGTGTTGGACAAATGCACCCTGTCATACCCTTGATCGCGGATGAAATTGATCAATGCGGTCAGTGTGATCCGGTGGGCCGATCAATGCTCGGGCCCCACTGTTGCCAGGTAGCCCGATCGGGCGGTTTCGCCTTGAGCTTCGTATCTTCCTTGCGGTCGGCGCGTAATACCAGGGCTATGGCACTCGGCGACCGGCATCAGAAGAAGGATGTTGAGGCGGCGCTCAAGAGGGCGGAGGCTGCCGGGCTCAAGGTGACGCATGACAAGAATCGACATCGATGGGGGTGGGTGATCTGCTGTCCGTGCGCTGTGAAGTTCCGCATTCACTGCACGCCCCAGAGTCAAGGGAGCGAGGCGAAGAAGATCGATGGCCTCATCAAGGACCACCGTGGCTGTGCGTGAGTGGGACTTCGTCCTGCATCTTCAGGAGCCGCTGACCCCCGCGCAGTCGGACACCGTGGACGGTCTCTATGACTTCAATGACGGGCGCATGAGCCTGGTCGAAGGGCCGGGCACGGCCGAGTTCTGGTGCACCTTCGAGGCCGAGGCGCTGACCGGAGCCATCGCGGAGGCACTGAGCCTCTTTGAGCAGCTTCCTGGCGTCCTGGTTCGCAGTGTGGAACTGGGGCCACGGGAGCTGGAGGACAACGGGATGGCGACGCCGGCCGTCGTACGGGCGCCCGAGTAGGGCTGTCGCCTAGATGATCAGTTCCCCTGCCAGGTAGCTCGATCGGGCGGTTTCGCCTTGAGCTTCGTATCTTCCTTGCGGTCGGCGCGTAGTACCAGGGCTATGGCACTCGGCGACCGGCATCAGAAGAAGGATGTTGAGGCGGCGCTCAAGAGGGCGGAGGCTGCCGGGTCAAGGTGACTCGCACCGGCAGCGGGCACCGGTGGGGATACGTGCTGTGCTGTCCGTGCAACCAGCGGCGCACGGTGTCGTGCACTCCGCAGAACCCGAGCGAAGAAGCGAGGTATATCGATGGATTCGTCAGGCAGCACCGCGCTTGCGCGTAACTGGTACTTCAATCTGGTTCTGCAGGATGTCATGACCGAGGAGCAGTCCGATGCGCTGGCACAGTTGGCCAGCTTTCACGACGGAAGGATCTCGCTGGTCGAGTCTCCCGAGCGCTCCTGGTTCACCTGCTCGTTCGAGGCGGAGACGATGACGCAGGCCATCGCTGATGCCCTGGCGCGATTCAAAGACTTCCCGAGCGTCCTGGTCCAAAGCGTTGAGCTGGACCCGATCGCGCTTGAGTACAACGGGATGGCGACGCCGGCCGTCGTACGGGCGCCCGAGTAGTGCTGTCGACCAAGCTCGGATGCACAGTCTGTTAAGTAGGGCCATTCGACAGCCGAACCACTTCCCGGGGTCCGGATATAGGCCGAGGGTGTGCGGGCGGCGGCCCTAGGCGGCCTGAGCGGCACGATCGTAGATCGCCCTGGCTGTGGGGTTCGCGCGGTAGGGCTTGAGGAGTGGGCTGATGCTCGCGACATGCCGGTCCACTCGGCCCGAGTGCATCGCCGGGTGTTGATCCAGGACCTGTGACCAGGCACTGCACGCCTCTTCGAGGTGCCCCATCTCCAGTTGCCTCTCCGCCAGCATCGAGCCGAAACGCAGCCGCGACCTCTGGCTGTCGCGGGAATCCCGCAGACGAAAGTGGAGCTTCAGGGAAGAGACGCTGCCCGGGGCGTCGCCCAGCGCGTAGCGAACCTGTGAGACCGCGTAGGCGACAGTGGCAGGGCTGAAACCACCGAACGCTCCCGCAGCGCTTTCGGCCTTGTCCATGGCCGTCTCTGTCTCCCTGAGGCTTCGCAGCGCTTGAGTGCGCTCTCCGGCCACGGCATAGGCATGGGCCTGCTGCGCCGCCAGAAAGGCGGTCATGCGTGGGGTGGTGGAGGGGGCGGCAACGGCTGCCGCATTGGCGAGCCGGGCAGCGGTGGTCCCATGACCGAGGTCTGCGGCCTGCACGGACATTCCTCGGAGAACGTGACAGTAGGTCATATGATCGGCGCTGGCCCCAGCCAGCTCCAGAGCCTTGACGTAGTAGCGCTGGGCCAGGCCCTGCAAGCCTTCATCGACGGCCATGTAGCCGGTCAGATAGCTGAGGAAGGCCGCGGCTGACAGCATCGCCTTGCGCACTTCTTCCGTGGCATCAGCTCGAAGGTAAGGGGCCACTGTGTTCACCAGGAACGCGGCGGCCATCGGGCGGGCGTGCCGCCCTCCGAACTGGTCATCGAGCTCGGAAATCCGTTCCGTCATGTTGGTGACCATGCGGACGTCAGACATGCCCACGCGCTGACTGGTGCCGTGCTGCACGGCTTCCATTCGCCCCACCACGTCAGGCCAGTTGGGAACGGTGAGCGCCACTGAGAACAAGCCCGCGCCCACGATGCCGCGGCGGGACGGCGACATGTCTTGGCTGCCCAAGTCGATGAGCCCGTCCACCGTACGAGTGGCCGAATCCCCCGGCGGTGTGGGGAAGCCCGCGTCCGCGTAGGTGACTGGCCTTCGGAGGCGGCGGGAGAGGGCCTCGACGATCAAGGGTCGTGTCTCCTCCTTGGGTGCCTGGCCGCTCAGCCACTGGCTGATGGACGGTCGTTGGTACGCGGTTGGGGTACCTCGCTCCGTTCCCAGACGGTTGACCAGTTGGGCGAACTGTCGATGGGTCCAACCCGCCTCGCGGTGTAGTCGGGCCAACCGTTCGTTCGGCTTGCGCGTAGACATGCGACCTCAACTCCTCGCACCCATAGCCCATTTACCACTTTTACCCCTGGGCTCCGATCCAAAGGTACCCCCGAGCGTAGTCAAGCTGTTGCCTAGAGCGAGCACGGAATGCAGCACAGACGCAAGAGGCCCCCGCGACCGCGCGAACGGTCCGGGGGTGTGGACAACGCTTGAGGAGCGTCGACATGACCCACCGTACCGCTCAAGGCTTTGAACCCCCAGGGGAGAGCTATGTGCCCAGGGAAGGCGACGTGGTGCGTGACACCCGTACGAGCCGCGTGGGTCGGGTGATGGGGCATGTGGAGCCCTTCTGCTACCTCCGCCCCCTCAAGGGGGGAGTGGAGTGGGAGGTGGAACCCGAGTACCTGGTGCCGGCCCGGCAGTCTGACGCTATGTCAGATGAATTGTCCCAGGTCAACGCCCGGAGCAGAGGTCAGTGAGTCACTGCACCCTGGTCAGCGGCCTGCGCCGGCTTTGGCACTCCTGGGCTTGCTGGCTCCTGGTGCTCCCGCCACCGGCCTGCCTTCTGTGGGCCCTGCTCCAGCGGGTCTTCTGATCATCCCCGAGACTCCCGCTGCTCAGGACTGCACATCCTGAGAGCGGTGAAGGCGCCGTACGGCAGGGCTGAGGGTCCCTGTCGTACGGCGCATGGAACGAGCGCGCGGGTGTCCCCGTGAGGCGCATCTGCATCGCCTTGGTTGGGAACGGCGTACAGCCGCTGAGGAAGCGAACCACGAATGCGTGATGTCATTCGCCGTGCCGTTGTGCGTGTGCTGGACCTCCTGGACCGAACACAACGCCGACACGGCATTCCCCGAACCCAACGGATTCAGGCGGAGCTGGGGGTCTGGGCGAAGCCGTGGCCCACACCTACACCTGAACACGTCTTGGAGCGTCACTCTCCCTTCTGTGGAGATGACCTCCCTCTCGCCAAGAGGTACGTACGTCTCGACGCCCCCACCATGCAGTTGCAGGTGGTGAGGGCGCGGACCTACAAGACCCTGGTCATCGCTCCCCGAGGAGTGCACCTGGGGAATCCGCGAAACATGAGACGAACGGCAGACTCAGCATGAAGCCTTGGGTGACTGGTGCGGACGACTGTGAACACCGCTGGGTGCCGTGGAGTGGCGAACGGCGCTGTGCGAAGTGTGGCGCAACTCAGCGATAGTCAGGAGGGGAGGGGTGTCGGGACGGGTGCCCTTCCTCGCTCATGGGAGTGATCATGATGGAAAGAGTCCGCTGGGACGAGTTGCCCTCAGACCTACGCGCGGCAATCACGGCACGAGCGGGACAGGTCACTTCTGCTCACGTCGTTCCCGAGGGCCTGCACTGCACCGCTGCGCTGAAGCTCCGTACGGAACGGGAATCCCTGTTCCTCAAGGGGGTGCGGCTCACCGATGGGCCCGGGCTCGCGGGTCTCAAGTTCGAACAGGAGATCAATGGCATCCTGACCGGAGTCTGCCCGCCCATCAACTTCCAGGTTGAGGCCGCGGGGTGGTACTGCCTCGCCTTCGCCTACATCGACGGGCGCCACGCGGACTTCACCCCTGGTACGGAGGACCTGCCGTCCATCACGCTCACACTTCGGCGAATGAGGACTCTCCGCAACCCGAGGACACCTGTGGAAAGCCTTGCCGGGAAGTTCAAGGGGTTCCTTTCTCCCGCAGAGGCCGAGCTGCTGACGGGGTCGTGTCTGCTCCACATGGATTCCAACCCTCACAACGTGCTCGTCACACCCCGACGAGCCCACTTCGTGGACTGGGCGAGGGCGGCCCTCGGGCCGGCATGGGTGGACCCCGTGTACATGGCGACCTGGTTGATGACGTACGGGTGCCCTCCGGAGGATGCCCTCAAGTGGCTCTCGAACTTCACCAGTTGGCGACAGGCGGACCCGAGAGCCGTGGAGGCGTTCGTGGCCGCCTCGTGCCGGCAGTGGACGGACCAGGTGGGGGAGGCCGACGCGAAGGAACGGAACGAGCGCTTTACGCGGCTCCTGGGCTTTCCCCATGAATGGTCGTTGGGTTCCGGCTCCTTGCAGGGCGTTCCATTGGCGTCGCATCGGATCGACCGGTCGTAGTCGGCGCTACGGGTGCCCGCCCCAAGGTGGGACCCGCAGCGGCGACATCGTGGCCTTCAAGGACCGCCATCTAGGTGGCGTCGGTCGGGAGGTCGTCATCCTGGTCGGTCGTCAGTGCGGCAGGCAGCGGTAGCCCGTACTTGTCGCACAGGAATCGGGTCTGGCAGTACCGCTGGGCGTCGGCGGCCACTCTGCCGAGGATCGCGGCATTCATGCCGGCACCGATGAGGACACCCACGAACGGGACCACCTTGGCGACGTTCTGAACCGGCACTCTGGAGCCGGCCGGGCCCAACTGCTTCATCAACTTCTCCAGTGCGGCCAGCAGCCGGTGGTCCTGGCGGAGTTTCTCGGACCATCTGATGCGTCCCTTGATCGCGTTCGCCGCCCGTGCGGTATCACGCAACGGCTCGGCCTTTGCCGCCTGGGCCATGAAGGACCGGCGTACCAGGCGTTGGATGAACGCCTGCTCGTCGGGGTCTTTGGCGTCGTAGCCGTAGGAGTACGCGACGCGCGTTGCGATCGACGTGCTCAGGACCTGGACGACGAGGATGTCCGCTGTCATCGCAACGGGTATGCCGGCGACGGGAACCATCGCCAGCAGGCCCATGGCGCCACCCTCGAACGCGCCGGCGGTCCGCCATCGGAGGGTGTTGGAGGTCAGCAGCCGGTCGCAGACCTTGAGGTCCTGCTGTCGCAGTTCGGTGAAGCTGTCGAGTTCGACTCCTCGTTTGCGGGCGAGCTTCTCGACGTTCTTCGGGTCGTTGAGGTCCATGGCCCAGTCGTTGACCAGTTCGAGCAGTGCTGCCGCGCCTGCGAGTGCCGGGCGCATGGCCTTGTCGGCGACAGCGTCGCCTGCCCGACGGATGGGGTCGGTGACCGTCTCCGGCACGGCGTCCTTCACCCGTCTCGCGGCCTGCCCCGCGACCTCACCGGTGCGACCGAGTGCGGTGCTCGCCCAGTTCGGCAGACCGCGGCGGTTGTTGCGGCGCTGCCAGTGGTCGTTGAGGGTGTCCCACACCTGCTTGTCGTACGCACTCATCGGGGCTGCGCCGAGGGCGAGTGGGGCGGTGTCAGAGCTCATCGAGGTTCTCCATGGGGACCGTTGCTGGTGGTGCGCGATGCCCTACCAGCCAACACAGGGGTGACAGCGGTGAGGGTGGCGATGTCCAAAGCCGGCTGCGCCGGGCACCTGTGGGTTGGCAACTCATCTCTGCCGCGAAGAGCGGTCAGGATCCATGATTCTGGCCTCTTTTGGGAGGTTGGGGCAGGGCTTTGGCCTTGTTGAGATCTCTGTACCCGTCGACCAGGGTGGTTGGGGGCGCCTGGCGACGAGCCCCCACGTTCATCTGCCGGGCGTCCGCGGGCTGTCTGCCCACACACCCAACGTCAGGACGGCGGCTGCCCGCGCTGGGATCCGCCCGCCGAGACCGGATGTATTTCCCCGCGGATCTGGATGCGGAAGAACTCTGCCCAGGGCCAGCTGTATCTGGTTCGGACCCGGCTGGAGAGCACGGCGTCACATCAACTGGGAGCTGGCCTTGTGAGCGGTTTGCCCACCGGCGTACGGGAGCGGTCAGTGTGCGGCGAGCGCGCGGAGCGCGAGTTCTACCTGGTGGGCGATAGCGGCTGGCTCATCGTCGGGCAGCAACTGCGCGATGCGGATGAGTCCGAGGAGTTGATAGGCGATGTCGTCCGCCGTCACATCGCGAGCAAGGGTCCGATCGCCTTGGGAGCGGTCAACGGCCTCTTGGCCGATCTTGGTGAGATGCGCCAGGCAGCGCTGGAGGTCTGCATCCGACGGCGATCCGCCTGCCAGTACATCGATCATCGCCTGGTTGGCGACCAGGCCGGTGATCGTGGCGGTGAAGAACTCGCGGAGGCCGTCCACTGCGGAAGACCCCGTTGGCAGGGGGGCCCGTGCGAGTGCGGCGAGATCGGTCCCGGTCACGGCCTGCACGAGGTGTTCGCGGGTGGGGAAGTGCCGGTAGAGGGTCCCGATGCCGACGCCGGCCGCCGTGGCGACGGCCCGCATGTCAACGGCCATGCCGGACCGTCGGAACGCCTCACCCGCCGCGGCGAGGATGCGTTCCCTGTTGGCTGCGGCGTCTCGGCGCTGCTTGCGATCCTGTGACATCCCTCCACTATAGCGATTCGGAACACGTGTTCCGTTTGATGCTATCTTTATTCGGAACACATGTTCCGCTATGGAGGGGAGTGGGCACGGTGCACACGATGGTGATCACAGGAGGCACCGACGGTATGGGCGCGGCCCTGGCCCGCCACTACCTCGCGGCCGGGGAGCGCGTCACGGTGATCGGAAGGAGCCGCAGCAAGTTCGATGCGCTGGTGGCGGCCGTGTCCTGCGTGGATCCGTCGGCAGCGGCGCGGGCTGAGTTCGTCCCGGCTGACCTGTCCCTGGTCGCCGACAGTCGGCGGGTGGTCGATCACCTCCTGGCGCACCATGAGCGCATCGACTCCCTGGTGCTGGCCGCCTCCTTCATCCGGCAGCGCAGGCAGACCACGACCGAAGGACATGAGGCGTCCTGGGCGCTGTTCTTCCTCAGCAAGTACCTCTTCGTCACCGGACTCGCTCCGCTGCTTCGTGTCGCCGAACGGCCGGTGATCGTGAACACCGCGGTCCCGGGTGCGCAAGTGGATGCGGTGAACTTCGAGGACCTGGAGATGGTCCATGAGTTCACCTTCAGACGCTCTAATGCCCAGCAGCGTCGCGCCAACGAACTCCTCGGGGTCCTCGCCGCCGACGACATTCCCAACCTCGCCTACATCACCTGGGGCCCGGCCCGGCTGGTGCGTTCCAGCTTCGCGAGCGAGGTCGGAGGGGTCATGCGCATCACCGCCGCCGTCCTCGGGCGCCTACTGGGCCAGCGCCCGGAAGCCGCGGTAGGCCCGATCATCCGCATCATCGATGATCCGAGCCCGGGACGAGCCGCCTACCGCGGCGCAACCGAGCGCGCCCTCAACGTCGGCCACCAGGACGGGACGGACGCCGTACGGCTGGCTGCGGCGGTCGAGGAGGGCCTGTGACGGCTCGGGGCTACGGCTGCCGTCGGACGGAAGCCCGACGGAACCACCGCGGATCATCTACGAGCCCGAGTCCCCGGCCCGTAGGTGACCAAGGAGGCAGGGGCAGGGCGGAAGCACTCATCTAGGAGGTGAAGGCTTCGCTGATGGCGTGACTGTCCTCGTGCATGCGGTAGCCGGTGATCTTGCCGTCGGCCGCGGTGATGTGGAGGGCGAAGTGGTTGGTGAAGGACTTGCCGGTGGCCAGGACCCCGAAGCGGTTGTGACCGATGATCACAGCGTGGTCCCCGTCGACAACGGTGGTGGCGACGACGTACTCCTCGGCGGGAGTCAGGTGCTGCCCGAAGGAGGCGAAGAACGCGGCGATCTCGTCCTTGCTGGTGCGGCTGCCGGCCCACGGGACGTCGGGGGCGCCGGCGACCTCGAAGTTGACGCCGTCGTCGAACAGGTCGAGCAGGGCGGGCACGTCGCCTTCGCCGAAGCGCGCGAAGAACGCGTCAACGACGTCACGGGTGCTGGTCGGAGCGGTGCTGGTGCTCACGGTGGTTCCGTTCTAGGTGATGGGTGATGGGTGATGGGTGATGGGTGATGGGTGATGCGTAGGGCGTAAGGCGTAAGGCGTGGGAGGGGAGCGCTGCTTGATGCGGTTCGGGGAGTCGGCGGTGTGAAGGCGCAGCGGGATTTTCTTGGGATATGTGCGAGTTCTCTCGGGTGTGTCCTCCAGGCTGCCCCGGCGGAGAGCGTCCCAGTAGTGGCCCGATGGCCAAGGAGTGAAAGGATCGGGTCATGCACCGCGTTGGCGTTCTGGCCCTGGATGGCGTGGTCCCCTTTGAACTCGGAATCCCCGCACGGATCTTCGGCGCCGCCCGCGACGACACGGGCAACCGGCTCTACTCCGTGACCACGTGCAGCTTGGACGGCCGGCCCGTCCGTGCAGAGGCCGACTACCAACTCACCGTCTCCCACGACGCATCCCTGCTGGCCACCGTCGACACCGTCGTCATCCCGCCCTCCCATGCGCTGGGTCCCCTTCGCCAGGAGGGCCGGCTGCCCGATGCCCTGCGCGAAGCCTTGGCCGCCATCCGTCCGGGCGCTCGGATCGTCGCGATCTGCACCGGCACCTATGTACTGGCTGCCGCGGGACTGCTCGACGGGCGCCCCGCCACCACGCACTGGCGCGAAGCCGAGCGTCTCCAGCGCATGTTCACCACCGTGCGCGTCGACCCCGACGTCCTCTTCGTCGACGACGGTGACATCCTCACCTCCGCCGGGGTGGCCGCAGGAATCGATCTCTGCCTGCACATCGTCCGCCGTGACCACGGCAGCGACATCGCCAACGAGGTCGCCCGCTCCTGCGTCGTACCCCCCTGGCGCGACGGCGGCCAGGCCCAGTACATCCGGCGCCCCGTCCCCGACCCCACCGCCTCCGGCACCGCCCCCACACAGGCGTGGGTCATGGAACGACTCTCCCAACCCATCGCCTTGGTCGACATGGCCGTCCACGCAGGCGTCAGCGTGCGTACCTTCACCCGTCGCTTCCGTGACGAGGTCGGCACCAGCCCCGGTCGATGGCTCATCCGTCAGCGGGTCGATCTCGCCCGGCACCTGCTGGAGAGCACCGACTGGCCCGTCGACCTGGTCGCCGACCGCGCTGGATTCGGCACCGGTGTCTCCCTGCGCCAGCACCTTCATGCCGCCATCGGCGTCACACCTCAGGCATACCGGCGCACCTTCCGTCCTGCGACCGTCGACGGGTCGGCCCGGTAGCGGCTGGCCATTCGCCGTGCTGCCCGGCCTGCGGGTCTGCCGCCAGGCCGATGGGGCAGGTCCACCGATGTGGATCAAGGGGAGGGGAGTGGGAAAACGATGTCGAGAAGTCGATTAAACTCCTGGGGAGTGATCGAAAGGGCTGATCAGTGGGTGCAGTGAACCGGGGCAAGCAGCCCAGCCTCACCCAGTTGCGTGCCTTCGCCGCCGTCGCCGAGCATCTGCACTTCCGGGACGCCGCCGCGGCCATCGGCATGAGCCAGCCCGCGCTCTCCGGTGCCGTCTCCGCCCTGGAGGACGCCCTCGGGGTGCAGCTGGTCGAGCGTACGACCCGCAAGGTGCTGCTCTCCCCCGCGGGCGAGCGGCTCGCCGCCCGGGCCCATGCCGTCCTACGGGCCGTCGGTGCGCTGATGGAGGAGGCCGAGGCGGCACGGGCGCCCTTCACCGGCGTACTGCGGCTGGGGGTGATCCCCACCGTCGCGCCCTATCTGCTGCCGACGGCCCTGCGCCTGGTTCAGGACGCCTATCCGGATCTGGAGCTCCAGGTCCACGAGGAGCAGACGGCCTCGCTGCTGGACGGACTGACCGCGGGACGGCTCGACCTCCTGCTCCTCGCGCTGCCGCTGGGGCTGCCAGGACTGATGGAGTTCCCGCTCTTCGACGAGGACTTCGTCCTGGTCACACCCGAAAGCCATCCGCTCGGCGGCCGTCCGGACATAGCGCCGGGGGCGCTCAGAGAACTGCCGATGCTTCTCCTCGACGAGGGGCACTGTCTGCGCGGTCAGGCCCTCGACATCTGCCGGGAAGCGGGCCGGGGCGACGACGCCTCGGTGACCACCACGGCTGCCGGGCTCTCCACCCTGGTCCAACTGGTGGCCGGCGGCCTCGGGGTCACACTGCTTCCGCGTACGGCCGTGGAGGTCGAAGCCGGTCGCGGCGGGCTCAAGACCGCGTCCTTTGCCGAGCCAGCTCCCACCCGCAGGATCGCCCTGGTCGCCCGCCCCGGAGCCGCACGGCAAGCCGAGTTCGCCGAGTTCGCCGGGGCGCTGCGCGAGGCACTGCGCCCACTGCCGGTACGGATCGCGTCCTGACCCGTGCAGGGAGCGAGCCGCAACCGCGGTCACTCCGTGCGCAGGCCGTCCGGCCGCATCATCCGCCACAGCGGCGGCAGGCTGAGCAGCGTCACCAGCAGGATGGCCGCGGCCCCCACCCCGGCCACCGGGAGGAACAGCCACCAGCGGGTGACCTCCTTGCCGGTCAGGGCCAACATGGCGGCCCCCAGCGCCAGACCGCCGCCGATGGCCACCGCGGTTCCCAGCACCACCGGTATCGCGGTCTGCCACAGCACCGACCAGGCCAGGGTCGTACGACGGGTGCCGAAGGCGACCAGCGATGCCAGCAGCCGTCGCCGTTCCGTGAGCTGTTCGATCTGGGACACCAGCATCGAGGCGGCGATCAGCCCCAGGGTGGCGGTGGCGGCTGCGAGCAGGCCGGTCTGGAGGCTCTCGTACCGGGCGTCGCGCTCGATCATCCGGATCGACCAGATCCGCAGCCCGGGGTCGATGGCCGCCGCCGTGTTGCGGACGTGTTCCCGGGCGTCGGGGAGGCCCCCGTCCAGGCTCACCTGGGCCGTCGTCGTACCGCTGGGCAGCAGTGCGACGTCCAGTGCGCCGAAGGTGGCGAAGACGCCGATGGTCTCCCAGTCCTCAGGGTCCTTGGCGACGACGGTCCGGGTGTCGCGCGGCAGGGTCCACAGGGGTGAGCGTTTGCCCTCGCCGTCGCTCAGGAGCAGGGCGCTTCCCTTCCTGGCGGTGGCGTCCACCCATGTGTTCTGCTCGCGGCTGTGGGCGCTGTGGATGACGAAGGTGTCCCCGTCCTCGCAGGAATCGATCGTGGCCAACTGCTGCAATGTGGCGCAGTTGGCCATGGTCAGCGAGGTCACCGTGTTCCTCTCGGGGTGCTGCACCGCCGCCCGGACGGTGGTGATCACCTCCCGGACCCCCTCGGTCCGCTCCAGTTCCCGGGTCATGCGGTCCGCCAGCGGCCGGCTGGGACGGTCCGATGTGACATTGAGCTGGTTCCAACCGGGATGCTTGCTCAGCATCCTGTTGAACTCGTCGTGCATTCCGGCGAACAGCATCTGGAGGGCGATCGCCCCCGCCACCGCGACCATGATCCCGCTCACCGCACGGGTCGGCGGGCCGCTGCTCAGCTGGAGCCTGCGGGTCGCCAGTTGCCAGGGGAGCGGACCGCCCCGCATCCGCCCCACCACGGCCTCGACCAGCCACGGCAGTAGGGCGGCCACACCGAGGAGCATCAGGATCGAGCCCAGGGCGATGGGGAGGGGATCGACCACCCTGGGCGATTCGACGTCGCCGACGCCGTCCACGTTGAGCAGCAGCAACAGCCCCACGGCCGGCAGTAGCGGACGCCACCAGAACCGGCGGCGCGGCGGGGTGGAACGGCGCACCACACCGAGCGGTTCGATCACCACCGAGCGCAGTGCGACCAGGGTGACCAGGACCGAGGCGACGGGTACGGAGACCAGCAAGGCTGCGGCGAGTTCGGGCAGCGGCACCACGTCCGATGGGAAGGCGCTCAGCTCCCAGATGCGTATCCATCCGGCGAACTGCCGGACCAGTGCGAACAGGGCGACGCCACAGAGCACCCCCAGCACCGAGCCGAACAGCGCCTCGCCCGCGGCGATCCTCCGGGTGGTGGGTGCGTCGGCTCCCACCAGGCGCAGTGCGGCCAGCCTGCGATCGCGTCGATCGCCGCCGAACCGCACGGCGGTGGCGATGAACACGGCCACCGGCACCAACAGCACGACGCAGGCGAGGGTGATCACCACCACGAGGAGCGGATCGTAGGGCAGGGACTGCGTCGTCGGGCCGCCCCAGCCCTCGGTCCTCTCGGCCCCGTCGCCGGTCGCCAGGCTGGAACTTCCCGCGTAGAAGAAGAGCTCGCCGGGGTCGAGTAGCCCCGCGTCCCCGATGGTGCCGATCACCCGGTGGTCCAACCGGTCCGCCAGCAGCCGTCCCTCGTCGGACGCGAGCAGTTCCCTCAGGGCGGGGGAGACCAACATCTCGCCGGGCCCGGGCAGTTCCCCGATACCGGGAGGAAGCGTCGGCCGCGCGCCCTCAGCGCGCAGGAGCACGCCCTCGACCACCTCCTCGCGGTACTCGGTCGACGCGTCGGCCCACACCATCGAGGTTGCTGTTGGCGTTGACTCTTGCGTGGAGGGCGCCGGCGCCGGCGCCGGCGCCGACTCCGCCGACTCCGACGACTTCACGGGGTCCATGACCATGGCCCCGGACGGGGTACGGGCCTCGGCCCGTCGATCCCGGTTGTCCATGATCTGCGGCACCGACGCCGCGATCAGCAACAGGGCGACCCCGAGTCCGACACCCGCGGCCGTCAAGGCGTTGCGCAACCACCCCTCGCGCCCGCCGAAGGCCCCGAAGCGCAGGCCGTACGCCAGGTCCCGAAGCCAACTCCGGATGCGACCGGGGCGGTGGTACCGAGCGGGGGCGCGGTCGCTGCGCTCTTCCGTGAGGATCATTGCGTGGGGGTCCGGATCATGTGATCGGTGGGGGTGGGGAGCTTCGGGTGGTGGAGTGTCACAGGGTGTGGTCGGGGTCCCGGGTCCTGCCGTCGCGGACGACGATCTCCCGGTCCGAGTAGGCGGCGACCCGGGTCTCGTGGGTGACGAGGACGACGGCGGCGTTCGTGGACCGCGCCGCCTCGGTCAGCAACTCCATGACCCGCTCACCGCTGTAGGAATCCAGGGCTCCGGTCGGCTCGTCGGCGAACACCACCCGGGGCGAGGTCACCAGGGCACGGGCGACGGCCACGCGCTGCCCCTGCCCACCGGAGATCTCCCCGGGCCGCTTGGCGCCGACGTCGGCGACCTCCAGACGCTCCAGCCACTCCGAAGCGGTCGCCTCGGCAGCCTTGCGACGGACACCGGCCAGCCGCAGCGGCAGGGCCACGTTCTCCGTACAGCTCAACTCCGGTACGAGTTGCCCGAACTGGAAGACGAAGCCGAATTCGGTGCGTCGCAGGGCGCTGCGCTCGGCGTCCGAGAGCGTGCACAGGTCCTGCCCGGCGTAGCGGATCTTCCCGGCGTCCGGCGGGACGATCCCCGCGAGGCAGTGCAACAGCGTCGACTTCCCCGAGCCGGACGGGCCCAGCACCGCCACCACCTCGCCGGGGTGGATGGAGAAGGAGGCACCGGCCAGCGCCGGTGTGTGGGCGTAGGACTTGTGGATGTCCTCGGCGACCAGGAGTGATCCCTCGGGGATCATGCGCCGACCTCCGCAGCGAGCCGGTCCAGCCGGGTGGAGGTCAGCTCCAGCCAGCGCAGATCGGCTTCGAGGTGGAACAGCGCGTGATCGCAGATCAGTTGGTCCGCCAGGTCGCCGTGCCGCTTGCGGTCGGTGAGCTGGCGCATCAGCCGCAGATGCTCGGCGCGCTGGGTGTCCAGCAGGGCCGCGGCGCTCCGGCCGGTGAGCAGGGCGATGACGACCTTGGTGTACAGGGTGGACTGGAGGTAGGGCTCCGGCTTCTCCGGCTGGGTGAGCCAGAGGGAGACATCGGTGATCCCGGCTTCGGTGATGGCGTAGCGCTTGCGCTCAGGCCCTCCGCCGGCCTCCATGCCGTCGACTTCGACCAGCCCGTTCTTGAGCAGCCGCGACATCGTCGAGTAGACCTGCCCGTAGTGCAGAGGACGGTCCTGCCCGAACTTTTCGTCGAAGGCGCGTTTGAGGTCGTAACCGTGGCGCGGCCCGGATTCCAGGAGCGCGAGGAGGGTGTGACCTATCGACATGTCCAGCACTGTACGTGGTGAGTACGGCGCCCTCGCATATGAGCGCCCGAACCGGCGTTCACCGGCTCGGGCGCGTGCTCACTCGTGCGTCGGAGCTTCCGGGGGAGGCGTCTGCTTCGGTGGACGGCCCCGCCGGGGGATGGGGCCCACACCCCCCGGCAGTCGACCCGCCTCGGACAGTGCACGTCGTAGCAGGTACTCGATCTGCGCATTGGCGCTGCGCAGTTCGTCGGACGCCCACCGGGCCAGCGCGTCGTAGACCACCGGGTCCAGCCGCAGTAGTACCTGTTTGCGCTCGGCCGGGGGCGTCACTGGTACAGAGTGCCCGTGTTGAGGACCGGCTGGGCCGAGCGGTCCCCGCACAGCACCACCAGCAGATTGGACACCATCGCCGCCTTCCGTTCCGAGTCCAGTTCCACGATGTCCCGCTCGCCGATCCGGTTGATCGCCTCTTCCACCATGCCCACGGCACCGTCCACGATCAGCCGGCGCGCTGCGACCACAGCGCCCGCCTGCTGGCGCTGGAGCATCGCGGAGGCGATCTCGGGAGCGTATGCGAGATGGGTGAAGCGGGACTCGACAATGTGCACACCCGCCGCCTCGACCCGGGCGCGCAGTTCCACGGCGAGCTTCTCCGTGATCTCCTCGGCGTTGCCCCGCAGGGAGAGACCGTCCTCGTCGTGGGCGTCGTAGGGGTACTCGATGGCGATGTGACGCACGGCGGCCTCGGTCTGCGTGGAGACGAACTCCAGGAAGTCGTCCACCTCGAACAGTGCCTGTGCGGTGTCCTCGACCTTCCACACGACGACGGCGGCCAGTTCGATCGGGTTGCCGTAGGCGTCGTTGACCTTCATCACCGCGGTCTCGTGGTTGCGCACCCGGGTGGAGATCTTCTCGCGGGAGGTGAGCGGATTGACCCAACGCAGCCCGTCGGTGCGGATGGTGCCGCGGTAGCGGCCGAAGAGTTGGACGACCCTGGCCTCACCGGGCGCGACCATGTTCAGACCGCACATCGCGAGGAACGCCCCGAACGTGATCAGGCTGCCGACGATGACCAGGGTCGCGATCACCGCGGGGCTGCCGGTCATGGCGCCGAACACGATGGTGAGGACGCCCAGGACCAGGCCGAGCAGACCCAACAGGAGCGCGAGCCCGCCGCCGATGCTGTGGGCGGCGAACTCGCGTACGCGTGGCGCGGGCATCTGCGGTACGTCGTCGATGTGTGGAGCGGTCGTGGCAGTCATGGGTTCCCCCGTCGTCCGTTGTCCGATCGGCCGCGGCGCGCGCATGGCGGCCACGGCCGGAGCCATCGCCCCAGTGGTCTCTCCCTGAGTAGCGGATCTCTCCGGGGAGCGTCGCCGAGTGATGTGCTCCAGCTAGCTAAGTGATTACACATTAACTCAACGGGGCAACCCTGCACACCCCTCGGGAGTCGGTTCCAGTGGACGGGGTGCTGTTTGTCACGTCCGTAAAGTCCGGATCGGTAAACCTTTGTCACAGCGGCCGGTGCTAGTTTTCTGAGCTGCTTCCTGCATGCGGCGCAGTCCCCGCGGGCGGCATTTTCCAGAACCGGATTCAGCGGTCAGGGCGGTACGCATCCGAAGCGGTTCGTGCTGCGGAACGCGGGCAACCGCCAGGCATCGACACCGCACGAACCCGGTGACCGGCCTCCGGCACCGGCGGACGGACCCACGGGCGGAAGCGGTTCACCGCCGGACCGACCGGCGCCGACGACAGCGAGCGAGAGCGGAGCGGACGAGCGATGGGCCGAGCGGAAGCCCGACGGGCGCGGGAAACCGGCGCCCGCCAGTCCAGAAGGGCCGCCGCGCCCCGGGGCATACGACGCTTCTTCACCTGGAGGAAGGTCCTGGGCACCTTCCTGGGGCTCGTCGTGCTCCTCGCGGGCGCCTTCTTCGTCGTCTACCTGTTGGTCCCGGTGCCCACCGCCAACGCCCACGCGGAGATGCAGAGCAACGTCTACAAGTACAGCGACGGCAAGATCCTGACCCGTACCGGCAAGGTCAACCGCGAGATCATCGGGCTGGAGAAGATCCCCGAGGACGTGCGCTACACCTTCGTCGCGGCGGAGAACAAGTCGTTCTACAAGGACCACGGCATCGACCTCAAGGGCACCACCCGCGGACTCATCAGCACCGTGACCGGCCGCGGCAAGCAAGGTGGCTCCACGATCACCCAGCAGTACGTCAAGAACTACTACCTGGACCAGGACCAGACGGTCACCCGCAAGCTCAAGGAACTGGTGATCTCGCTCAAGGTCGACCAGAAGAGGAGCAAGGACGAGATCCTCGCCGGGTACATCAACACCAGCTACTACGGGCGGGGCGCCTACGGAATCCAGGCCGCAGCCCAGGCGTACTACGGCGTCGACGCCGGAAAGCTGACCCTCGCACAGGGCGCGTATCTGGCCGCGCTGCTCCAGGCGCCCAGCCAGTACGACTGGGCGGTGGCCTCCGACACCGGCAAGAAGCTGGTCAGCGAGCGCTGGCGGTACACCCTGAACAACATGGTCGAGGAAGGCTGGTTGGACGCCGCCGAACGCGACCGGCTGACCTTCCCCGTGCCCAAGGCGCCGAAGGCGGCCCCCGGCATGGAGGGGCAGACCGGCTATCTCGTCGAGGCCGCCAACACCGAGCTCGCCCGCCAGGGAGTCAGCGAAGAGGACATCAAGGCCGGCGGTTGGACGATCACGCTCACCGTCGACAGCAAGCGGCAGAAGGCGCTGGAGAAGGCCGTCCAGAAGGAGTTGGAGGCCAAGCTCGACCGCAAGGGCGACAAGAAGGACGCCACCGTCCAGGCCGGAGCCACCTCAGTCGACCCCGAGACCGGTGCCGTCGTGGCGCTCTACGGCGGAGTCGGCGCCACCGAGCACTGGCTCTCCAACGCCACCCGCCGTGACTACACCCCGGCGTCCACCTTCAAGCCGGTGGTCCTCGCCTCCGCCCTGGAGAACGAGTCGAAGACGCAGGACGAGCAGCCGATCGGCCTCAACACCCTGTACGACGGCACCAGCAAGCGTCCCGTCGAAGGAAGCGACACCCCCTTCAATCCGGAGAACGAGGACGATCGCGACTGGGGCCCGGTCACCGTGCAGAAGGCGACCAACAGCTCGATCAACTCCGTCTATGCGCAGATGATCGTCGACGTCGGGCCCGACAAGACCAAGCGGACCGCCCTCGACCTCGGAATGCGGGACGGCAAGGACTGGCCCGAGCGCCCCGCGATGTCGCTCGGCACCATGCACGCGTCGACGTGGGACATGGCCGGGGTGTACGCGACGCTCGACAACCACGGCAAGAAGGTCACGCCGACCATCCTGAAGTCGGCGAAGCACCAGTTGCGCAAGCCCGACCTGGCGGACCCGATCGGCAAGCAGGTCATCAGCCGGGGAACCGCGGACACCGTGACCTCCGCCCTGGAGGACGTCGTCCGCAACGGCTCAGGCCGCAATGCCCAGGGCAACTACGACGCCGCCGGCAAGACCGGCACCGCGGAGAACAACTTCGCTGCCTGGTTCGTCGGCTACACACCCAAGCTCGTCACCGCCGTTGCCCTGTTCGGCGAGAAGCAGGACGGCACCGGCCGGGTCACCCTGACCGACGCCATCAGCCCCGGGCGGACGGGCGGCGGTGGCTTTCCCGCCCGGATCTGGCAGGAGTACACGGCCAAGGCGCTCGGCCAGGACGCGGACGCCCGCTTCGACCTGGAGGTCAAGGAGCCCGCCCGCAGCGAGCCCGAACCGGAGCCCTCGCCTTCGGAAGAGTCGAGCCCCTCTCCGAGCAAGTCGGCCGAACCGTCCGACGAGCCGTCGCCGAGCCGCTCGGAGCCGGAACCCGAGCCGTCGTCCGATGAGCCGTCGCCGAGCAGGTCCGAGGCGGAACCCGAGCCCTCGACCAGCAGCAGCCGATCGACGGAGCCCAACCCCAAGCCCAGCAGGTCCGGCCGGCCCACCCAGGGCAGCGAGGGCGGCAGCTCCCGCGAGTAAGACAGGACGGTGGCACCCGGCTCTCCGGCCGGGTGCCACCGTCACGGTCGTTCGGGGAAGGAGCTCAGCCGCCGTTCACCTTGTTGGCGATCCGGTCGCCGATCCCCTTGTCGATGTTGCGCCAGTACTGGAAGGCGCGGTCCAGGATCGGCCGGGACACGCCCTGGAGCAGGTGCCCGGACACATTCGCCACCAGCCGGTCCCGCGCCGCGTCGTCGAGCACCTCACGGACCTGGGTGCCCGCCTGGCCCCAGTCGTCGTCCTCCCGGTGCAGCCTGGTCGCCTCGCGGACCATGTCGCCCGCCGTCGCCCAGCCCGCCGGATCGCCGAAGCGGTCCACGTCCGCGGCCGGCCCGCCGAAGGAGTTCGGCGCGTACGGCATCGAGGCGTTCGACGGCACGTACCGCATCGGACCGTCCTTGGCGTAGGAGTTCACCGCGGAGTGCGGCCGGTTCGGTGGCAGTTGCGCGTAGTTCGGACCGATCCGGTAGCGATGGGTGTCCGGGTACGAGAACAGCCGTCCGAGCAGCATCTTGTCCGGTGACGGACCGATTCCGGGCACCAGGTTCGACGGCTCGAAGGCCGCCTGCTCGATGTGGACGAAGTAGTCATCGGGGTTCTTGTTCAGCACCATCCGGCCGACGTCGATCAAGGGATAGTCGCCGTGCGGCCACACCTTCGTCAGGTCGAACGGGTTGAACCGGTAGTCCGGCGCGTCCTCGAAGGGCATGATCTGCACCTTCAGGCTCCAGGTCGGAGCGTTCCCGGACTCGATCGCCTCGTACAGGTCCCGGCGGTGCTTGTCCCCGTCGTGCCCGGCCAGCTCATCGGCCTCGTCCTGGGTGAGGAACTCGATGCCCTGGTCGGTCTTGAAGTGGTACTTCACCCAGAACCGCTCACCGCCGGCGTTCACCCACATGTACGTGTGCGAGCTGTAGCCGTTCATAAACCGGTAGGAGCGGGGGATGCCGCGGTCACCCATCAGCCAGGTGACCTGGTGGGCGCTCTCCGGCGAGAGCGTCCAGAAGTCCCACTGCATCTCGTTGTTGCGCAGCCCGGTCGCCGGGTGCCGCTTCTGCGAGCGGATGAAGTCCTGGAACTTGATCGGGTCACGCACGAAGAAGACCGGCGTGTTGTTGCCGACCATGTCGTAGTTGCCGTGCTCGGTGTAGAACTTCAGCGCGAATCCGCGCGGGTCGCGCCAGGTGTCGGGCGATCCCAGCTCACCGGCGACCGTCGAGAACCGGGCCAGCATCTCGGTGCGCTTCCCCGGTTGGAAGAGGTCCGCCTTGGTGAACTGGCTGACGTCATGGGTGACCTCGAAGAAGCCGTACGCTCCCGATCCCTTGGCGTGCACCACCCGTTCGGGGACCCGCTCCCGATTGAACTGGGCCATCTTCTCGATCAGATAGTGGTCCTGGAGCAGGATCGGCCCGGCAGGGCCGACGGTGAGCGAGTGCTCGTCGCTCTCCACCGGGATGCCGGCGTTGTTGGTCGTGTACGGAGCTTTGGGCGATGTCTCGGTCACGAGCGTCCTCCCGGGGCATGGGGGATGAGGGTGTGGTCGCTTCGGCCGTCTGCCCCAGTCAACTCCGCCGACACTTCGTCGGCAACTTTTACGGGGATGCGCCCCCGTCATCGCCGCCCGGTCAGCGCAGTGCGTACGCAGGGAACCGCCCGCTCGTCGCCTTCACACCCCGGCCCCGAACCCGATCGGGTGACGGCCGTACGCGCCCACCGCCCGTTCGGGCCACCCGGCGACGGCCACGATGATGGAAGCCGGCCACGACGACCAAGAGCCGGCGACGAAGCGGCGACGAAGCGCGGTGGTGCCCGCCGGCAACGGATCAGGGCCGCACCCCCAGCCGGGGATGCGGCCCTGATCGACACCGTGGGACGACTCAGGCCCGGGTCGGCAGTTCGAACCAGACCACCTTGCCGCTGGAGAGCCGGGTGGCACCCCAGCGCCGCGCCAGCCGGTTCACCAGGAACAGCCCGCGTCCACCCTCGTCCGTGTCCCGCGCCCGACGCTGTCGGGGCAGCTGCGGAGAGTCGTCGCCGACCTCACAGCGCAGGACGTCCGTCCGGAGCAACCGCAGGGTCACCGGGCGTTCCGCGTAGCGCACGGCATTGGTCACCACCTCGCTGACCAGCAACTCCACCGCGTCGCTGAGCTCCTCCAGACCCCAGCGGGACAGCGCCCGGCGCGCCAGCCGGCGGGCCCTGCCCGGGGCGGCGTCCTCCGGCTCCAGGAACCAGTAGGCGACATCACTCGGCGCGATCCCGTCGAAACGGGCTGCGAGCAGTGCGATGTCATCGTCCCGGTCGCCCGGCCCCAGCATGTCCAGGACGTCGTCGCAGAGCGCTTCCAACGGCGGCGAATGGTCGGGACCGGTCAGCTGGGCGGTCGCGGCCAGCCGCTCCCGGAGCTGCTCGATGCCCGTCCACACGTCCCGCAGCCGGGACTCGACCAGACCGTCCGTGTACAGCAGCAGGGTCGCCCCCGCCGGTGCGTCCAACTCCACGGCCTCGAAGTCCACCCCGCCCACACCGATCGGCGCCCCGGGCGGAACCCGCAGCACTTCGGCGCGGCCACCCAGATGGAGCAGCACCGGCGGCGGATGGCCGGCGTTGGCGATGGTGATCCGGTGCGAGACCGGGTCGTAGACCGCGTACATGCAGGTCGCCATCCGGTCCGTACCGAGGCGCTGCGCCTGCTCGTCCAGATGGTGCAGCACTTCCTGCGGCGGAAGATCAAGACCGGCCAGGGTCTGTGCGGTGGTCCGCAGCTGCCCCATGATCGCCGCTGATGTCATCGAGTGCCCCATGACATCGCCCACCACCAGTGCCACCCGACTGCCGGGCAGCGGGATGGCGTCGTACCAGTCGCCACCGACCCGCGCGGTCTCCGCCGCGGGCAGATAGCGGGACGCGAGGCGCACCCCGGTCGGCTGGGGCAGCGAGTCCGGCAGCATCGTGCGCTGGAGCTCGTCGGCGATGTACGCCTCCCGCCCGTACAACACGGCCTTGTCGATGCCGAGTGCCGTGTGCGTGGCCAGTTGCGCCGCGACCAGCAGATCGTTCGGCTCGAAGGCGGGCCGGTCGGGGCGTCGGACGAAGACCGCAGCACCGATCACCCGCCGACGTCCGCGCAGCGGGGCGAGTATCGCGCGGTGTCCGTTCGGGACGGTCCGGTCGGCGCCGAGCAGTTCGGGCAGGGCGGCCCGGGCCGCTGCGGAGTCGCCGAAGACGGGCCGCACCCCGCGCAACACCTCCGACAGCGCACCACCGGGCCGCACCTCGCACAGCTCTGATGCGGGTGTGAGATCGGTGTGCGGGTCGACGGATGGCGAGGTGAGTGCCGAGGCGGACAAGGAGGTGCCGGTGACTCCGGCGAGCAGCGCCGAGGTGCTGAAGTCACCGCTGTCTTCGGCTAAACGCAGCCGGTCGGTTCGCCGCAGTCGCAACACGAACGGCGCGACCGGGCGCTCGTCACCGACGGGGAGCGGGTCGCGGAGGAAGACCAGGATCGCGTCCGAGAACGTGGGCACGGTCGCCCGACACAGCCCCAGCACGATCTCGTCGAGGTCTATGCCACGAGCGATCCTGCGGGTCGCTGCGCCGGTGAAGCGCAGCCGGTCACCCTCGCGCCGCGCGGTTGCCGCCAGGTCCTGCATATCGGCCGGCGGGCCGTTGGGCGCGGGGACGACGGAGGGGGCGGCCGGGGCGGGCACGGCCGGTGAACCGGCCGAATCCGCCCGCGGCCGGGTGCGTTCCTGGGGCCTCGCAGCCAAGGGCTGGCGGCCTTCGTGGGAGGTTGGCTGCTCCGTCACGCGTGGGCTTCCGTCCGTCTGGGCCGGGTGTGCGATGCGAACGCCTCGTGAGGCGGTGTACCCGCTCTACAGGTGGCGTCGACAGGGTGGCGGGCATCCGGCACGGCTCCACCCCCTAGAAGAAACTTGTGGCGACTTGGTGACTTGCGGTCAGGTCGTGCGCTGCGCCGAAGAGTTACCGGTTGGTTCCGAGCGACTCCGAACGACACAGCCCTGCGGACGACGATCCTACGTTTGCCCCCAGGGGGCGTATCAAGAGTCTCATGGCCTCGTATGCGCCGGAGTGTGTTCAGGGACCGGAGTCCGACATCTTGCGGGACGGGTGACCGACACACCCGCGGGACCATCATGCCCCTCGAAGGTGCACCCGTTGAAGTCACCCCGCGCCGGCAAACTCAGCCGGAGCGGCGCGGGGCGGCTTCCACGGGTGGGAGACGGGCCTCCGCCCCGCTGGTCGGGAACGTCGGAACGTGAGCGACCTGAGAACCTTATGGGCCTTCAGAGTCTTATGTGACTTCTGTATAGTTTGCCCCTCTTTGGGGCTTTGTGGCGCTCGTGCTGGCGGGCCGTCGGGGTACGCGGACGCTCGCCACGGCCGCGGTTGCCCTCGTGCGCACGTCCGGCGGCCCGCCCCCGTCAGAAGGCCAGCCCGGCGGCCGTACGGTCCCAGTCGGCCGGCAGTTCCGGCACCCGCCACCCGGGATCGGGGCGCCAGTGCTCCCACCCCTCGGAGAACGGTGCACCCCAGGCGTTGATGACCTCCACGGCGGACAGCCCCGCGGCCCTGACCTGCACGGCCTTCTGGGCTTCCATCAGACCCACCCGCTGCGCCTGGTCGAACTCGTCCTCGTCCTCCCAGCGCCAACTGCGGTCGGGATAGACGCAGATGTCCAGGAAGTGATCCTCGGAGTCGATGCCGTCCGCCCAACGGGTCCGCGGCTCCTCCAGGTTCACGTACCAGTTCTTGAACCGCCAGCCCGGTTCCCAGAACAGCCAGACCGACCAGGGTTCGCCCGGTCGGGCCAACTTGAGCACACCTGTGCCAAACCAGTGGTCGCGCTTGACCGTGCGCGGAGCCGTGTAGCGGGTGGCGAGCGGCTGTTCGTGGACGGGGGTGCCGTCCACGAGCACCGGCTTCACGCACTCCGTACCCGGAGCCATCCACACGGCCAGCACATCGGCGGTGTCCTGGACGACGGTGACGGGGCGGCAGATGTCCACCCCGTAATGACCCGCCAGGTCCGGGGCATGGCCGCGATAGCGCCAGAGGATGTGGTCTCCGGGGCTCCAGCGTTCAATGCGTTCCGTGCCTGTCATGAGCAGATTTTAGGAGTACGGCACACCTGTCCGTACCGGATCTTCACAACGACGCGCCCGGGCGGGCCGACCACCGGTCGGGAACAGCCCTCAGGGCCGGGTCATCCGCAACACGTCCAGTGCCTCGTCCAACTGCTCCAGCGTCAGCGCCCCGCGGTCCACATACCCGGACTCCAGGACGACTTCGCGGATGGTCTTGCGCTCCGCGAGCGACTTCTTGGCGACCTTCGCCGCCTCCTCGTACCCGATGTACTTGTTGAGCGGGGTGACCACGGACGGCGACGACTCGGCGTACTCCCTGGCCCGTTCGACATTGGCGGTGATGCCGTCGACCGTGCGGTCGGCGAGCAACCGGGACGCATTGGCCAGCAGGCGCACCGACTCCAGCAGATTGCGGGCCAGCACCGGCAGCATCACGTTCAGTTCGAAGTTGCCGGCCGCGCCCGCGACCGTGACCGTGGTGTCGTTGCCGATCACCTGGGCCGCGACCATCAACACCGCCTCGGGGATCACCGGATTGACCTTGCCCGGCATGATCGAAGAACCCGGCTGGAGATCGGGCAGATTGATTTCGGCCAATCCGGTGCGTGGGCCACTGGCCATCCAGCGCAGATCGTTGGCGATCTTGGTGAGGGACACGGCGATCGTGCGCAACTGGCCGGACGTCTCCACCAGGGCGTCCCGGGCACCCTGCGCCTCGAAGTGGTCCCGGGCCTCGGTCAGCGGAAGCCCCGTGGACCGCGCGACCTCGGCGATCACGGCCGCCGAGAACCCGGGCGGGGTGTTGATGCCGGTGCCCACCGCGGTCCCGCCGAGGGGCAGTTCGGCCAGCCTCGGCAGCGCCGATACCAGCCGCTCCACCCCGTAGCGGACCTGCGCCGCATAGCCGCTGAACTCCTGGCCCAGCGTGACGGGCGTGGCGTCCATCAGATGCGTGCGCCCGGACTTGACCACCTCGGAGAACTCGACCGACTTGCGCTCCAGCGACGCCGCCAGGTGCTCCAGGGCCGGGATCAGATCGGCGGTGACGGCCGCGGTGGCCGCGATGTGGATCGAGGAGGGGAAGACATCGTTGGACGACTGGGAGGCGTTCACATGGTCGTTCGGGTGGACCGGGCGGCCCAGGCGCTCACCCGCGAGCGTGGCCAGCACCTCGTTGGTGTTCATGTTCGACGAGGTGCCGGAGCCGGTCTGGAAGACGTCGACGGGGAAGTGGTCGTCCCACCGCCCGTCGGCGACCTCCGCCGCCGCATCCACGATCGCCCGCGCGATGTCCTTGTCGAGCACACCGAGTTCGGCGTTGACCTCGGCGGCAGCCGCCTTGATCCGGGCCAGGGCCTCGATGTGCGCGCGCTCCAGCCGCTGCCCCGAGATGGGGAAGTTCTCCAGTGCCCGCTGGGTCTGGGCACGCCACTTGGCGTCCACGGGCACCCGCACCTCGCCCATGGAATCGCGCTCGATGCGGTGGTCGGCGGCGTCGGTCATCGGGACGGTACCTCCAGCTCTGGGGGCCCGCCGGGCGCGGTCCCCCGCGGATAGGTGAGCGGTTGTCCGGTTCCGGCTATTCCCCGCTGCATGTACCGACCAGTAAATACCCGAGCACAAAGACCCGAGCGCCCGACACGGGGCGCGACACGGGGGCACGAAGGACCCACAGCGCGCGGTGAGCCACGGGGGCGCCCTGCGACGGGCGTCGGGCCCCGTAGTGAACGCCGGAGCCGTGGACCCTGCTGGGCGACCCCGCCCGGCCCTGGAGAGCCCGACCCTGGATACCCGACCCTGGATACCCGACCCTGGATACCCGACCCTGGAGACTTGACCCTAAAGACCCGGTCCGCGCACCGGGATGGAGGTGAAGGTCGGAGCCGGAGCCGGCTCGGTGAAGAAGTCGTTCCCCTTGTCGTCGACCACGATGAACGCCGGGAAGTCCTCCACCTCGATCCGCCAGACGGCCTCCATCCCCAACTCCTCGTACTCGACGACCTCGACCTTCTTGATGCAGTCCTGCGCCAGCCGCGCCGCGGGCCCACCGATCGACCCCAGGTAGAAGCCGCCGTGCGCGCCGCACGCCTCGGTGACCTGCCGGGAGCGATTGCCCTTCGCCAACATCACCTTCGAGCCGCCCGCGGCCTGGAACTGCTCCACGTACGAGTCCATCCGGCCTGCGGTCGTCGGCCCGAAGGAACCCGACGCGTACCCCTCGGGGGTCTTGGCCGGGCCCGCGTAGTACACCGGGTGGTCCTTCAGGTACTGCGGCATCTCCTCGCCCGCATCCAGCCGTTCCTTGATCTTCGCGTGGGCGATGTCACGGGCGACCACCAGCGGGCCGGTGAGCGACAGACGGGTCTTGACCGGGTACTTCGTCAGCTCGGCGAGCACCTCGTCCATGGGGCGGTTGAGGTCGACGCGCACGACGTCGGCGTCAGCGAGGTGATCATCGGTGGTGTCCGGCAGGAACCGCGCGGGGTCGGTCTCCAACTGCTCCAGGAAGACACCATCGGCGGTGATCTTCGCCACGGCCTGTCGGTCTGCCGAGCAGGACACCGCGATGGCCACGGGCAGCGAGGCACCGTGCCGCGGCAGTCGTACGACCCGGACGTCGTGGCAGAAGTACTTGCCGCCGAACTGCGCCCCGATGCCGATCTTCTGCGTCAGCTCGAAGACCTTCTCCTCCAGCTCCTTGTCCCGGAAGCCGTGCCCGGTGGGGGAGCCCTCGGAGGGCAGTTCGTCCAGATAGTGGGCGGAGGCGTACTTCGCCGTCTTCAGCGCGAACTCCGCCGACGTACCGCCGACCACGATCGCCAGGTGGTACGGGGGACACGCGGCCGTGCCCAGCGAGCGGATCTTCTCCTCCAGGAACTTCATCATGGAGGACTCGTTCAGGACGGCCTTGGTCTCCTGGTAGAGGAAGGACTTGTTCGCCGAACCGCCGCCCTTGGCCATGAAGAGGAACTTGTACGCGCCGCCGTCGCTCGCGTAGAGCTCGATCTGCGCCGGGAGGTTGGAGCCGGTGTTCTTCTCCTCCCACATGGTCAGCGGGGCCATCTGCGAGTAGCGCAGATTGAGCTTGGTGTACGCGTCGAAGACGCCGAGCGACAGCGCCTCCTCGTCCCGGCCCTCGGTCAGGACGTTCTGACCGCGCTTGCCCATCACGATCGCCGTACCGGTGTCCTGGCACATGGGCAGCACGCCCGCGGCGGCGATGTTGGCGTTCTTGAGCAGGTCCAGCGCGACGAACTTGTCGTTGGACGATGCCTCGGGGTCGTCCACGATCCGTCGCAGCTGCGTCAGATGCGCCGGCCGCAGATAGTGTGAAATGTCGTGCATCGCCTCGGCGGCGAGCCGGCGCAGGGCTTCCGGCTCGACCTTGAGGAACGTCCGTCCGTCGGCCTCGAAGGTGGAGACGCCCTCGGCGGTCACCAGTCGATAGGACGTGGTGTCCTCTCCCAGGGGGAGCAGGTCGGTGTAGGCGAACGCCGGGCTGGATGGGCGGGGGACTAGAGACATTGCGGCCATTCCTCACTCGGCGGGCAGCGACGCAGCCTCCGTCGGCGGCGCGCCCTCCAGCGTAGAACGCGGTGCGACGCGACTTCTGGTGAGGTAAGGCTCAGTAGAGAAAGCGCTGGCAGAGTGCCGTTCATCGACCTCGGAACGGTGTTGCCCCTAGTCGCGATCTATCGCGTTTAGCTACCCTTGTCCCGTGGACCTCGAAAAGCACCCCCAGAAGCCCGCCGTCCCAGCGGAGCGCGGCGTTGCCCCGAGCGCGCCCGGTGCGATCCGCGCATCCGACGCGGATCGCGATCGGATCGCCGACATCCTCCGGGACGCCCTGGCCGAAGGGCGGTTGGACGCCGAGGAGCATTCCGAGCGGATCGACGCGGTCTACCGCGCCAAGACCGTCGGCGAACTCCAGCCGCTGGTGCAGGACCTGCCCGCCACGCGCAAGGGCTCCGAGGCGGCCGGCTACTCCTACGGTCCCGAGGACCCGACGGGCGAGACGGAGAACCTGATTGCCGTGTTCTCCAGCTCCACCCGCAAGGGCCGCTGGCGGGTCGGCCGTCGCACCAACGCCTTTTCCCTGTTTGGCAGCGTGGAGATCGACCTCACGCAGGCGTTGTTCCAGCAGCGGGTGACAGTGATCAATGCAACATCGATTTTCGGCAATGTTGAAGTGCGCGTGCCCGAGA
The DNA here is from genome assembly GCF_042753785.1 of Streptomyces sp. NPDC059256. Lineage (NCBI taxonomy): Bacteria > Bacillati > Actinomycetota > Actinomycetes > Kitasatosporales > Streptomycetaceae > Streptomyces > Streptomyces sp. NPDC059256. Next base: position 701,314 of record NZ_JBHYZO010000001.1, on the reverse strand, counting down.
ACATCACCTTGCGCGGCAACGGCAGTGGCATTTTCGGCAACTTCGAGGTACGCGGCCTGGAGGCTGCTGACCCCGAGGCCCCCGTGGTCGTCGTCAACGGATACTCGGTCTTCGGCAATGTCGAGGCGAAGGCGAAGCGCGGCCGTCGGGTCTCCGACCTCCAGCACCGCCTGAAGAAGTTCCTGGGCTAGGCAGGGTCTGACGGATCCGGTCTGCTCTGTGTCGCCGTGCACGCACTCCCCGGTGCCCAGCGGCTGACCGCAGGTGTCAAGCCCCTGGCCGAATTTCGGTCGCGAACGGCTGTGCGGGCTTCCGCGGAGGTGGAACTCGATGCCACTCAGTGCATAGGCGTGCGCACAGCGGGTAGGGAGAGCTGCATCGTCTCTCGCTCGCGAAGCCGTCGTCAGGAGTAGACCGTGCTGCAACTGCCGTACCAGTCCTTGCAGGTGGCCGCTGTACCGCCTCAGCGTGCGCCCGCTCGGGAAGACCAGGACGGCCCCTGGCATGCGGAGGCGGTGTGCCGTCGGGACGAGGCCGGACTGTTCTTCGCACCCTCCAAGGAGCCCACGGCCGCACGGCTGTCGCGCGAAGAGGCCGCGAAGAGGGTCTGCGGGCGTTGCCCGGTGATGGTCGAGTGTCGGGAACACGCACTGCTCCAGCCCGAGCCCTACGGAGTGTGGGGCGGACTGACCGCGGCTGAGCGGCGGGTGGTGCTCGCCCGGCGCAGGCGGCGGGACGTGGAGACCAAGAAGTCACAGTCCGCGGCTTGAGCGGGAAGCGGGAGCGCCGGGCCCACGGTCGCCCGGCACAGTGAGGACGGACGCTTCACCGGCTGTCCCCTCGTACGCGCTCACCGGTGTCGCTGAGAGACCCGACACCAGTGAACGCACCAGGGGATGAGCTTGGAGTGCCTCCCCCTGCGTGTGTTCTGCGCCGTACGGTCCGCGACCATCGGCTCAGGGGCGCCCCTGGGAATGGTTCGGGGCACCCCTGTTCGCGATGGGACCGGCGGTGTCGGCAGCAGCCGAATGCCACTCACTGTGTGTGGTCGAACCGCAGTCGCACTCCTGCGTCTCGGCCCTGAACTACTACATCGTTCTGAACTACCGCATCGTTCTGACCTACTGCATTGGTTGGAACTGCTGTATGGGAACTACTGCGCGCGGTCGAAGTCGATCTGGCTGTACGCGCGCAGCTTGGACAGCCGGTGGGTGGAGTCGATCTGGCGGATCGTGCCCGACTTGGAGCGCATGACGAGCGACTGCGTGGTGGCGGTCTCCGCGCGGTACCGCACCCCGCGCAGCAACTCCCCGTCCGTGATGCCGGTGGCGACGAAGAAGACGTTGTCCCCGCGCACGAGGTCGTCGGTAGCGAGCACCCGGTCGAGGTCATGGCCGGCGTCCAGGGCCTTCTGGCGCTCGGCTTCGTCCTTGGGCCAGAGCTTGCCCTGGATCGTGCCGCCGAGACACTTGATCGCACAGGCGGTGATGATGCCTTCCGGCGTACCGCCCACGCCCATGAGCATGTCGACGCCCGTACCCTCCCGTACGGCCATGATCGCGCCGGCCACATCGCCGTCGGAGATGAACTTGATGCGTGCGCCGGTCTCCCGGATCTCCTTCACGATGCTCTCGTGACGCGGGCGGTCCAGGATGACGACCGTCACGTCCTCGGGCGATGACCGCTTCGCCTTGGCGACGCGGCGGATGTTCACCGACACGGGGGCGTTGATGTCGACGAAGTCGGCGGCCTCCGGCCCGGTGACGAGTTTGTCCATGTAGAAGACCGCGGACGGGTCGAACATGGCGCCGCGGTCGGCCGCCGCGAGAACGGCGATGGCGTTCGGCATGCCCCGGGCGGTCAGGGTCGTGCCATCGATCGGGTCCACGGCGATGTCGACCTCGGCACCGGTGCCATCACCGATGCGCTCGCCGTTGAAGAGCATCGGCGCTTCGTCCTTCTCACCTTCGCCGATGACGACGATGCCGTTCATCGACACGGTGTGGACGAGGGTCCGCATGGCCTTGACGGCCGCACCGTCCGCGCCGTTCTTGTCACCGCGCCCGACCCATCGACCCGCGGCCATGGCGGCGGCCTCGGTGACCCTGACCAGTTCCAGGGCAAGGTTGCGATCGGGGGCCTCGGGCGAGACCTCCAGCTGGGACGGCAGATTGTGCTCGGTCATCGGAGCGCACCTTTCTGTACGACGACGGCCGGATATAGAGGGTGCTGTGACTCTATCTGCACGTCGACAAAATGAGCAGTGGGGCCCACGTTTGAGCGCCGACCACGGATGCGACGATGGTGTGCGTGGCAGGTATGCGAGGCAAGCAGACGGTTCGGGACATGGTGCTCTCGATGGTGGTCATCGGGGCCGTCGTCGGTGTGACGTACATCTTCATCCCCCGTGACGATACGAAGGACCCGATCAAGCGGGTCGACTACTCGATCGAGTTGGTGACCGCCCAACGCGCGGCGCCCTACCCGGTGGTCGCGCCCGAGGGTCTGCCGAAGGCGTGGAAGCCCACTTCGGTGACCTACAACCGGAGTGACTCCAACGCCTGGCACCTCGGGTTCCTGGACCCGAAGCGCGAGTACGTCGCCGTGGAGCAGTCGACCGCGCCGTTCAAGAAGTACGTCGGACGGGTCACCCATCGCGCCGAGGACACCGGCCGGACCCGGCAGGTCAACGGCGAGAGCTGGCAGATCTGGGAGGGGCCCAAGTACGACGCCCTGGTGCGCGAGGGCAAGGGCGCGACGACCGTGGTCACCGGCACCGCCCCGCTCGACCGGCTCGCCGAGATGGCAGCCGCACTCAAGGTGAAGACCCCCAAGCCCGTGGGCGCCGCCTGACCGGCCCGCCCCTACGCAGGAAAGGGCCGCCGCACCCAGCAGGGGTGCGGCGGCCCTTTCCTGCTCGGGGTGTGGTCAGACCGTGGTGACCACGTCGTTGTAGGCCAGTCGCGGCGAGCGCGGGAAGGCGGCGTCCTCACCGGGCTTGCCGATGTTGACGATCATGAGCGGGGTGTGGTCGGCGTCCAGGAACTCCTTCTGGACACCGGAGAAGTCGAAGCCGGTCATTGGGCCCGCGGCAAGACCCGCCGCACGGACGCCGACGATGAAGTACGCGGCCTGGAGCGCGGCGTTCAGGCTGGCCGCCTCCTCACGAACCGGGCGCTCGGCGAAGAAGACGTCCTTGGCCTGCGGAAAGTGCGGCAGCAGGGACGGGAGCTCCTCGTGGAACTCATTGTCGGCGGCGAGGATCGCCACGAGCGGAGCAGTGCCGGTCTTGCCCTGGTTGCCCTCCCACATGTGGGGGACCAGGCGCTCACGGGCCTCCGCGGAACGGACCAGGACCACTCGCAGGGGGTTCTGGTTGAAGGCGGTCGGTCCGAACTTGACCAGGTCGTAGATCGCCTGGATCTGCTCATCGGTCACCGGCTCGTCGGTGAAGGTGTTGGCAGTGCGTGCCTCGCGGAAGAGGAGGTCCTGGGCGGTGGGGTCAAGGACGATGCTCATGCTCGGAGTGCCTTTCGGTGCTCGTGGGGGTGTACGACCGGGCATAACCGTAGCCGAATACATTAAATTTCAACTAATCAGTGAGTTGTGACGACCCTCACCCGCCCGCTGCACCCTTGCGCACCCCTCACCAGGGCTTTTAGTCGTTTTCGGCGTCACCCTCGCCCGACTCGGGACCTGCCAGCGCGGCATCCAACCGAGCCCGGGCACCCTCCAGCCAACGGCGGCAGACCTTGGCCAGCTCCTCGCCCCGCTCCCAGAGCGCCAATGACTCCTCCAGCGTCGTGCCGCCCGCCTCCAGCCGGCGCACCACCTCGATCAACTCGTCCCGCGCCTGCTCATAGCCCAGCGCCGCTTCATCCGTCTTCGCAGCCATGCAAACCACCCTTAGATCCCGGACCCGAGGTCCTGTTCCACCGTCCGTACGAGCCGGCCGAAGCCCATGGACCGCTCGGCCCGTGCTCAATGCGCTCCCCGCACCTGCCCTGCTCACCTGGGGCGGGCTCCGCCCCGATGGCGCAGCCCGCGGGCCTCACTCCACGACCCGCACCGCGAACTCGCCCTCGAAGACCCGAGCCCGCAGCTCTTCCCCTCCGCCCACCTCGCCCGGCGCCCGCACCACCGCACCATCGGCACGCTGAAGTACCGCGTACCCCCGCTCCAGCGTGGCCGCCGGAGAGAGTGAGACCACCCGCGCCCGGGTGTGGGAGAGCTCGGACTCCGCGCGGTCCAGGAGATGCCCGAGCACCCGCCGACTGCGCGCCACCAGCGCATCCACCTCGGCCTCCCGCTCGTCCACCATCCGGTGTGGACGCTCCATCGCCGGCCGCCCCAGCGCATGGGCCAGACCGCGCTCCTCGCGCTCCAACACCCCACGGACCGTCCGCAGCGCCCGGTCCCGCAACTGGCGCACCCGCTCCAACTCCTCGCCCACATCGGGCACCACCTTCTTGGCGGCATCGGTCGGTGTGGAAGCCCGCAGGTCGGCGACGAGATCCAGCAGCGGCGAGTCCGGTTCGTGCCCGATCGCGGACACCACCGGCGTACGGCACGCGAAGACGGCACGCACCAGCTGTTCGTCCGAGAACGGGAGCAGGTCCTCCACGCTGCCGCCGCCGCGCGCCACGATGATCACGTCCACCGCGGGGTCCTGGTCCAGCTCCTGAACCGCCTCGATCACCTGGGTGACCGCATGGATCCCCTGCACGGCCACATTGCGCACCTCGAACCGGACCGCGGGCCAGCGCCGCCGGGCGTTCTCCAGGACATCGCGCTCGGCCGCGGACGCCCGCCCGCACACCAACCCCACCCGATGGGGCAGGAACGGCAACGCCTTCTTCCGATCGACGGCGAACAGGCCCTCCCCGCCCAGCGCCCGCTTCAACTGCTCCAACCGGGCGAGCAGCTCACCGATCCCGACAGGCTTGATCTCCACCGCCCGCAAGGACAGCTGCCCCCGCGGCGCGTACCACTCGGGCTTGGCGTGCACCACGACCCGCGCCCCCTCGGAGACGACATCGGCCACCGCGTCGAAGACCTGCCGGTAGCAGGTGACGGCCACGGAGATGTCGTACGACGGGTCACGCAGGGTCATGAAGACAACGCCCTGCCCTGGGCGCCGGGAGAGCTGGGTGATCTGGCCCTCGACCCAGACCGCACCCAGCCGGTCGATCCATCCGCCGATGAGCCGGGACACCTCGCCGACGGGGAGGGGGGCGTCGGGAGACGTGTTCAGAGCCATGCGAACGAGCGTATCGGCCGGCTCCGACAACGCCCCCCGCCTCGACCGATCGGGACCGCTGCCCGGTGCCCGTCAACACCGCGGGGGAGAGGCCATGCCGACCGGATCGACACCCGTTAGGTGCGACCCCAGTGCTCGGCCGGCCGGCTTGGCAGGTGCATCAGGTACATCAGGCGCGTCGGGTGCGTTGGGTGCATCAGGCGTGTCAGGCGTGTCAGGTGCGTTGGGTGCGAGCCCAGCGCACGGCCAGCACCACCAGCCCCACCGCCAACCACACCGCGCCCACCACCTGCGCCGATCCCGCCGCCTTGGCCATCACCGCGATCAGGATCGCCGCCCCGACCACCGGCACCACCACATGCCGGCCCCAGGCGAATCCTCCCGCCCCACCACCACGCTGCACCACGAACCAGCCCACCACGCTCGCGTGCAGCAACACGAACGCCGTCAGTGCCCCGATGTCCACCACCGACACCAGATGATCGAGGCCGTCGTCCCGGCGCGCCGCCCAGACCGCCGCCACCAACGTCACCACGGCTGCCAACAGCAGCGCGACCCGCGGCACCCCCGACCCCGTACGCGCCAGACCCCGGGGCAATCTGCGATCACGCGCCATCGCGAACAGCAACCGCCCCGCAGCCGCCTGCCCGGCCAGCGCGGCGAAAGCGGCACCGATCGCCTTGCTCAGCGCGATCAGATCGTGCAACCAGCTCCCGACCGAGGCATCCACCGCCACATAGAACGCCGCCCCCTGCTTGGCCGGGTCCGCCGCCAACTCCGCCGACGACACCGGCTCCAGCAGGGCCGCCAGATAGGTCTGCACGATGAACAGCACCCCAGCGAGCACCAGACAGAACAACACCGCCCGAGCCACCTTGCGCGAACCGCCCGTCACCTCCTCAGCGAAGGACACGATCGCGTCGAACCCCAGATAGGACAGCACGGCCACCGACACCGCCCCCAACACCGCCGCCAGCGAGAAGTCCCCGTCCCCGGTGAAGGGCGACAGCCAGCCGCGCTGGGCACCGTCCCGCGCCAGCACCACCACCGCGGAGACGACGAAGACCACCAGCACCACGATCTCCATCGCGAGCACGGCGAACCCCACCCGGGCGGCGGCCCGAACCCCCCAGAGGTTCAGCAGCGTGGTCACCACGACCGCGATCAACGTCCACACCCACCGGTCGACCCCCGGCACCAGGGCTTCCATCGCGATTCCCGAGAACAGATAGGCGACCGCCGGGATCAGCAGATAGTCGAGCATCATCATCCAGCCGGCGATGAAGCCGGCCCCGTCGCTGAGGCCCTTGCGCGCGTACGTGTAGACCGACCCGGCCCGGGGCGCGACCCGCACCATCTGCGCGTAACTCACCGCCGTGAAGCCCATCGCAATGGTGGCGACCACATAGACCAGAGCCACCGCACCGTGCGAGCGGGCGTCCAGCGTGCCGAACACACCGACCGGGGCCATGGGCGCGATGAACAGCAATCCGTAGACGACGAGATCGCGAAATCCCAGGGTGCGCCGCAGTTCACCGCCGCCGTTCGGGTCCCGCCCGGGCGCGCCGTCCGCACCCGCCCCGCCCGCGTCCCGACCCCCTCCGCCAGCCGCAGAGACTCCCGCCGTACCCATCCGGCCCTCCGTCCGTCGCCCGTCCGCACACCAGTCTTGGCCCGGGTGGTGATCTCCCGCCTGTTCTGAGCGGCCTTACGATGGGGGGCATGACTGCTACGCCTCTTGCCCGCCGCGTCCTGCTCGCCGCGCCCCGTGGCTACTGCGCGGGAGTGGATCGTGCCGTGATCGCCGTCGAGAAGGCCCTTGAGCAGTACGGCTCACCGATCTACGTTCGCCACGAGATCGTCCACAACAAGTACGTCGTCCAGACCCTGGAGAAGAAGGGCGCGATCTTCGTCGACAAGACGGCGGAGGTCCCCGAAGGCTCCATCGTCATGTTCTCCGCGCACGGGGTCGCCCCCGTCGTCCACGAAGAGGCCGCCGGCCGCCAACTCGCGACCATCGACGCCACCTGCCCCCTGGTCACCAAGGTGCACAAGGAGGCCGTCCGGTTCGCCAACGAGGACTACGACATCCTCCTGATCGGTCACGAAGGCCATGAAGAGGTCATCGGCACCTCAGGCGAGGCCCCCGACCACATCACGCTCGTCGACGGGCCGGACGACGTCGCCAAGGTCGAGGTCCGCGATGAGTCGAAGGTCGTCTGGCTCTCCCAGACCACCCTCTCGGTCGACGAGACGATGGAGACCGTGGACCGGCTGAAGGAGAAGTTCCCCCAGCTGATCTCCCCGCCCAGCGACGACATCTGCTACGCCACCCAGAACCGTCAGATCGCCGTCAAGCAGATGGGCGCCGAAGCGGACCTGGTGATCGTGGTCGGCTCCAAGAACTCGTCGAACTCCGTACGACTGGTCGAGGTCGCCCTCGGCGCCGGCGCATCCTCCGCCCACTTGGTCGACTTCGCCGAAGAGATCGACGAGGCATGGCTCGAAGGGGTCTCCACGGTCGGAGTCACCTCCGGGGCGTCCGTTCCCGACATCCTGGTCGAAGGCGTACTGGAGTGGCTCACCCAGCGCGGCTACGAGGACGTCGAACTCGTGAAGGCGGCCGAGGAGTCGATCACCTTCTCGCTGCCGAAGGAACTGCGCCGGGATCTGCGGGCCGAGGCCGCCGAACTGGTCGCCAAGGCATCCGCGCGCGCTGGCGAGTGACAGTGCGGAGCTGCCCTTACCGTGGGGTCCATGAACGTGTTCGGAGTGGACATCGGTGGATCGGGAATCAAGGGCGCTCCCGTAGATCTTGAGCGCGGTGACTTGGCGGAGGAACGCCACAAGGTACTGACACCGCACCCTGCGACGCCGGACGCCGTGGCGGACGGCGTCGCCGAAGTGGTGCGGCACTTCGACTGGTCGGGCCCGGTGGGCATCACCTTCCCCGGCGTGGTCACCGACGGAGTGACGCGTACGGCGGCCAACGTCGACAAGGACTGGATCGACAAGGACGCGGCGGGGCTGCTCAGCGAGCGGCTCAAGGGTGCACCGGTCACCCTGCTGAACGACGCGGACGCCGCGGGCATCGCGGAAATGACCTTCGGCGCTGGCCGGGGCCGCACGGGCACGGTGATCGTCCTGACCCTCGGGACGGGCATCGGCAGCGCGGTCTTCACCGGCGGACGGCTGCTCCCCAACACCGAGCTGGGGCATCTGGAGCTGCACGGACGCGACGCCGAGACGCACGCGTCGACCAAGGCGAAGGAGGACGAGGACCTGAGCTGGCACCACTGGGCTCGGCGGGTGCAGAAGTACCTCGCCCACGTGGAGATGCTGTTCTCGCCCGAGCTGTTCATCCTCGGCGGTGGAGTGAGCCGGAAGGCGGACAAGTTCGTTCCGCTGATCGAAGGGATCCGAGCGGAGATCGTTCCCGCGGAGCTCAAGAACAACGCGGGCATCGTCGGCGCCGCCATGGCGACGCAGGGCGACCGGCACCACCAGAGCTGACCGGACCAGCAGAACGGAAGGTGGACGGGCCCGGGCCGACAGCGGCCTGCGGCCCATCCCACCTCATCGGACGTGCGGCCGGTGAGCGGGCGGCGGTGCGACGGGGTGGACCTTGCGCCGACGCCGCCCCATCGACCGCACCTTGCGCACGCAGGTGATCAGACCGGCTACGAGGGTGCCGCCGTAGAGCCACCCGGCATGCACGGCGAGCGAGGTGACCACAGCCATGATCTGGCCACCGATGCCGCCCTCCCCACCGGAGATGGGCACGACTCCGACGGCGAACGCAATGGGAACCCCGATGGGTGCCGTGACCAGGTCTGCTTCCCGCACCCACAGGGCCGTCAGTGCACAGACCGGCAAATAGAGCATCCCGAACACCGCGGCCGAGCCGTCGAAGAACAGCCAGTCGAGTGCGCCGATCACCAGCATGGTGACGATGGCGAAGAGACCGGCGCCCAAGCCCGTCAGTCGCGGTGCCGGAAACCGGCGCAGGGCGACGACCAAGGCGGATTCGGAACGGGCCGGGGCCGTGGGCCGGAGCCCGTACACGGCGGGCGCGTCGGCGAGGGCGCTCTGCGGTGAGAGGGGTCCCTGCGGCGTCAAAGGGGGCTGCGGCCGTTGCCGGCGCTGGGGGTTACTCGTCCTGTGCTGCTCCACGACCCCAACGTAGGTTGCGAGCGGCCCGGAAGTCGGCACGGGACACGCACTTTGGATGACCTTGGCGAAGAGTTCGACTCCCCGCCGCACCAAGCGGCGTACCATCCCGTCCTCGCCGGCCCCGACCCGCCCGTAAACTGGGTGGTCGGTCCCCGTCCGGACCGACCGGGATCGCCCGGCATCGGGCCGGTCCCCACCCAGCATCCTCACTCAGGAAGTCGCCAACGTGTCGCTCACGATCGGAATCGTCGGCCTGCCGAATGTCGGTAAGTCGACCCTTTTCAATGCCCTGACCAAGAACGACGTGCTGGCGGCCAACTACCCGTTCGCCACGATCGAGCCGAACGTCGGTGTGGTCGGGGTCCCCGACGACCGACTGGCGAAGCTGGCGGAGATCTTCGGCTCCCAGCGGATCCTGCCGGCGACGGTCGACTTCGTCGACATCGCGGGCATCGTCCGCGGCGCGAGTGAGGGCGAGGGGCTCGGCAACAAGTTCCTGGCGAACATCCGCGAGTCCGATGCGATCTGCCAGGTCATCCGTGCCTTCAAGGACGACAACGTGGTGCACGTCGACGGCAAGGTCTCGCCGAAGGACGACATCGAGACGATCAACACCGAGCTCATCCTCGCCGACCTCCAGTCGGTCGAGAAGGCCGTCCCGCGGCTGACGAAGGAGTCCCGCCTCCAGAAGGACAAGGTGGCGGTGCTCGCGGCGGTCGAGGCCGCCCAAAAGATCCTGGAGTCCGGCCAGACGCTGTTCTCGGCGGGCATCACCAAGGGCACCGAGCAGGGCGACCTGCTGCACGAGCTGCACCTGCTGACGACGAAGCCGTTCCTCTACGCCTTCAACGTGGACGAGGACGAGCTCGTCGACGAGGACTTCAAGAACGAACAGCGCGCACTGGTCGCCCCGGCCGAGGCGATCTTCCTCAACGCCAAGATCGAGTCCGAGCTGATCGAACTGGACGCCGAGGAGTCGCTTGAGCTCCTCCAGTCCATGGGCCAGGAAGAGCCCGGCCTCGCCACCCTCAGCCGGGTCGGCTTCGACATCCTGGGCCTCCAGACCTATCTGACGGCAGGCCCGAAGGAAACCCGCGCCTGGACCATCAAGAAGGGCGCCACGGCCCCCGAGGCGGCCGGTGTGATCCACACCGACTTCCAGAAGGGCTTCATCAAGGCCGAGGTCATCTCCTTCGACGACCTGATCACGACGGGCTCGGTGGCGGAGGCCCGCGCGAAGGGCAAGGCGCGCATGGAGGGCAAGGAGTACGTGATGCAGGACGGGGACGTGGTGGAGTTCAGGTTTAACGTGTAGTCGTGCACTTACTGCATGTGAGGTTTTGAGTCAAGCGTGCACGTCAGAAGGGGTCGGGCTCTGTCGAGCCCGACCCCTTCGTCGTCCCCGTGCTGGACGGGCGCTGGATGAGGGCGATCGGAATCGCGTTTTCGCAGGTGGGAGCGCTGTGCTCGACGTTCAGGTTCAACGTGTAGCGGCTGACGTATCGCCATTCCCAATCTGGCGAACGTGCGGGTCAGTGGGGCTCGACTCTTCGGGTCGAGTCCTTAGCTAGCTTTTTCCCGTGCTGGGATAGCTGTCGCCTCGCCACGTATCGTCGTGGTCATCCGTACCGTGCTGGGACACGACCCGGCGTAGAGCCCGATTCGTCAGCCCTCCACATTCCTGCAGTTCAGGGGTTCTATTCCCTTACCTGGAGGAATGTGCCCGGGCGCATCCTGGCCGTGCCGGTGAGTGACGAAGCAGCGTGGGCGCTTGCACGACATGGAGCGTGCAGCCGAAGTTGGGTCGTCGACTCATGGTCGGCTTCTCGTGGAAGGGGCTGGGCCTCAAGCGCCACGCATGCTGCCGCCGATGCGACAGACAATCTCGCCAGGTACCCTCAAACGCATCGTCAACGCGGCCCGACGGGCTTCCGCTCCACCCCGTGGAGTCTCGAAGGACATGCCCCCACCCGCACGCGCCATTTCGTGTTGCCCGGGGGAAGTCCTTGTTGTTCCGCGCGTCTGCGAAAACGGTCGCCGCCATGGCGCTCGACAGTTCGCTCTATCTCCACCTCACCGAGCAGTTCACCCACAAGCACGGCTACCGGCCCAACCCCTCGGAGTCGCGGTCTTGGGAGCGGAGCATCCCCGCGCTGACCGCCGCGCTCATTGACGCGGGACTCGGTGACGTCGAGGTCATGCTCGAGTACGCACTTCCGATGAACAGTAAGCGAGTCGACGCGGTTCTCGCCGGGATCCACCCACGCACGGGTGACCCCTCGTACGTCGTGGTGGAGCTCAAGCAGTGGAGCCACGTTCTACCGGATGAGGACGACCCGGTGCTCTGCCACGTCCCGTCATACACTCAGCCGGTCCTCAACCCCATCGAGCAGGTGCGCCGCTACTGCGAGTACCTGGTCAACTTCAACGGCGCTGTGGCCGGCCACCCGGAGAGGGTCGGGGGAGTGGCCTTCCTGCACAATGCAACCGAGTTCGATGTGGCTGCCCTGCGCGAGATCGAGTCCGACCAGTGGGGCCAGCTGTTCGCAGGCGACACCCGCGGAGGGTTCATCGACCACGTTCGTGCCCGGCTCAGCCCTGAGTATCCGGGCGCCGCAGCTGCTGATGGGCTGCTCGCGGGCAGGACGATTCCCTCGAAGCAGCTGATGGCTGTCGCAGCGCGGGAAGTCCGCGAGAGGGAGCAGTTCGTGCTTCTCGACGAACAGCAGGTCGCTTACCGAAAGGTCCTCAACGCGGTACGCAAGGCTCAGCAGTCTGACCACAAGGAGGTCGTGGTAATCACCGGTGGCCCCGGCACCGGCAAGAGCGTCATCGCGCTCTCGCTGCTCGGCGAGTTGTACCGGCGAGGCGTCCCAGCTCTGCACGCGACCGGGTCCCAGTCCTTCACCAAGACGATGCGCAAGGTCGCGGGTGCCAGAAAGCGCGAAGTCCAAGATCTCTTCAAGTACTTCAACAGCTTCATGACGACGGAGAAGAACAGCCTCGACGTACTGATCTGCGATGAGGCCCACCGCATCCGTGAGACATCCGCCAACCGGTACACGCCGGCCGCACGCCGGACCAGTAAGCAGCAGATCGACGAGCTGATAGACGTGGCCAAAGTGCCCGTCTTCCTGCTCGATGAGCACCAGGTCGTGCGCCCGGGCGAGATGGGCACGGTGGAGGACATTCGAGCCGCAGCCGCACGCAGGGGTTTGAACTGCCCTGTCGTCAGGCTGGAGAGCCAGTTTCGCTGCGGCGGGAGCGATGCTTACCTGCGCTGGGTGGTGCGGCTTCTGGGACTGGAGACCGGTGGCCCGGTGGTGTGGAACACGGACGATCGCATGCACCTCTTCGTGGCCGACAGCCCGGAAGAGATGGAAGGCTTCTTGGATGGCCGCCGCGGTCAGCACTACAGCGCTCGCATGTCAGCCGGCTACTGCTGGCAATGGTCCCCGGAACCCAAGCCAGGGCAGCCTCTTCCGGCGGACGTGCGGATCGGCGACTGGGCGCGCCCCTGGAACTTGCGCGGCGACCGCTCTGTCTCGGGTGCGCCACCGTCTGCTCTGTGGGCCACAGACCCGGCGGGTTTCGGGCAGATCGGTTGCGTCTATACCGCGCAGGGTTTCGAGTATGACTGGTCGGGCGTCATCATCGGCCCCGACCTGGTGTGGCGCGGCGATCGGTGGGTAACGGTCCGTACGGCATCCAAGGACCCGGTGTTCAAGCGCTCTACGCCGGACGCCGATGTGGATCGGCTGATCCGCAACACGTACAAGGTGCTGCTGACCCGCGGAATGGTCGGCACGGTCGTCTACTCGACGGATCGGGAAACGCAGGAGAAGCTACGAGACCTGGTGGGGACCGGGCGGCGCGTGGACGTCACGGTGTGAATGACCGGACTGAGCTACCAACTTTTCGCCAAGGTGCCACTGACGTCCATGAGACGGCGGGAGTTCGCGTGAGCTGCACGACCTCCTAGGATCGCTTGTAGTCATTGCGGCCCGACGGGCTTCCTCCACACGAGGACATGTCCCCACCCGCACGAGTCACTCGTGCTCTGGGGGAACCACCTCGTGTCGATGCTCCTGCTGAGGCTATCTGCGCAGGACCTGCTCACTCTGAACTCCAGGCGGCGGATGGTGTCGCATCTCGCTGCCAGGTACTGGTACTTCCGAGGGCGCGAGGTGTCCGATACCGAACGGGAGGCATGGGCCGAGAGCCTGGTCGAGTTGGCGGAGGACCTCGTCGAAGCGGGGCGGGGCAACGTCGAGATGGTCGTCGAGTGCGCGGCGACGATCGACGAACCGAAGAAGGGTGAGCCGCCCCTCATCGATGTCGTGCTTGTGGGCCGACACCCGGAGACGGGGCTGCCGTCCTTCCAGCTTGTCGAGCTGAAGCGATGGTCGATGGTGACGCGAGTGGAAGCCGCCACCGCGCAGCTCGTGAGTGTGCCGGGGTTGAAGAGGCCCAAGAAGCACCCTGCGCTGCAACTCAGGAACACTTACCAATTGTTCACTGGAGATCAGGGCCCACTGCGTGGCATCGCGGTGGAATGCGGCGGATTCGCATATCTGCACAATGCCACCGACGACTCCGTTCGACCGCTGCTCGATACGTTGGCGCCGACAGGAGCCTATGAGCGTGTGTACACCCGTGACAGCCGCGATCTCCTCCTCAGGGATCTGCGAAAGCATTTCACGGAGGACGGAGCGGCCTCCGAGGCCGAGCAGCTTCTCAGGTTCATGAACCTTCGCAACACGCCGCTTCTCGACGCGATGATCCGGTCTCGCGGGGAGGACACCGTGTTCACGTTGCGCGGCCAGCAGAAGAGGGTGGCGGTGAGTGTTCTGGAACGAGCCGCCCTGGTCCTCGGCGATCGCGATCAGCCCTCTCCTCCGCGGGACGACGAGAGAGCCGTGTTCATCGTGACGGGTGGTGCGGGTACCGGAAAGAGCGCGGTGGGTCTGCAGCTCAGAGCCGTTTTCGAGGCAGCCGGACGCACGGTGAAGTACGCCAGTGGCAGCCGTGCGTTCAACGGGGCGCTCCAGGAGCAGGTGGGCTACACCGACAAGGAGTTCAAGGAGAGATTCGCCTACTTCAGTTCCTTTGTGACCCCTCCGGATCCTCCCTTGGATGTCCTCATCTGCGACGAGGCGCATCGCCTGAGAGAGCGAACCATCGACATCTACCAGCGAGAGGAGAAGTCTGGCAAGCAGCCCCAGGTAGACGATCTGCTCGATGCCTCCCGCCTCACTGTGTTCCTTCTCGACGAGAGCCAGTCCGTGCGACCCAAGGAAGTCGGAACGGTGAGTCTGATCGAGGAAGCCGCAAGAGCGCGGGGGATCACTCCGCTCCGCTACAGACTCAGGGAGGAATGGCGGTGCGGGGGCAGTGACGCCTACATCCGCTGGGTGCGGGCTGTCCTCGGCATTGAGGAAGGAACCACTGAGTGGACCCCCGACGGTTTGATGCATGTCGAGGTCGCGGACAGTCCGGAGCAACTTGAGTACATCATCAGAACGGAGGCGGCGGCGGGAGCGACTGCTCGCATGGTGGCCGGCTTCTGCTGGCCGTGGACTGAGCCTGTGGGCCAGGGGAAGGCCGCGCGCCTGGAGGCAGACGTGCGGATCGGTGACTGGCACCGACCGTGGAACGCCAAGGGCGACTCATTCCGCGAGAACGGTTCTGTGCCCCCGTCCACGAAATGGTCAGTACATCCGTATGGCATCAACCAGATCGGCTGCGTCTACACGGCTCAGGGCCTTGAATGGGACTGGTGCGGGGTGATCCTTGGCGAGGACATGGTGAGACGCGATGGCCACTGGGTCTACCGCAAGGGGCAGTGGCGCGAGGATACGGAAAGCGGGGTGAAGCGTGTCAGGGTGCCTGGTTCGTTCGACATGAAGCTCCGTGAGGGGACGGGAAGCGAAGAAGAGAAGGCGGAGGAGTTCGCGCGGTGTGTCCGGCACGCGTATCACGTGCTCATGACAAGGGCGAGCCGGGCGACGGTGCTGTACTCCACGGATGAGGAGACACAGGCGTACCTCAAGAGCCGCGTAGGTGACGTTCAGATACACGGCCTGCGGCCTACGTGGGAGAACCTCTCTGCCGAGGCGCGGGTTCCACATCACCCCAGCCCGAAGAGGAAGGGCCATGCCACCACTCCCGGGCAGGAACTGCTCTTCTGAGAGGCCCTTGCCTTAGCGCTAAAGCCGGACAGACTGAAGAGTGGCGGGCTCGCCGGGCCCGCCACGGGCCTGCCTCAGATGAGGTGGCGTGCTGCCACCGCCAGTGCCTCCCACACGAGGTTGGAGATTACGCTCGCGGCGACGCCGGCCAGAATCTCGCGGATCCAGGGACGACGCGCAGGGTTGTACTCGACAGGTTCCATAAGGCCCACTCCGTGGTGTGAGTTCCGAGTGGTAGGACCGCCCTACCGGGCATCCGCCCCATCCGTAACTCACGCCCAGTGGACTGGACCGTGGACTCCGCCTCGTACCCTCCGGGAAGGTGCGCAGCAGTAAAAGCCTATCTCACGGGGCGCTCTCGCTCATCGGGCCAACAGCACTGCAGCCGAATGGAGTTAGAGCTTGAGATCGACCCAGGTGTTCCTTTCCGCCAGCACTGAGGTTGGGCACCGTCTTCGCCGGCCGTCGACTGTCCGCCCACTTTGGGAGCAAGGCAAACGGATACCCCGGGACCGGCCCCCCGTACCCCTGTGAGCAGGACTCTCGACCACGTACGTCGCCTGATGCTGGGACTCGGCCGCCCCGACCGCCGCATACACCCGACTTCTCCCGAAACACCCTGTCGCGCCTGCTGAAGGCCATCGACGTCCAGCAGTCCACGGCTCACGTCAGGTTCGGTGACGCATGGAAGCTGCAGCCGCACCCCCTGGACCGTGAACACGCCGGGGAGGACCGTCTGGCCACGCGCGACGAGCTCGTGCAGGAGGAAGGTCGCGTATCTATCTGGTCGGCCACCGCGGAATCGTCGAGGCCGTCCAGATTCGGGAGCGCCAGGGCGGACCTGTCCGACTCTTCGGAGTCGGGCCCTTGGCTCGTTCCCAAGCTGGGACACGTGGTGCAGCATCACCAACTGAGGCAAGGTCGTGGTCTGTACTGAGCTGGGGCGTCTGATGAGGCTTGCTAGAGAAGGAGGAGCTGTTCCAGTGGGAAGGCGTGCTGGGATGGTGCCTGCGTTGGGCCGTTGCCCCTCCTCCCCACCGTCGCCCGCGGTAGCGTGCGAGCGGGTGATGATCGTGCCCCGATATCGCGACAGGAAGCGCGACTCCGTCGTGGTGTGCGGTGACGGGGCGCTTCGGAGGCCGACACCTATCGGATCAGCTCCCGTCCTCGTCGTCCTCTTCCTGTGCGTGAGGGGTGGCGGGCCGGTGCGGGCTGTGTGAGGTGTCCCAGAAGTACGGAGGTGTCATGTCGCTCTCGTCCGTCTCCCCCCAGCTTTGATTCCGTTCGTCCGCTCCGCTCTCCGCCGACCTCGGCGTGAATGTTCCTGCGCCCGCGCCGTCAGCTGGGTCCTCGGCATCGGCCACGTTGGTGAACGGTGAGTCCTCGGGGGCTGGGTAGGGCGGTGACCAGGGTCCCGTGGTGCCACCCGCTTGCGAAGGTCCATCCTCCGGCCTCTCGCCCTCGTCGGGCTCTGCGAGAAGGGTTCGCCTGATCTCATCGGCGGCCTCGTACAGCCCGGCCATCTGCAGGCTCCGCACCACACGGTGCACGAACGTCGTGCACTCGTCCGTGTCCGGCTTCAGACCCAGTGCTGTCAGCAGTAGGAGCAGCCGGTCCACAACCCCCACTTCGTCCTCCCGGTTGAACGTCCCTCCTCCCTGGCTACGTCCGTTCCACAGTGGCACCCCGACGCCCGCTTCGCTCCGGGCGTCGACGGGCGGGACGAGCAGGTGGCGGAAGAGCTCGGGCACCTCATCGTCATTGGCCGCCGCGGCGATCTGGGCGAGCGGGCCGATCATGTCGACCGCCTTCTCGATTTCGTTCTCGTGCCGGGCCAGCCACCACACCACCGCGCTGCCCGCGCTCTTGAGCACGTCGTCACCGAGGTAGCGGCGCTTGTTGCGCTCGTGCTGACGCTCGTGTTCCCAGATCTCCTCGTCCTTGCGAAGGTCGTTCAACTTCCGCAGGCGCTCACGGTCGGCGAGGGCGAGGACGAGCGTGACATCGGTGGCCATGGCCTGCACACGTCCGCTGCGGTCCGGGATCGGAACGCCCAGCTCGCCCTCCAAGAGATACCGCGCGAAGCTCGCCCGGCCGGGCTCCTCGTGGCGGACGACTTCCAGGGCTCGGTTGACGACCGAGGACACGGCGAGAGCTGGGGCGGCGCCGTCCGACCGGTCGGCGTGATGCGAGGTCGGCCGCCAACGCACGGTGGCGGAGAACAGGAAGTCGTAGCCGTCCGCCGCGCTCGGCAACGCTGCGTCGTTCACCCGCGTCTCCTGATACGGCTGCTCCGTCGGCGCTACGAGTGGTTCGGGTTCTCCGGGCTCGTACGGGTCGGCCGGTGCGCGGCCACCGCTGAAGGCCGTCATCACGAGCAGCAGGGAGCCCGAGGTCGTGACCGCGGACATGAAGCCCCACAGCAGCACTGACCAGTTCAGGAGGTTACCGAGAACAGCCGGTGCGAGGCCGCAGAGCGCGACGAACAGCAGGCTGGGAATGCGGTGTTTCATCGTGCCTCTTCCGTGGTCGGTGGTCCGTCGTCCGCATGCTCCGTGCTCTCGGTGTGGGCATACTGAGCAAGGTCGATGTGATGCCAGAAGAGGGTGGCGACGGCCGCCCGGGACGGGTGGCAGGCGGCCCCTGCCCAGTCGCAGGCGATGGCGTAGAGGCGGTGGAGAGCGGCCGTGCCGCCGTGTGTCGCCCTGACCATCACCTCAAGCGCCATTTCCGGCATGTTGTCGCCCGCCACGGAGTTCAGCCAGCTACACACCAGCGGGGTCCAGAGCTCCGTCGGCGGCTGGAAGAAGACTGTCCGCCAGCCCAGGAACAGGTCCGGCAACGGTGGCGGGTCCGGTGCCCGGTCGCTTCTCAAGAGCTCCGTGAGCAATTGGAGATGGGGTTCCGCCGCTCGCGGCCCCCGACGCATCCGGTCCCGCAAGCGGTCGATCAGCAGCCTGTAGAGCCGACGGTCGCGGCCGACGAGGTCGAGAAGCGCCTCCCGGGCCTCGCCCGCCGCCTCCCCTTTTCGTACGGCGAGGTAGTGGAGCCGCACGATCGCCTGGTCAGGATGCGTCGTGCCGAGGTTCTGGACGCAGGCGCTGGTCAGGACACGGGCGAGACCGTCCGACAAGGGGCCGGACCTCGCGCACTTGTACATCCGCTCGCGGAACCATCCCCCGAACCTCTCGTGGTTGAGGCCGATTTCGAGGGCCGCCGCGGCTCGCGGGTCGCGGGACACCCCCGTCGCGCTGCTCGCCCAACGGGTCGCGAGATTGAAGAGGTGGTCGGGCCGCCCGACGGCCAGCGACTGCTCGCCAAAGCGGACGATGACGTTCACACGATCGTCGATGGACAGAGAACGCAGACCGGCGGCTTGACCGATCCAGTCCCTGAGGTCGTCGCGCACCCCGGGGAAGTTCGCCCAGAAGTACGTCCGTACTGCGTCGGCGTAGGCCAGGCGCTCGAAGCGGAGCCGCCCATCCAGGTCCCGCTCGACCCCGAGCGCAGTCAACCGCTCCCCGAAATCCGTCTGCGCGAGCTCGGTCGTTGCCTCTTCCTTGTGTCTCACTATCCTCATCAGGCCGTGCCATGCCTCGTAGACGGCATCGGCGCGGGCCTCCTCGAACACTGCCGTCGCGAGAAGCAAGGTCCGTTCGGGCGCGGTGCGGACCGTGGCCATCTGTCGGCCCACCTCACCGGCGCGGTCGGTCACCGCGTGCATCGCCTGGTCGAGCCACCCCGCGAAGTCGCCGCCGAACCGCCCGCTGTCGCGAGCGGCCCTCACCAGCCCTGCGAGCCGTGCCAGTTCCCGCATGGGGGAGCGGTCGCACAGGCGCTGGAGGTCGGGGTTCTCCAGGTCCGCAGGGCGGAGAGCCATCCGGTCCATGCGGAGGTATCCGGTGATGACGGCGATGCCCCGGGGGCGCCCCAGTGTCACCAGGTGCGGTTCGAGGTCCGGCGCGTGGATGTGCTCCATGCCCGAAGCCAGGACGACGACCAGGTGTGCCCCGGCCTCATGTACCTGTGACCGGTACACAGCCAGCCGGCCCTGAGCTTTGGCGTACGACTCCTCGTCAACCATCCCGGAGAGATCGAGGAGGAAGCGATCCCCCTCACCGGGGGCGAAAGGACTGTCGTCCGTGTCCTCGGGCTTGGCCAGGGCGGGAAGCTCCTCGAACCGGGCCCCTTCCTCATCGACGCCCCCTTCCTCACCGAGCCTGTGCAGCAACATGATCGCCGCAGCGCGTCGGCCGCTGCCCGGTGGAGCGTCGAGCAGCACCACTGATCCGGGCTTCTCCAGGCGGTCGGAGGCGACGCGGTAGCCCACGGGGGCAGTGAAACGATCGGCCAGCCGCATCCGGTCCTCGTGGACGATCCGGAGGGATTCGACTCGTCTGCGCATCATCCGGTCCGCCGCGTCGCGGCCGTAGAAGTTGTACTGGGGCCCCTCGCCGTTGTTCACCGGGCCGTACGGATCATTGACGGTGACGCGGTCGTGTTCGGTCATCGTTCGTCGTCCGAGCGTCGGCGCTCGCGTTCGAAACGCTGGTGCACCGTTCCGCTGTTGTCGCCCGCCGTGAACTGAACCCCGGTGTTGTCGCCCTCGAAGTGGGGCGCGTTGTATTGGCTGCCCTGACCGGTGTTCACCGGCCCTTGCGGCTCGTTGACGAACGTGCCGGACATGTCTCCGTTGAGGTTTCCGATGCTGCCGCGCATGTGCTGCTCGACATCGCGCGTCCGCATCCTGGTGTGCCCGGTGTCCTTTGCCGACTTCTTGCGGGGCTTTGACTCTGCCCGCTCCCGTGCCGCACGGGCGTCGCGATCCACCGCGCCCAACTCGGGCAGCAGACGGGCGAGGTCGTCGCCGAGTGCCGTCAGGTCTGGTCCTGAGTTGCGGTGGTCGAACCGCTTGTACTGGCAGTCCGCCAACTCCCGCAGATCGTCCGGGAGGACGGCGCTGTCGATCCGCGTGGCCCTGCCTACGAGCACGGGGATCACCAGGATCCCGCGGTCTAGCGCGGTCTGGATCTCACGACGGGTCCAGTCCTGCTCTGCTTCGATGGCGGGACGACCGTTGGCTCCCCGTACCTCTGCCCAGCGCGGGCCGATCACGGCGAGGAGCGCCTCGCACTCCTTCATCGCCCTCACCAGTTCCTTTGGGAAGCGCTGTCCGATCTCAATCGAGCTGCTGGCGAAGAAGATTGGATCCTCGCCGAACCGCCGGACTAGCTCCCGAGCGATCATGGCCGCGGCGGATTCCTCGTCGCCTGTGCGGTAGTTGACGAAGACGTCAGTCATCGAATGGTCCCTTCATATAGGAGGTAGACGGGTGTGAATGGGTACGAGCGCGGGGGGTTGGGCACGAGGGCTCCGTCGCGCTGGTCAGCCCGTGCCACGAGGTCCCGACCGTGCGACGGCACGGCGCGCCCACGGGATGGCGTTCGAAAAGAGGCGTGCTACTGGCGCGTCATGATCGAGGGGCAGCCCGAGGAGCCGGGGTGCGGTGCGATGCATCAGTAGGCGGCCAGAAGGTGCCGCCGGGATCGTTGGACTTGGACGGCCGGAGGGGCTGGGTAGTCCGGCGAACCGGGCGGTTCAAGCCGGTGTTGTGCGCGGAGCGGGTGTCAGTCGTGCGCAGGTGCGAGTACCTGTGCCAGCGCCGGCTGGAGATCGCGCACGGACCGGCTACTGCGGAACCGGGAGATTTCCCGCGCAAGACGTCGGATGTCGCTGTTTACCGTGGCCGAGGGCACGGCCGGCATCACGGATAGAAGCTCTGCGGCGATCGTGCACGCGTGGTCGATCTCTCCGGACGCGGCGTGGGCCAAGGACCTACGGAAGCCATAGCGGGCGCGGGTGCGCAGCGCGTGCGGTGGGAGACCGCGGCATTCCCGGTCGAGGACCTCGGCAGCGGCCTTGGGGCGGCCGAGGTCATACAGGCACCAGCCGGTCGTCATGGCTGCCGGATCGCTCACGTGGGTGGTGCCGATCAGGGGCTGGGCGCCGCTGCGGGCGTCGTCGCTGTCGAGGAGCCTCCGCGCCCTGTCGAGGCTGCGGAGGCAGTTGCGTTCGTCGCCGGCGAGTGCGTGTCCTTGCGCCTCCCGCTGGGCCGCGAGTCCCCGAATGCGCGGCGGGAGTTCGTTGGTCTGGGCCTGGCGGGCCAGGGCGACGGTGCCCACGGCGTCCCCGTCATAGAGCGTGACCAGGGCGCGTCGCACGAGCGCGTAGGAACCGAGGTACGGATCACCCCCGGCGCGTGCCAGTTCGGCGGCCTCACCGGTCCAGCCGAGCGCCGCAGCGCTGTCCCCGGCCTCCTGAGCCATCCAGCCGGTGAACTCCGCGAACCGCGACGCGAGCAGCAGCGTGGGGGCCCGAGCAGCGGACGGGGTGTCGGTGACCAGTCCGGCGACCGTGCGCGTCTGTGTCTCCAGCAGGGGAAGCAGGGCCTTCGGCGCGGTGGACTGGCCGAGCTTTCGTAGCTGGTCGAACTGGGCGCGGAAGGAGGGGAGGAGGGGGCCGGTGGCAGGGGGCGCCTGATTGCCGTGTTGCAGGCCAAGGTCGATCAACGCGTCCGAACCCGCCGCGAGAATCGCCCGGCGCCCGACGAGCCAGGGGCTCGGGGTGGGGGTCTCGTCGGTATCAGCGTCTGTCTCAGGGCGGACGGCCAGACGCTCCAACTCGCCGTTTACCCCAAGGAAGGCGTCGCACCGCCTGGCCAGCTGGGGTGACGCGGAACGCTCCCCGCGCTCGACCTTGCTGAGATGCCCCTTGTCGTAGTTGAGTGCCGCGGCGAACTCGGTCAGAGTGAGCCCCGCTTCCTGTCGTAAACGGCGGAGCTCCGGGCCGAAGCGTAAGTTCGTACTCACCATCAACCTCCCCTTGATCAGCGCCCGTGAGAGCTGTGCAGCCCCACCCCACTGGGAACTTTTGTTCGGTATTCGTCCGATGTGATGGCCAGTGGCGAACACCCATCGTGACGGAGTCGTATCGCTTTGCATCCGAGAGTGAGTTTGGCACGAGGTGCGTTTCGAGGATCGAGATTCGGTGGGGTTGCCCGTTGCCTCTTCGGTGCTCTTCTCTGCGAAACGCTGTCGACCTTCCTTGTCGAGGCGCTGAGCGGGCCAGGTGAGGGCTTCGCCGACATGGCCCGTGCAGTTGGCGAGAACAGGGCTATGCCTCTGTCATGAGCGCTGAAGCCCTCTGGGGCGAGCGGATCGTTGCTGCGGACCTGCCCGTGTCGCTACGCCCGTCAAGAGGTCGCCGCTACCGGGACAGATTCCCGCTTGCGGTTCTGACTGCATCTACTCCCTCCCCAGGGAGGAGACCGGGCGGAGCGGGGTGCGCAGACCCTGACCTTGGTAGATAGGGACCAGTTGACGCGGTCGGGGCGTTGGGCCCCTGGTCCGTGAGCCGCGCTTCGAGCGCCCGTGCGATGCAGGGGTATCACGCTCCCACTGGCGGAGTGTTGGTTCGCCTGTCGCGGCGCCCCGATGGGTGAGTAGCCATTGGCCACACAATCGCCAGCGCCAACGGGTCCTCAACGCTCGGTGACTTGTGTGGCGCATGTGTTACATCGATGTGCGGCCCCTTGTGGGATTCCTATGGAGCGGCCAATCTTTCGCTCAACAGGCAAGGCATGTACATGGCAGATTCAGCTGCCGCTATTTGTCATGCACCTGATGAAAATTGCATGTGTCACCCATCGAGGAGGATCCCCCGACATGACAGTGCTGCGAATCCCGCGTCGAAGACTTACTGCGGCCAGTGCCATTGCTGTTGCTGCCCTCGCGCTCGGCGCGATTTCCGCGCTCCCGGCCACTGCGGCCGACCGGGCGCCGGAGGGGAGCATCCAGAACGCGGGTGCCCCGGGCGTCATCAAGGACAGCTACATCGTCACCCTGCGCGACTCGGCCGCTGACGCTGCCTCTCCTCAGGGACGGGCCCTCGCGGCCGAGTACGGAGCCAAGATCCGGCACACGTACCACGAGGCGTTGAACGGGTACGCCGTCCAGCTCTCGGAGGCGCAGGCCAAGAAGTTCGCCGCGGATCCGGCCGTCGCCGCTGTCGTCCAGAACCGGACCTTCACCGTGGCCGCCACCCAGCCCAATCCACCGTCCTGGGGTCTGGACCGGATCGACCAGCGGGCCCTGCCCCTCAACGGCAGCTACACCTATCCGGACACCGCGGGTGAGGGCGTGACCGCGTACGTCATCGACACCGGTGTGCGCATCAGTCACGGCGACTTCGGCGGCCGGGCCTCGGACGGGTACGACGCGGTCGACAACGACAACGTCGCACAGGACGGGAACGGCCATGGCACCCATGTCGCCGGGACCATCGCCGGTGCCGCCCACGGCGTTGCCAAGAAGGCCAAGGTCGTCGGGGTGCGGGTGCTCAACAACGCCGGTTCCGGGACGACCGCCGGTGTCGTCGCCGGCATCGACTGGGTGACGCGCAACGCGGTCAAGCCCGCCGTCGCCAACCTCAGTCTCGGCGGTGGCGCCGATGCCACCCTCGACGCAGCCGTGCGCAACTCGATCGCCTCCGGAGTCACGTACGCGATCGCCGCCGGCAACTCCAACGCCGACGCCGTCAACTACTCGCCCGCGCGGGTGACCGAGGCCATCACCGTCGGTTCCACCACCAACACCGACGCCCGTTCCAGCTTCTCCAACTACGGCAGCGTGCTGGACATCTTCGCCCCCGGCTCGTCCATCACCTCGGCCTGGCACACCAGCGACGCGGCGACCAACACGATCTCCGGTACGTCCATGGCGGCCCCGCACGTGGCGGGCGCGGCAGCGCTGTACCTCGCGACCAACACGGCCGCGACCCCCGCGCAGGTCTCCACCGCACTGACCACGGCTGCCACCCCCGGCGTCGTCACCAACCCGGGCCCCGGTTCGCCGAAC
Organism: Streptomyces sp. NPDC059256; assembly: GCF_042753785.1. NCBI lineage: Bacteria > Bacillati > Actinomycetota > Actinomycetes > Kitasatosporales > Streptomycetaceae > Streptomyces > Streptomyces sp. NPDC059256. The sequence continues at coordinate 676,775 of NZ_JBHYZO010000001.1, read as the reverse complement.
CGCCTGCTGTACGTCGGTACCGGGAACACCAATCCTCCCGGCAAGCGCTTCGAGAACGCCGCCGACTACGCCATCAACGACCACGCCACCGCGGAGTCCCCGGTCACGGTGAGCGGAGTCGCCGGAAACGCCCCGGCCGCACTGAGCGTGCCCGTCGACATCAAGCACACCTACATCGGCGATCTGCAGATCGACCTGGTCGCGCCCGACGGGAGCGTCTACAACCTCAAGGCGTACGGAGCGGGCGGTAGCACGGACAACATCAACACCACGTACTCGGTGAACGCGTCGTCCGAGGTCGCGAACGGGACCTGGAAGCTGCGGGTCACCGACAACGCTTCGCAGGACGTCGGCAAGATCGACCTGTGGGCACTCCAGTTCTGATGCGCATCGAGCCTCGATCCGTCGGGACGTCAGACTCCTTCAACTGACGTGACGCCGGAGCTCGATGGAGGGGCGGTCGCCATGGCGACCGCCCCTTTTCGGTGTGGACCCGGCGCACGGCGGGCGGTTGGTCGGTCTATACGATTTCGGCCTACCCCGGCCCCACTCCACTTCCGACGAGGAGCGCCGCATCCGTGGATCCATCGCAGCAGGGCGGACAGCAGCCGTACCAGCCGCATCCCATGCCACAACCTCATCCTGCGTATCTCCCGAACCAGCCCTATCAGTCGTACCCCGTACCCCCGTTCGCGCCCACCTCAGCGGTGAACGGCTTCTCCATCGCGTCCCTCGTGTGCGGTCTCCTCTGCTGTCTGCCGCCGCTCGGCCTGGTCTTCGGGCTGATCTCGCTGCGGCAGATCCGGCGCAGGGGTGAGCGCGGCAAGGGCATGGCGATAGCGGGCACCATCCTCTCCTCGGTCAGTACCCTGCTGACGCTCGCCCTGCTGGCGACCGGGGTCCTGGGCAGTGTGTGGGAGGGGATGAAGGAGGGCATGGACGAGGCGTCCCGTTCCCGCAGCACCCTCGACCTCCGCAGCGGTGACTGCTTCAACCTGCCGGGCCAGGGGAAGACCGACGACTCGGAGAAGGAGACCGCGGCCGTCGAGACGGTGGAGTGCGCCGGCGAGCACCAGGCGGAGATCGCGGGGGACTACAAGATCACCGGGTACCGTGATTTCCCGGGTGAACGAAGGCTGGAGGCCCTCGCCGAAGAGGGCTGCCAGAAGATCAACGACGCCTATGCGATGGACCCGTGGGTGGTGCCCCACACCATGGACTTCTACTACTACCTGCCGACCCGGCAGAGTTGGCGGTTGGACGACCGGAGCATCACCTGTGGATTCGCCACCACCAAGGGTCAGATGACGACGGGTTCCGTACGGCGTGACGCCACGGTCCTCGACCCCCACCAGGTCGCGTACCTCCGGGCGGAAGGCTTGGTCCTCCAGGCCCACTATGTGATCCCGGAAGCCGACTTCGCCGAGGATGTCGCCGGTCATCAGCAGTGGGCGACGAGGGTGGCCGCAGCTCTCGGTCAGCAGGCACGGGCCCTTCGCCAGCACACCTGGCCGCAGAGCGCTTCGGGCCCCGCGATGGATCGTGCCGCGGAGTTCGAACGGGCCGGCGCCCATTGGCAGAAGGCCGCGGTGACCAGGGACGAGGAGCGCTTCTGGGAGCACAGCAGGGCGGGGGAGACCGTCCTCGTCAGGAAGACGGAGATCGCCCTTCGCGGCGCCATCGGGCTGGAGACCGTACCGCCGATCGAGCCGGAGGCTGGGCAGGAGAGCGCCGTCTGAGCGCAAGGCCATCCGATGTCGTACGGGCGATGGCCCACGGGAACGGGAGCGGCTGGCCGCCTCGGTGTGGGCACCGCCCGGGAACGCACAGGTCCGGGATGCGTCGGCCAGGGGTGCGTCGGCCAGGGGCGCGGTCCTTCGCCGACGCGGAAGGGTCCTTCGCTGACGTGGAAGAGACCGGCGTCAGGGCCACCGACAGCCCGTGCGACGCCGGCCTCGCTCCGATCGCTCTCCCGGACCGTCCGGCCCGGGGGAGCGGTGCCTCGTCAGCGGCGCTTGAGTCCGCGGTCGATGCTGGTCATCAGCTCACCGTCTGAGGTGTCTCCGTCCAGGGACCAGATCATGGCCCCACCGAGGTCCTCGTCGCGGATGTACTCCGTCTTGGCGCGCAGCACCTGGGGGTCGTCGTACGTCCACAGGGTGTTGCCGTCGAAGATCCAGGCGTGCCCGTTCTTCTTGTCGCGGTGGACCTTGTACGTCCCCGAGTCGACCAGCTTCTTCAGGGCCTTGTAGTCCTCGTAGCCGGCCTGCCAGGTGGCGGGCGCGGGGCGCGCGGCGGGCTGGTTCAGCCCGTCGCCCCCACCGGTCACTCCGGTCCAGCCCTGGCCGTAGAACGGAAGGCCCACCACCAGCTTGCGGGCGGGAGCGCCACGCTTGAGCCAGTCGTTCACGGTCTGGTCGACGCTGAAGTCGTTCTTCGCCCGCAGGGCCGACTGCTGGTTCGTGGTCGCCTCACCGGAGACATGGAAGTCGTAGCCCTGGAGGTTGACCCAGTCCAGATCGCGCATGATCTTGCGGACCTCGAAGCCCGCGTCGATCTTGGCGGGGGCGGTCGGGACGAAGGCGGTGAGGTCGTAGTGCTTGGCCTTCTTGCCCGTCCGGACGGCCTCGCTCTTGGCGTAGGTGTCGAGCTGGGTGCGGAACTCCTTCACCAGGGCGGTGAAGTTCTTCTTGTCCTCAGGGCGGTAGGGGGTGTCGTCCTCGCCGGAGGATCCGGGCCACTCCCAGTCGACGTCGATCCCGTCGAAGACCCCGGCTGCTGCGCCGGCTCCGCCTCGGGTGCCGTCCACGGGCAGATTGCCCTTGATGTAGAGGTCGATGCAGGAGGAGACGAGCGCCTTGCGGGACTCGGGGGTGAGGGCCGCGTTGGAGAAGTGGGTCGACCAGCTCCAGCCGCCCAGCGAGATCAGCGCCTTCAGACCGGGGTACTTGGCCTTCAGTTCGACGAGCTGATTGAAGTTTCCAGCCAATGGCTGGTTCCAGTCGTCCGCGACGCCGTCGACCGAGTTGGCGGCGTCCAGCGGGCGTACGTAGTCGGCCCAGGGGTCGCCCTCGCCGAGCGTGCTCGGCATGTAGCACTTGCCTTCGGGGCTGACATTGCCGAAGGCGTAGTTGATGTGGGTGAGCTTGGCCGCCTGACCGGTCTTGTCCATGTCCTTGACCTGGTAGTTCCGGCCGTAGACACCCCACTGGGTGAAGTAGCCGACGCGCTTGTAGGAGCGTCGGTCGTCATCGTCGTCGTGGGAGGCGCCGGCAGCGGCTCGCGGAGTGACGGTCGCACCCGCCGGGTCGGCGGTCGCCGCGGGGGCGACGGTCGCCATGAGTGAGAGCGCGCAGGCTGCAACTGCGGTACGAACAAGGGTTCTTCGACGCATGTGACTCATTCCTGTGTGTGTCTCGGCGTGGTCGTGCGCCGACACATCTCCGTGAACGGGCGTCGTGCAGCTCAGGACGGTATTGGTCTGTACCAATAAGGTCAATGCTTAGGAAATGAACGATCATTTGGGTTGAGGAAATGTGTCTCTTGAGGCAGGTGGGAATCGGTCGTAGGGGGCCAAGTCATCACTTCGAGTGAAACTCTGGCCCATAGTTGCGGTCAACAATCCGCCGTTGTCAGTCTGTTGCTGTCTGTCAATGCGAGGGGAGTGGCCAGTGACATTCGGTGAGCAGCCCGCGTATTTGCGCGTTGCCGGCGATCTCCGCCAAAAGATCGTCGATGGTTCCCTGCCTCCTCATACGCGTCTCCCGTCGCAAGCTCGAATTCGTGCGGAATACGGAGTTTCGGACACCGTCGCCCTGGAGGCACGCAAAGTGCTGATGGCGGAGGGTCTCGTGGAAGGCCGTTCCGGATCGGGGACCTATGTACGGGAGCGTCCCATTCCCCGTCGTCTTTCCCGCACCGGCTACCGCTCGCCGCAGGGGGGCAACCCCTTTCGTCAGGAGCAGGCGGCTCAGGGTGCTCGGGGCACCTGGGAGTCCAGCAGCGAGCAGGAGTCGGCGAGCACGGAGATCGCCGCTCGGCTCGGTGTCGATGTCGGCGCCCGGCTGATGCGCACCCGCTATGTGTTTCGCGACGCCGGTGAGGCGATGATGCTCTCCACCTCGTGGGAGCCGTTGGCCGTCACCGGGCGAACCCCCGTGATGCTGCCGGAAGAGGGGCCGTTGGGCGGGTGCGGAGTGGTCGAACGGATGGCTGCCATCGATGTCGTCGTGGACAACGTCTCGGAAGAGGTCGGTGCCCGGCCGGGGTTGGCGGAGGAGCTCATGACGCTCGGCGGGGTGCCGGGGCATGTGGTGATGGTCGTGGCGCGCACCTACTACGCGTCCGACCGGCCGGTCGAGACGGCGGATGTCGTCGTCCTCGCCGACCGCTTCCGGGTGGCCTATCGCCTTCCGGTGAAATGAGTCCGAGCGGAGGCGTCGCCGTGGGCGAGAACCGTGGTGCTCGTCGAAGACGATCTTCCTGATCATGCTGGAACGGAGTGGCGGGAGGGTGTGAGGGTGCTCCGTGGTGCTGGGATCGACTCCGGGGAGTGCGCTGGCCGCCGCGCGCCCTCTGTTTCCTGCCTCTTTGTGTAAACCCGTATCCGCTGAGTGAAGGTCAGGCGTAGGCTCGGGCATATGCGCATTGCGGTTTCCTGGCCACGGTTACGGGCGTGCGAATCAATCGAAGGAGGAGTGCGATGAGTGACACCAGCGCTGTGCTCCCCTGGCTCGTCATACGCGAGGACGACAACGGCAACCGCTATCGCGTCGGCCGGTACGCCACCGAGGACGAGGCTCAGCGGATGGTCACCTCGCTCGATAGCAAGGGACACAAACAGGTCTACTGGGTTGAGCGCATCGAGCGCACGACTCTCTGAAGGTCTCCGGATCCTTCTGGGGCACCATGGTCGGTCTCGTTCGGCGCATCGCGCTGAGGGCTTGAGCTGGCGGTCTTGAGCTGGCGGTCTTGAAGGGGCGGCCATCTTGAATGGGGCATTCCGAATTGCCACGGCCGGTCGATGGCTCGTACCCCTCTTTCCCGACCTCTGTTTGCTGATCCCCAGTGGCCTTTCCGGAGTGGGGTCGTGCGGGCCCTTTGGGCGGTGCCGGCGACATGCCAACGCCCCGGCGTGGTCGCAGTAGGCTCCCGCATATGACTGATCGCGTGGTGGTGGCCGCAGCCGTGTACGACCGGGGGCGACTCCTTGCCGCACGTCGCAGCGCTCCCGCGGACATCGCCGGACGCTGGGAGTTGCCGGGCGGCAAGTTGGAGGCAGGGGAGAGCGCGGAGGGCGGACTCCTGCGCGAACTGCGCGAAGAGCTGGGAGTGGAAGCCGAGATCCTGAACAGGATTCCTGGTGAGTGGCCGCTCAACTCGGGCTATGTGCTCCGAGTGTGGACGGCTCGACTGGTGTCGGGCGAACCGCAGCCACTGGAAGACCATGACGCTCTGCGCTGGTTGTCCCCCGATGAGACCGACACCGTGGACTGGCTCGACCAGGACCGCCCGGCCGTCGCGGAAGCGGCTCGTCAGCTACGACGGGCCCGTGGTGCGTTCCGCTCCGAAGCGGACGCGGACGCGGGCGAGCAGGGTGCGGAGCGCGGCGAGAGCTCGATCTGAGGGATCAGCGCCCTCGCCGGGCTGAGCGATGGCCCGCCCGCCCGTCACCCCCTTGACCTCCCGCTCATCTCCCGGACCCCCGAACCCCCGACCCCCGGACCCCGGACCGGCCTTGGCCCCCGCCGCCGAGAGTCACCGCCAGAGTCGTGGTTGCTGCTGGCCGCGGGCGCGGAAGCGAACGGGCGCGGCGGAAGCAAAGGGGTACGACGGCAGGCGACGCCAGATCGTCCCCAGTGGCGACACCCCTGCGATTGCGCTGGACGAGTGCGCGGGGCTCACCATCGAAGGAGTGGGTCGCTTCGATGCCCTGACCGGGGGAGACGTCTTCCCGCCTCGGGCGGCCCGCCGCAGGTGAGAGCGCCGTCCGCAGCGAGCGGCTGCCTCGCGCTCACTCGGTGGCACGCCGCGTTCCCCGTACGCCATGTGCATCAGCGGTATGCCGTTTAAGTGACTTATGGCGATATCTCTAGCCGAATGCCGGGTATGTGCTGAGTGACCCCCTGAGAGGGGTACGTGTCTGCTGCGATCCGGGAAGTGAGCGGCGTGATCGACATTGACGGCGCACGCGCCGAGTGGACCTTCCCTGCCGAGGCCAACGCCGTACGCACCGCGCGCCACGCCGTTCGCGACACCTTGAACGCCTGGGGACTGGATTCCGGTGCTCGCGATGTGACCGTACTGCTGGTCAGCGAGTTGGTCACCAACTCCCTTCGCTACGCATCCGGACCGATCGGGGTGCGCCTCGTCCACCGCGAACCGACTGAGGGACCGCCTTCCCTGCTGGTCGAAGTCTCCGACCCGCTGCCCGATCCCCCCACCGAGCGCGTCGCGGCCCACGATGACGAGGGCGGTCGAGGTCTCCAACTGGTCGCCGGTTCTGCCCGCCGCTGGGGTACCAGACGGGACACAGAAGGCAAGACGGTGTGGTTCGAGCTGGCTCTTGCCGGTTAAAAGTGTGAAGGGACAACGATCACAGCTCGTTCGGCGCAAAATGAACGAGACCGTGCTGTGATCGTGAACGCCGTGTCCGTCAGCGCCGTAGTGCTGAATACTGCGGTCATGGCCGGTCCGGTGCGGTGAGCTGGAGGGGACGGTCGCGTGAGCGAGATATCTGGGTCGACAGGCAGCGTTGTATGGCAGAGCAACCCGCCTGGCTCGATCTATGACTACATCAAGGCCGCCTCTTTTTCGATCGGCCCTGATGGTCGGATCGATCAGTGGAGTCAACGTGCGGTAGAGCTCTTCGGCCTGACAGCCGCCGAGGTCAGGGGCAGGGATCCGATCGAGGTCTTCGTCCCGGCGCAGCTGCGCCCGCACGGCCGGCGGCAGGTGTCGGAGATCCTTGACGGCAAGGAGTGGACGGGACTCGTCCCCTATCGATTGCCGGGATCCGAAGGCGCCCAAGGGGTAGCCGAGATCTATGTGATGCCCAGTGAGACCGAGACGGGTGCCCGAGCGGCCCTCTGCATCGTCGTCGATGTCCAGGCACTGCGCCGGATCGAAACCGATCTCGCTGCATCGCAGGCCATTTTCGGCCAATCCCCCTTTGGGTTTCTCCTCTTCGGCACCGACCTCAAGGTGCAGCGCGCCAACCAGCGCTTCGCCACCATCTTCGGTGGGACCGCCGAAGAGCACCGAGGTCGGACCGTCTACGACTACCTCTCCCGCTCCGAAGCGGACCGGATGACCGCATCGCTGCGCAGGGTCCTGGCGACCGGAGAGCCGGCGATCGACCTGCAACTCGTCGGATCCATCCCGAACAGCAAGGACCGCAGGCACTGGTCGATCAACCTCTATCGCGTCCACAGCGGCTCCGGTCGTCCCGTCGGAGTGGCCGGCATCGGCACCGATGTCACCCGCCGCCATGTCGCCGCCCGTGAGGCCGCCAACGCCCGCCGCAACCTCGCGATCCTCAACGAGGCGAGCGCCCGCATCGGCAACTCGCTCGATCTGGAGACGACCGCCCGCGAACTGCTCGACGTCGCCGTTCCCGGATTCTGTGACCTCGCGTCCGTCGACCTCTACCAAGGGTTGCTCACCGGAGAGGAAGCCCCGCCCGGCCGCTGGGACTCCCCGCGCGCCGAGGGCGCCGGCGCGGGCACCGCCACCCTGCGGCGCGTCGCCTTTGCGAGCGCCGTCTCCGACGCGCCCCTGATCACGACACCGGGCTGCGGCTCCCGCGGCAACACCCCCACCTCCGTGGGCGAGGTCCACCGCTACGCCTTCAACTCGCCGTGCGCCAACGCCCTGCGCGCGGCCCGTGTCCAGTTGATACCCGGCGAGGAAGGCAGCCTCGTCCAGTCCACGCTCGCGGTGCCGATGATGGCCCATGACACCGTCGTCGGACTGGTGCAGTTCTCCCGGGCCAAGGGAAGCGAGCCCTTCGGGGATCGGGACCGGGCACTGGCGACCGAGCTCGCCGCCCGCGCCGCGGTCTGCATCGACAACGCCCGCCTCTACCGCAGGGAGCACGAGCGGGCGCTGATCCTCCAACGCAGCCTCCTGCCGCCCGGTGACCCCGAGGCCGCCGGTCTGGACATCGCCTGTCGCTACCTCCCCGGTAACACCGCGACCGAGGTCGGCGGAGACTGGTTCGACGTCATCGAACTGCCCGGTCACCGCACCGCACTCGTCATCGGCGATGTGATGGGGCGGGGGCTGCGGGCGGCGGTGGCCATGGGCGAACTGCGGACCGCGGTCAGGACCCTGGCGCTGCTCGATCTGGAACCGGCCGAAGTGCTCTCCGCGCTCGACGAGGTCGCCCGGGGGCTCGGCAGCCCCATTGGTGCCCAGCAGTCCGCACGCGTCGCCCATAAGTCCCGTGAGGCGGACCTCGCCGAGGTCTACCTCGCCACCTGCGTCTATGCCGTCTACGACCCCGTCACCCGGCGGTGCACCTTCGCCAACGCGGGGCATCTGCCCCCCATCCTCGTCGAACCGGGCGAAGAGGCCCTGCTGCTCGACGTGCCGCCGGGGATGCCGCTGGGCGTCGGTGGCGAACCCTTCGAAGAGGTCGAGGTCGAACTCCCGGAAGGGGCACTGCTCGCCCTCTACACCGACGGCCTCGTCGAGTCCCGCGAACAGCCCCTCGATGACGGGCTGCGCGCCTTCCGCACTGCCCTGACCGACCCCTCCCGGCCCGCGCCGGGGCACCGCTCGCCCGCGGTGATACGCCCCGCAGACGTCTCCAAGTCGTTGGAGGACGTCTGCGACCATGTGCTGAACACGCTCGACACCCGGCACGGCGAGGACGACATCGCCCTGCTGATGGCCCAGGTGCAGGGGCTGCCCAGCGAAGCGGTCGGCGACTGGCGACTGCCGCGGGAGCCGCGCTCGGTCGGCCGCGCCCGTGAACTGACCCGGGGCCAACTGCTCACCTGGGACCTCGAAGCCCTGGTCGACACCGTCGAGCTCCTGGTGAGCGAGCTGGTGACCAATGCGCTGAGGTACGGCGAAGGCGAGATCCGACTGCGACTGCTGCGCGATCGCACCCTGGTCTGCGAGGTCTGGGACGCCGGTCTCGTACAGCCGCGACGCCGACGCGCACGGGACACCGACGAAGGCGGTCGGGGCCTCCAACTGGTGGGCATGCTCAGCGCCGGCTGGGGGTCCCGCCGGACTCCGCGCGGCAAGACCGTCTGGTTCGAACTCGCCCTGCCGGACGACGGGCCGAGCGCCGAACCCACGGTGGAGCAGCTGCTGAGCATGTTCTGAAGAGTCCCGCCACCACCGACGGGCTCGCCGGAGCACGGTCCCCGGCCATCCAGCGAGCCCGGGACCGCGGCCCTCCCGGGCATCCTGCGACGGACGCCCACCGCACGGCCACCCCACCCGCAGTCGAGGAGCCGTGCTAGGACGCCGCCTTGAGGGCGGCCAGTCGGGCCTCCACCTCCGCCGTGTCCCCGAGGCTGTCCAACTGCTCGAACTGGGCGTCCAGCGATGACGCGGCCAACTCCTGTTTGCCCAGCGCTCTGGCCTCCTCGCGGCGCACCTTGTCCTCGAACCGTGAGATCTCGCTGCTGGGATCGAGCACATCGATGCTCTTCACCGCGTCCATCATCTGGTTCTGCGCATAGGCCGTTCGTGAACGGGCCACCAACTCGTCCCGCTTTGACTGGAGCTCCCCGAGCTTGATCTTCATCTCGTCGAGTCCGACCTTCAACTTCTCGACGACGTCCGTTTGCGAGGCGATGGTCGGCTCCGCCGTGCGCGCCTCCTTCTCGGACTGCAACTGCCGCTGAAGGGCCACCTTGGCGAGCCGGTCGAAGGTGTCGGCCTCCGCGCTCTGGCCCTCGGCCCGCAACCCATCGGCCTTCTTGCTGGCGGCCAGCGCCTTGTCGCCCCACTCCCGAGCCGCGGCCACATCCTCCTTGTGGTCCTGCTCCATCAGCCGCAGATTGCCGATGGTGCCCGCCACCGCCTGCTCCGCCTCGCTGATGTTGTTGGTGTAGTCCCTGATCAGCTGGTCGAGCATCTTCTGCGGATCCTCCGCCTGGTCGATCAGGGCATTGATGTTGGCCTTCGCCAACTGGGTCACCCTGCCGAGGATCGTCTGCTTGGTCATGGCGCATCTCCTTGAAGGGGGTGCTGGACGCCTTCCAGCGGTGGCTTCCTCGCCCGTCGTGCGGGCTGTGGACGAACGCGGCCTTCCCATGGGCCTTCGAACGGCCCTTCGAGCGGGTGGCGCCGTGCATCCAGCAGGCGGCCCCCGCCCCGCCCGGGGCGATGACCGTCCTCGGGCCGGGAACGACGGGCGCGGCGCCGCCTGGACCCGATGTCGCCCCCGAACGGACCGGCACCCGAAGGGGAGGGGCCAGTGCCCCGAGAGGGCTCCGCCGTACAGCCGTGCACACAGCCGTGCGTATAGCCATGCACACAGCCATGCGTATAGCCGTGCGCGCAGCCATGACACGGTGCATCAGAACCGCCCCCCACCCATCCGGCCGCGCGTGCCGCCTCCGCCGAAACTTCCAGGACCGCCGCCGAAGCCGCCGCCCCCCAAGCTGCCGCCATACCCCCCACCCCTTCCGCCGCCGAGCAGCCCGCCGAGGATGATCCCGCCGAGCACGGCGCCCCCGAGTCCCCCTCCGGCACTTCCTGCTCCGGGTACACCGCCCGGCCCGAATCGGTTCCCGAACCCCCTGACGTCGTCCTCGGCCAGGCTCTGCGCCTGCCGGGCCAGCGCATCCGCCTGCTGGGCCTCGGCGAGCGCGGCCTGAGGGTCGCCGCCCGTGCCGACGGCGGCATCCGGTCCCGCCAACTCGGCCGAGTGCGCCAGCCGACGCTGTGCCTCCGCCAGCCGGGTCCTGGCCTCGCTGCCCACCGCACCGCGATGGGTGGTGATGTAGTCGACCGCCGCGCCGATCGATGAGCGGGCCGCGAGGGTCGCCTGCCCCAACAGCGCCCTCGCCCTTCGTCCGCCCTCCTCGTTCTCCCGCACCCCGGCCAGCGATTCATCGAGCGCCGCATCCGCCTCCTCCACCCGTCGCAGCGCGTCGATGGGGTCGTACGGCCCGGCCGCCACTTCCGCGCGCACCTCCGCCACGACCGATTCGGCCCGTGCGATACGGCCCTGGAGCGCGGCCGTCGGCGCGCCCTGCGCCGTCCCCTTCAACAGTCCCCCCGCTTCGGCCAGGTCGCTGTCGGTCTCACTGAGCGCGCCAGGCAGATTCCCGGCCGCCTCGGCGAGCTCCCTGGCCCGTCGGTCGACCGCTTCCATCAGCCGGCCGGCCTGGTCCAGTGCCCCTTCGGCGGCTCGCACATGGACGGCCGCTGAGCCGTTGTCGCCGGCTTCGATCGAGGTACGGGCCTGATCGAGCCCGCTTCGCGCGAAGACCAGTCGCTCCTTGGCCTGCTCGGCGTCGGCCCCGACCGGCGAGGACGCCGAAGGCGCGTACCGCTCCCGCATCACGGACAGCGTCGCCTCGGTCGTGATGACCCGCCCGTCGAGGTCGGCGAATGCGGCCTCCGCGGCGGCCAGCGCCTGTGGGGCGTTCTGTTCCAGGGCACGCAGCCGGTCGAAGGCTTCCGCCTCGGCGTCCAGCCGCCGATTGGCGTCGGTGCACCGGGAGAGGATCTCGTCCAGCATGTGCCGTCGGGTGTCGTCGTCCTCGGGATGGGCGTCGTCGAGTTGCTGGCGCAGCCGGAAGGCGGCGGTCAACTCCTCTTTGGCATACGTCACCGCCTCCTGGAAGGGCCTGGCTGCGGCGTCTCCGAACTGGGCGGCTGCGAAGCCCAACTCCTCCTGACTGGTGCGTACGGCATCGTCCGTCTCGACCAGCGCCCGTCTGGCCTTCTGGTCCAGTTCGGGCAGCGGCGTGAGTGGGGGAGCGCCGCCACTGGTCCAGCCCTGACCGCCCTGCGGGGTGGTCCGGGTGGTGCTGCGCCGCCGTCGTTTCACCAGGGCGTAGGCGCCGACCGCACCCACTGCTGCCACCAGCGCGATCGGCAGCACCAGATCGCCGGCCTGCGCGCCAGCGGACGATCCACCGGGATCCGGATCGCCGGGTCTGATGACGGGCGTGGGGACCGGTTGACCGCTCAGTACGGCGGCATAGCCGTTCGCCGCCCCCGTTGCCGCGCCGGCCCAGTCGTTTCGTCGTAGAGGGGGTTCGATGGCGACCGCGGCGACCTCGGCGAGTTGGGCGTCCGTCATGGGCGAGTCCGCTGCCACCCAGTACGCGTACTGCCGGTCGTGGGTGGCCACCGCGAGCAGGGCGTCGTTCTGACCGAGGCCGTTGCGCTGTGCGGTGGCGTCGGCCCAGTCCTGGGGAGAACGGCCGGAGAAGTCCCTCACGTAGACAGCGAAGAGTTGCAGCCGCTCTTGGCGGTCGAGCCGTTCAAGGGCTTGGACGACGTCGGGGCGTCGGTCACCGAGTGCGTCCACCCGGTCGGTGATCTGACCCTCCCGTGCCAGGGCGACGGGGTCGTCGGCCCGAGCGGTCGGTCCGGCGGGCACGATCAGCCACCATGCCGCCACCCACACGGCCAGCAGCATTCGGAGGGCTATTCGGCTCACGTTTGGGAGGCTATGTTCGGTTTTTGCGGTCCGCGACCCGATCACGGCCAGACGGGGTAGCCCACCCCTGCGGGTACGGGGAGGGCCGTGCCCCGGAGTCCCAGCAGGCCCCGGGGCACGGCCCTCGGCTCAGTCCCGGCTGCCTCCCCGCCGGCCGATCTTGCTGCCGAGCCACACCAGCGGGTCGTACTTGCGGTCCACCGCCCGTTCCTTCAGCGGAATGAGCGCATTGTCAGTGATCTTGATGCCCTCGGGACAGACCTCGGTACAACACTTGGTGATGTTGCAGTAGCCGAGACCGTGTTCGTCCTGCGCGGTCTTCTTGCGGTCGAGGCCGGCCTGTGCGGCGGCGTCCAGCGGATGCATGTCCAGTTCGGCCACCCGCATCAGGAACCTCGGCCCGGCGAACGCCTCCTTGTTCTCCTCGTGGTCCCGCACCACATGGCAGGTGTCCTGGCACAGGAAGCACTCGATGCACTTGCGGAACTCCTGCGAGCGGTCCACGTCCACCTGCTGCATCCGGTACTCGCCCGCCGCCACACCCGGAGGCGGTACGAACGACGGCACCTCGCGCGCCTTGGTGTAGTTGAAGGACACGTCCGTCACCAGATCGCGCACCACGGGGAACGCCCGCAACGGCGTCACGGTGATCGTCTCCTCACGCGTGAAGACGGACATCCGCGTCATACAGAGCAGCCGCGGTCGACCGTTGATCTCGGCGCTGCACGAACCGCACTTGCCTGCCTTGCAGTTCCAGCGGACCGCGAGGTCGGACGCCTGGGTGGCCTGGAGCCGATGGATGATGTCGAGCACCACCTCGCCTTCGTGGACCTCGACGGCATAGTCCTCCAACTGCCCGCCGTCCTGGTCGCCCCGCCACACCCGAAAGCGCGCCGTGTACTGGGTCGAAGCCGTCGCACTCACTGGTAGAGCTCCTCTTCGGAGAGGTACTTGACCAGCTCTTCCTTCTCGAAGAGAGCGAGCAGGTCCGGACGGATGGGCTCGGTGGCTTTGCGCTCCAGGGCGATCTGGCCCTGGCGAGGATCGGCCGCCGGTTTCCCGGTGGGATCGACCAGTCGGCACAGCAGATTCACCGGCCGCCACTCGCGTTCCATCGTGGGACAGTCCTCACGGGTGTGGCCGCCGCGGCTCTCGGTGCGTTCCAGCGCCGCCCGGGCGATGCACTCGCTGACCAGGAGCATGTTCCGCAGGTCCAGCGAGAGGTGCCAGCCCGGGTTGAACTGGCGGTGCCCTTCGACCCCCGCCCGGCGCGCCCGGCCGCGCAGCTCACCGAGCTTGTCCAGCGCCGCTTCCATCTCCCCGCCCCGCCGGATGATGCCGACCAGGTCGTTCATCGTCTGCTGGAGCTCTTGATGGAGCGTGTACGGATTCTCCGGCTGTGCTCCGCCCGGCTGCGGCTCGGCCTGGAACGGCCGCAGGGCCTCGGTGGCCGCCGCTTCGATCTGGGCCTCGTCCACGGCGGGGCGGGAGGTGCGTGCCGCGGCGTGCTCGGCGGCGTGCAGCCCCGCACGACGGCCGAAGACCAGCAGGTCGGACAGGGAGTTGCCGCCCAGTCGGTTGGAGCCGTGCATACCGCCCGCGACCTCGCCCGCCGCGAACAGCCCCGGTACGCCGAGGGCTGCTGCGCTCTCGGACTCGACCGCGATCCCGCCCATCACATAGTGGCAGGTGGGACCCACTTCCATGGCCTCGGCGGTGATGTCCACGTCGGCGAGTTCCTTGAACTGGTGGTACATCGAGGGCAGTCGGCGCCGGATGACATCGGCAGGCATCCGGGTCGACACATCGAGGAACACTCCACCGTGCGGTGAACCGCGGCCGGCCTTCACCTCGGAGTTGATGGCTCGGGCCACCTCGTCACGGGGCAGCAGTTCCGGAGGCCGACGGTTGTTGTCCGGGTCCTCGTACCAGCGGTCGCCCTCCTCCTCCGTCTGCGCGTACTTCTCCTTGAAGACGTCGGGGATGTAGTCGAACATGAACCGCTTGCCCTCGGAGTTGCGCAGCACTCCGCCGTCGCCGCGGACCGACTCGGTGACGAGGATTCCCTTCACCGACGGCGGCCAGACCATGCCCGTCGGGTGGAACTGCACGAACTCCATGTTGAGCAGTGGTGCGCCCGCGAGCAGTGCCAGCGCGTGCCCGTCGCCCGTGTACTCCCAGGAGTTGGACGTCACCTTGAAGGACTTGCCGATGCCGCCCGTGGCGAGCACGACGGCGGGTGCCTCCAGGACGAAGAAGCGGCCGGTCTCCCGCTCGTAGCAGAAGGTGCCGGAGACATGGTCGCCGTCCTTGAGTACCCGGGTGACCGTGCACTCCTGGAAGACCTTCAACCGTGCCTCGTAGTCGCCGAACTCGGCCTTGTCCTCTTGCTGGAGCGAGACGATCTTCTGTTGGAGGGTGCGGATCAGTTCCAGTCCGGTGCGGTCACCGACGTGGGCCAGTCGGGGGTACTCATGTCCGCCGAAGTTCCGCTGGGAGATCTTTCCGTCGTGGGTGCGGTCGAACAGGGCACCCCAGGTCTCCAGCTCCCAGACCCGGTCGGGTGCCTCCTGGGCGTGGAGTTCGGCCATGCGCCACTGGTTGAGGAACTTCCCACCGCGCATGGTGTCGCGGAAGTGCACCTTCCAGTTGTCTCCGGAGTTCACATTGCCCATCGAGGCGGCGATTCCGCCCTCGGCCATCACCGTATGGGCCTTGCCGAACAGGGACTTGCAGATCACCGCCGTACGGGCGCCCTGCTCGCGTGCCTCGATGGCCGCCCGCAGTCCGGCGCCGCCCGCGCCGACGATCACGACGTCCCACTGCTGTCGTTCCAGCTCTGTCATCTCAGAACAACCTCGGATCGTCGAAGGCACCGGACGCGATCAGATACACGTAGAAGTCGCAGAGTCCGACGCTGATCAGCGACGCCCAGGCGAGTGGCATGTGGCGCTCGTTGAGTCGGCCGACCCAGCCCCACATGCGATAGCGCACCGGATGCTTGGAGAAGTGCTTCAGCCGGCCGCCGATGATGTGGCGGCAGGAGTGGCAGGAGAGCGTGTAGGCCCAGATGAGCACGATGTTGACGAGGAAGACGAGCGTGCCGAGACCCATGTGGCCCCACTCGTAGTTCTCGTCCCGGAAGGTGAGCACCGTGTCATAGGTGAGGATTCCGGCGACCGGAATGGCCGCGTAGAAGAAGTACCGGTGCATGTTCTGGAAGATGAGCGGGAATCGCGTCTCACCCGAGTACTTCTTGTGGGGCTCGGCGACCGCGCAGGCCGGCGGCGAGGCCCAGAAGCCCCGGTAGTAAGCCTTGCGGTAGTAGTAGCAGGTCAGCCGGAAGCCCAAGGGAAAGATCAGGATCAGCAAGGCGGGGGAGAGGCCCCACCAACTGCCGAGGATCTCCCAGTTGGGGCCGCCCTTCATGGGCTCGCAGTTCTCCGCGAGGCATGGAGAGTAGAACGGCGATACGTACGGCGCCGCGTAGTAGTCCGCGTTGGCGAATGCGCGCCAGGTCGAATAGATGATGAAAGCGAGCAGTCCTCCCGCGGTCAGGGCCGGTGCGAGCCACCATCGGTCGGTCCGCAGATGGCGGGGGCCGATGGCGGCACGCGTGGGGCCGCGCACGCCGGTATGGACTTGTGTCGGTTCGGTACCAGTGGCCAACGAGGTCTCCTAGGGCCTGCCTTTCGGCCAGGCCGGATCAGGGAGCACGCCTGTCACGGACGCCCAGACCCTCGTCGTCCGAGTCCGTCCACAGCGCGTTGTCGTACGGAACGTCGGGGATGGTGACCAGATCGACGCGGTCCGTCGGCCTGTGCCCGGGGGCCTTGGTCGAACCGGGTCGCTGGTTGTCTGCGCCACCCAGTCGATCGACGGTTCGTTCGAGCTCTGAGACGCGCTGGGCCAACTCGTCGAGCCGCTGCTGAATGATCGTCAGATCAACTTGCTGGGACATGACTTGCCCTCACTTCCGCAGGGTGCGGGTGGCGTCGTTCATGCGCCTGCGAGTGTTGCGCTTCGCACCCCCCTTGGGAAGGGGACGAGCGGGATTCTCATCGCCTCTCATCACGCACATCGTCGACGCACCCTCGATGGGTTTGCCCCTATTTTGCAGTTTTCTTGGGAAATTTCTGGTTGCGCTGAGTCGCACATTGCGCCGCACGAGTGACTTTTCGGGGCGCCGGCGCCGTGTCTGCGCCCTCGGACGCTCCCTCTCCACTTCAGTGAGCCGGAATCGGTGTGATCATCCCAAATTCCATGAAATAGGATGAAGAGGTAAAGCTCATGCCCCAGGCCGACGAGCCGAGCGGAAGGGCCCGCTCCCGGACTTTCCTGGCCGCCAGGACCTCCGGGGCCGCCGAGCCTTCGGAGCACTCCGCGCCCACCGCCGGAGCCTCGGCGGGGACGGCCGGGCCCATCTCCTTGCCGACCGCCGACACGGCACCCGCGAACGGCGAACGGCGCTCGCCGGTCGACGCCCCGCGAACCCAACCGGAATCAGCAGCCGGACCCCGCCCGGATGCTCCGTCCGTATCTGTTTCTTCCGCATCTGTTTCTTCCGTGTCTGCTTCGTTCGCATCTGTTTCGTCCGCGTCGGAAGGGCCACGGCCGAGCAATCGGCAACACCACTCATCCAGCAGTGCCCACCGGGCGAGCCGCCCCCTCGCACTCCTCGTCTGCGGAGCCTTCGTCCTGCCGGTACTGACCGGCTGCACCACGGACGACTCCGGGGGCAGCGGCCAAGTCGTGCCCCAGGACATCGCCCAGACGGCGCGCGGCGACATCGGCCACGGCGGCACCTTGAGATGGGCGATCGACGCCGTGCCCACCACGTTGAACACCTTCCAGGCGGACGCCGACGCAGCGACCTCCCGGATCGCCGGAGCCGTGCTCCCCGCCCTCTTCACCCTCGACAGCAACGGTCGCCCCCAGCGCAATCCCGACTATGTGGAATCCGCGAAGATCGTTGCCCGGGAACCCAAGCAGGTAGTGCTCTACAAGCTCAACCAACGAGCGGTCTGGAGCGACGGCCGGGAGATCGGAGCCCCCGACTTCGCCGCCCAGTGGCGCGCGCTCAGCGGTCGCGACACCGCCTACTGGACCGCGCGCAATGCGGGGTACGAGCGCATCGAGGAGATCCAGAAGGGCGCCAACGACCTGGAGGTCAAGGTCACCTTCAAGAAGCCCTACGCAGATTGGCAGTCCCTCTTCACACCGCTGTACCCGAAGGAGGTGACCGCGAGCCCCAATGCCTTCAACGACGGTGCGCGCAAGACCCTCAAGGCCACCGCGGGGCCCTTCCGGCTGGGCGCGGTTGACCGCAAGGCCGGCACCGCGGTCCTCGAACGCAACCCCCGCTGGTGGGGCGAGCCGGCCAAGCTGGACCGTCTGCAGTTCACCGCCGTGCCACGGGCCGAACGGGCCGCCGCCCTCGCCGCGGGCAGGGTGGACATCGCCGAGATCGACCGCGGTACGGCGGAACGCATCGCCCTGGCCAAGCGTGAGCAGGGAGCCGCAGGCCAGCAGCGTCGAGAAGGCGCCGGAGGCGCTGCCCGCCAGCGCACCGCCGGTCAACCGCCCGCGCAAGGAGCGGAGTCCGCGGCCAACGCCGAGCAGAGAGCCGCGCGGAGCGCCCGGGAACTCGCCCACGGTCCGGGCGCCCGCGTCACCCCGTCCGACGCCCTGTTGTCCTGGGCGCTCGCCCATGGCTCCGACCCCGAAGCCGCCGAGAAGGCCCAGGCCGCCCGCCTGCGCACCACGCGTGCGATCGAGGTCTATGCGAGTGAGCAGCAGGGACTCACCGGCTACGTGGTCCGCAAGTCCCTGGAGCCTGCCTTCACCCAACTCGCGCTGAACGGCGAGACAGGGCCGCTCGCCGACGACCGGGTACGTCGTGCCGTCGCCCGGGCGCTGGACCGCAAGGAACTCGCCGAGACGGTGCTCCGTCCGCTCGGGCTCCCCGCCGTCCCGCCCGGCAGCCATCTGGCTCTGGCAGGTCAGCGCGCCTACACCGACAACAGCGGGGCGCTCGGCGAGCACAACACCCAGGAGGCCCAGGCGCTCCTCGCCGACGCCGGCTGGGTGCCCGGCGGCGCACTCACGAAGCCGGAGCCCGCCAAGGCCGGTGGCGAACGGGTGGACGTCCCGCCCGGTGCGGCCACGGTGCCCGCAGAGGAAGCCCCCGGAGACGGGAAGAACCCGAACGCCAAGGACACATCGGCCGGAGCCCTCGACGGCAAGGCCAAGGACGGGCGCGCTGCGAAGGCGAAGGACCAGACGGCGGACACCCCCTCCAGCGAGGGGCTCTACATCGTCGGTGACGAGAAGGACGGCAAGGCCAAGGACATGGGTGCCACGGTCATGGGCACCGACCGCACCCATGTCCTCGCCCCCGCTCCGGTGGACTTCCAGGACCTGTCGATGCAGCGCCGAGCGGACGGTGCCGCCGAGATGCAGCGCCAGCCGGGCGGCCGGGCGGGGGCGTATGCCCCGGCCGGTACGGCGGCTCCGGTCGCCGCGGGCGGACGGCTCGGTAAGGACGGCAAGGCGCTCTCCCTCCGATTCGTCCTGCCGTCGGGCCCCGGATCGGAGGCACTCCGTGCGGTCGGTGACAAGATCGCGCGGATGCTGGACCGGATCGGCATCCGGACGGAGATCGTCAAGGTCGCCGACGAGAGCTACTTCCGGGACCACATTGCCTCGGGGAACTACCACCTGGCGCTCTACTCCTGGCCCGCCACCGCATATCCCGCGACCGACGCCCGTCCCATCTACGCCAAGCCAGAGCCCGCGAGCGACGGATCCCTCCTGGTCGAGCAGAACTACACCCGCGTCGGTACGGACCACATCGACCAGCTCTTCGACCAGGCCGCCGCAGAACTCGACGAGGACACCGCCCGCGATCTGATGCGGCGGGCCGACGCCCGGATCTGGGCCGCGGCCGGGTCCATTCCCCTCTATCAGCGCCCGGAACTGGTCGCCGCCAAGCCGAGCGTCCGCAATGCGGGGGCGTTCGGGTTCGCCACCCCGCGTTACCAGGACATCGGATTCGCCAAGGGATCCGTACCGGCGCGGGGGCCCGCGGCCCCCGGGGAGCAGGCGCAGGAGCAGCCCGAGCCCGCCCGTACCCGCGCGGCCGAGGGGACCGCAGCCGAACCTGCCGGGTGACCCTCGGGGCTGTCGTTTCCGTACCGTGCGACCGCTGATCAGGCGGTCAACGGCCCCAGGGCGATCGCCACAACCTCAGAGTCCCCTCAACTCCCTTGCCCGCCGGAACCACCGGCGGGCAAGATCATGTCCACCCCTTGACCCTTGTTCAACCCGGTCGACGATCCCGGCGCCCCGATTCCGCGTGGACGGCCCCGCCCCACCTGCGGAACTCCCTCTCGCATTGGTCCGGGAAGCCCCGGACGCAACAGCCCCGTACCATGGGACAGAGCCGTGGCGCGTCTGCCTCGGCGGGGCGTACAGAGGAAAACGCCGCATCCCACGATCGAGAGAAGCGCCAGCCAGTCATGCCCACGCGCCACGACATCCGTAACGTCGCCATCGTCGCCCACGTCGACCACGGCAAGACCACCCTGGTCGACGCCATGCTGAAGCAGGCCGGCGCCTTCGCCGCCCACCAGCACATCGACGACCGGGTGATGGACTCGAACGACCTGGAGCGTGAGAAGGGCATCACGATCCTCGCCAAGAACACGGCGGTGAAGTACCACCCCAAGGCGGGGGGTGCGCCCATCACGATCAACATCATCGACACCCCCGGTCACGCCGACTTCGGCGGCGAGGTCGAGCGTGGTCTGTCCATGGTCGACGCGGTCGTCCTGCTGGTCGACGCCTCCGAGGGTCCGCTGCCGCAGACCCGCTTCGTCCTCCGCAAGGCCCTCCAGGCCCGGATGCCCGTCATTCTCTGCATCAACAAGACGGACCGTCCTGACTCCCGGATCGACGAGGTCGTCAACGAGACCTACGACCTCTTCCTCGACCTGGACGCCGACGAGGACCAGATCGAGTTCCCCATCGTCTACGCCTGCGCCCGTGACGGCGTCGCCTCGCTGACCAAGCCCGCCGATGGGACGGTCCCGGCCGACAGCGACAGCCTGGAGCCGTTCTTCTCCACCATCCTGCAGACGGTTCCGGCGCCCGAGTACGACGAGTCCGCGCCGCTCCAGGCCCACGTCACCAACCTGGACGCCGACAACTTCCTCGGCCGCATCGCGCTGCTGCGCGTGGAGCAGGGCGAGCTGCGCAAGGGCCAGACCGTGGCCTGGATCAAGCGCGACGGCACCATGGCCAACGTCCGCATCAGCGAGCTGATGATGACCGAGGCCCTGACCCGCAAGCCCGCCGAGGTGGCGGGCCCGGGCGACATCTGCGCCGTCGCCGGTATCCCCGACATCATGATCGGCGAGACGCTGGCCGACCCGGAGAACCCGATCGCGCTGCCGCTGATCACGGTGGACGAGCCGGCCATCTCCATGACCGTCGGTACGAACACCTCGCCGCTGGTCGGCCGTGGTGGTACGGGCAAGGGCGCTGAGAACAAGGCCGCGGTCAAGGACCGCAAGGTCACCGCCCGGCAGGTGAAGGACCGCCTCGACCGCGAGCTGGTCGGTAACGTCTCGCTCCGCGTCCTGGAGACCGAGCGCCCCGACGCCTGGGAGGTGCAGGGCCGTGGTGAGCTGGCGCTGGCCATCCTGGTCGAGCAGATGCGCCGTGAGGGCTTCGAGCTGACCATCGGCAAGCCGCAGGTGGTCACCAAGGAGGTCGAGGGCAAGATCCACGAGCCCGTCGAGCGGATGACGGTCGACGTTCCCGAGGAGCACATGGGTGCGGTCACCCAGCTCATGGGCGTCCGCAAGGGTCGGATGGACAACATGTCCAACCACGGCTCGGGCTGGGTCCGGATGGAGTTCGTCGTTCCGTCCCGTGGTCTGATCGGCTTCCGCACGGAGTTCCTGACGAACACCCGTGGTACCGGTATCGCCCACTCCATCCACGAGGGTCACGAGCCGTGGTTCGGCACGCTGACCACGCGGAACAACGGCTCGCTGGTCGCGGACCGTTCGGGCTCCGTCACCGCGTTCGCGATGACCAACCTCCAGGAGCGCGGTGTTCTCTTCACCGAGCCGGGCACCGAGGTCTACGAGGGCATGATCGTCGGAGAGAACTCCCGCTCCGACGACATGGACGTCAACATCACCAAGGAGAAGAAGCTCACCAACATGCGCTCCTCCTCGGCGGACTCCTTCGAGGCGATCGTCCCGCCGCGGAAGCTCTCGCTGGAGCAGTCCCTTGAGTTCTGCCGCGACGACGAGTGCGTCGAGGTGACTCCGGAGGCGGTCCGCATCCGCAAGGTGAAGCTGGACGGGCGCGAGCGCGCTCGTGCGGCTTCCCGCGCCAAGCACGGCTAAGACCGGCCCCTCCTTTCGGATCCTGCTCGGTGTGATCCGCTCGGCCTGATCCATGGGAGCCCAAGAGCACGCGGGGGAGCCCGTTTTCCCCGGACGGTCTGAAACGGCCGGGTACGACCTTCGTGGTCGTACCCGGCCGTTTTGTCGTCTGGCTTCGCTGCGACCTTGTTGCGTCGTTGCGTCGTTGTCCCCTCTGGCCTGCTTTCGTCGCTGCCTTTGTTCTGCCGCCCGGAGGTGGCGGTGCGCTCGGCGTCGCCATCGCTCTCGGTCTTGCGACGTCGCAGGAGAAGAATCGAGACCCCTTCGCCTTGGGTCACAACACTGTCGCTCTCTGTCATGTCCCACTGCAGAGGACTGCAGAGGAAAGGGCGGGGGCAATTTCACGCCGTTGTGCGTCGTCCTGTTCTTGACCTTGACGGTCCATTTCGCAGAGTGCGCGGGCTCGGATCGGGGCGATCTCCTCCGCTACGCAACCTGGGACGGCGATTCGGATCGCGGGTGGCGGCAATGATTCATGGGGTCGAGCTGGGCCCGGCCGGCACCCGGACCAGCCCCCCGGGGCGGGAAGGGGGCTGGAGAGCCCTCACATAGCCCTCCTGGGGCTCGTACGCCCCAAAGGCATCCCTCGTCCCCCAGGTCACTGTCGCGCCGCCAGGGGACACCTTCCGTCCCGCCCCCGTGCCACGCGGGTGAGTGTGCCGAGGCTCGTCCGTAGGTTTTGGCCGCCCCGAGGGCTTCGATCCAGGAGCGGGCCGGCCGAGAATGACGGGTTGAGCCGGCGATCTTCAAGAGCGGCGACCCGGGCCGTTTGCCTCTACCCCATGCGTGGGAAACTGTGGGATTGGACCACCGGCGGGGGCTCGTCCGTCAACAGGTTTTCCTCTCAACTACGTCCGACTATCGGGCGTAGCTCACCGGAAACCTGTATTAACAGTCCGTTTCGAGTGTGTCTGTCTGCGATCCCTTTGTCCGAATTTTGGTCCTCGGGGCCTCGCTGATGTTGCCAAAACGAGATGCTTTAAGTGTGGTTTACGGCCCGAACTTACCCAATAGTTGGCTTCACTGAGCTCGGGTCAACGGGTCATGCGCTGTGGGGAGCGCCGACTCACGAGCACACGGGGTACAGCTCTTCGCCGTCAGGGGTGTCGGCGGGTGTCATGTGCCCAACCTTGCAGTGAACACGTGGACTCATGAGGAGGAACCCATGCGCGGTGCCACGAGCGCCAGTGGGGTCGGGTCGTCACCGATGCCGTGTACGGCCGGTTTCCAGCGCATTCCATCCGGTTTTGCCGCCGACGGCGGCGGCCACCGATCCTGAGCCCCGGTCAACCGCTCGGCTCGCGATCCTGAGGGTGGAATCAATCCCTATTGACGCACTTTCCGGCCATTTTGTCCGTGGGTAGATCCATGGGCACGAGGCAGTACGGTCACGCCCACTGAGGGCTGGCCGACTGGGGGATCGTCATGCGGTGGCTCTGACGTACGGGTGTACAACACCCGGCCGTCCCAGTCGCCGTGCGCAGGACCGCGGGTCACCCGACACCCGTGAATGGACACATCATGACCAGTCCAATCGAGACTGAGGCCTCGACCGCCTCCGTCGCCTTGGACAAAGACACCGCGACCAAGAACGACGCTGCCGACGGCGTGAACCTCACCGGCCGTTCGCCGGGCCAGCTGATGTGGATGCGCTTCAAGCGCGACCGCGTGGGCGTGGTTTCCGCCGTAGTGGTGATCCTCTTCTTCGTCGTCTCCGCGCTGGCTCCGGTGATCTCCAAGCTGTACGGCAAGGACCCGTACACGCTTTATGCGGACAAACCAGGCTATGAGGGGCTCCTTGATGAGTTCTCCCTGCCTGTAGGAGCCTTCGGTGGCATCTCCGGAGACTTCTGGTTCGGCGTCGAGCCCAACCTGGGTCGCGATGTGTTCACCATGCTGCTCTACGGGATGCGCACCTCGCTGTACATGGCGCTCGTGCTCACCTTCCTCTGTGTCCTCACGGGCGTGGTCATCGGCATGGTGAGCGGCTACTTCGGTGGCAAGGTCGACTACTGGCTCGGACGGACCACGGACTTCTTCCTGGCCTTCCCCAGCCAGTTGTTCTTCATCGCCTTCATGCCCGTGGTCACCGCGCTGTTCGTCTCCCCGACGGACGAGACGCCCACCTATCTGCGCGCGGTCGTGATGATCCTCGTGCTCTGGTTCCTGGGCTGGATGGGCATGGCCCGTCTGGTGCGCAGCTCCGTACTGTCCCTGCGTGAGCGGGAGTTCGTGGAGGCCGCCAAGGTCTCCGGCGCCTCCCGGTGGCGGATCGTCCGCAAGGAGATCCTGCCCAACATCGTCACCCCGATTCTGGTCCAGGGCACCTATCAGCTGCCCAGCTCCATCCTGACCATCGCCTTCCTCTCGTACGTGGGCGTGGGCTTTGTGGAGCCGACCCCCGACTGGGGCCGGATGTTCGCCACGGGATCTGAGATCTACGAGCAGAACCCGGCGTTCATGTTCTTCCCGGGCGTCGCCATGGTGGTGTTCGTCCTTGCGTTCAACCTTCTCGGCGACTCGGTCCGGGACGCGTTCGACCCCAAGACCGGACGGTGACGTCCAAGGGCGAGGGTGGCTGCCGCCCTCGCGCCGGGCAACCGGACGGTCAGGCAGCTCTTGATGAATGACAAAGGACAGGTAGGTGCATCGAGCATCATGAAGCCCATTCGTTCGCGCTCAGCGCGCGTCATAGTCGTCGCCGCCGCGGCCGGCTCCCTGGCGCTCACCGGCTGCTCCAAGGACAGCGGTTCCACCAAGGACGAGTCGAAGTCCAAGAAGGACGCCGCCGCGCAGTCCACGCCGGTTCAGTACGGAGACGCTGCCGCGTCCAACGGACCCGCGGCCCCGGTGCCCGGTGCCAAGAACGGCGGCACCATCAATGTCTACATGCAGTCCGACCTGAGCCACATGGACCCGGGTCAGATCTACGTCAGCGACGCCGGTCAGTTCTCCAACCTGATCCACCGCGGCCTGACCAACTTCCAGGAGGACGACAAGGGCAACCTGACGGTCGTCGGTGACGTTGCCACCGACTCCGGTCAGTCGTCCAACGGCGGCAAGACCTGGACGTTCAAGCTCAAGGACGGCGTCAAGGACGACAAGGGCAACGTGATCACGTCTGCCGACGTCCGCCACACCATCGAGCGTCTGTACTCGAAGGTCATCTTCGACGGTCCCACCTTCGTCCAGACCTGGCTCTCGGGTGCGAAGTACCGTGACGCGCTGCCGGACGGCCCCTACAAGGGCAAGCACCTGCCCGACACCGTGCTCGCGACGCCGGACGCCAAGACGGTCGTCTTCAACTTCACCGACCCGCAGCCCGACCTCCCGCAGGCGCTGGCCATGGCCGGTTACAGCATCGTGCCCGCGAAGGCGGACACGAAGGAGAAGTACGACAAGGCTCCCGCCGCGCTCGGCCCGTACAAGCTGGCCGAGTACAAGGCCGGCAAGTCGATGAAGCTGGTGAAGAACACCAACTGGGACCCGAAGACCGACGCGGTCCGCCACCAGTACGTCGACGGTTACAACTTCACCACCACCATCGACCAGCCCAGCCAGACCAAGCGTCTGATCGCTGACCAGGGCGATGCGAAGAACGCGATCCAGTTCACGGACTCGGTCGACCCGGCGCAGATGCGTGACGTCATCACCAACGCGAAGGTCAACAAGCGCACGGTCAAGGGCTACCAGCCCTACGTGTGGCAGATGACCTTCAACCTGGACCGGCTGAAGGACAAGAAGGTCCGCGACGCCATCACCTACGCGCTGCCCAACCAGCGCATGATCCAGGCTGACGGTGGCAAGTACGGCGGCGAACTGGCGGGCGGTCTGTTCGCGCCGACCCTGCCCGGCTACGACCCGGCGTACGACCCCTTCGGCAAGCAGAAGAAGCCCAACGGTGACCCCGCGAAGGCCAAGCAGCTGCTGAAGGAGGCGGGCGTCGCCAAGGGTACGAAGCTCAGCTACGCGTACTCCAACACCCCGCGTGGGCAGAAGCAGATGGTCATCATCAAGGAGGCCCTGAACGCCGTCGGCTTCGACGTCCAGGCCAAGGAGATCGACCGCGCCTCGTTCTACGAGCAGATCGGCAAGGTCAACAACAGCTTCGACCTCTACATGACCGGTTGGGGCCAGGACTGGCCGTCCCCGGCCACGGTCGTGACCCCGGTCTACGACGGTGACCTGGTCGCCGACGGTGGTTCGAACTACTCGCACATCAAGGACGAGCAGGTCACCAAGGGCATCGACGAGGCCCTGAAGCTGTCCCCCGAGGCTGCTGCCAAGAAGTGGGAGGAGATCCACCACCGCATCGTGGAGGAGATCAACCCGGCTGCTCCGGTCTACTACTCGAAGCAGATCCAGCTCTCCGGCTCGAACGTCGGTGGCGCCAAGTACAGCACTGAGTCGAGCTACATCGACATCAACGACCTGTACCTGATCAACCCGTAACAACCCCGCACGGATGATCCTTGGGGGTGCGCGCCAGGCGGAGCGCACCCCCAAGGGCCCACGTATGTCACCCCCCGCCGCCTTTCCCAAGAGAGCAGCCTCCCGAGATGCTTCAGTTCCTCATCCGCAGGTTGACCGGCGCAGTCGCGATCATGTTCTTGATCGCTGCGTTCACGTTCTTCCTTTTCTATACAATTCCCCAGGACTTCGCCGAACTCGCCTGCGGCAAGACCTGCACGAAGGAGAACATCGCGGTCATCCGCGAGAACCTCGGGCTGGACAAGCCCATCACCGCCCAGTTCTGGGAGTTCATGGGCGGGATCGTCTCCGGTCGGGACTTCGCCGTGGGTCACTGCCCCGCGCCGTGCCTGGGCGTCTCCTTCTCGTCGAACGAGTTCGTCTGGGACTCGATCATGGACCGCTTCCCGCTGACGCTCTCCCTGACCGTCGGCGGCCTGGTCATCTTCCTGACCCTGGGTCTCGGTGCAGGTCTGCTCGCCGCCTGGAAGCGCGGCACGGTGATCGACAAGATCGTCAGCGGCACGTCGATGCTGCTCAGCTCGTTCCAGATCTACTTCCTCGGCCCGATCGTCCTCGGCATCATGGTCTACAGCACGGGTTGGATGGAGAACCCGTCGTATGTGCCGTTCACTGAGGACCCGGTCGGCTGGGTGGTCGGACTGCTCATCCCCTGGGCCGTGATGGCGACCATCTTCACCGCTCAGTACACGCGTATGGCGCGCTCGACCATGATCGAGCAACTCCAGGAGGAGCACGTCCGCACGGCCCGCGCGAAGGGCATGAAGCAGCGGTACGTATTCTTCCGTTACGCCTGGCGCGGTTCCCTGACGCCTATCGTCACGATTCTCGGCATGGACCTCAGCGGCCTCCTCGCGGGCGCCGTCGTGACCGAGTTCACCTTCGACCTGCCGGGCATCGGACGGCTGGCCGTGAACTCGTCACTGGACAAGGACCTGCCGCTGACGATGGGCGTGATGCTGTTCGGAGCCTTCTTCATCCTGCTCCTGAACATCCTCGTGGACCTCGCCTACGCCTACATCGACCCGCGCGTACGCCTCGCCTAGGAGAACGACCGTGACCACTCTGACCAAGACCGAAGACACACCGGCCCCGACCGGGCCGGGGGCCTTCCTCTCGGTCCGCGACCTGCGGGTGCGGTTCTCCACCGAGGACGGCATCGTCAACGCGGTCGACGGCCTCTCCTTCGACGTCGAACGCGGCAAGACGCTGGGCATCGTGGGCGAGTCGGGCTCCGGCAAGTCCGTGACCAACCTGACCATCCTCGGTCTGCACAACCGCAAGACCACCGCGATCGACGGGGAGATCCACCTCGACGGCCAGGAACTGCTGGACACTCCTGAGCGGCAGATGGAGAAGCTCCGCGGCAACAAGGTCGCGATGATCTTCCAGGACCCGCTGACGGCTCTCTCCCCGTACTACACGGTGGGTCGCCAGATCGCGGAGCCGTACATGAAGCACACCGGCGCCTCCAAGAAGGAGGCGAAGGCCCGGGCGATCGAGATGCTCGACAAGGTCGGCATCCCGCAGCCCGCGACGCGCTTCAACGACTACCCGCACCAGTTCTCCGGCGGCATGCGCCAGCGCGCCATGATCGCGATGGCGCTGATCTGCGACCCTGATCTGCTGATCGCGGACGAGCCGACCACCGCGCTCGACGTGACCGTGCAGGCCCAGATCCTCGATCTCCTCAAGGAACTCCAGCAGGAGATGGGCTCAGCGATCATCTTCATCACCCACGACCTGGGCGTCATCGCCAACATGGCGGACGACCTGCTGGTGATGTACGCGGGCCGGGCCGTGGAGCGCGGCAGCGTCCGTGAGGTGCTCCAGTCGCCGAAGCACCCCTACACCTGGGGCCTGCTCAGCTCGATGCCGCGTCTGTCCAGCCCTCTCGACGAGGCGCTGATGCCGATCCCCGGTTCGCCGCCGAGCCTGCTCAACCCGCCGTCCGGTTGCCCCTTCCACCCGCGCTGTGTCTTCAAGGACCAGGTCAGCGGTGGACTGTGCTCGGGCGAGCGCCCGGCGCTCGCCGAGGGGCGCGCTTCGGCCTGCCACCTCACGGGGGACCAGAAGCAGTCCATCTTCATCGATCAGATCAAGCCCCGGCTCGGCTAGGGAGACGCAGACATGAGCGAGAACGTCACTCTGCCGCAGCAGCAGGGAACACAGAAGCCCAAGACCACCGGTGAGCCCCTGCTCACGGTGGAAGGGCTGACCAAGCACTTCCCGATCTACGGTGGCTTCCCCATCAAGCGCCAGGTCGGCGCGGTCAAGGCCGTCGACGGTGTTGACCTCACGGTCCACGCCGGTGAGAGCCTCGGCCTCGTCGGCGAGTCCGGATGTGGCAAGTCCACCACCGGTCGGCTGATCACCAAGCTGATGGACCCCACCGCCGGCAAGATCACTTACGCCGGTACGGACATCACGTACGCCAGTCGCAAGCAGATGGCGCCGGTGCGGTCCGAGATCCAGATGATCTTCCAGGACCCGTACTCGTCGCTGAACCCGCGGCAGACCGTCGGCACGATCATCAAGTCGCCGATGGAGGTCAACGGGATCAACCCGCCCGGTGGGCGGGAGGCGCGCGTCCGGGAACTGCTGGAGACCGTGGGTCTCAACCCGGAGCACTACAACCGCTTCCCGCACGAGTTCTCCGGCGGTCAGCGGCAGCGCATCGGCGTGGCCCGGGCCCTGGCGCTCGAACCGAAGCTGATCGTCGCCGACGAACCGGTCTCCGCGCTCGACGTGTCGATCCAGGCGCAGGTCGTCAACCTGCTCAAGAAGGTCCAGGACGAGTTGGGGATCGCCTTCCTCTTCATCGCCCACGACCTCGCCGTCGTACGCCACTTCTCCCAGCGCGTGGCCGTGATGTACCTGGGCAAGGTGATGGAGGTCGCCGACCGCGAATCCCTCTACACCCGGCCGCGTCACCCCTACACCCACGCACTGCTCTCGGCCGTGCCCGAGGCCGACGTCGACTCCTCGAAGAAGGAGCGGATCCGCCTCCACGGCGACGTTCCCTCGCCGATCATGCCGCCGTCCGGCTGTCGCTTCCGCACCCGCTGCTGGAAGGCGCAGGACAAGTGCGCGACGGACGAGCCGCCCTTGGTGCAGATCGCCGGCAGTGACGACGGTCATCTGACCGCGTGCCACTTCCCGGAGGCGCCCTCGATCGCGGCCCGCAAGGAGGACGTGGTGATGGACCCGGCGCTCGTCGCGCTGGAGGAGAGCCACACCACGGACTGAGTTCCGTGTGGTGAAGGCCCCGGACAGCCACCAGCACGCAAGGAGGCCGGGGCCTTCGCTGTGTCCGGGGTGACTCGTGGCACCGGCCCGCCCCGAAGGCCGTGCTCCCGCCCGGTACGGCGCCGCGGGGCCCGGCTGGCCAGCGGGCGACTGGAAGACCACGGGCGCCCGGTCCGGTGGGCTTTCCCGGGCGGAAAACGCGTTGCACCGGCCCTGCCGTGCACCGGACCCTGAGCGGATGGAAGAACTGACCGTCCGGCCGGCCGTCCCCTCTGACGCGCCCGAGATCTGCCGACTGCTCAACGCCGTGGACCTCGCCGAGATCGGGCGTGAGGAGACGGACCTGCACGAGGTGGAGGCTGACCTCACCCACCCCGAAGCCGCACTGGAGGAGAACTCCTGGCTCGCCTTCCGTGCCGGGGAACTCGTCGGCTACGGGCTGATGTGGGACGACTCCGGGGCCGAGCGCATCGATATGGACCAGTACATACGCCCCGGCGAACAGGACGCGGGGGAGCGGCTGCTCGATCTGATGGAGGCGCACGCCGTGCGCCGGGCCGCGGGCAACGGCGCGGCGAAGGCCGTCGTCCATATGCACCTCAATGTGCGTCCCACCCTCGATCCGGCGATCCTGGTCGATCGCGGCTGGCACACGGTGCGCCGCTACCACGCACTCACCCGGACGCTGTCCCCCTCGGTCGACCAGGTGCCCGAGCCGCGCCAGGGACTCACCCTGCGTTCCTGTGAGCAGGAGTCCGATCGCAGGCTGGCGCACCAGCTGATCGAGGAGACGTTCGCCGACCACTTCGACCACCAGACCCGTAGTTACGAGCAGTGGCTCGCCGACCGGGGGGCCCATATCGACTGGTCCCTGGTGTGGATCGCCTCCCTCCCCGGGACGGGTGACGTCGCCGTGACGATCACCCGCAACGACCGGGAGAGCACCGGGTGGATCAGCTATCTGGGTGTGCGCAAGGAGTTCCGGGGGCGGGGCGTCGCGGGCCATCTGCTGCGCCATGCGTTCGGGGTGTACGCGGAACTGGGGCGCGACCGCATCGGTCTCGGCGTGGACACCGACAATGAGACGGGCGCCCTGAGGCTCTATGAGGCGCACGGCATGACGACCCACTTCGCGGTGAACACCTGGGAGGTCACCCTGCCGGTCGGCTCGTAGGGGTGCGTCCCCGGGAGGCGCTCGCATCTGTCGGTTCGCCTCTCGCGCGCAGCGGGAGGTGAGCCGCGGGCGGGGTGTCTTCCCCCTTCCCCCGAGGGAGCGTTTTCCTGTCGGCTTCCTGGCGACTTCTTGGCGACGGAGTGCCCCGCCGACCGGGTGGCTTCCTGCCGTTCTGACCCGTCCGGACGGAGCGAACTCGTCCGGACGGCCGCGGCTGGCGTGCAGAATAACCCTAAATAGGGTGATATCCGTTCTAAGTGAGACTTAGGACATGGGAGGCACTCCATGCGTGGAGCCACGCACGCCAAATGGGTCGTAGGCGCGGTCGTGGTCGCCCTTGCGGCGACCGCCTGCGGCGGGGGCGGCGACAGCGGTGGCGGCGGTGGCGCAGACGGAATCGTCAGTGCCTCCTGGGGCGATCCGCAGAACCCACTGGAGCCCGCGAACACCAACGAGGTCCAGGGCGGCAAGGTCCTCGACATGCTCTTTCGGGGACTGAAGCGGTACGACCCCAAGACCGGCGAAGCCCAGGACATGCTCGCCGAGAAGATCGACACCACCGACTCGATCAACTTCACCATCACCGTCAAGGACGGCTGGACCTTCAGCAACGGCGAGGCGATCACCGCCAAGTCCTTCGTCGACGCCTGGAACTACGGTGCCGACCTGCGCAACAACCAGCGCAACGCCTACTTCTTCGGCTACATCGAGGGCTACGACAAGATCCACCCCGACTCGGGGCAGCCGACCGCCAAGACCCTGACCGGCCTCAAGGTCACGGGCGACCGCACCTTCACGGTCAAGCTCACCCAGAAGTTCTCCACCTGGCCGGAGACCCTCGGGTACGCGGCCTTCGCCCCACTGCCGCAGGCGTTCTTCGACGACCATGACTCCTGGCTCGCCAAGCCCGTGGGCAACGGCCCGTACACCGTGGACTCCTACTCCCGGGGCTCCCAGATGTCCCTGCGGAAGTGGGACGACTACCCCGGATCGGACAAGGCCGAGAACGGCGGTGTCGACCTCAAGGTCTACACCGACAACAACACCGCCTACACCGATCTGACCGCCGGCAACCTGGACCTCGTCGACGACGTCCCCGCCTCCCAGTTGAAGAACGTCAAGGCCGACCTCGGCGACCGCTACATCAACACGCCCGCGGGCATCATCCAGACCCTCGCCTTCCCGTTCTACGACGACGCGTGGAACGGGCCGAACAGCGAGAAGCTCCGCACCGGGCTCTCCAGGGCCATCAACCGCCAGCAGATCACCGACACCATCTTCCAGAAGACGCGCACGCCCGCCAAGGACTGGACCTCGCCCGTCCTCGGCGAGGAGGGCGGATTCAGCGACACCCTGTGCGGCGACGCCTGCGAATACGACCCCGCCGCCGCGAAGAAGCTGGTCGAAGAGGGCGGCGGCATCCCCGGCGGCTCGCTGAAACTCTCGTACAACGCGGACACCGGCTCGCACAAGGACTGGGTCGACGCCGTCTGCAACAGCATCAACAACGCACTCGGCAACGACCGCGCCTGCGTCGGCAACCCCATCGGCACCTTCGCCGACTTCCGCAACCAGATCACCCAGTCCAAGATGCCCGGCCCCTTCCGGGCCGGCTGGCAGATGGACTATCCGCTCATCCAGAACTTCCTCCAGCCGCTCTACTACACCAACGCCTCCTCCAACGACGGCAAGTGGAGCAACGACGACTTCGACCGACTCGTCGACCAGGCCAACGCCGAATCGGACACCGCCAAGGCGGTGCAGACCTTCCAGCAGGCCGAAGAGGTCGTACGGGACCAGATGGCCGCCATTCCGCTCTGGTACCAGAACGGCAGCGCCGGCTACTCGACGCGCATCTCCAACGTGGAGCTGAACCCCTTCAGCGTCCCCGTCTACAACGAGATCAAGGTCAACTGACCGAGGTGGACGACCGGCCCGGTGTCCCGTACACCGGGCCGCACCCTTCCCCCGGCAGCGCGCTCACCCCGTGAGATCCGGCATTGACCACGAACACGACCCCTGGAGACCTTCATGGGACGTTATGTGATCCGGCGTCTGCTACAGATGATCCCGGTCTTCTTCGGTGCGACGCTGCTGATCTTCCTCATGGTCAATGTGATGGGCGACCCCATCGCCGGACTCTGCGGCCAACGCCAGTGCGACCCCGCGACCGCCGCCCAACTCCGCAAGGAGTTCGGCCTCGACAAGCCCGTCTGGCAGCAGTACCTGACCTACATGGGCCACGTCTTCACCGGCGACTTCGGCACCGCCTTCAACGGCCAGCCCGTCACCGAGCTAATGGCGTCCGCCTTCCCGGTCACCATCCGGCTCACCATCGTCGCCATCCTCTTCGAGATCGTCATCGGGATCACCCTCGGCGTCCTCACCGGACTGCGCAGGGGACGCCCCATCGACACCACGGTCCTGCTGCTGACCCTCGTCGTCATCTCCATCCCCACCTTCGTCACCGGCCTGCTCCTCCAACTCCTCCTCGGTGTGGAGTGGGGCATCATCAAACCCGCGGTGTCACCCGAGGCACCCTTCAATGAACTGCTGATCCCCGGCCTGGTGCTCGCCTCCGTGTCGCTGGCGTACGTCACCCGTCTCACCCGGACCTCCATCGCCGAGAACGCCCGCTCCGACTACGTCCGCACCGCCAAGGCCAAGGGCCTGCCCAGACGCCGGGTCATCACCCGACATCTGCTCCGCAACTCCCTGATCCCCGTGGTCACCTTCATCGGCACCGACATCGGCGCACTGATGGGCGGAGCGATCGTCACCGAGCGCATCTTCAACATCCACGGCGTCGGCTACCAGCTCTACCAGGGCATCGTCCGCCAGAACACCCAGACCGTCGTCGGCTTCGTGACCGTCCTGGTGCTGGTGTTCCTGCTGGCGAACCTCATCGTGGACCTGCTCTACGCCGTACTCGACCCAAGGATCCGCTATGCCTGAGCCGCGGTACGACGACGACGGAGCCATCGCATCCACCGGTGCCGGCGGGCCGATGGACCTCGCCACCAGCGAGGGTGCGACGCTGGAGAAGACCCCCGGCGGACCGCTCGGCACCGGCCCCACCGGCAAACCCCGCAGCCTGTGGTCCGACGCCTGGCGCGATCTGCGACGCAACCCCGTCTTCATCATCTCGGGCCTCTTCATCATCTTCCTGGTGATCATCTCGATCTGGCCCTCGCTGATCGCCTCCGGCAATCCCCTCCAATGCGACCTCGCCAAGGCCCAGGAAGGCTCCCAGCCCGGGTACCCCTTCGGTTTCAACGGACAGGGCTGCGACGTCTACACCCGGGTGGTCTACGGGGCCCGCACCTCGGTCACGGTCGGGGTCTGCGCCACCCTGGGCGTGGCACTCCTCGGCTCGGTGCTCGGCGGGCTCGCCGGGTTCTTCGGCGGCGGCTGGGACGGAGTCCTGTCCCGGCTCACCGACATCTTCTTCGGCATCCCCGTCATCCTCGGCGGCCTGGTGCTGCTCTCCGTCGTCAGCTCGACCACCGTCTGGCCGGTCGTCGGCTTCATGGTGCTCCTGGGCTGGCCGCAGATCTCCCGCATCGCCCGCGGATCGGTGATCACCGCCAAGCAGAACGACTACGTCCAGGCCGCCCGGGCACTCGGCGCCTCCAACTCCCGCCTCCTGCTCCGGCACATCGCCCCCAATGCCGTGGCGCCCGTCATCGTCGTCGCCACCATCGCGCTGGGCACCTTCATCTCCCTGGAGGCAACGCTGTCCTACCTCGGCGCCGGGCTGAAGCCGCCCACCGTCTCCTGGGGCATCGACATCTCCTCGGCCTCCCCCTACATCCGCAACGCCCCGCACATGCTGCTCTGGCCGGCCGGCGCGCTGGCGATCACCGTGCTCGCGTTCATCATGCTCGGCGACGCGGTGCGCGACGCCCTCGACCCGAAGCTGCGCTGAGGAGCCCGCCATGAGCACCGACTCCCTGCTGGACGTACGCGACCTCCAGGTCGAGTTCCACACCCGCGACGGCGTGGCCAAGGCGGTCAACGGTGTCAGCTACACCGTCCACGAGGGCCGGACGCTCGCCGTACTCGGCGAATCCGGCTCCGGGAAGTCCGTCACCGCCCAGGCCATCATGGGCATCCTCGACACCCCACCAGGGAAGATCACCGGCGGTCAGATCCTCTTCCGCGGCCGGGACCTGCTCACGCTCAAGGAGGAGGAGCGACGGAAGATCCGCGGCTCGGAGATGGCCATGATCTTCCAGGACGCCCTCTCCTCGCTGAACCCGGTGATCAACGTCGGTGATCAACTCGCCGAGATGTTCATCGTCCATCGGGGGATGTCCAAGAAGGACGCCCGAGCCAGAGCGGTCGAACTCATGGAGCGGGTCGGCATCCCCGCCGCCAAGGAGCGCGTACGGCAGTACCCGCACCAGTTCTCCGGCGGCATGCGCCAACGCATCATGATCGCGATGGCGCTGGCCCTGGAACCGGCCCTGATCATCGCCGATGAGCCCACCACCGCCCTCGACGTCACCGTGCAGGCCCAGGTGATGGACCTCCTCGCCAAACTCCAGAGCGAACTCAACATGGGCCTGATCCTGATCACCCATGACCTCGGTGTCGTCGCCGACGTCGCCGATCGGATCGCCGTGATGTACGCGGGGCGGATTGTGGAGACCGCACCCGTCCACGACATCTACCAGGCACCCGCCCACCCCTACACCCGAGGACTCCTCCGGTCGATCCCGCGGCTGGACCAGAAGGGCCAGGAGCTCTACGCGATCAAGGGGCTGCCGCCGAACCTGATGAACATCCCACCGGGCTGCGCCTTCAACCCGCGCTGCCCCCTGGCCCAGGACATCTGCCGCACCGACGAACCACCGCTGTACGAAGTCTCCCGGGAGCGTGCCAGCGCCTGCCACTTCTGGCAGCGCACACTGGAAGGAGAGGAGGCGGCAGCCGATGACTGAGGCGATCCTCGAAGTCCGTGACCTGGCCAAGCACTATCCGCTGACCCAGGGCATCCTCTTCAAGAAGCAGGTGGGCGCGGTCCGGGCGGTGGACGGCGTCGACCTCGACCTCATCACCGGGGAGACCCTCGGCATCGTGGGCGAATCCGGGTGCGGCAAGTCCACGCTCGCCAAGATGATCGTCCATCTGGAACAGCCGACCGCCGGAACCATCCGCTACAAGGGCGAGGACATCACCAAGCTCTCCGGGCGGGCCCTGAAGGCGGTCCGACGCAACATCCAGATGGTGTTCCAGGACCCGTACACCTCGTTGAACCCGCGGATGACGGTCGGCGACATCATCGGCGAGCCGTACGACATCCACCCCGAGGTCGCCCCCCGGGGAGATCGGCGCCGACGCGTGCAGGACCTGCTCGACGTGGTGGGCCTCAACCCCGAGTACATCAATCGCTATCCGCACCAGTTCAGCGGCGGGCAGCGCCAGCGCATCGGCATCGCACGCGGACTCGCACTCCAACCGGAGATCATCGTCGCCGACGAACCCGTCTCCGCGCTCGACGTATCCGTCCAGGCGCAGGTCATCAATCTGCTCTCCGGCCTCCAGGACGAGTTCAACCTCAGCCTGGTGTTCATCTCCCACGACCTCTCCATCGTCCGTCATATCTCGGACCGGGTGGGCGTGATGTACCTGGGGCGGGTGGTGGAACTCGGACGGGACGAGGAGATCTACGAACACCCCACCCACCCGTACACCCAGGCCCTGTTGTCGGCGGTCCCCGTCCCCGACCCCCAGGCGCGCGAGTCCCGTGAGCGGATCCTCCTCGGCGGGGACGTGCCCTCACCGGCGAACATCCCGTCCGGCTGCCGCTTCCGCACCCGCTGCTGGAAGGCACAGGAGCGCTGTGCCCTCGAAGTGCCGCTGCTGGCCGTGCCGGCGGTCTTCCGACTCGGGGAGGGCCCGGCGAAGCATCCGTCGGCCTGTCACTTCGCCGAGGAGAAGCACGTGGTGCCGACGGCCGAGTGAAACGCGCGCCCCCCGCACCGGTTTAACGCGCGGGCAACGCGCCCGTCGCGATCCCGATATACGGACGGTGCAGTCTCGGGCGGGTACGGCCGTGCGGGTGCCGTAGATCGGCCGGGGGTTCCTCAACGGGTCCCCGGCCGATCGTCCGGACGCAGTCTTGTCCCTGCGCAGGGCGCGGCGGCACGATCTCAGGGTGACGCTCACCTCAGGAGCCAGGAGAACCGGCGCGGCGCTCTGCATCGCCCTCGCGCTGATCGAGGGCGGTTGGATCGTCCGCGACCTGACCGCGATGCGATCCTCACTCGACCTGTGGAACTCCTGGATCGGCCGGCTCCATGGCAGGTCGACCACGACCACCCTGGAGACCCCGCTTCTGCTGCTGGTCCACGTCACCGTCCTCGTGGGCGCCGTCCGGCGTCGGACCACCGCCGGTGCGCTGGTCGCAGCCGGTTTGGTGACCCTGGTGGTCCGGCTGCCGGGGCTGTGGGTGCTCACCTCGCCCTGGATGGATCTGCGCGCCACCGACGAACTGAGGATGCGGGCCGTCTACACCTCTCTGGCGGCCCTCGGGCTGGGCGTGGGCCTGTTGATCACTGCCGCTGCGGGGAGGAGCGCCGCCACCCGCCCGACGCAGCGGGCTCCGCTGCTGACCTCGCTGCTCCTCGGGGTCGCCGCCGGTGTGCTCGCGGGCTGGGAGATCCGTCGGTTCGCACGTTCCCCCGACGGCGAAGCCCTCGATCGGTTCACCGCGAGCGAGTCGGCGCTGCTGCCGCTCCTGGCCGCCCCGCCCGGCTGGCTCGCGGTCCTCACCGCAATGCTCGCGCTCGTGGCGACACTTGCGGCGGTGCGTCCGCTGGGCCTGGTAGCGGCGGCGCTGTTGGCCGCCGCGGCCGTCCGTCAGCTGGGCGGCCTGCTCCGTGACGGGGTTGCGTTACGGCTGAAGGAGTTATCCGTGGAGGAGCAACTCCTGGTGGCGTCCTGGGGCTTCGAGGCCACGGCGGGCGCGGTGGTCCTGGTGCTGTTGGCGCGCTCCGAGCCGGTCCGGCCGGCCTTCCGCGAGAGCCCCCCGGCGATCGGTCCGCCACCGCCGTCCGCCCCGCCGCCGGGGTGGTGAGGGGGCCGTCGACACACGGTCCACCGACCGGTGCCCCTGTCCTGTGCTGGGACGACGACGCCGGGGGCGCCTTGCGGCACCCCCGGCGTGACATCGAGGGCGAGGAAAGCGGAGGGACTAATTCAGAGTGAGTGAGAAGGAAGTCCGTCCATGGCCTCGCCGAACCCAACGCTAGCAGTCAGCCCGGGATCAGGGCACGCAGGTTTTCCGGGGTGATGACCAGGGAGTCCGGGTGCAGTCCGTCCGGGCGTTCCAGGCCGATGTACGTGACCGGCCCGTCCGGGACCGTCGTACCGTCCCACAGCGCGGTGCCCGCCGCGCGCTCCTCCATCAGCTCGATGAGGTACCGGACGGTGAGGTACTCCCGCTCGACGACGCCGCGCACCAGCGTCGCGACCGACACCCGGTTCTCCTCGACCCGGTTCGAAGTCGGATTGCCCCGGAGGTACAGATGGAGCCACTTGGCCCGCCAGCGGCCGTCGTTCCCGCGCAGGAACGCCAGCGGTAGCGCGACCCGGCCAGGGCCTCGCAACTCCGACTTCATGCGCACGGTCCGCGGCTCGAAGGGGCGTCCCCTCTGCTCCGCATCGCGCAGCATGAACCCGAAGACCGACTCCTCGGCCTCCTCGAAGCCCTCTCCCGAGAAGATGTTGACCTGCGGAACGATGAAGGACCCTCGCACGGCGTCCAGACGCAGATTGATGAACTCCGAAGCACCGTCCGGTGCGTTCGTGATGTCACCGGAGTGCTCGCCCTCCACCGCAGTGAGCGCGGTGTACGACAGCCAGACGACGGTCTCGTACGAGGCGTTCAGCATCAGTGCCGATAGGTCGTAGTCCGTCGAGCGTTCGGTCTGCTTCCAGTGGACGAAGAACCTCAACAGGTCGCCGTCGACGGGGGAGAGGGAACCCCGGGGCAGCACGCCCAGGCCGGCGGTCGTCGCCTTGCCGCTGAGCGGGAGCGCGACGTCGAGGACGTCCGGATCGATCAGCAACCGCCCCGGCTCCGGGAGCCGACGGCGCATCTCGGCGTCCAGGGCGGCGATCAGACGCCTGCGCTCCGCCTCAGGTAGGGGTGGACGCACATCGTCGGTGACCTGGGCACGGCCGAGGCGATTGACGAAGACACGGCGGTCATCGGACTCGCGCGCACGGTTGTGGAGGTGCTCGCGGACCGAGAGCAGGACCCTCGCGGAGACCCGTGGGGCGACCTGCTCGGCCGCGGCCACCACGGCATCGCGCTCATCCTGGGTGAGACACGTGCGCAGCAGACGGTCGAGGGAGCGGAACAGCTTGCCCGGCGCGGCGGTCAGCAGCCGTGCGGCGCCGGTGAGGTCGTGCGCTCGCAGCAGTGTCTCGACGCGGCTGTCGAAGGAGGGCGCCTTCAACTCGCCCCGGGCCACGGAGAACACCTCGGCAGCACGGGGCCAGCGCGGGAACTCATGCGGATGGAGTCGCTCGCCCAGCCGCTTGAAAACCTCCCGGTGCGCGGTGACATCGCCGAGTTTGTCGGGGGTCGCTGCGACCACACGGTCGAGTGCGGCGAGTAGGGCGCGGCGGGTGCGTCGGGGCAGCGATCGGAGTCGGGTCGGTGCCACCAGGGTCACATCGCCGTCCGAAAGCGCGCAGGCCAGGCGGAGTACGTCCGTGACGGTGTCCACCAGGAGGTCAGCGCCGGCGCCCAGACGGGCGACATTGACGACCGCACGGTTCTCCCTGACGGGGATCTCCTTGGGCTGGGGCCCCTCGACACAGTGTCCGGCGAGCACGGCGAGGTCCCGCAGACCCTCCGTGCCGAGCGGGGTGGTGCTGCCCGCCAGGGCCAGGTACAGGGCGCTGACCTCGGTGTCCGCGTTGTCTCCGAGGTGGAGGACCGTCGTGCGGTCGCCCGTGGCGGGGAGCAGTTCATCGTGAGCCGCGAGCATCTCGGCGTAGGCGTGCTGGTAGTTGCCGTACGACGGGAGGGTCAGCAAGTCGAGGATCCCGGAGCGCAGTTGGGCGAGGGTGCCGTCACGCGAGGTGTCGTCGACGAGTGCCTCGGCGATGCACTGCATCCAGAAATCGAATGTGTTGGGCACATGGGCCGGGAAGTCGATGAAGTAGGCGTTGTGCCGGACGTGGTCGCCGACCATCTCGCGGACGGTCTCCAGGGTGCGCGCGGCGGTGGCGACGACTGCTTCCTCGGCCAGTCCCGACAGCCGTTCCAGCAGGGCCGCCGAGAGCTTGAAGCCCACCGACATCAGTGCGGCATCGAACTGCCGTGCCGCGACACCACCTTGCCCGACGGGCCCCGAGGGGGCCGGGAGACGGTGGGTGTGCCGGATGACCAGGGGTTCGAGGCGGTGGGACATTCCGGGATGATCGCAGAACCGTGCGCAGCGACGCATACGGATTTCGTACGCCCGTACGGGCAGGTCCGGCCCTGTGCGCGGGGCCCCGTGGGGAGCCCCGCCCGGTCGTCTCAGCCCAGCCTTCGCTTCAGGAAGTCGACCTGGAGCAACAGGAGGTTCTCCGCGACCTCCTCCTGTGGAGTCATGTGCGTCACCCCGCTCAGCGGCAGCACCTCGTGGTCGCGTCCGGCCGCCAGCAGAGCGGACGACAGCCGCAGGGTGTGGGCGGCGACCACGTTGTCGTCGGCGAGACCATGGATGATCATCAATGGTCGAGCGGGGTCCTCGGGAGCGGTCAGTCCGTCCTGCGTCACCAGCGAGTTCGACGCGTACACCGTCGGGCGTGCGTTCGGGTCTCCCAGATAGCGTTCCGTGTAGTGGGTGTCATAGAGGCTGAAGTCCGTTCCCGGAGCGCCGGCGATCGCGGCGTGGAACACGTCGGGCCTCCGCAGTACCGCGAGAGCCGCCAGATAGCCGCCGTAGGACCAGCCACGGATGCCCACTCGTCCGAGGTCGAGGGGGTACTGCTCAGCCAGCCAGTGGAGGGCGTCCACCTGGTCGTCGAGCGTCAGCGGAAAGTCGTCCTTGATGGCCTTCTCCCAGGCGGGGGAGCGTCCCGGGGTGCCTCGACCGTCCGCGACGATCACCGCGAATCCCTGGTTCGCGAACCACTGGGAGGTGAGATGGCTGTTGTGTGCCGCGTAGACGCGTTGACCGCGCGGCCCGCCATAGGGATCGACAAGGACCGGAAGCGGTCCGTCCGACTCCTGGTACTCCTGTGGCAGCAGTACCGCGCACGGAATCCGTCGTACTCCGGCCTCACACAGTCGGGGGCGTGTGGTCAGTACCGGCTGTTCGGCGCGGGTCGCCACCGGGCCCAACTCCTCGCCCTCCCGCAGGACCGTGAACGAGGCGCCGCTGACATCGAGCCGTGCCGTGGCCAGCACGGTCACCGCGCCCGTACGCACCGCGTTGTGCACACCCGGGCCGTGGGAGATCCGCTCGACGCCCTGCTCGGTGACCCGGTGGACATGGAGTTCACCGACCTCAGGATCGACCGCCGTCTCGCCGGCGGA
Organism: Streptomyces sp. NPDC059256; assembly: GCF_042753785.1. Taxonomy (NCBI): domain Bacteria; kingdom Bacillati; phylum Actinomycetota; class Actinomycetes; order Kitasatosporales; family Streptomycetaceae; genus Streptomyces; species Streptomyces sp. NPDC059256. Next base: position 635,208 of record NZ_JBHYZO010000001.1, on the reverse strand, counting down.
GGCCAGCACCAGGACGTCGTCGGTCCCGATGTCGAGCACCGCCCTGAGGTGGAGCGAGGAGTCCGTCCAGAAGCGGTCGCCGACGGCGAGTACGCGTGCGCCGCCTTCGTCGACGATCCGCACCAGAGCGCCACCAGGGCCCCATGCCGGCACGCCAGGGAATAGATCAAGCCAGGCCGAATCCTCGTCGCTCTGAATGACCCTGGTGCTGCCATTGTCTGCATTCACCGCTAGGTAATGATGAATTCGCTGCTCGCGGCTCTGGACAAGCAGGATCGGGGCGCCGCCCTTGGACCAGTGAACGCGTGCGAGATAGGGGAATTGGATACGATCCCAGCCAATCTCCATTTGCTCGCCGTCCAGGGTCACCAGAGAAAGCCGCACCTCGGCATTGGAGGTCCCGGCAGCGGGGTAGGCCACCGGCTCGGGCGCCCGCTCCGGATGGGAGGGGTCCGAGATCCACCAGCGCTGCACCATGGATTCGTCCACGCGCGCCACCAGCAGCCGGTCGGACTCCGGCGACCACCAGAACCCGCGGGAGCGCCCCATCTCCTCCGCTGCGATGAACTCCGCAGTCCCGTAGGAGATGTGCTCGCCCTCCGGTTCGACCAGGGCCCTGTCCCCCTCACCCCCGGCCTCGACGACCCGAAGGGAACGCTCGCTGACATAAGCGATGTGGCGACCGTCGGGCGACGGCCTGGGGTCCACCACTCCTGCCAGCGCCGGGAGTTCACGGACGGTCCCTGCCGGCAGCTCCGCGCAGAACAACCGCCCCGACAGCGAGAAGGCGGCCAACTCGACCGCCTCGTCCACCGCGTACGCGACGATCCCCGCCCCGCCCTCCCGCCCGCGCTCGCGCCGCGCACGCTCTTGCGCCGAAAGCTGCTCCTCCCCGCCGTCGAGCAGGACTCCGGGGTCCGCGGCCAGCCGCTCCCGGAGCCGATTCCCTTCGTCGGCACGGTCGGTGGCTAGGTCAGTGGCAAGGTCGGTGGCAAGGTCGATGACCCACAGCTGACCGCACCGATCGGTCCCCGAGGACGACCGGATGAAGACCACCCTGGCGCCGTCCGGGGAGATGGTGAAAGTCCGGGGTACGCCCAATGTGTAGCGCTGTGTCCGGGCGTTCTGGCGCGGAAAGGAGAGCGGCTTCCTCATGGTCATGTGACCGAACCTAGCGGTCGTGCGCCCCCGTGTGCTGCCGTGCACCGATCGATGCGTTCGCACGGATAGTTATGATCCGTAGCGCAAGGTGGGTAGGAACCACCTGGCACATGCAACCTGCCTGTCCCGACCGAATATCTGTGGAGGTGAACCGCCGTGGCCCTCTCGATTTCGGCGGTGTTGCTGCTGGCGATCATCATGTTCCTGCTGATCCGGAAGTCCGGACTCAAAGGCGGGCACGCGGCGGTCTGCGTGTTGCTCGGGTTCTATCTCGCTAGCTCGTCCATCGCTCCGACGATCACCGATCTGACCACGAACGTCGCCGGAATGATCGGAGACTTCAAGTTCTGATCGTCCCCTCGCGCCCCCGCGGCGCTCCCAGCGGTCTTCGGACGGCCCTTCTGCGGCCCTTCGCGGCTGTTTCTGTCGTCCCGGTCGCCGCTTGTGACCAGGGGGAGGGCAAATCCGGCCAACGAGGGCCGCACGTTCTTGCACGGCGGCGTGGCTCGCCCTCGTAGGCTGTCCCATATGAAGGATCTTTCCGCCCGTCGTCTGCTCCTGGTGCACGCGCACCCGGACGACGAGTCGATCAACAATGGCGCCACCATGGCCAGGTATGCCGCCGTCGGCGCCCAGGTCACGCTGGTGACCTGCACCCTCGGGGAAGAGGGCGAGGTGATCCCACCGGATCTCGCGCACCTCGCATCCGATCGCGAGGACCGGCTCGGTCCGCATCGCATCGGCGAGCTCGCCGCCGCCATGAAGGAACTGGGCGTCGCCGACCACCGCTTCCTCGGCGGGCCCGGCCGCTTCCGGGACTCCGGGATGATGGGCGTCGAGCAGAACCGCCGCGAAGGCGCGTTCTGGCAGACCCCCGTCGACGACGCGGCCGGCTACCTCGTGGAGATCATCCGAGCGGTACGCCCCCAGGTGCTGGTGACCTACGACCCCACGGGGGGCTACGGCCACCCCGATCACATCCAGGCGCACCGGGTGGCGATGCGGGCGGCCGAGCTGGCCGCGGAGCGCGCCTACCGCCGCGACCTCGGTGATCCGCACACCATCACCAAGATCTACTGGAACCGGGTGCCCCGCTCGGTGGTCGAGGCGGCGTTCGCCCGGCTGCACGCGGACACCGATGTCGACTTCGAGGGCATCGCCCCGATCGACGACGTTCCGGGAGTGACCGACGACGCGCGGATCACCGCCGAGATCGACGGGACGAAGTACGCGGAGCGCAAAGCCGCCGCCATGGCGGCCCACGCCACGCAAATCACCGTCGAAGGAACCAACTTCGTACTCTCCAACCGGCTGGGGCAGCCGATCCTCACCACCGAGTACTACGAGTTGGCCCAGGGCGTGCCCGGGGCACCCGAGGGCGAGCGTGAGCAGGACCTGTTCGCGGGCGTGACGGCATGAGCAGCGACGGCGCCCCGGGAGCGTGGCTGGCCCGTCCCGCCCGGCCGGGACGGATCGCCGCCTATCTCGGGCTCGCCCTGTTCGGCGCGGTCGTCGGTGTCACCGGCTCGCTCGTCCAAGGCGCCTGGTTCCCGGGCGGATTGCTGCTCGCGCTGCTGGCTTCGGCCGGTCTCTTCTACGGGGCTGCCCGCACCACCGGCGCCCAGTTGGGCGCGATCGCCTCGGGTGCGGGCTGGCTGATAGCTATCGTCGTGGTCAGCACCGGGCGCGCCGAGGGCGATGGACTGTTCTCGGCGGGAATCGGACCGCTCGCGTACATCGTCGTCGGCATGGCCCTTGCTGTGATGTGCGCCACGATGGTCGGGGCGACGCAACCGAACGGAGACAAAACCCGACTTGACCGGTAGGGCCCTGTGACGAACCCCGCGGAAAGCGGCGGATCGACAGGCTTCTAGGGTGGGGCGCCACAGAGGGCGATCGCCCTTCGAACTGACCATGCCCGTACGGTCGACGGGATGATGCTTTCCCCGTCGCACAGTGAGTGTCCTTGGCGGCCAGTATGGTGGTGCGCGCCGCCGAGCCGCCCACAGCAGTAGCTATCCAGTAAGAAACGGGCGGCGAAGCCAACCGGGAGAACCTGCTTTGAGTCGTGAAACTGACAGTTCGTCCTCCGGGCCCCAGGGGCGCGGGGGAGCCGCGTACCCCTCAGGGACACCGCCCTACGGGTCGCGCCAGTATCCGCCGCTGCACCCGACGCAGGACGCTCCGGACGGAGCGGCGACCGATGCCGCAGACAGGGCTCGTGACCCCAGGTCCGACGCTGCCGCGGCACAGTCCGTGGCCACGTCGAAGCCCGAACCCAAGACCGAGACGACGCTGACGACCCGGATCCGGATCAACATCCCGGGTTCGCGGCCGATCCCCCCCGTCGTCATGCGCAAGCCCATGAGCGAGGCCGAGGCACCGGCCAAGGCGCCGGCTCGTCCGGCCGTTGAACAGGATGCCGAGCGCACCGCCGCCATGCCGGCGATAGGCGCCCCCCAGGCACCCACGGCCCCCGCGGGGCCGACCGGCGCCCCGACCGGGCAGCCGACGGAGAAACCGCCGTCCAGCGACTGGTTCGCGCCGAGGAAGTCGGGGACGAACGGCGCGGGCATCCCGTCTCCCGCAACCGAGGAGCGCACGGGCGCGCCCGTGGCCGCCGTGCCGGGTCAGCAGGGCGGCTCGAAGGGCTCCCTGAGCGAACTGGCCGCCGGCGCGGGTACCGCCGCATCGGCGCGCCAGCAGCCGACGGGGGCGACCGCAGGGCCCGCGCAGGGCAATATGCCGGTCCGCCCACGGTCGGACGGCGGCCCCAAGGCCGGTGTCCCGGGGGCCGCGGCACCCGCCGGCCACCTCGCAGCGCTCCCCGGCCAGCAGACAGCCGCGGGCTACGGGGCGCCGGGTGCGACCGCACCCAGGATGTCCGACGACACGGCCGTCCTGACCCCGCAGAAGCCGATCCCGGAGCAGGGCGGCAGGCCGGCGCCCCGTAGTCAGGTCTCAGGCGACACCCTCACCAGCGGTATCCCGGTGGTCCCCGCCGTCGACACCGCAGGCGGTACGGGTCCTCATGGGCGCCGCACAGGGGGCGACTTCGCACCCGCGGACTTCCCGGCCGGCCCCGCCGCAGCGCGCCCGAGCGCGCCCGATGCCGCCGCTCCGGCGCCGGCCTCCCGGCCGGCCCCGCCACCCCCCGCGAAGAAGGGGCGCTCCAAGCTGGTGCTGATGGGCGTGGGCGTCGTCGGGCTGCTGGGCATCGCCTATGGCGCCGGCCTGCTGCTGAACCACTCGGAGGTGCCGAAGAAGACCACGGTCCTCGGTGTGGACATCGGCGGGGGCACCAAGGAACAGGCGGTCGTCAAGCTAGACGCCGCACTCGGCAAGCGGGCTGCGACAGCCCTGCAACTCACCATCGGGGACAAGAAGGAACAACTCGCCCCGGACAAGGCGGGACTGTCCCTGGACAGCCAGACCACCGTGCGGCAGGCGGCGGGCAGCGACTACAACCCGATCTCCGTCATCGGCTCCCTCTTCGGTGAGCAGCGCGTCGCTGAACCGGTCATCGTCGTCGACGAGGAGAAGCTGAGCGTCGCGCTGACCGACCTCGCTGGCAACTCCGGCTCGGCGGTCGAAGGCACGATCAAGTTCGAGCCGAACAAGGTGACGGCCGTACCGGGCAAGCCCGGCAACGGTCTGGACGTCGCCCGTTCGATGACCTCGGTGAAGGACGCGTTCCGGGCCCAGGTGGAGACCGGCCGCCCCAATGTGGTGCAACTGCCGGTGGTCTCACGGGAGCCGACCGTCAGCGAGGCAGAGATCCAGCGGGCCCTGAAGGAGTTCGCAGAGCCCGCGATGTCCGACCGGATCACCATCAATGCGGGCGGTCAGTCGATTCCGTTCGGTCCGGCCAAGTCGCTGCCCCGGATCCTGTCGATGAAGGCGGTCGACGGCAAGCTGGTCGAGTTCTACGACAAGAAGGCGATCGAGGAACTCATCGGAAGCACCTTCGCCGGGGTGATGATCACCAAGGGCGACGGTCAGAAGCACCAGCTCAGCGCCGATGACGTGGCTCAGGCCATGGGCCCGGCGCTGCGCGGCAAGACCCAGGCGGAGCGTACGGTCGAGATCTCCCTCAACCCGAACTGACGCATCTGCGCACATCGTGCCCGGTCACCCTGCCAGGGAGGCCGGGCACGATGCGTTCCCCGGTGCGGGAGGTGGTGGTGCGGTTTCAAGGGCACCCTGTCGCCGAGACCGAGACCGAGACCGAGACCGAGACCGAGACCGAGACCGAGACCGAGACCGAGACTGACACTGAGACCGAGGTCGGTGACCTCAGCAGTGGCGTTGCCCGTCGGCCCCGTCAGCCGCATCCATCTGGCGGCCTCACCCGGACGGGTGAAGAAAGGCGGCGACCTCGACGGCATCACGCTCGATGGCCGCCTCGGTCGGCGCCGACAGCGCGGTGAACGCCTCCCGCCGTACGCCTCCTTGAGTGCTCCGCCCTCGACTCCAGGTGGCGACGGCCAGACCGTCCGCGATCACGGTCGGTCTGATCTGTCCGCCGCCGGGCCACACCTGTCGCTCGAAGCCGTCGGGCACGGCGAAGGCGCGACTGCGGTAGCCCACCAGGAAACCGTCGTACGCGGGGAGCAGTCGCACATCGTTCCGGGGCTCGGCCGTGGTGGGCTTCCGACCCGACGGCATGCTCAGCTCGCCGTACTCGCCGTACTCGCCGTCGCCGTACTCGCCGATCTCGCCGCCGTCCGCCAGCGCCCGCCACGCCCGACGCGCCTCGGTGATCGGCAGCCCCGACCAGAGGGCGAAGTCGTCCGGGCCGACGGGAGCATGGCCGTGCAGATAGCGCCGGGCGAGTTCCAGGAGGGCTCGCTCGGGCTCCCAGCCTGCCCCGACACCCGGGTGTGGGAGCCAGTCGGCGAGCAGGACGAAGGTCTCTTCGCCGCCGTGCAGCGGACCGTGGCAGACGATCCCCGAGAGTGCCGCGTTCCGGATCAGATGGAAGGTGGCCTGCCCCTCGAACGGCAGGTCCGCGCCGGCGAGCCGCTGTGTCAACTCGGCCCGGCTCAGCGGCCCGGAGTCGGACAGCGCCCCCTCGATCACGGAACGGGCGCGCTCCCGGACCGTCTCGTCCAAGCCCAGGGCCCGGTAGCGATGCGCGGTGGCGGCCAGCAGTCGGGGTGCCAGCAGCGCGAGCACCCAGCGCAGGTCCTCGCCGGGGACGGTGTGCAGGGTGCCCCGCATCAACCAGGTCCGTACGATGCTGCGGTCGTCCTCGTACGCCGTGCGAACGTCTCCCGGTACGAGCCGGCGAGCCCGGACCCGGATGCCGAGGTCGACGGCGGTGCGGTCCTGTGCCTGGAGGGCGAAGACCCGCCGTACGACCGCTGCCGCGGAATCCTCCCGCACCCCGTCGCCCACCGCTTGCGACCCCGCCCGCAACAGTCGCACCTGCTCGGTGTCGTACCGCGGTCCTGCTGACATGTGTGGCCCTTTCAGATCTGCGCGCGGTGCGCGATCCGGCCGGCTCGCCCAGCGGTCCGTGCAACCGCGTCCGCCGCGCTCCGCCATCTCGTACTCGACCGGGTCGTTCGTTCGACCGGTCCGCTAGTTCAACCGGGCCCGGGCCGCGCGGGCACGGCCCCTGAGCGTCTGCGCCGTTTCGGGCTCCACCGCGGCCACCGCCTCCGCATAGGCGTCCAACTCCGCCGCCCCCGTCAGGAAGTCACCGCGTTGAAGGAGCAACTGGGCGCGTTCGTAGCGCAGCTTCGCCGGATGCGAGGGCAGCAGCAAGGACAGTTCCACCGCCCACAGGGCGACGTCCGTGCGGTCGGGGCGCCCCGACGCCCACGCCCGGATGTTGTTCAGGATGCGCAGGACCACGTCCAGCGGTTGCGCGGCGGAGAGCATCTCCGGCCGCAGTGGTGCCCCAGTAGCCTCCACGACCAGCAGTTCTGCGTCCATGCCGGTCAGCGGAGTGCCACCGGCGAAGGGGTCGGCGAGTACCTGGGCATCGAGGTCCGCGAGTTCGTGCGGGTCGCCGAAGCCGACCACGAAGTGACCGGGCAGGGCCACTCCGTACACCGGAGCACCGGCCCGCCGGGCCACCTCGATCCAGACCACCGAGAGCAGGATCGGCAGCCCGCGACGGCGCTGGAGCACCGTGTGCAGGAGCGACGACTCCAACCGCTGGTAGTCGTCGGACGTCCCGTGGAACCCGTGGCGACCGCCGAGCAGGGCGGCCAGCGCCGCCGCCCATTCATGGGGGCCCTTCACGCCGTAGGGGACGAGTCCGGCGAGCCGGTCCAGTTCGATCTGGGCGGCGTCCAGGCCGGCTTCGTCCAACGAGGGGTCGGCCACCGCACCCAGCAGCAGACAGAGGAGCGAGAGGTCGGGCCGCTCGGCACGCGCCTCCTCGGCGAATCGCTCGCGATGGTCGGTGCCGTCGTCGTGCATGTGCCGTCCTGTCCCTCTGCGTTCGTCGGGGCCGTGTCCATACGTTGGAAGATGATCCTCCGCCACGGAGGCGGGGCCGCACCGGATGTGGCGCGCCCCGCCTGAGGGCGGACGGCGCTCATGGTCAGAGCACCTGGGGACGGAAGTGGTGGTAGCTGTGGTGGGTCGCGAATCCCATCCCGTCGTACAGTGCCCGCGCCCCTGCATTGTCCGCCTCCACCTGGAGCCATGCGGCTGACGCACCCTCTTCCAGGGCGCGTTGTGCCAGTGCGGTCATCACGGCGGTGCCCAGACCCTGTCGGCGGTGCTCGGGGGCGGTTTCCACCGCCATGAAGCCGGCCCAGCGGCCGTCGACGACACAGCGGCCGATGGCCGCCGGCACGGCATCCGCGGCGGTACGCCCGTCCGCCGATGGCTCGTCCGGGGCGGGCACCGAGGCGAACCACACCGAAGGGCCGCTGCTCAGCACCCTGCGCATGGCGTCCCCGTAGCTTCCGTTGCGTTGGTAGCGACGCAGCCAGCCCTCGTCGAGGTCACGAGACAGCCGCACCCGTTCGACGGGCGCCACCCGATCGGCGACGGGGGTGAGTGCCCCGATGCGCACCAGGGCTGACACCTCGCGCCGCCACCCATGGGCCTCAAGGTCCGCGCAGAGCTTTTCCTGAGTGCCCGCTGCACCCGTCGACGCCTGGATGTAGGCAGGCAGCCCCCGTTCCTCGTACCAACCGCGGACCCGGGCGAGCGCCTCGGGAAGCGGTAGGCCCGGTTCGCCGAGCGGCAGCACCGAGTTGGCGCGGCGGGTGAAGCCGGCGGACGCCCGCAACTCCCAGTCCCCGAGGCGATCGCTCTCGACCGGCTGCCACGCCCGCGCGGTCACCCGGGCCAGTTCGGCGAAGCCCGCGGCCGGGCCCCGCCGTCGAGCAGGCGCGGGGGGCACGACCTTGCCCGCGACGAGCGCGGATTCCGGGATGTGGACGCTCTCACCGGTCTTGCGTGTGATGAGGAGCACACCGTTGTCCCAGGATGTGAGAACTCCGATGGTGTCGGTGAACTTCTCGACCCCCGCTGCGGGATCGGTGAGACGTCGGATTGATACACGTTTGCCCACGTCATGGGGTGTAATACGGACTTCGAGGCGTCCTGCGCCAGTGATTTCCACAGTTGTGCAAGCCCCTCCTGTGCGGATCGTCGTCAGGAACGGAGATACTAGGTGCGGGCATCGACGACGCCGCGCTCCCGCGCAATGCCAGAGCCCTACCGAGAGGAACGACAGCGTGACCTACGTCATCGCGCAGCCTTGTGTAGACGTCAAGGACAAGGCGTGCATCGAGGAGTGCCCCGTCGACTGCATCTACGAGGGCTCGCGGTCCTTGTACATCCACCCGGACGAATGCGTCGACTGTGGGGCCTGTGAGCCCGTCTGCCCCGTCGAGGCGATCTTCTACGAGGACGACACTCCGGAGGAGTGGAAGGACTACTACAAGGCGAACGTCGAGTTCTTCGACGAACTGGGATCCCCCGGCGGTGCGTCCAAGCTCGGTCTGATCGAGCGCGACCACCCCTTCGTCGCTTCCCTCCCGCCGCAGAACGGCTAGGACCGGCACGTCCTCGCGTCCCGTACGTCGTCGTTCGTGCGGGACCGAGGCACCGTGAGCCCTGGGCGAGGGCCCGGGCTCGGGTTCGGGCGAGAGCCCCACGAGTAGAGAGAACGTCCCGTGTCCGCAGTCTCTTCGCGCCTCCCCGTCTTCCCGTGGGACCGGCTGGAGCCCTACAAGGCCAGGGCCGCCGCCCACCCCGACGGCATCGTGGACCTCTCGGTCGGTACGCCGGTCGACCCCGTCCCCGCGCTGATCCAGCAGGCCCTCGTCGAAGCGGCCGACTCGCCGGGCTATCCGACGGTGTGGGGCACGGTCGCCCTGCGCGATGCGTTGACGGGCTGGGTGGAACGCCGACTCGGTGCGCTCGCCGTCTCCCACCAGCAGGTGCTGCCCGTCGTGGGCTCCAAGGAACTGGTCGCCTGGCTGCCGACCCAACTGGGCCTCGGCGCCGGTGACCGGGTCGCCTACCCTCAGCTCGCCTACCCGACCTACGAGGTCGGCGCGCGTCTGTGCGGGGCGACCCCCGTCAGTTACGACGACCCCACCGAGCTGGACCCGACCGATCTCAAGTTGCTGTGGCTCAACTCGCCGTCGAATCCGAGCGGCCGGGTGCTGGCCAAGGACGAACTGAAGCGGATCGTCGCCTGGGCGCGTACGCACGGGGTGCTGGTCTTCAGCGACGAGTGCTATCTGGAGCTGGGTTGGGAGGCCGAACCGGTCTCCGTGCTCCACCCTGACGTCTGCGGCGGTTCCTTCGACGGGCTGGTCGCCGTCCACTCCCTCTCCAAGCGGTCCAACCTGGCCGGCTACCGGTCCGCGTTCATCGCCGGGGACGAGAAGGTGCTCGGCGAGCTGCTCCAGATCCGCAAGCACGGCGGAATGATGACCCCCGCACCGGTGCAGGCGGCGACGATCGCGGCGCTCGGTGATGACGCCCATGTCGTCGAACAGCGGGCGCGGTACGCGGCGCGACGTTCCGTGCTCCGGACGGCCCTGGAGGGCCACGGCTTCCGGATCGAACACAGCGAGGCGAGCCTGTACCTCTGGGCGACGCGTGACGAGCCGTGCTGGCAGACCGTGGGACACCTGGCGGAACTGGGCGTCCTGGTCGCCCCCGGCGACTTCTACGGCACCGCGGGCGAGCGGTTCGTCAGGGTGGCCCTCACGGCGACCGACGAGCGCGTCGAGGCGGCCGTCAAGCGCCTCGGCTGATCTTCGCACTGATCCGCAGGCTGATCTTCGCCGGCGGTGGCGCAGCGGCACGGTCGCCATCGCGGGACCGGCAGACGGACGACAGGGCCCCGGGTGCGAACCCGGGGCCCTGTCGCATGGTGTGGCCCTGTGCGGATCTCCTGCGCCCGTGAGCGCGGGGCCCGCGCTCACGGGCGGTCCACGATGACCCGGCGAGCTGCCGTACCGCCGTGGGCGGGCGGCGGCGGGTCTGCCGAACGCCGAGGGTCGGTCAGCCGAGCGGCAGGCCCTTCAGGGGCAGCTGGTCGGCGGGCAGAGTGCTGCCGAGCTGTCCGGTGGGCAGGCCGCCGAGGGACTCGCCCGTGCTGCCCGTGGCCCGACCGAGGGTGCTGCTCGCGGTTCCGGTGACCTCTCCGGCAGCCTTCTGGGCGGCCGGCGCCGCGGCCTCGCCCGCCTGGCCAACGGTCTTGGCCGCGGCCGGGACGGTCTCCTTGACGGTGTTGTTCCCGGTGCTGTCCGCGAGGTCGGAGGTCTTCTGCGCGGCGCCGTCCACGGCACCGCTGAGGGCTCCCGAGTCGAGCGCGGTCAGCGCGCCGAGGGGGTTGGCCTGCTGGAGTTCCACGGCACTTGCGGAGCCGGCCGCACCGACCACGGGAACTGTGCCAGCGGCGATGAGCAGCGCGGCGCGGGCGATCCGACGGGTCAGGGGGAGGGACATGATGCTCCTTGAGACAGAAGGATTTACGTACTGGGGGAAGCCCGGTCTGGGTGATCGGACGCAGTGACAACCGCTGCAAGGGCGGGGGAAGTTGCGGTGCCTCAAGGTAAAGAATTAGTAATGTGTCGCATTATCGGCCCTGGATAAAGACGGGCAAACATTCCCACGTTCGACATCCTGCCGAACCGTCACTTCCCTTGATTCCCAAGGGGTGCGCCGCAGGGGGGCGCGGACTGGACCGCGTGCTCCGTTGGTGCATTGGAGTGATGGCGTCCCATAACTCCTGCGGGGGAACGTTCGGATCAGCGTGCGATGCGGATACGGACCTCGTCGTGGCCGGTCTTGGCGGATTGCCCGGCTCCACCGCGTGCGGGCTCCCCGGCGGCGCCGGAGCGCCAGCCCTCCCCGGACGTCCTGGCGTCCTCGGCGCGCCACACCTTGCCCCCGTAGGAGACCTCGTCGATCCGCAGTCCGTCGGCGCGCGCCACCGCCCAGTGCGCCAGTTCCCAGCCGCGCTTGGACGCCTTGCTGCCACGGGTGCCGTCATTGGCCACCAGCGCCGGTGGCAACGGGATCAGCACCTCGCCCGCGGGTGAGGTGCCCGAACGGCCCAGGGCTCCCGCGGACACCGCTTTCGGCGCCACGTCGGGCCCGAACGCCCGCAGCAGCTCCGCCCGCACCTTCACCGCGTCGCCGGCCGTGGTGCCCTTCGTGGTGGCGCAGGTCAATGCCGAGTCCGTCCGCCCGGTGAGCGCTGCGGCCAGCAGGGAGGCGTTCAGCTCGTGCTTGGCGTACGCCTGGGGGAAACCGCTGCGCTGGACGCGCTGTGCGGCCACCGTCAGCGGCAGCCGCGAGTAGCCCGGCACCTCGACCAGTCCGTCGTAGAACTTCCCCGCCGAGTAGACCGGGTCGAGGATCTGCTTCGGGGTGCCCCACCCCTTCGACGGCCGTTGCTGGAACAGCCCCAGCGAATCCCGGTCGCCGTGTTGGATGTTGCGCAGCGACGACTCCTGGATGGCGGTGGCCAGGGCGATGGTGACCGCCCGCTCGGGCAGCCCCCTCCTGGTGCCGACCGCGGAGATCGTCGCCGCGTTCGCCGCCATCTCCGTACTCAACTCATAACTCGGGCCACCGCCGCTGGAAGAGGCCCGTACGACACAGCGGGCGGCCCGGTCGCCTGCGATGAACTGCACGGCCACATAGCCGACCAGCAGCAGCAGGACGCAGAACGCAACCGCGGAACGGGGGACACGGCTGGGTCGGGAAGCGGAGGAGGCGTGCTTGGACACCCGCCCACCGTACTAGGCCCGGTCCGCGACGGAGCCGTCCGAACCGGCCCTGTCCCCAGGTGGTTCCGTTCGGGTCGCACTTCCGCGTGACAGTGCTCGGGCGGCGCCCGTCGGCTTCGGGCCCGTGACGGATTTCCGTCCCCGGTCCGTGCAGTCGGTCCATGGCGCCAGGTCCGAGTTCGGCCGGGGGCGACATCCCCCCGGCCGGCACACCACGGTCCCCGTACCGACCGCACCGAACGACGGCCCCATGCATCTGTGCGGCCCTGTGCGGCTTGTGTGCATAGCGTTCTCTCTGTGTACAAGAGGGATGGGTGCCTGGCCGGTGACAAGATCACACATGGTGAAGGACGGTGACGGGAGTGGCTGACGTCCGGAGTTTCCCTCCTCGTCGCCTTCGTCGACCTACCCTTGCTCCAGCAATTGATGTTCGGCGGAGGGAGCAGGTCATGGGCAACCCCGAAGGTTCGCGGGCGCTGGAGGAGCAGCGACAGGGGCCGGTGCTGCGTCGCAGGGACCAGGTGCAGCCAGGGACAACCGACCAGCGGCTGCTGGACACCGAGGGTGACTCCGAGTGGGTGCACACCGACCCCTGGCGGGTCATGCGCATCCAGTCGGAGTTCGTCGAGGGCTTCGGCGCGCTCGCCGAACTGCCCAGCGCGATCAGCGTCTTCGGCTCGGCCCGCACCAAGCCGGGCACCCCGGAGTACGAGGCGGGCATCCGCATCGGTACGGCGCTCGTCGACGCGGGCTTCGCGGTGATCACCGGCGGTGGTCCCGGTGCCATGGAGGCGGCCAACCGCGGTGCGCGGGAGGCCAACGGGATCTCGGTCGGTCTCGGCATCGAGTTGCCCTTCGAGCAGGGGCTCAACCAGCACGTCGACATCGGCGTGAACTTCCGCTACTTCTTCGTGCGCAAGACGATGTTCGTGAAGTACGCGTCCGGGTTCGTCGTCCTGCCGGGCGGATTGGGCACTCTGGACGAACTCTTCGAGGCGCTGACGCTCGTCCAGACGGGCAAGGTCACCCGGTTCCCGATCGTCCTCTTCGGTACCGAGTACTGGAGCGGTCTCGTGGACTGGCTGCGGAACACCGTGGTGGGCGGCGGCAAGGCGTCGGAGAAGGACCTGCTGCTCTTCCACGTCACGGACGACGTGGAAGAAGCCGTGTCGCTGGTGACCAAGGAGACGGGGCTCTGAGGCCCGCTTCCTGAAGGCCGGTCCGGGTCCATCGCCCTCCTCGCAGCGGGTACGGGGCGATGGGACCGGGTGCCGGGCTTCCGTATCGAAGCGGCGGCACCTCCGGTACGGGCGGCCCCGACCGTGTCAGGCCAGCCCTCTGCGGGCCACCGCGGGCTCCCGGTGCCCCGCGATCGACGACACCATGTCCAGGACCTCGCGCGTCTGAGCCACCTCGTGCACCCGGTAGACACGTGCGCCCAGCCAGGCGGAGACCGCCGTCGTCGCCAAGGTGCCCGTCAACCGCTCCTTCACCGGGCGGTCCAGGCTCTCGCCGACGAAGTCCTTGTTCGACAGCGAGACCAGCACCGGCCAGCCGGTCTCCACCATCTCGCCGAGCCTGCGGGTCGCTTCCAACGAGTGCCGGGTGTTCTTCCCGAAGTCATGCCCGGGGTCGATCATGATCGACTCCCGCGGTACCCCCAACTCCACGGCACGCTCGGCCAGTCCCAGCGTCACCCGCAGGATGTCCTCGACCACGTCCTCGTACGACACCCGGTGCGGCCGGGTGCGGGGCTCGGCACCGCCTGCGTGGGTGCACACCAGACCTGCGCCGTAGCGGGCCGCGACCTCGGCGAGTCGGGGATCCACCCCGCCCCACGCGTCGTTCAGCACGTCAGCGCCTGCTTCGCAGACCGCCTCACCCACTTCGTGGCGCCAGGTGTCGACGCTGATCACCACGTCCGGGAACCGCTTGCGCACCTCTGCCACAAAGCCGACCGTTCGGCGCGCCTCTTCATCGGCGGTGACCTCTGCTCCGGGGCCCGCCTTCACCCCTCCGATGTCGATGATGGCGGCGCCCTCCGCCACCGCCTGTTCGACCCGGGCGAGCGCGGGCTCGTCGCGGAAGGTCGCACCCTGGTCGTAGAAGGAGTCGGGGGTACGGTTCACGATGGCCATGATCACTGGCTCGTGCGGACCGAATTCACGCTGTCCCAGCCGCAGCATCAGCTGTTTTCCTCCTCAGGTCGTCCGGCTGAGACCCTAACTGTCACACCGGCGTGGCACGATCAGAGCCGGGAACGGTTTCCGTCCGGGAAGCGCCCGAAGGTCGGGGAGAGGGTCGTCCGTGTTCTTGTTCTTGCTGATCACGATGGTTGTGGTCGTCGGCGCGGTCACGCTTGCCGTGATCGGTGGCGGTGACAGCGCGGCCCTGCCCGACACGGCGCCCGAGCAACTTGTCGATCCGTTGCCCGACACCCGGCCGATCGGTCGGGCGGACGTCGAGGCGCTGCGGCTGCCGGTGAGTCTGCGCGGCTATCGCATGGCCGATGTCGACGACGTGCTCGCCCGTCTCGGCGCAGAACTGGCCGAGCGTGACTCCCGCATCGCCGAGCTCGAATCCGCCCTGGCAGGTGCGCAGGCGACGGCCGTTGGCGGGCCCGACCTGTTCACCAAGCCCGGCGAGGGGGCCCACGGTGAGTGACACCGGCCTTGCGGCAGGACCCGATGGGAAGCCGCGGTGCCCCTGGGGCCTGTCCACCGATGACTACGTCGCCTACCACGACGACGAGTGGGGCCGCCCGGTGCACGGCGACGACGCACTCTTCGAGCGGCTCTGTCTGGAGGCGTTCCAATCAGGTCTCTCCTGGATCACGATTCTGCGGCGGCGCGAGGGCTTCCGTCGCGCCTTCGACGGCTTCGCGATCGCCTCGGTCGCCACCTACACGGAAGCCGACCGGGAACGACTGCTCGCCGATGTGGGAATCATCCGCAACCGCGCCAAGATCGACGCGACCATGGCCAACGCACGGGTGCTCGCCGAGTGGGCCGAAGGCGATCTCGACGACCTGATCTGGTCGTACGCGCCGGACAGCGCCACTCGTCCCGTGCCCCGCACCATCGCCGACGTACCCGCGGTGACCGATGAGTCGACGGCGCTCGCCAAGGACCTCAAGAAGAAGGGGATCCGGTTCATCGGCCCTACCACCGCGTACGCCCTGATGCAGGCGTGCGGACTGGTCGACGACCACCTCGAAGGCTGTGTCGCTCGTGGCGGTGGCACCCCCGGCGCGGGAGCGACGCGCCGCTGACGGCCGCTCCCGTCCCGCCAGGTCAGACCCGTTCCCCCGAATGGCCTAACGTCCGAGGAACTTCGGCTGCTCCTTGGCGACGAATGCCCGTACGGCGATCAGATGGTCCTCGGAGACCCCTGCTCGCGACTGGAGCTCGTCCTCCTTGTCCAGCGTCTCGTCCAGCGAATGGTCCGCCGCGTAGGCAAGGGATTCCTTGATCGCCGCGTAGGCCAGGGTCGGGCCGTCGGCCAGTGCCCTGGCCACGGCGGCGGCCTCGGCCGCCAAGGCGTCCGCAGGGACGATCTTGTTGGCGATGCCCAGGTCAAACGCTTCCTGGGCCGTGATGGAACGTGGGAAGAACAGCAGGTCGGCCGCCCTGCTCTGGCCGATCAGCCGCGGCAGCGTCCAGGAGATCCCGGAGTCAGCGGTGAGCGCGACATTGGCGAAGGCGGTGGTGAACTTCGCGGTATCGGCGACGACCCGGTAGTCCGCGGCGAGGGCGAGCCCGAACCCTGCTCCGGCCGCCACGCCATTGACCCCGGCGACCACGGGCTTCGGCATGGAGGCCAGCGCACGGATGAGCGGGTTGTAGTGCTCGCGCACGGTGCTCATCACATCTTCGGAGCCGTCCTTCCTGGCCTGGGTCAGGTCGGCGATGTGCTCCTTGAGGTCCTGCCCCACACAGAAGGCCCGCCCGTTCGCGGTGAGCAGGACCGCCCGTACGGAGGTGTCCGCCGCCGCCGCGAGTACCGCGTCCCGCAGGGCGACCTTCGATCCCCCGTCCATGGCGTTCATGGCCTCGGGCCGATTGATCGTGATCGTCGCGAGTCCGTCGCTCACCTCGTACAGCACGGAGTCGGCCATGTCGGGTCCCCTTTGCGGCTCAGCGGGTGGGTGCATGGCACAGCATGGCGGAGATTTCGGGCTGCAAGCATGTGACCTGCGTCAAAGAACGAGCGGTCGAATGGGCGGCCCGATCGGGGAAGCGGCGGCAAAGTATCGCAGGACGATCGGCGAATTGGGTGGTTTTGCGAAAGCGCGTTGCCTAAGCGATGCCGACCGATGTTGGTCATCGGGTCCTGCGATGCGGGATAATGACCAGGAAGCAATGTGTTCGATGCCGGTGACTCGTGCCTACCCAGGGCCGTCGGCTGACGATGAGCTGGTTTCAGGAAGGGGAACGAGCATGGCGGCCATGAAGCCGCGGACGGGCGATGGCCCGCTCGAGGTGACCAAGGAGGGGCGGGGCATCGTCATGCGCGTTCCGCTCGAAGGCGGCGGTCGGCTTGTCGTCGAGCTGACTCCGGACGAGGCCGAAGCGCTGGGCGATGCCCTGAAGAAGGTCGTTGGCTAACCTGCGAGCGCCCGATGTTCTCCTCGCCCCGGCATCCCTCGTGGATGCCGGGGCGAGACGCATTTCCGTGAATCGCCGCGACCCCCGGATGGCCCTGGACGGGCGAACCTCTGTTCACCCGCAGTCGCCGCCCCGTACGACGCTGGGGCCCGGGCGACGACGGGTAGCCCGGCCACCGGGTCAATCGGGTCGATACGGCTGGAACGCGTCGGAAGAGTTCCCGTCGCGCCCCGAGTTCCCCTCCGACCCGCGGGCGGACGACGCCATGGGGCAGAACGCCTAGGCCCGGCGCACCGCGCACAGCAGCCCGTCACCGACGGGCAGCAGGGAGGCCAGTAGCTCCTGACTCTCGCGCACCGACCGCAGCAGCTCCCGCAGTCGCAGCACCTCGGCGGGCTGCGCCGCCGAGTCGACGGTGCGTCCGCGTGCGAAGACACCCTCGAAGCACACGAGCCCACCGGGTCTCAGGAGGCGGGACGATTCGGCGAGGTACTCCAGCGACTCCAGTCGATCCCCGTCACAGAAGACGAGGTCGTAGCCGCCGTCGGCCAGGCGAGGCAGGACGTCGAGGGCCCGGCCGGGGATGAAGCGGGCCCTGTTCCCGGCGAAGCCGGCCTCGCGGAACGCCTCCCGGGCGAACTGCTGGCGCTCCGGCTCGGGGTCGACCGTGGTCAGCACCCCGTCCGACCGCATTCCCTGGAGCAGATAGATCCCGGACACGCCCGTCCCCGTACCGATTTCCGCCACCGCTTTCGCGTCCGCGGTCGCGGCCAGCAGTCGCAGCGCGGCGCCGGTGCCAGGCGACACCGAGGGGACTCCCGACTCCCGGGCCCGCTCACGGGCCCAGTGCAGTGCGTCGTCCTCGGCGACAAAGGCGTCGGCGAACGCCCAGCTCGTCTGCCGGTTTGCGGTAATGGGCCTCTCCTGTCCCCGTAGTTGAACGCGACGTTGACTGTATCCGCTGGCTCTGGGAACCCGCAGATGGGACCAGGCGTTGTACGGGGCAGGGGGGCGCAATGGATCAGAGCGGTAAGCAGCACCCAAATTCGCGTAAAGATTCTTATCCGGAGCTAACGGGCGAGGTGGCTATGGTAGGGGCTCCGCTGGACACCACCAGAGCCGATAGGGGAGGTGCGGCTGCACCTGCGGATCGGAGAGGAGCGCTCAGACGCTTCCTCAGGTCACCGGGTGAGCCGAAATCCGTGACCAACTTTGCTGACCGCTCCGCCACTGCCGACTCCGCAACAACCGCGACCTTCGCATCGGATGCGGAATCCCAGGCGTGGACACCGCCCACTTGGGAGGAGATCGTCAGCACGCACAGCGGTCGGGTGTACCGCCTCGCCTACCGCCTCACGGGCAATCAACACGATGCCGAAGACCTGACGCAGGAGGTCTTCGTCCGTGTTTTCCGGTCGTTGTCCACCTACACGCCGGGCACGTTCGAGGGCTGGCTCCACCGCATCACCACCAATCTCTTCCTGGACATGGTCCGTAGGAAGCAGCGCATCCGCTTCGATGCCCTCGGGGACGATGCCGCTGAGCGGCTGCCCAGCCGGGAGCCCTCCCCCCAGCAGGTCTTCAACGACACCCACTTCGACGCGGATGTGCAGCAGGCACTGGACACCCTTGCGCCCGAATTCCGAGCCGCAGTGGTGCTCTGTGACATCGAGGGGCTCTCCTACGAGGAGATCGCCGCGACCCTCGGGGTCAAGCTCGGCACCGTCCGCAGCCGTATCCACCGTGGCCGCTCGCATCTGCGCAAGGCACTGAAGCACCGTTCCCCCGAGGCCCGTGCCGAGCAGCGTCTTCTGGCGGGAGCGGTCGGACTCGCAGGGGAGGTAGGACCGGCGTGAGTGGCACAGGCCCCACCCCAGCTGAGCAGCATCTGGGGGACCGGCTCGCCGCCCTGGTCGACGGCGAGCTCAAACATGACGCGAGGGACCGTGTCCTCGCACATCTGGCGACCTGCCCCAAGTGCAAGGCGGAGGCCGACGCCCAGCGCCGGCTGAAGAGCGTCTTCGCACAGGCCGCGCCGCCACCCCTGTCCGAAGGGCTGTTGGCCCGGCTCCAAGGGCTGCCCGCAGGACCGGGAGGTGGTGACCTCGGCAGGGGCGGACCTTTCCAAGGGACCCTCGCAGGACGGGACGGCGAATCCCCCTTCGGCGGCGTGACGTCATCCACGGGCCGTCTCCGAGACCGTCACGGGGAGACCTTCGGTTATGTCCCCGGCGGGCACGTCGGTGCCGGTGTGCTCCCCGGGGCTACCGCCCGCGGGCAGGAAGCAGTCTCACCGGGCAGTGGTTTTCGCATCCATGATGTGGGGCGCGAAGCGGAGCGCTCCCCGTGGAAGGGGCGTCGCTTCGCCTTCGCGGCTGCCAGTGCGGTGTCCTTCGCTGCCATCGCCCTCGGCGGAGCCCTGCCCCTGGAGGCTTCACTCCAGGCCGGCCCCCGGGGCGGCAACACCGGAAACAACGTGACGCCGATCAGGCCCGCGGCCACCGGGACTCCCGGGGTCAACACCGCCACCGCGGCCAATGTCCGGAGCAGCGACTACGAGCGCCGTCGCGGTCCCGTCCACACCCCGACCAGATCGGAGGAGAGGGCGATCGGTCTCTCCGTGTCGGGTCCTTTGACGCCCGGTCCGCTGAATCGACCCCTCGCCACCCCGGCGGTCGGGCCGATCAGTTCGGTGGCGCCGCTCGGGGCCTTCACACCGACCCCCCTGATACGTCCGACGGGATCGGCCTTCCACCTCGCCACCGCGTCGGGCCTGACTCCCTGGGCGACCCCTGCCCCGTCCCACCTCATGGCGCCGACGCACCCGTCCGCACGCTGACACCACCACCGCCGACCAGACCCCTGCGCGGGCATTCTCAAACCTGGTTGAATCCTGGGACGGGTGCCCGCGGGGGTGCCGTGGCGGACAGCTGTATGCGGAGAGTGCATGGACGACGGGAAGCCCATGGGCGCCAAGGCCAACTGGTGGAGCCGCCCCCGCTCGGGCGACACGACCCGTCCAGCACCCCACGGTCTCCAGGACGAGCCCGGGGACGCCGTGCCGCCCGCTGAGGCCGCGCCAGCGGCTCCCGTACCGCATGTGCCCCCCGATTCCTCGTCCCATGCCTCCGAGCCCTCCTACGGTGTGTCTCGGCCGCCCATGGAGCGTCACGGTCAGCCGGGCACACCCGGACCCGGTCCGTTCGAGCCGGATCCGAGCGAGCGCGGGCCGTCGGGTGGCGGCTCCCCGCACGCCCCCGGCCGGCCCCAGCCGTTGCACGAGCCGGACCGGTACAGCACCCCGCCCTACGGCAGACCCGGGCCATGGGCGCCCGCACCGCCCGTACAGCGTCCGGTGCCCACCCCGGCAGGGGGCACGCCCCTTCCGCCGGCCGGGGACGCGTCCGTGCCCCCGCAGTACGGCGGGCCCCGGCCCGCACCGCAGCAGCCTCAGCCTCGCCTCACGCACCCCACCCCGATGACGAGTCAGTTCCAGTACGACCCGTGGGGTGCCCCGGGCGCCGCGCCGCTCACCGTGCACGACGAGTCGACGACGCCCCGGCGCAAGGGGCGACGGACCGGAGCACTGTTGGTCGGGGCCGCACTGCTCGCCCTGGTCGCGGGCGGGATCGGTGGTGGCGTCGGCGCCTACATCGAGCGCAACGGCGGGATCACCCAGGTCGAACTGGACCAGGCTCCGGCCGATGACGGCGGCCGGGCTCCCACGAGCGTCGCGGGCATCGCAGCCCGCGCCCTGCCCAGTGTGGTCACCCTCCATGTCAACGGTGGGGGTGAGCAGGGCACCGGTACCGGGTTCGTCCTCGACCGCAAGGGCCACATCCTCACCAACAACCATGTCGTCGACCCCGCAGGCGCCTCCGGCGAGATCTCCGTCACTTTCAGCGGGGGCGAGACGGCCCGGGCGACCCTGGTCGGCAAGGACAGCGGCTACGACCTCGCCGTGGTGAAGGTCACGGGGGTCTCCGGCCTCACCCCCCTGCCGCTGGGCAACTCCGACAGCGTCCAGGTCGGCGACCCGGTCGTCGCCATCGGCGCACCCTTCGACCTCCAGAACACCGTGACCTCGGGGATCATCAGCGCCAAGGAACGCCCGATCACCGCGGGCGGCGAGAAGGGCGACGGCAGTGACGTCAGCTATGTCGATGCCCTCCAGACCGATGCACCGATAAACCCCGGCAACTCGGGCGGCCCGCTGGTGGACCTCCAGGCCCGGGTCATCGGCATCAACAGCGCCATCCGCGCAGCCGACACGGGTGGCGCGGAGGGCAGCCAGTCCGGATCCATCGGTCTCGGCTTCGCCATCCCCATCAACCAGGGCAAGCGGGTCGCCGAGGAGCTGATCAACACCGGCAAGGCCACCCATCCCGTCATCGGGGTAAGTCTCGACATGAAGTACACGGGTGACGGTGCCCGCGTCGGAGACAAGGGCAAGGACGGCACCCCGTCCGTGACCCCCGGTGGCCCCAGTGCCAAGGCGGGCGTCGAACCAGGGGATGTCATCACCAAGGTGGACGGCCAGCGGGTCCACAGCGGTGAGGAGCTCATCGTGAAGATCCGCTCGCACCGCCCGGGCGACACCTTGGAGCTCACGCTCACCCGCGCCGGGCAGGAGCGCTCCTTGACGCTCACCCTCGGCTCGGCGGACGGCGACTGAACCGGGCCCGTGCCTGCCTTGGCAGGCGTTGTCCTCCGTCGTTCGAAGGCCGACCGGATGATGCCGAACAGGTGATATCGGCGATAGATGTACAGACCGTGCTGAATGGGTGAAAATCAATCATCGATCCATGGTTGACGGAACCACCGTCACCACCGTCGAGGCCATGAGGGGTCGGCCGCGGGGGAGGCCCGCGGGCGCTCCTTCGGTGTGAACGGCCGATGATCTGTGGCCGTCAATCCAGGATCACGGCCTCCCAGCACGTGACTCCCCCAAGTCCTGACGGGTACCGTGGATCGGGCTCGGATGCCCGTCCGACCTCCGGGCCGGGGGAATCAGCTGAGAACACGAGGAGCTACAGGGTGTTCAGTGACATAGGCGTACTGGAGGTGCTCACTCTTGTCGTGCTCGCCATGCTCATCTTCGGCCCCGACAAGCTCCCGAAGCTCATCCAGGATGTGACCGGCTTCATTCGGAAGATCCGAGAGTTCTCCGACAACGCCAAGCACGACATCCGCAGCGAACTGGGCCCTGAGTTCAAGGACTTCGAGTTCGAGGACCTGAACCCCAAGACCTTCATCCGTAAGCACCTGAACGAGAGTGACGACCTGCGTGAGCTGAAGGAACTGGGCCGTTCCTTCGACCTCACCAAGGACATCAACGAGATCTCGGACACCGTCCACGGCACCGATTCCGACGCCTCAGTCCCCGCCGCGGTCAACGGCGGATCCGGGACACCGGACCTGCTGAAGAAGCGCGATCAGCCGGTGAAGGACGAGCGCCCGCCGTTCGACGCCGACGCCACCTGAGCACGGTCAATCCCTGCGACGGGGCAGTGGGTGGCTATTCTCTCCATCTGTCAGGACGCGAGGACGCCCGAGGGGGGCGGGTCCGCTCCAGACCTCGGACACAGAGGAGGCGGCCCGCTCGATGGAGACGACCAGTCGGCCGACGGCGCAGAACACGGCCAGTGATTCCCCCGCTCCCGACGTTGAGGACTCAAAGGCGGCGGAGCGCGCGGAAGCAGCGGCCCGGAGCGCGGCCGACGCCTATGCGCGGGCCCCTTTCCCCTGGTACGGCCTCGACGCGGCGTTCACCGGCCAGCGCTGGCTGATGCAGGTCGGATCCGCAGCCGACGGGGTGGTCCAACACGGTTCGCTGGGCCACGGTGACGAACCGTCGATACGGACCGAGGCCACGGCACTGGAGAAGGAGCGGTTCGCGGTGGTGATCACCGTCGCCGCGAGCCCGGTGCGCCGCAGCGGTGACGGCACCGGAGTGCTGGACGCCACCACGGCCTCGTCGGCGGCCTGGCTGGCGGGCTCGGGCCTGCTGGCCCACACCTGGCCGCCGCAACTCGACCACACACTGCGGGACGACTGGCTGGACCAGCAGACGGAGACGGCCTTCGAACTGGCCGACGATCTCCAGGGCTCGGCGTGGTCCACGCTGTCGCTCCCGGTGGACGGGGAGCCGACCACCTTCCACTACCGCGAATCCGAGTTCGGCTGGGTGCTGGCCGGGTCCACCGCGGCCGGTGTGCACATCGGGGCGTACGGGCGCGGGATGAGCGCCTACGGTCTGGGCTTCTTCGAGGTGCGCGACCTGGGGCCGTACGTCTGAGCACACCGGGCCCCACGGCCCGGACTTGCCTCGATGAGCGAACGGGGCCGTCATGCTGCGGCCAGGACACCCGCCTTCCCGCGTACGGGGCGGCGCCCCCAGCCCGGGTGATCGCCGCCCGTGGACGGGTCTTCGGGAACGACGGCGCCCGTGCTGCGGAACTCGGGGACGGCGCCGGGCGGGATCACATCGGCTGCACCCGCCCGGCCGGAACCGGTCCCCAGGAGTCCCGTGGCAGGCCCGCCCGGTTGGCGGGACCCCGACGAGGGGACCTAGAACTTGTTCTTCGGCGTGATGCCCAGGCTCATCCCCGACAGCCCTCGCTGACGGCCGCCCAACTTGCCCGCGATGGCGCGCAACGACGCACCCGCGGGGGACTCCGGGTCCGTCAGCACCACGGGCCTGCCATCGTCGCCGCCTTCGCGTAGCCGTACGTCGATGGGGATGGACCCGAGTACCGGCACATGGGCTCCGGTCGTCTTCGTCAGACCCTCGGCGACCCGCTGGCCGCCTCCGGTGCCGAAGACGTCGACCATCTCGTCGCAGTGCGGGCAGGGCAGTCCTGCCATGTTCTCCACCACGCCGACGATCTTCTGATGGGTCTGGACCGCGATGGAACCGGCTCGCTCGGCCACCTCCGCCGCCGCCTGCTGGGGAGTGGTGACCACCAGGATCTCGGCGTTCGGCACCAGTTGTGCCACCGAGATCGCGATGTCGCCGGTGCCCGGGGGCAGATCGAGGAGCAGTACGTCCAGATCGCCCCAGTACACATCGGCGAGGAACTGCTGGAGCGCCCGATGGAGCATCGGGCCGCGCCAGACCACGGGTTCATTGCCCGGGGTGAACATGCCGATGGAGATCACCTTCACACCGTTCGCGGACGGCGGCATGATCATGTTCTCGACCTGGGTGGGTCGACCATGGACGCCGAGCATGCGGGGCACGGAGTGGCCGTAGATGTCGGCGTCGACGACGCCGACCTTCAGCCCGTCGGCCGCCATCGCCGCGGCGAGGTTCACCGTCACCGAGGACTTCCCCACGCCGCCCTTGCCGGACGCGACCGCGTACACCCTGGTCAGCGAGCCGGGTTGGGCGAAGGGAACCTCCCGCTCGGCGGTGCCGCCGCGCAGCGAGGACGCCAGTTCGCGCCGCTGCTCGTCGCTCATCACGTCGAGCGTGACATCGACGCGGGTGACTCCGTCGACGCGCTGTACGGCCTCCGTCACATTGTTGGTGATCGTTTCGCGCATCGGGCAACCGGAGACGGTGAGGTACACCGTGACGGCCACCACGCCGTCCGCTCCGACCGTGACCGATTTGACCATGCCCAGGTCGGTGATGGGTCGGTGGATCTCGGGGTCGTTCACCGTCGCCAGTGCTTCAAGCACCGCGTCTTCCGTAGCCATACGACGATGGTACGGCGCGGCCCGCCGGGCCCGGGAAGCCCGTCAGCGGTCGGCTTCGTCACTCCCCTGGCCGCCTTCGTGGGGAAGGTGGCCCCGGCGGTCCTGCACATCCCTGAGCAGGTCCTGGATCTCGGAGCGGATCCAGTCCCGGGTGGCCACTTCGCCCAGTCCCATCCTGAGCGCCGCGATCTCCCGGGTCAGGTACTCGGTGTCCGCGATGGACCGTTCGTTCTGCTTGCGGTCCTGTTCGTGGGTGACCTTGTCCCGGTCGTCCTGCCGGTTCTGCGCCAACAGGATCAGCGGGGCCGCGTAGGACGCCTGGAGGGAGAGCATCAGGGTCAGAAAGATGAACGGGTACTCGTCGAAGCGCAGCGCCTTCGGGGCGAAGATGTTCCACACCACCCACAGGATGATGATCAGGGTCATCCAGACGATGAACCTGCCGGTGCCCAGGAACCGCGCGATCCGCTCCGAGAGCCTGCCGAACGCCTCCGGGTCGTACTCGGGCAACAGTGTGCGGCGGGGTGCGCGGGGCAGGTCGAGCCGCACCCGGGGGCGCGCAGCCGCACCCGCCCCGGAGCCGGGCCGGTCCTTCGTCTCCTCGCGCTCGCCGCCGCTACCCATGCGCGGACTCCTCGAAGTCCGTCTCACGCCAGTCGTCGGGCAGCAGGTGGTCCAGTACGTCGTCCACGGTCACGGCACCGAGCAGCGATCCGATCTCGTCGACCACGGGGGCGGCCACCATGTTGTACGCGGCGAGATAGCTGGTCACGGCCCGTAGGGGAGTGTCGGGTGCGAGCGGCGGAAGATCGCTGTCCACCATCGACCCCACCAGGGTGAACGGGGGGTCCCGCAGCAGCCGCTGGAAGTGGATCGTGCCCAGGTAGCGCCCGGTGGGAGTCTCCTCCGGCGGGCGGCACACGTACACCTGTGCTGCCAGCGCGGGGGAGAGGTCCTGCTGCCGCACCCGGGCGAGGGCGTCGGCGACCGTGGCGTCCGGCCGCAGCACGATGGGCTCGGTGGTCATCAGACCGCCCGCGGTGCGCTCCTCGTACGACAGGAGCCGCCGCACGTCCGCGGCGTCGTCCGGGCGCATCAGGGCGAGCAGTCGCTCCTGGTCCTCCTCGGGGAGTTCGGACAGGAGGTCGGCGGCGTCGTCCGGGTCCATGGCCTCCAGGACGTCAGCGGCACGCTCTTCCTGGAGCTTTCCGAGGATCTCGACCTGATCGTCCTCGGGCAACTCCTCCAGCACGTCCGCGAGCCGGTCGTCATCGAGCGCGGCGGCCACCTCGGCCCGTCGCTTGGGCGTCAGATGGTGCAGTGCGTTGGCGACATCGGCCGGCCGCAGCCGCTCGAAGGTGGCGACCAGGCTCTCCGCGCTCTGGCTGTCCTCCTCCAGGGAGAGTCCGGTCACGGCCGACCACTCGACGGTGAGCGTCTCCCCCCTGCGGCGCAGCGCCCCGCCGCGTCCGCGCCGCACGAAGACCTTGTCGATCTCCCAGTCGCGGCGAGCCGGCAGCCGCTGGACGGACACGTCGAGGACGGTGGCCTCCTCGCCGCTCTCCACGAGTTGTACGCGTCGGTCGAGCAGTTCGCCGAGGACCAGCCGCTCGGTGGGACGCTGTTCGAAGCGCCGTACGTTCAGCACGCCGGTGGTGATGATCTGGCCCGATTCGATGCCGGTGATACGGGTCATCGGGAGGAAGATCCGCCGTCGGCTCAGCACCTCCACCACCATGCCCAGCAGCCGGGGCGGACGGTGGCCCACCCGCAGCATCGCCACCAGGTCCCGGACCCGGCCCACCTGATCACCGCTCGGGTCGAAGACCGGGACGCCGGAGAGGTGGGAGACGAAGACACGCGTGACGCTGGCGACCACGGTCGACACCTCCATCCCGGTCTGCGGCGCTTCGCCGGAAACACTGTCCTTCAGGTGCTTCAGGCTAGCCCGTACCGATGTGTACCGCTGCTGCCAGGGGTCCGTACGGACCGGGCGCGGAACCCGTGCACACCCTGCACGACTGGCTGCGAGAGGTCGACTGCCACCCCGGTACGCTGCGGTCTGCTCCCCGATCATCCGCAGGCGAAGCAGTTGGCGTTCAGCTGCCCAGCAGACGAGAGGCAGTGTGCTGGTGACTCTCCTCCCCCCGGTTTCCCGTGCCCGCAGGACCGCCCTGTCCCTGGTGCTCTGTGCAGGGCTGGCCGTGTCCGCGACGGCCTGCGAGGAGAAGGTCGACCCGGACAAGGGCACCAACGGTGTCGGCCGGCTCACCGCCGCCGAGATCGAGAGCAAGGCACGGGCCACGGCGGACGCGGCATCAGCGGTCCGTCTGGCCGGGACGCTGGTCAGCAAGGGCGGCACCTACAAGCTGAACATGCGGCTCAAGCAGGACGGCGGCACCGGTTCGGTGACCACGAGCGAGAACGCCTTCGAGCTGCTCAGGATCGGTGACGACCTGTACCTCAAGGCCGACGTGGGTTTTTGGAGCCATGACGACGGTGCCTCGGGCGAAGCGCCGAGCGAGGCGGACGAGGAAGCGGCCCTCAAGCTGCGCGACAAGTACGTCAAGGTTCCGCAGGGCGACCCGGCGTACGACAGGTTCCGCGGCTTCACGGACATGGACGTGCTGCTGGAGGGCCTCCTCGGCATGCAGGGCAAGTTGAGCAAGGGCGACCGCACCAAGGTCGGCGGCGTACAGGCGATCAAGGTCCAGGCGGCAGCCGGGGCCGGTGGCGTCCTCGATGTCTCACTGGAGGGCCTGCCGTATCCGCTCCAGTTCGCGCGGGCCGGCGGCAAGGGCGTCCTGACCCTGGGCGAATGGGATGTGGACTTCGCGCTCGTGCCGCCCACCAAGGAGGAGACCGTGGACTACGGGAAGCAGCTCCCGAAGACCAGCGGCTGAGCCCGTACGGCGGTCAGCCGCGCTTCTTCTTGCGGGACAGCAGCAGTCGGGGCAGGGCGGCCGGGATCGGGTGCCGGGTGGTGGCCCCGGTGGGCAGCGGCGGGGTCGCCAGCGAGGTCTGCGGATGGTCGGTCGTCGACTCCCGGGGGGTCAGCCGCACCACCCGGCACTCGCGCCGCCATCGATCCGGCACGGTCTCCGCGTCCACGGCGTTCAACCGCTTCCCCTTGAGCTCCGCCACCGCGGACTCCCAGGGCTCGGATCCCGGCTCCAACTCGCTCACCACGGCGGTCCAGGACACCAGCCGACCGCCCTTGTCCTTGCTGCGGACGATGACCTCGGCGGTGCCCCCGTCGACCAGGCCCGGCAGCGGCTGTTCCCCGGGGCCATCACCCACGACCAGAGCCGCGCCCTCGTGCCACACGTGCCACAGCGTGCGCTCGGGGCCCGTGGAGCGCACCCAGATGAGGCCGGACTTCTTGGTGGCTTCCTCGACGAGTGCCTGGGCGAGCAGCGTGTCTGTCATGGGCGCAGCCTATCCAGCCGCCAGCCGCCAGCCGCCAGCCGCCAGCCGCCAGCCGCGGCCGGTCGCTGGGCCGCCGGTCGCTAGAGCCAGCCGTTGCGCTTGAGCGTCCGGTGAATGGTGAAGCAGATCCCGATGATGGCGGTGAGCACCATGGGATACCCGTACTTCCACTGGAGCTCCGGCATGTAGTCGAAGTTCATGCCGTACACCCCGCACACCGCGGTGGGCACCGCGATGATCGCCGCCCAGGACGTGATCTTGCGCATGTCCTCGTTCTGGGCGACCGTCGCCTGTGCCAGGTTCGCCTGGAGGATCGAGTTCAGCAGCTCGTCGAAGCCGATGACCTCCTCCTGGACCCGGGCCAGGTGGTCGGCGACGTCACGGAAGTACTTCTGGATGTCCGGGTCGATCAGCCGCATGGGCCGCTC
Organism: Streptomyces sp. NPDC059256; assembly: GCF_042753785.1. NCBI lineage: Bacteria > Bacillati > Actinomycetota > Actinomycetes > Kitasatosporales > Streptomycetaceae > Streptomyces > Streptomyces sp. NPDC059256. Next base: position 606,648 of record NZ_JBHYZO010000001.1, on the reverse strand, counting down.
GCTGAGCAACTGCATGGGCCGCAGCAGCGGGGAGACGGCCCGCTTGAACTCCAGCACCTCCCGCTTCAGCTGGTAGATCCGCCCGGCGTCGCTACCCCGCTGCCTGCCCTTGGACGGCGCGGAGAAGACATCGATCTCGACCTCGTCGATGTCGTCCTGCACGGCTGCCACGACCGCGATGTAGCCGTCGACGACATGGTCGGCGATGGCGTGCAGAACCGCGGACGGCCCCTTCGAGAGCAGCTCGGCGTCCTTCTCCAGCCCGTACCGCAGTGCCCGCAGCGAACCCTTGCCACCGTGCCGGACCGTGATGACGAAATCCCGACCGGTGAAGCACATCACCTCACCGGTCTCCACGACCTCACTGGTCGCGGTCAACTCGTCGTGCTCCACGTAGTGGACGGTCTTGAAGACGGTGAACAGGGTGTCGTCGTACCGCTCCAGCTTGGGCCGCTGATGGGCGTGGACCGCGTCCTCCACGGCCAACGGGTGCAACCCGAACTCCGCGGCGATGCCGGCGAACTCCTCCTCCGTCGGCTCGTGCAGACCGATCCAGACGAACCCACCGCCCTCGCGCACCCTCAACATCGCCTCACGGGGCGTCTGCGAGTCGTCCCCCGGGAGGCGGCGCCCATCGCGGTAGACCGCGCAGTCCACGACGGCGCTGGATGCCGAAGGGTCACGGGTGGTGTCGTACGAGTGGTAGGCGGTGCTGCTCCTCCGCAGGGCAGGACGGACGGCGGCACGGAGGTCACGAATCATCGACATGGCTGGCTCCTTCACGGAGAGGCCGTCGGCGAGTGGCGTGGCACAGCCCGGAATGGGGACGTGAGCACTACGTCCGCAAAGCGGGCGGCACCGCGGGATCGCGGTGACGGCGTTCGCTACAGACAGGCAAAAACGAGCTGCTCTTCCGTCGTGCGGGATTCCAGCTACGGAACGCCGTGGTACGGAACGCCGTCGGAATGCCGTGGGCCTGTGCGAGAGGCCCTAGACCGCCAGGAAGTGACGCCGTACGGAAGAGCGGTTGGTACTGCACGGTCGACTTCGATCCACCGCAGACCCCACCTCCTCCGGCCGGTCCCCCGTAGGGGATAGCGTGACGCCGGGAGCGGGCGGCGCCTTGGCGCCGCCGGCCTGTGTGCTTTGAGCACACCAACCCGGCCAGCGGCCAAGACTATCAGCCGACTGCGGGTCAATCCCTGTGATTGCCCCATCCTTACGCGTTCTATGCTCGCCGGATGGCAGACGTTCTTGCTCTGGTCGAGGCCAGGTTGTGTACGGCGCTCGGGGAGCCGGACGCCCGGGCCTCGGTGACGTTCATCGGTACGGACCGGATCGAGGTCCTGCGCTTTCGCACCCCCGGCGACGGGTCCGCGGACGATCTGGTCCGTTACGCCACCCTGGGGATGTCCGCCCACCCCATGAACGATCCGACATCGACGATCGCCGACCCCGTGCAGGGCCCGCGCGCCGAACTGGTCCTCTCGGTGCGTCCGGGAGCAGCGGACACCGATCAGGTGCTGCGCCCCTTGGCGATCCTGGCCGCGTCGCCGCAGGTCGAAGGGGTCGTCATCGCGCCGGGCGCCTCCCTGGACATCGGTGCGCCGCTCTGGCCCTCCGCGCCCTTCAGCTCCGTACTGGTCGCCGAACCGGGCGGGCTCGTCGAGGATCTGGAACTCGATGCACCACGCGAGCCGGTGCGCTTCCTCCCCCTGCTGCCGATGACGTCCAACGAGGCGGCCTGGAAGCGGGTGCACGGCGCGGCGGAACTCCAGGAGCGCTGGTTGGCGCGGGGGACCGATCTACGAGATCCGCACCGCAGGTCCGTGGCCCTCGACTGAAGGCGCAGCCCCCGTGTCCCCCGCCCCGTCGAGGACGTGACGAACGCCTCCCAAGAGGGGCAACCGTCCGTGTTCGAGCGGCCACCCCCCTGAGCCTCCTGGGTCGACGCCTCCTGGGTCGACACTGAGCGTGACGCTCAGTTGAGCCATATCGGCTCTGAGTGAGCAGCTCACTCCGGACGGGTGATCGTCCTTGACGCGACGCCGGGCGGGTAGGACCGTGGAACGCTATGAGGGGCGAACCCAGTTGCCCGAAGTGCGGTGGCCGGGTCAGGGCGCCCGGTCTCTTTGCCGAAGCTTGGCAGTGCGGTGTACACGGCACCGTGCACCCACTCCAGCCGGTGATTCCGCCCAGTGTCGAAGCCCTCGGGGTCGTGGTGCACCGGGCCAGGGTCCCCGTGTGGATGCCCTGGCCGCTGCCCGTCGGCTGGCTGTTCACCGGTGTCGCGTACGCCGGTGACGACCGCAGCGGAGGCCGAGCGACCGCCGTGGTCTGCTCCGGTCCCGGCCCGCTTGGCGGGATCGGAGAACTGCTGCTGATCGCAGAGGAGTTGGGCGTCGGGCTCGGCTCGCGCTATGCCGGCATCGACGGCCCCGACCCCGGCCAGCACATCGACATCGGCAGACCCGCCCAGTCGAAGGTGCTCGCCGCAGGACGTCCCACACCCTTGTGGCACGTCCAGGGCACTCCCGCGGACCGTGCCGTCTTTGCCGGCGAGGCCCGCGGGCTGTGGCTGTGGGCGATCGTCTGGCCCGAACAGTCCGGGCTCCTGATGTACGACGAGTTGGTGCTGACGGATCTGCGCGACGCCGGAGCGGAGGTCGAACTGGTGCCTTGCGGCGCGCTCTCGCCACGACTGCTGTCCTGAGCCGCACACCGCGGGGCGGCCCTGCGGCGGCCGGATGACGGCGGATGGATGGAGGAGTCGGGTCGCTGACCGCCGGGCGGCCGGGCCGCCTTCGGCTGCCCGATACACTGGACCGTCCCCCGTTCGCCCGACATCCCCGGAGTGCCGCTCGTGCGCATCGATCTGCACACCCACTCCACGGCGTCGGACGGTACGGACACCCCCGCCGAACTGGTGCACAAGGCCGCGGCGGCCGGGTTGGACGTCGTCGCCCTCACCGACCACGACACGACGCGCGGCCATGCCGAGGCGATCGCGGCCCTCGACGAGGCCCCCCGCGCACTGACCCTGGTCACCGGGGCCGAGATCTCCTGCGCGCTCGACGGGGTGAGCCTGCATCTGTTGGCGTACCTCTTCGACCCGCAGGAGCCCGCCCTGCTGCGCGAGCGCGAGTTGGTGCGCGACGACCGGGTGCCCCGGGCGCAGGCGATGGTCGCCAAACTCCAGGAGTTGGGCGTCCCCATCGACTGGGAGCAGGTCGCCCGCATCGCCGGCGACGGATCGGTCGGCCGTCCCCACATCGCGACCGCCCTGGTGGAACTCGGCGTGGTCCCGAGCGTCTCCGACGCCTTCACACCGCAGTGGATCGCCGACGGCGGCAGGGCGCACATCACCAAGCACGAACTGGACCCGTTCACCGCGGTCCGGCTGGTGAAGGCCGCCGGCGGAGTGTCCGTCTTCGCCCATCCGGCAGCGGCGAAGCGCGGACGCACGGTGCCCGAGCAGGTCATCGCCGACCTCGCCGCAGCCGGCCTCGACGGCATCGAGGTCGACCACATGGACCACGACGGTCCGGCCCGTGCACGACTGCGCGGCCTCGCGGCCGACACCGGCCTGCTCACCACGGGTTCGAGCGACTACCACGGCAGTCGCAAGACGGTCGGGCTCGGCGAGTACACCACCGACCCGGAGATCTACGGCGAGATCACCCGCCGTGCCACCGGCGCCTTCCCGGTCCCCGGCGCGGGCGGACGTCGCACCTGACCTTCGCTGCCCCGTTCGACCCCTCTTCTCGCAAGGCATCACCGTGTTCGACGCTGCCGTTTTCGGCTCCCTCTTCCTCACTCTTTTCGTGATCATGGATCCGCCCGGGATCACACCGATCTTCCTCGCCCTCACCTCGGGGCGTCCGGTCAAGATGCAACGCCGGATGGCCTGGCAGGCGGTGGCGGTCGCCTTCGGGGTCATCACCGTCTTCGGTCTGGTCGGCCAGCAGATCCTGGACTATCTGCATGTCTCGGTGCCCGCCCTGATGATCGCCGGCGGACTCCTCCTGCTGTTGATCGCCCTCGATCTACTGACGGGGAAGACGGACGAGCCCCAGCAGACCAAGGACGTCAACGTCGCCCTCGTACCGCTGGGAATGCCCCTGCTCGCAGGGCCGGGTGCCATCGTCTCGGTGATCCTCGCGGTCCAGAACGCCGATGGCGCACCCCAGCACATCGCGGTCTGGGGCGCGATCGTGGCGATGCACGTGGTGCTCTGGTTGACCATGCGCTACTCGCTGGGCATCATCCGCGTGATCAAGGACGGGGGAGTGGTGCTGGTGACCCGTCTCGCCGGCATGATGCTCTCCGCGATCGCCGTGCAGCAGATCATCAACGGTGTCACCCAAGTCGTGCAGAGTGCCTGAGACGGTGGACATGGGTCCACCCACGACAACGCCCCCGCACGGACCGATGTCCGCTGCGGGGGCGAGTCATGTCACGCGTGCGCCGATGGCGCTACGCAGGTGTGGGCACTACAAGGCCGACGCGTCGGCCGGGCGGATGTAGATGCGCTGGCCGGTAGCGGCGGCCTGCTGCACGATCCGGTTGACGGAGGCGGCGTCCACGACGGTGCTGTCCACGGCGGTGCCGTCGACGTCGTCGAGGCGCATGATCTCGAAGCGCAAGGCTTCTCCCTTCGTCTGATCCTCCCCAGGGGAGAACTGTTGGTAGCGCGCACCCCACTGCTCCGGGTGCGCAGGTTCCACTCGGGTTCAACAGTGATGTGCCCGGCAAATATTCCTTACACTAAAGAAAATCTTTGGCACGCTAACTACTGGTGGGTGTCGCCGAGCGCCCTGAGAATGAGCTCCGTATGAACGAGGCAACGATCGACACAGCGATCACCCAGATCAGCGCACGTCTGGACCGCACCAACGAGCTGCTGCACCGCATGCTCGCCGAGGTGGCCAAGACGCCCTCCACACACGCCATCTTCGTGGACGCAGGTTACGTCTACGCTGCGGCAGGATTGCTGGTTGCGGGCACCGAGGACCGACGCTCCTTCGACTTGGATGCAGAAGGTCTGATCGACGCGTTCATCGACAAGGCCCGCAGCATCTTCGCCGACAGCAGGCTCCTCCGGGTCTACTGGTACGACGGCGCCAGGCGCCGCATCCCCACGCCGGAGCAGCAGTCGATCGCCGAACTGCCCGACGTCAAGGTGCGACTGGGCAACCTCAACGCCAACAACCAGCAAAAGGGCGTCGACTCGCTGATCCGCACCGATCTGGAGTCCCTCGCGCGCCATCGGGCCATCAGTGACGCGGCCCTCGTGGGCGGTGACGAGGACCTGGTGTCCGCGGTGGAGGCGGCCCAGGGGTACGGGGCACGGGTGCACCTCTGGGGCATCGACGCCTCCGAAGGCGTCAACCAGGCCGAGGCGCTGCGCTGGGAAGTGGACAGCACCCGCACCTTCGACCTGGACTTCTGTCGCCCCTACCTCACCCGCCGAGCCGTCTCGACGTACGAGAACGAAGGTACGCCGCCCCCCTCGCGCGATGAGGTGCGGTTCGTCGGTGCACGGATCGCCGCCACCTGGTTGGCCGAACGGGGCAGCGAAGCCCTCGCCGAGCTACTGCCCGGCCATCCCTATCTCCCGGGACCCGTCGACCAGGATCTGCTGATCGAGGCGGAGGCACTGCTCCAGCGGTCGCTACGGGGACACGCGGTCCTGCGCAGGGCCCTGCGTGACGGCTTCTGGCAGCATCTCCAGTCCCAGTTCTGACGGACGTTCGGCACTCCTGGCCGCCCTCGCACAGGTGGGGGCGGAGCCAGATGGCACGCGGCCCGTCTCAGTGCGCCGCCCAGAACCTCGCGACGGCATCGGCGGTCTCCCGCGGTCGATCGGTGTTCGGGGAGTGCCCTGCACCGGGGATGACGGTCCGCTGGGCACCGAGCCGCTCCGCCATCCGGTCGAACAGCGGTACCGGCCAGGTGTCATCGCTCTCGCCGCTGATCACATGTACGGGAAGCCGGGGAACGGCCGCGAGCTCATCGACCCGGTCCGGCTCGATCGACAACTGTCGACCGGTGGTGATCAGCTGCTGCGGATGGTGCCGCAGCCAGCGCCGACGCAGATCCTCGCCGTCGACGGCGGCTTCCTCCGGCGTCTCGAACGCCCGCATCGCCGCCCACACCTCGGCCATGCTCAGCTGCGCCAGCGCCTGGCTCAGCAGCGCCACCTTCTGTTGCTGGGCGGCAGTGATCTGCGCGGGACCGGATGACATCAGAGTCAGCGTACGAAAGGGTGAGACGGCCGGGGTCGCCGCCACCTCCAGGACGGCGGCGCGGGCGATCTGCCCACCGAGCGAGTGCCCCAGCAGATGCACGGGCCCATCGACGGCCACCGCCTCCACCTGCGCCAGCACATCGAGGGCCAACTCCCGCTGGGAATAGGCGTCGGGTTCGTCCGGGCCGGTCGTCTCGTACTGGCCCCGGCCGTCGACGCACACCGCGCGAAAGCCCGCTTCCGTGAGCGGAGCGAGCATGGCGATGAAGTCCTCCTTGCTCCCCGTGAATCCCGGGAGCAGCAGCCCGGTGCCCGAGGGGGCGCGCTCGCCCGTCGGTCGGGCGTCGAGCACGGCGAACTCCCCACGAGAGGTACGCAGCCTCACGGAGCGGGCGCAGGGAGGAGGAGCGAAGGTCGGCGGACGACTCATACAGGGAGATTACCCGGGGGCCATCCGACCCGCCCGGCCGTCCCGGGCAGCCGGCACCCGCACACAGAACGGCCCGGCTCCCCCATGGGGAAACCGGGCCGTCGGCCGATCGGATCAGGCTTCGGCCTGGGCCGCAGCCTTGGTCGTACGGGTACGGCGTCGAGGCGCGGCCTCCGTGGCGACGGCCGTACTTTCGGCGACAGCAGCAGGTGCAGGTGCGTCCGCTGCCGCGACCGTCTTACGGGTGCGTCGGCGGGGCTTGACCTCGGCCTCAGCCTCCGCGGACTCCGGTGCGGAGGCGGTCGCGACGGCCTTCACCGCACGCGTACGCCGGGGCTTGGCCTCCGGGGCGGCTGCTTCCACCGTGTCGGCGGCCGCGACGGCTTTGACGGCCTCGACGGCCTTGACCGCGCGGGTGCGTCGGCGGGGCTTGACCTCGGCCTCAGCTTCCACGGCGGGTGCGGCCTCGACGACAGCTTCGACGGCCTTGACCGCGCGGGTGCGTCGGCGGGGCTTGACCTCGGCCTCAGCCTCTACGGCGGGTGCGGCCTCGACCTCGGTGACCGTCTCGACGGCCTTCACCGCACGCGTCCTGCGACGACGCGGCTTGGCCTCCGGCTCGGTCTCCTGGAGCGGCTCCGTCGGCTGGGCCGGCACCTGGAGGGTGGCGGGCGCCGGCTGGGCGTCCGCCACGATCTCCACCGCGGCCGGGGCCTGCGCCACGACCGTGCTTGCGGCTCCGGTCGCACGCGTCCTACGCCGACGCCTCGGGGTCCGCGGCTGTGCGTCGTCCTCGGCGGCCGGTGCGTCCTGCGCCGGTGCTGCCAACTGCTCGGCGGCGGTCTCCGTGGAGCTGCCACCCCTGGTACGACGGCGCTGGCGCGGCGTCCTGGTGCGCGCGGGACGCTCCTCCACGGCGACAGGGGCCGGCGCGGCCTTGCGGCCCCGCCCACCGGTCTCGCCCAGGTCTTCCACTTCCTCCGCCGCAAGACCGGCACGGGTGCGCTCGGCCCTCGGCAGCACGCCCTTGGTGTCGGCGGGAATCTTCAGCTCGTCGAAGAGGTGGGCGGAGGTGGAGTAGGTCTCGACCGGGTCGTGGAACGACAGGTCGAGCGCCTTGTTGATCAGCTGCCAGCGGGGGATGTCGTCCCAGTCCACCAGGGTGACGGCCGTACCCAGCGCACCGGCGCGGCCGGTGCGGCCGATCCGGTGGAGGTAGGTCTTCTCGTCCTCGGGCGACTGGTAGTTGATGACGTGCGTCACGCCCTCCACATCGATGCCGCGCGCTGCGACATCGGTGCAGACCAGGACGTCCACCTTGCCGTTGCGGAACGCGCGCAGGGCCTGCTCGCGCGCACCCTGGCCGAGGTCGCCGTGGACCGCTCCGGAGGCGAAGCCGCGACGGGCGAGCTGCTCGGCGATGTCCGCCGCGGTCCGCTTCGTACGGCAGAAGATCATGGCGAGGCCACGGCCTTCGGCCTGGAGGATCCGCGAGACGAGCTCCGGCTTGTCCATGGAGTGCGCGCGGTACACCCGCTGGGTGGTGTTGGCGACGGTCGCGCCGACGTCGTCGGGCGAGGTTGCGCTGATGTGCGTCGGCTGGGTCATGTAACGACGGGCCAGCCCGATGACCGCGCCCGGCATGGTCGCCGAGAACAGCATCGTCTGCCGCCGGGGCGGCAACTGCTGGATGATCTTCTCGACGTCGGGAAGGAACCCGAGGTCGAGCATCTCATCGGCCTCGTCGAGCACCAGGGACCGAACCTTGGAGAGGTCGAGCTTCTTCTGGCCGGCGAGGTCGAGCAGTCGGCCAGGTGTACCGACGATCACATCGACGCCCTTGCGCAGGGCTTCGACCTGGGGCTCGTAGGCCCGGCCGCCGTAGATCGCGAGGACGCGCACATTGCGCACCTTGCCCGCGGTCAGCAGGTCATTGGTGACCTGGGTGCACAGCTCGCGCGTGGGGACGACGACCAGTGCCTGCGGGGCGTCGGTGAGCTGGTCGGGCGTGGCCCGGCCCGCTTCGACGTCGGCGGGCACGGTGACGCGCTCCAGCAGCGGCAGTCCGAAACCGAGCGTCTTGCCCGTACCGGTCTTGGCCTGCCCGATCACATCGTTGCCGGAGAGCGCGACGGGGAGCGTCATCTCCTGGATGGGGAAGGGGGACAGAATGCCGACGGCTTCGAGTGCCTCGGCGGTCTCGTCCAGGATTCCGAGATCCCGGAAAGTCATAGGCTGCGTAGTCAGGGTGTTGCCTCTTCTGTGAGACGCGACGTGAGGCGAACGATGGGGGTCGTGCCGCACCTGGGTACTAGGCCGACCGTGGGTTGGCCGGATGGCGCGGGACCACTGCCGTCGCTCAAGCGCTCGTGCCGCTGAGGGGCCCCTCATCTGCGGTCATACGCGGGGCGCATATCCGCACGGAGGGCGGTCGGGTCGGAGCCGATCGTGCCACCGACCGGGCATCCTCATGGGGAGTCGGAAAGATAAAGATCTTTCCAACAATCACTGCAAACACTGCGATCGCCCGCTGAGAGAGCAGTACATGAAATCAGAACGCTCAGCAGGCGCAATACCACTGTACCCCGGATTCGCGCATGTGTGTTGGGCGAATCCGCAGGAACCGGGGCAGCGGGTCGGCGGCAAAGCCGTACGGGCACCCCTGACCAGGCCCTTACGACCTAGGGTCAGCGGGCTATTGTGCCCGTCATGGAGACGCCAGACAACGCCACAGAACACACGGGGATCGCGGCCCAGGACTGGGCCACCGCGTCCGCGGACCCTCAGTACCGCGCAGCAGTCGTGGATCTTCTGGGGGCGCTCGCCTACGGCGAGCTGGCCGCTTTCGAGCGGCTCGCCGAAGACGCCAAGCTCGCCCCCACCTTCAGTGACAAGGCGGAACTGGCCAAGATGGCTTCCGCTGAGTTCCACCACTTCGAGCGGCTGCGGGACCGGCTCGCCACGATCGAGGCGGACCCCACGGGCGCCATGGAGCCCTTCGCCCAGGCGCTGGACGACTTCCACCGCCAGACCGCGCCGTCCGACTGGCTGGAGGGTCTGGTCAAGGCGTACGTCGGTGACTCGATCGCCAGTGACTTCTACCGCGAGGTCGCAGCCCACCTCGACGCCGACACGCGTTCCCTGGTCCTTGCGGTGCTCGACGACACCGGGCACGGCAACTTCGCGGTGGAGAAGGTCCGCGCCGCGATCGAGGCCGATCCGCGGCTCGGCGGACGTCTTGCGCTGTGGGCCCGACGGCTGATGGGGGAGGCGCTGTCCCAGGCGCAGCGGGTGGTGGCCGAGCGCGACGCGCTGTCCACGATGCTCGTCGGCGGCGTGGCGGACGGCTTCGACCTGGCCGCGGTGGGCGAGATGTTCACCCGGATCACCAAGGCGCACACCAAGCGGATGGCTGCCCTCGGGCTCGCTGCCTAGACCATGTCCGCCGAGTGGCGCCGGTCCGTCCTGAGGACGGGTGCACCGGGCGGAATCCCCCCCGTACACGGCACCCGTACACGGCACCCGTACACGGCGTGGGACCCGCGCGGACGGCGGTCCCCGGGCCCGCACCACTCGATCAGAAGGGGATCGCCCGCCGCAGCCGACGGCCTGACGGCCGCAGCAGCAGGGACAGCAGCACGGCCCCGATCAGGACCGCACCCACCAGCGTCCCCAGGAACTGGCCGGGGCCGAGCGCCACGTGCGTGACATAGGCGCCGAAGAGCGCACCGAACGCTCCCGTGAGAAAGACGACACGACGTTCCGGGAGACGGTCGGCCAGTTGACGGTCGGCGAGCCACGCGAGGGCGAGTCCGAGGAGAATCGAACCGATCGCTTCCCACTGCACTGCTGATCACCTCACGGACACGGGTAGGGGCAGGTCGGTCTAGCCCGTACTACCCGTTGGCCACGGCGAACAACCCTTTCCCACGAGGCGTTGGGAGCTGTGGCCGGAACCCGAGTACGTACCTGCGAGGGGAGAGCGGGGGAGCGTGGCGCCGGCCGCATCACGACGGCCCGTCTTCGCCGGGAACGCTCACCGGCGCCGCGCAGCCGGCACATGGTTCGGGGCCCTGGCGGAATCTCTTCCGCCAGGGCCCCGAACTGCTTGACTCAAGCCGTCCTACAGCGCGCCGAAGCCCACGCGTCGCGTCGCGGGCTCACCGATCTCCACGTACGCGATCCGGTCCGAGGGCACCAGAACCCTGCGGCCCTTGTCGTCCGAGAGGCTGAGCAGCTGCGCCTTACCGGCCAGCGCCTCGCCCACGGCGCGCTCGACGTCCTCGGCGGAGTCCCCGCTCTCCAGAACGATCTCCCGGGGCGCGTGCTGCACGCCGATCTTGACCTCCACGGCTATGTCCCTCCGAACGGTGCGTTGCGCGGTCATTCGCGCCGTACCCAGCACACACTAGCCGGGCCGGACCGGCCGGCAGTCGCCCTGGGTGAACGCCAAGAGCGAACAGTGCCCGTACGTCAGGACTGTTCGGTCAGGGAATCGGCCCCGTGGAGGGGGAAGCCGGCGATGCCGCGCCAGGCCAGCGACGTCAGCAGTTGGACCGCGGTGTCCCGCGGGATGCTCGAACGGCTGGAGAGCCAGTACCTGGCCACCACCTGCGAGACCCCGCCCAGCCCCACGGCCAGCAGCATGGACTCGTCCTTGGACAGGCCGGTGTCCTCGGCGATCACCTCGGAGATCGCTTCCGCGCACTGGAGGGAGACCCGGTTCACCCGCTCGCGCACCGCGGGCTCGTTCGTCAGGTCCGACTCGAACACCAGTCGGAAGGCGCCGCCCTCGTCCTCCACGTACGCGAAGTAGGCGTCCATGGTCGCCGCGACACGCTGCTTGTTGTCGTTCGTCGACGCCAGCGCGGTCCGCACGGCGAGCAGCAGTGCCTCGCAGTGCTGGTCGAGCAGGGCGAGGTAGAGCTCCAGCTTGCCCGGGAAGTGCTGGTAGAGCACGGGCTTGCTGACGCCCGCCCGCTCGGCGATGTCATCCATCGCAGCCGCGTGGTAACCCTGCGCCACGAATACTTCCTGGGCCGCGCCCAGAAGCTGGTTCCTGCGGGCTCGGCGTGGCAGACGCGTGCCTCGCGGGCGCGCCGCCTCTGTCTGCTCGATGGCTGTCACGCCGCCTCCCAAAATCTGTAATGTGCGCGCTGTGCGCCGCGCCCGCCATCGTACTTTTGGGTAACCCAGTCGTGGGCGTCGCGGACGCAGAATTTCACGGACCGGACAGTCGCGGTAGCTCCCTATTCGTGGGCAATCCGTGGGCAAAGAGGTCAAGGTCAGTCAGGTCAGCGATAGTCGTCCTCATCGAGGGTGACCACCCGTGCCTGCTCCACCGCGTCCGCCTCATTGACGTGGTCCTTGTCGATGTGGGGCGGTGGATCATCGTGTTCCGGACGCACCTCGCTCTCCTGCTCGGCGGCGTCGGCCTCCGGCGCATCGGTGTCGGTGCCGTCGGTGGAGCCGGTGCCGGCGTTCTCGCGCTCGGCCTCGTAGACGGTCTCTGGGTCGGTGGGATCGATAGCCATGAGGCACCGCTTTCCCGGAAGCAGGGGGCTCATCCTTGGAGCTTCGGTGATGGTCCTTGTCTATGAAGCGTAGGAGCTACTGATTCGCGGCGCTACGCGATGTGTGACGCCGAACACACGATTCGCGGTGTGATCGTCTCGTAACATTGCACGCATGTCTTCGACCGAGCTGCCGGACACCCGCTCCGCCACCGCCGACGAGGCACCGAGACCGCGCACCGCGCGGGTCGCCCCGGGGGAGGAGTTGCGCTCCGTCGCGCTGGCCGGACTCACCCTCTCGATCAGGTCGCGCCCGCCGAGCCGGGTCGGACTGCCGCCCGCCCTCTTCGTCCACGGCCTCGGCGGTTCCTCGCAGAACTGGTCGGCGATGATGCCGCTGTTGGAGGACGTCGTGGACGGCGAGGCCCTCGACCTCCCCGGTTTCGGTGACTCCCCGCCGCCGGGCGACGGCAACTACTCGGTGACCGGACACGCCCGGGCCGTCATCCGCTATCTGGACGCCTCGGGCCGCGGTCCCGTCCATCTGCTCGGCAACTCCCTCGGCGGCGCTGTGAACGTCCGGGTCGCGGCCGTTCGCCCGGATCTGGTGCGCACGCTCACGCTCGTTTCGCCCGCCCTGCCCGAGTTGCGCGTCCAGCGCAGCGCCGTGCCCACGGGAATGCTGGCCCTGCCCGGCATCGCCCGGCTGTTCAGCCGGATGACCAAGGACTGGACGCCGGAGCAGCGGACCCGCGGTGTGATGGCTCTCTGTTACGGAGATCCTTCACGGGTCTCCGATGAAGCACTGGGGCATGCGGTGCAGGAGATGGAGCGTCGGGTCCAACTCCCCTATTTCTGGGATGCGATGGCCCGCACGGCACGCGGTATCGTCGATGCGTACACGCTGGGTGGCCAGCACGGACTGTGGCGACAGGCGGAGCGGGTGCTCGCGCCGACACTCCTCGTCTACGGGGGGCGCGACCAACTCGTCTCGTACCGTATGGCAGGCCGGGCCGCTGCGACCTTCCGGGACTCGCGGCTCCTGACCCTGCCGGACGCCGGGCACGTGGCGATGATGGAGTACCCGGAGACGGTTGCCCAGGCCGTCCGAGAACTGCTTGACGACACTGGTAGGAGCTGATCGGCGCCCGTGGGACGACACAGCCGCAAAGGCCCCGCACCCAAGGGGGGTTCGGGTCGCGATCCCCAGGCGGACGCATCCCCGCCCGGTGCGTCTGACTCCCCTGCGTACGGCTCGGGTTCACCCGGTTCGGCCCAACGCGCCCCCCGCATGGGGGAAGCCCAGGCCGCGATGCGTCCGGCTCCGTCCGCACCGAACGGGCAACGGACCCCGCCGCCCCAGGCGAACGCGGGCGGACGGCGGCGTTCAACCCCGCCCACCGGCCCCGAGCACCTTCCTGCCGGATACGCGCCCCAGCAGGCGCGCGGCGGGCATCCCGAGCAGCACGAGGGCGGGGGAGGGTGGGGAGTCCCCCGTACCCAACAGATGCCGCAGGGCGGACCCGCTGGGCCCGCGGGCCGGGGTGCTGGAGGCCGTTCGGTCGGCGGCCCGCGTCAGCAGCCGTCGCCCGCGGGAGTCCCCGGGCTCCAGGGCGCCATGGCGCAGGGGACGCGTGTACCCGGTCCTCGCAGGGAGTTCGTCGAGGCGTTCGACGGTGCCCGACAGCCCGCGGGCGCAGACCCGTACGCCTCCGTCACCACCTGGCCAGAATCCCCTGATACTGCCGATGTCGTTGATGGTGTCGATGTCACCAACGGCGCCGATGAGATGGGGAACGACCGAGGGGCTGCGGAGCCTCCGTCGGACGGGCGTTCCCCGCGACCTTCGCCCGAACCTCCCAAGCCCAGCAAGGGGCGTACGGTCACGGGCATCGCTGCGGCGGCCGTGACCACGGTCCTGGCCATCGTCGTCGCCGGTCAGGTGGCCGAGGAGACCAACAAGAAGCCCGGCACCGCCACCACGGGGGACGAGCGGGGCAGTGTGGGTCCGGCGTCGCGTTCGGAGGGTCGCAAGACACCCGCGGGCGGGGCACCGGCACGTGAGGTGAAGCCCGCCGCGCCGAGCTATGAGCAGTTGATGGCCTCCCCGTTCCCCATCGACCCCAAGTTGACCGCGGACGGCACCTTCGAGGCTGTTCCCGGATTTGAGAAGGCGCCGGGGAAGGGCCGTAAGATCCGTTATCGCGTGGACATCGAACAGGGATTGGGAATGGACGGTCTGCTGTTTGCGACCGCCGTGCAGAAAACCCTGAACGACAAGCGCAGTTGGGCGCACGGCGGCCTTCGGTCATTCGAGCGCATTTCCTCCGGCGAGCCTGATTTCGTCATCACCCTCGCCAGTCCCGGAACCACGGACGTGTGGTGTGAGAAATCCGGCCTCGATACATCGATCGACAATGTGAGTTGTGATTCCGCAGCGACCGATCGAGTGATGGTGAACGCCTTTCGATGGGCGCAGGGATCGGACACCTACGGCCCTCGCGCTCTGCACGCCTATCGTCAGATGCTCATCAACCACGAGGTCGGACATCGCCTAGGCCATGATCATGTGAACTGCTCGACCGAGGGCGCACTCGCCCCCGTGATGCAGCAGCAGACGAAGTCCCTCAACATCAAGGGCATTGCCTGCCGACCCAACCCCTGGGTGCATCCGGGCGGCTGACTTCAGATCGGCTCTTTCGGCCCGCGGGGTGTGCCCCCGCGGGTGTGGTTCCGTGCCTGGGCCGGGCGCGGCGCGCTGCTCCAGAGCCGGTCTGCAGAGCCGGTCCGCGCGGGCCCGTTCATCGAGCTGCCCCGCGTTCGGGCAAGGCTTCGGCCTGCTCGGAGGCGCACCGTTGGATCGTCGTCAACCACCCGTGAGGCCGTCCCGCACCAAGGGCTTGCCATGGTCTGCGGAAGAGCTGGCCTTGGCATGACACAACGTAATGGCGATCTCTCTTAGCGCGACGAAACGTGTGCCGGGGGCGAAAGTTACGTGCATTCACCCCTTCCGGTGGCGCGACGGACAACCGTCCATCACACCACCGTCACCCCGGCTTACCGTCGTCCCGCTGTGGTCGCCGCATCGACGGCTGCCGACAACGAGGGAGATCGGGGGTGCAATCGGTGCGGAGTGTGCTGCTCACGTACGGTGTGCGCCTCCCTGCGGAACGTGGTGGACCAGCCCGGTGCGGTGGACTCGACGACGGGACCCAGGGGCAGGAAAGCGGCCTCGGCCCCGCGTACCGACCTCGGGTGTCCCTGCTTGCGGTGTCCCTGCTTGCGGTGCCTGCGCTTCCGATCGCCGTGCCCCTACCCGTACCCGTACCCGGATCAGCCGGGCTGGGTGGGCGCCGCGCCGAACGCCCTCAGCCGCTCGTCTCGGCCCTCCGCCTCGATGGCCATGACCTCACGAACGCCCGTCCGGGCCGCCCTGATGACCGCTGCCGGTCGTCCGTCACTCATGACGGACGGCTGCCTCCGCGCGGGCCGTTGGCTAAACGCTTCTGCGAACGGCCGCCATCGGCCGGCCGCCACCCGTACGGGACGCACATGTGCACCCACCGCCGACGGGCCCACCGTACGAAGGGACCGTGCCCAGCGGCTCCGAGGCGGCCCGCCGCGCGGATGCCGCACCCCGTCGGCACCCCCAACGGTCGTCGGACCGGGATCCGACGCGCGCAGAGGCGACCGTACGAGGCAAACACGGCCTCACGGCGTCGGTCCACCGAGCACCGGCCGTCGAACAGCGCCCGGGTCCTGACCACGGCCGAGTGGAATCGCATGGCATTTCACGGCATTTGGTGTGAGCCGCTCTGCCCCCGCGCGGATCCACGAAGCCGACGGACTCCCCCGTACGGCAGCAAGCTTCCACCCCTCCCCGCCCCACGGGTCACCCGGACCGGAAGACAACGACCCCCACCCGCAGTGTCCGCACCATCGGTGACCGACCACACGCCAGCAGCCGCATCGACCCCGAAGGAGATCCACGACATGACCAGCCAACTCCCGGCCGCGACCCGTCGGCACGCAGGGGGCACGCGATGAGGGTGCTGCTTCTCGGAGCCAATGGGTTCCTCGGCCGATTCGTCGCCGATCGACTCCTCGCCGACCCCGCCGTGCATCTGACGGCACTCGGCCGGGGCGACGACGCCGACGTCCGCTTCGACCTCGCCGGCGGCAGCCCCGGCGCACTGACCCGTTTCCTGAGCGCCGTCCACCCCGGCGTCGTCATCAACTGCGCGGGTGCGACGCGCGGCGGCGCCCGTGACCTGACCCGCCACAACACCGTCGCCGTCGCCACCGTCTGCGAAGCGCTGCGCCGCAGCGGGTGTGGTGCGCGACTCGTCCAACTCGGCTGCGCCTCCGAGTACGGGCCGTCCCAACAGGGCTCGTCCACCGCGGAGGACGCCATCCCCAGACCGGGCGGCCCCTACGGCGTCAGCAAACTCGCCGCGACCGAGTTGGTGCTCGGCTCCGGCTTGGACGCCGTCGTGCTGCGGGTCTTCTCACCGGTGGGCCCGGGCACCCCGGCCGGTTCCCCCCTGGGCCGTCTCGCCGAGGCGATGCGCCGTGCGATGCAGTCCGGCGACGGTGAGCTCAAGCTCAGCGGGCTCGGCGTGCAGCGCGACTTCGTCGACGTACGGGACGTGGCCAGGGCCGTCCACGCCGCCTCCCTCTCCGCCGCCCAGGGCGTGGTCAACATCGGTACGGGTCGAGCGGTGCGTCTGCGCGACGCGGCGGCCGTCCTCTCCCGGGTCGCCGGATTCGCCGGCGCCCTGCACGAGGTGGACACCCCACCGGGGCGGCCACCGGGAATGGGGATCGGCGCACCGCGCTCCGAATCCGTCCTGGAGCAACTCGGTGCCACCCCGGTGCCCTACCCCGACGGATGTGGCGGCTGGCAGCAGGCCGATGTGCGCACGGCCCGCGACCGGCTCGGCTGGCGGCCCCGCATCAACCTGGAGGAATCCCTGGCGGACATCTGGATGGAGGCGGCATGTCGCATCTGACCGCCGCCGATGCCCGGCTCTCCGCGACGGGGACGGAACAGTTGGGGCTGGGCGTACCCGGCTGTGCACACCCCCTGGTGGCCCCCACGGAGTGGGCGGAACTGTCCCGTCCAGGCACCCCCTTGCACTGGGTGGTGCTGAACGTCGCCAACGGGCCGGGGGACTGCCCCGATCCCCATGGCCTGGCAGCGGCCGGGCGGCTGACCAACGCGGGGGTGCGCGTCCTCGGCCATCTCGACCTGGCCCACGGCCGGCGTCCGCCCGGTGAGGTGATGGCCGACGCACAGCGCTATCTGGAGTGGTACCGGGTGGGCGGCTTCCTCCTCGACCGCTGCCCGACAGACCGCCAGGACCTGCCCGCGGTGCGTAGTACGACGGCGACCTTGGCCGGGCTGTCCGACGGCGGCCATCTGGTCCTCGGGCATGGAACTCACCCCTACCCCGGCTTTCTGGAGGCCGCCGACCAGTTGGTCACCTTCTCGGGCGCCTGGGCCGACTACCGCTGGTCGCAGGTGGCGCAGTGGACGGCGGACCATCCACCGGAGCGTTTCGTCCACCTCGTGCACGGGGTTCCGCGCACACATCTGGAGGAGGCGACCCGCATCGCCCGCTGGCAGGGCGCGGGGACGATCTTCTTCACCGATCGCACGGACCGGCTCGATCGACTCGGTCGCGGGGTGGGCGCGGGCCGACTCGGTCCGGGCCGGTGCTGCGAAGAGACTTACGGGGAGCGGTGGGCGGTGGCTCCGGAGCGCTGGGCGCGAGCCGGTGGCCCACTGCTGCGCGGAGTGCAAACCGGGCAGATATCCCCGTATGACACCCTGCCCGGCTACTGGGACGAATTCGTCTCGCAGATCGGACCGGGTGTCTCGGAATGAGAAGACGCGTGGCAGTGTTACCGGAGAACAACCGTACTGACTTACCGACGCAACGGAGTCCCCGTGTCGCTGCCACCCCTGGTCGAGCCAGCTGCTGAGCTCACCGTCGACGAGGTCCGCAGGTACTCCCGCCACCTGATCATCCCCGACGTCGGGATGGACGGGCAGAAGCGGCTGAAGAACGCCAAGGTGCTCTGTGTGGGCGCCGGCGGCCTCGGGTCGCCGGCCCTGATGTACCTCGCGGCGGCCGGTGTCGGCACCCTCGGCATCGTGGAGTTCGACGAGGTCGACGAGTCGAACCTCCAGCGCCAGATCATCCACAGCCAGGCCGACATCGGCCGCTCCAAGGCCGAGTCCGCCAAGGACTCGGTCCTGGGCATCAACCCGTACGTGAACGTGGTCCTCCACAAGGATCGGCTCGAAGCCGAGAACGTGATGGACATCTTCAGCCAGTACGACCTGATCGTGGACGGCACGGACAACTTCGCCACCCGCTACCTCGTCAACGACGCGTGTGTGCTCCTGAACAAGCCGTACGTCTGGGGCTCGATCTACCGCTTCGACGGCCAGGCTTCCGTCTTCTGGTCCGAGCACGGTCCCTGCTACCGCTGCCTCTACCCCGAGCCCCCGCCGCCGGGCATGGTCCCGAGCTGCGCCGAGGGCGGTGTGCTCGGAGTGCTCTGCGCCTCCGTGGGCTCCATCCAGGTCACCGAGGCGATCAAGGTCCTGACCGGTGTCGGTGACTCCCTGGTCGGCCGTCTGATGATCTACGACGCTCTGGAGATGCAGTACCGCCAGGTCAAGGTGCGCAAGGACCCCAACTGCGCGGTCTGTGGCGAGAACCCCACCGTCACCGAACTGATCGACTACGAGGCGTTCTGCGGTGTGGTGTCCGAGGAGGCCCAGCAGGCCGCCGCCGGCTCCACGATCACTCCGAAGCAGCTCAAGGAGTGGATCGACGACGGCGAGAACATCGAGATCATCGATGTTCGCGAGGTCAACGAGTACGAGATCGTCTCCATCCCGGGCGCGAAGCTGATCCCCAAGAACGAGTTCCTGATGGGGACGGCCCTCCAGAGCCTGCCGCAGGACAAGAAGATCGTCCTGCACTGCAAGACCGGTGTCCGTAGTGCGGAGGTGCTCGCGGTCCTGAAGTCCGCTGGCTTCGCCGACGCGGTGCACGTGGGCGGTGGAGTGATCGGCTGGGTCAACCAGATCGAGCCGAGCAAGCCCATCTACTGATCCACTACTGATTCCCCGCAGAATCCGTCAGGGCTCCGACCGGTCACCGGTCCGGGGCCCTGATCGTTTCCGGGCAGGGGCAGGGGCAGGGGCAGGGGCAGGGGCAGGGGCAGGGGCAGGGGCAGGGGCAGAGGCAGGGGCAGAGGCAGGGCCCCCTGGGGTGGACGCCCCACCGCATCGAAGCCCCCGACTAGGAGCAGATCTTGCCGTCGGCCGGAATCTTCCCGTCCAGCAGATAGTCATCCACGGTGCGGGTCACGCATGAGCTGGTGCCGTAGGCGCCGTGCCCTTCACCCTTGTTGGTCACCAGCACACCCACGCCGGAACCCAACTCGTCCGCCATCCGCCGTGCACCTTCATAGGGGGTCGCGGGGTCGCCCGTGGTCCCTATCACCAGGATCGGATCGGCGCCCTTCGCCGACACCTCCGGGGTCTCCCATGCGCCGGTCACCGGCCAGTCGGCGCACCAGCCCGCGAGGTCCCAGGCCAGATAGGGACCGAAGACCGGCGAGACCTTGGTGAAGTCGGCCAGATGACGGGACCGCACCTCGTCAGCCGTCACCTTCGCCTTGGTGTCGGCGCAGGATATGGCGCGCTGGGAGTGGTCGCGCGTGGTGTACTCGCCGTTCTCGTCCCGCCCGTTGTACGAGTCGGCGAGGGCCAGCAACTGGGCGCCGTCACCCTTCTCCGCCTCGGCCAGTGCGTCCGTCAGATACTGCCACTGGCTCTCCGAGTACAACGGCAGGACGATTCCGGTGAGGGCGAGGCCCTGGGTCAGCTTCCGGCCGCCGCCCGCGGGCATCGGCTCACGGTCCAGCCGGTCCAGCAGCTTCACCACCCGCGCGGTGCCGTCCTTCGCACTGATGTCGCGGCTCTTGAAGTAGTTGTCCAGGGCTCGCTGGAAGCCCAGTGTCTGATTGCGCGCATGGCCCACGTAGTCCGCGCTCGGGTCGACGACGGCGTCCAGGACGAGCCGGCCCACCTTGCCGGGGAACAGATGGGCATAGACGGCGCCCAGTTCCGTGCCGTACGAGAAGCCCAGGTAGTGCAGCTTGTCGTCGCCCAGGACCTGGCGCATCAGATCCATGTCCCGTGCGGCGTTCGACGTGCCCACATGGGGGAGGATCCGGCCCGATATACGGGCGCAACCGGCACCGAAGGCCCGGGAGTCCTTGAGGAACGCCTGCTCCTCCGCCGGGGTGTCCGGAGTGTTGTCCAGACGGAAGCCCGCTTCCGCCTGCTTGCTGTCGCGGCACACCACCGCGGAACTCTCGGCAACACCCCGCGGGTCAAAACTGACCAGGTCGTAACGGCTGTTGAGGGTCTTGAACTCGGCCGCGCTGTTCGGCAGCGCCGCGACGCCCGAGCCGCCCGGCCCACCGAAGTTGAACAGGAGCGATCCGATGCGGCTGCCCGGCTTCTGTGCCTTCGCCCGCACCAGGGCGATGCCGATCGTCTCCCCGGCCGGCTTGCGGTGGTCCAACGGCGCCTTGAGCGTGGCGCACTCCCACCGTTTCTCCGGCTTCTGCGCATAGCTGCCGTACGCCTTCACGGGCGCCTTGCACTTCTTCCAGACGAGCTTCTGTCCGGTCAGCGCAGCCGGCAGTGCTGCCTGTGCGGCAGGACCATCGGTGGTGGGTGCGGCGCTGTCGAGCGTGCTCGGCGCGGTGCTGCTGCCACCGGACCCGGGCGCGCCCTTCGCGGGCGGGTCATCGCTGCATCCCACGACGCCGACCAGCAGCAGTCCCGCCGCTGCCAGCGCGCCCGCGCGCCTGCGCATGGTCCTGTCCACCGAGCCCCCCATGGCCTGTGAGATGTCCCGCCATCCTAGGCGGCGGCACTGACACAACGACCGAGGCCCGCCCGTTGCGCACCACCCCTACCGCCCGTACTGCCTGCAAGGGACGTCACCTCGCACCATCGGGCAGGAACACTTCGCACCAACGGGCAGGATCACACGGCCCGTCGGGAACGGCGATTCCCGGCCCGCGGCGGACCCGCGGCGGACCTGCGGAGTATGTCGAAGGGAGTGGGAGGGGTCAGGTCTCCTTGCACACCGTCCCCGAGGCGGGCACCGTCCCCCGGAGGAGATAGCCGTCCACCGCGCGTTGGACACAACGGTTGCCGCTGTTGTAGGCGCCGTGCCCCTGGCCGTCGTAGGTCAACTCGACGCCCACGCCCTCACCCAGCGCCTCGACCATCGCCCTCGCCCCCTCATAGGGCGTCGCCGGGTCGCCGGTGTTGCCGATGACGACGATCGGCGCGGCCCCCGGCGCGGACACATCGGGCGAACTCCACTCCCCGGCCACGGGCCAGTGCGTGCACCCCAGCATGCCCCAGCCCAGGTAGTCGCCGAAGACGGGTGAGGCGGCACGGAACTCCGGCAGCTTCTCCTTCGTCTGCTCCAGCGAGTATCGCTCCTTGGAGTCGACGCAGTTGATGGCTGCATTGGCGGCACCCGTATTGCTGTAGTGGCCGTTGTCGCTGCGCCCGTTCATGGCATCGGAGAGGGCGAGCAGCAGCGCTCCGTCCCCGCCGTCGGCATCGTCGAGCCCCTGTTCCAGCAGCTCCCAGTACTCGGTGGAGTACAGCGCCTGGGCGATGCCGTTGGTCGCCTGGGTCTGGGTCAGCTTCCGGTCGCCGATACCGGCGATCGGATTCTCGTCCAGCTTCCGGAGCAGTGCCACGATCCCGTCCTGGATCTCCTGTACGGAGGTGCCGGGCAGCAGACATTCATCGCCGCGCGCGATGCAGTTCTCGGCGAAGTTGGTGAGGGCGAGCTGGAATCCTTTGGTCTGCCCCAAGGAGCTCTGCTCCGCGTTCTTCGTCGGGTCGACGACGGCGTCGAACACCGCCCTGCCGACGCTCTTCGGGTAGAGATGGGCATAGACCCCGCCCAGTTCGGTGCCGTACGAGATGCCGAAGTAGTGCAACTTCCCATCGCCGAGCACGCGTCGCATGAGGTCCATGTCGCGGGCGGCGCTGACGGTCCCCACATGGGGCAGCTCCGAACCGGAGTTCTCCTCGCAGGCGTTGGCGTACCCCTTCAGGCTGTTCGTGTACGCCTTCTCCTCGGCCGCATCGTCGGGCGTCGCGTCCTGCGCGTAGAACACGTCCAGTTGACGGTTGTCCTCGCATTCCACCGGCACGCTGCGGCCCACGCCGCGGGGGTCGAAGCTCACCAGGTCGTAGCGGCTGCGCAGGGCCGCGTAGTCGGGGGCGAGGGAGGGCAGGGTGGCGACTCCGGAACCACCGGGACCCCCGAAGTTGAAGATCAACGAGCCGATCCGTTCCTCCTGGTTGATCGCCTGGGCCCGGATGAGGGCGAGTTCGATGGTTTCGCCATCGGGTTTGTCGTAGTCCAGGGGTACGTCCATGAACGAGCACTGCCAGGTCGCACCGCCGGGCAGGGGTGAGGGCGACGGCCCGCCGCCCTCCGCCTCGGACGGAGCCGGGCAGGCCGTCCAGGTGAGCCGTTGGCTGGCGAAGTCGTCCACCGTCGACCGGTCCGACCCGCTGTCACCGTCCTTGCTCCCGCCGTCCGAGCAACCCGCGGCCAGCAGCACGGTCAGGGAAGCGGCGAAGGCGACGGCACGCACGGCTGCGGAAGTGGTCGGCATGACGCCATCGTGCGGTGCGGCGGGCGGCTCCGCCCCCGTTGCGGGCCAAGCGGGTGGTGCGGCGGAGCCCCACCATCCGAGGAATCCGGGAAGGCGACCATCTGCCGCAGTCACCGGCAGCGCTGCCGCCCACCGATTCGATCGGCTGACCCTGCTCACCCGGGCTCACATGCGTACCCGGGCTCACCCGGGCTCGCCCGGTTCTACAGTGCGCCCTTGCGCGTCAGGTGGTTGAACATGAACCACCCCGGCAGCACCGGCAGCCAGAGCGTCAGCGTCCGGTACAGCAGCACCGATGGCGTGGCGACCTCCTTGGGCACCCCGGCGGCGATCAGACCCAGGATCAGCGCGCCTTCGACCGCCCCCACACCACCCGGTGTGGGCGCCGCGGAACCGATGGCATTGCCCGCCAGGAAGACCACGGCAAGGCTTGCGTAGCTCAGCGGCTGGTGCCCGTCGCCGAAGGCCCTGATCGATGCGTCCAGACACATCACGAACGCACCGGTCAGCAGCAGCATCCCGCCGATGCCGGTGAGGAGCTTCCCTGGCCGCTGGAGCACGTCGAGCATCCGGGGCACCACACCGGCGAACAGCGACCGCAGTCGGGTCGCGACGAACTTCCGCAGGAACGGAATCGCCGTCACCACCAGCACCAGCACCGCGACCGTCAGCAGGCCGGCGATCACGGTCCTGGACGGATTGAGGGACGGCGTCTTCTCCGTCCCGGTGAGATAGCCGAACGTGAGCAGTAGCAGGATGTGGGCGCCCAGACCGAAGAGCTGTGACGCCCCCACGCTCGCCACCGCGAGTCCCGGCCGGACCCCCGAACGTTGGAGGAACCGGGTGTTCAAGGCGACACCGCCCACCGCCGCCGGCGCGACGATCTTCACAAAGGAGCCCGCGACCTGCGCCGCCACCGTCCGAGGGAACGGCACCCGCTCGGGCACGAAGCCCAGCAGGCTCATCGCGGCGGCCATGTACGTGAGCGCCGAGAACGCCGCAGCGGCGGCGACCCAGCCCCAGTGCGCATGGCTGAAGTCCGTACCGAAGTCATTGCCCGCGATCTGCGAGAGCAGGAAGTACGCGGCGACGGCGCCGGCGATCAGGCTCACCAGCGTGCGCGGCCGGATGCGCTCCAACCGGACCGGCTCGACCGGGGCCTGCGGCCGGATCAACAGCACCTGATGGCGGATCTGGGTGAGCAGATCCTCCTCCCGCACCTCATCGAGAGCCTCGTCGATGGCCTTCTTGTCGGCCTGCTTCTCCGCCCGCTCCGCTTTGCGCGCAACCTTGGCGTCCTCGTCCTCGGATCTCGCCGATGCCTCGGAGCGGGCCCGCTTGGCGGCGGCCGACGCCTCCAGCGTGGCCTCCCGCTCCCGCTCGGAGCGCTCCCGCGCCAGTTTGCGCAGCGTCGCCCGCGTCGATCGGGTGAGCGCGATCGGCTGGAGCAGCGGCAGACAGTTGGCCACCCGGTCCGGACCGAGGACCTCCAGTGCGGTGGCCACCGCACGTCCGGCCCCCACCCGCAGTCCGATGGTGGTCAGGAGTTGGGCGATGTCCATGCGGAGGACCACATCGCCCGCGGCGATCTCGCCACCGCGGAGATCGGTCAGGATCACCTTGCCGGAACGGTCCACCAAGATGGCGTCACCGTTCAGCCGGCGGTGGGCGATGCGGCGCGACTGCAACGCCTTGACCTGCCGCCACGCCCCCCGCACCACATCATCGGTGATCTCTTCGTCCGTCATCGCGTCCAGCGAACGCCCACCGAGGTGCTCGTACACGAGCATCACGGCGTCCGGCCCCAACTCCGAGGTGGCGATCAGCTTGGGCGCGTTGGCGCCGGCGGCGATCGCCGCGTACGCGAGCAGCGCCTCCTGCTCCAGCGCCTGCCGCAGCGACTGGAGCGAGCGCCGAGTGGTGATCGAACGCAGGGTCAGCCGACGCCACACCCGGTAGAAGAAGCCCTGTGCCTGCTGTTCCCGGTCGACGACCGTGACGTCGAGCGGAGGGCCGTCCTCCAGGGTGACGAGATAGCGCCGACCCCGGTCGTTCTGGTCCGTGCCGGCGCCGTCCTGACGCTGCGGCACCAATTCGGGGACGTCCTCGGCGCGCATCGCCTTGACCGGGTGGAAACCGACGTGGCGCAGTCCCGCCATCAGGGTCTGGCCGGTGGGGCGCACATTGGGCGAGCCGACGGCGTACAGCGTGCCGTAGGCGACCGTCCAGCCGAGCAGCACCGTCAGGATGATCGAGAACGGGGTCGTATAGCCCGCTACCAGCATCGCGAACGCATCCAGCAGCAGCACCACCCACAGGACCACCCGCCAACGCGGTCTTCGGGCCATGCCGACCGCGGTCATATAGGCGATGACGGGTGCCAGATAGCCATGGACCGGATCGGTCAGTCCGCCGTTGGTCTGGGTCTGGGTGAGGGCGTCCTGAAGGGTCCCCGGGGCGGCCCGGGCGACCCAGAGGTCGGTGGCCAGCGTGACCCCGTGCGCGAGCACGGCGGCGAGCACGCCATCGGCGATCCGCAGCCCGTCCCGTTTGATCAGGCGTTCGATGGCGAAGGCGACGGGGACCAGCAGCACGGCGATGCTGGAGACCAGACCGGCGATCTTCACCAGGAGGTCGGGAGCCTGCCCGGTGCCCTTGCTGATGTCGTGTTCCAGCCCGGACGTGGTGCCACTGGCGAAGGCGGCGATGGCGAGCACCACGGCGATGGCGAGCACGCCGATGAGCAGGCGCAGCAGGTCGGAAGGCCGGTGTACACGGGCGGCGAGCAGTGGCTCATCGCCTGAGACCCGGTCGACGCCGCCGATGTCCGGTGCGTCCCTGCACACGTCGTCCGCGGGGTCGCCCTGGTCGTTCGACAGCTTGTCCGCGGTGGGCGCGCCGTCCTCGGTGGCAGGCCCGGACGGTCGTTCCTGCGGCGCCGAACGGTGGCTCCCGGCGGTCGGCTGTTCCGAGTCGCCCGTCGGTGAATCGCCCGCCAATGAATCGTCCGTCGGCGAGTGGACCGGCGACAGCGGGCCGGGCCCCTCGTCGCCCGACGCCCTGTCGGAACCGTGCGGATCTTCCACCCTGTCGAGCCCCTTGGACGGAACGGATGCGTCCGGGTACGCCTCGGTCTCAGGGATGCCCGCCGCCCCACCTGGCTGCACGCCCTGCTCCTCGGTCGTCTCGGTCTCTTCTTGATCTCGTATCACCAGTCACCGCCCGCACGATGGTGGCACGACCTGAGGACAGAGCGGGGAATCAGGGTGTATCGCGGGGAGATGAACCGGGTGATACGGAGCACTTCATCGAATGCTGACCATTGTCCACCCCCGCCGTCCCTCCTGCGGTTTATCCACAGGTACCCCGAAGGCTGTCGGTGGGGTGCGGCAGGATGGGAGGGGTGGAAGAGCTGTCGCACCGCGAACAACCCGAACATCCCGAGTATGGCGAACACCCTGATCACTCCGAGTACCCCGAATACGCCGAGCGGGTGCTCGATGTCGTCGAGCTGATCCCGCCCGGTCGGGTGATGACCTACGGCGACATCGCGGAGTGGCTCGAAGAAGGCGGCCCGCGCCAGGTGGGTCGCGCGATGGCCCTGTACGGCGGGGCGGTGGCCTGGTGGCGCGTCGTCCGGGCGGACGGCACCTTGCTGCCCGGCCACGAGCAGGAGGCCATGATGGCCTACCGCAGCGAGGGCACACCCCTGCGCCAGGCCCCGGTCAGCGCGGAGGGGCATCTGCCCCGCCTCGACATGAAGCGCGCCCGATGGGACGGCGGAAGCGGTGGTGACGATGCTCACGGTGAACCGCCGACGGCCGATGGCGCCGCGGCGGCGTCGGCCAGCGGCGCACCCCAAGCGGGCCCGCACGACGTCACCACGGCGCCCGGGAGCAGCCGGCGCCCGAGCGGGACGGGCGCCGGAGCCCGCACACCGGCCCGCGGCGCGGGCCGCAGCGGCGCGACGGGCGGAGGCCGCCACGGCAACGGCTGACCCAGTGCCACACCCCCCTACACGGTAGGCATCAGGCGGCGTAGCGTCGTCGACGCGCGGCACCGGCCGCTCCGTCATCACCAGCACACCCACCAGGACCGGCGATCCACGTGAGCTCCTCCTCCACCACCGGGAATCCCCCGTACCAGCGACAGGTACGGCGGCGGACCCCGGGCGCATACCGACTGGTGCGGACGCAGCCGGGCACGGTGGGCCCCCCTGTGCTGGACGCCGCACAGCGCGCGGTGGTTGACCACGACTCCGGCCCACTGCTGGTCCTCGCAGGTCCGGGAACGGGTAAAACCACCACACTCGTGGAGGCCGTGGCCAAGAAGGTGGCCGAGGGCACCGACCCGGAACGCATCCTCGTCCTCACCTTCAGCCGCAAGGCCGCGGTCGAACTGCGCGATCGCATGGCACTGCGTCTCGGCTCCACCCGCGGCCCGCAGGCCACGACGTTCCACTCCTTCTGCTACGCACTGGTCCGCGCCCACCAGGACTCCGACCTGTTCGCGGAACCCCTGCGGCTGCTGTCCGGCCCGGAGCAGGACGTGGCCGTACGAGAACTGCTCACCGGGCAGCTGGACCTGGAGGCCCGCGGACTGGCCCGCCATCACTGGCCCGACGAACTACGGGCCTGTCTGACGACCCGCGGATTCGCCGACGAGGTCCGCGCGGTGCTGGCGCGCAGCCGTGAACTGGGCCTCGGACCCACGTCCCTGGCCAGCTTCGCCGCCCGCACGGGCCGCCCGGACTGGCGGGCCGCCGCCTCCTTCCTCGCCGAGTACCTGGACGTCCTCGACATGCAGGGCGTCCTGGACTACGCCGAACTGGTCCACCGTGCCGTGCTCCTCGCCGAGCGCACGGCCTCGCCGCACGCCTTCCCGTACGAGGCGGTGTTCGTCGACGAGTACCAGGACACGGATCCCTCACAGGTGCGACTGCTCCGGGCGCTCGCGGGCGGTGGGCGCACCCTGGTCGCCTTCGGCGACCCCGACCAGTCGATCTACGCCTTCCGCGGCGCCGACGTCAACGGCATCCTCAACTTCCCCGACGCCTTCCCGCAGCGTGACGGGACCCCGGCGAAGGTGGCGGTCCTCGACCGGTCCCGCCGCAGCGGAGCGAAACTGTTGGCAGCGACCCGACTGCTCACCCGACGGATGCCGCTGACGCAACTGCCAGCCGACAAGGTGCGGGCCCACCGGGATCTCGAATCCACCCGAGGCGGCGGCAGGGTCGAGGCTTACACCTTCCCGACCGCCTCCACGGAACTCGACAACATCGCCGACATCCTGCGCCGGGCCCATCTGGAGGACGGGGTCCCCTGGCATGAGATGGCGGTCCTCGCCCGTGCCGGAAGCCGTACCCTCCCGTCCATTCGACGCGCCCTGACCTCGGCGGGCGTCCCCCTCGAAGTGGACGGGGCGGATGTGCCCCTGCGCCATGAACCGGCGGTGGCGCCCCTGCTGACCGCTCTGCGCGTGGTGGCGAGTGCCGCCGGAACCACGCCGACGGCACCGCACGAGCGGCAGGAGCCCCAGGAGCCGGAGGAGCCGCAGGAACCAACGGCACCGCACGAGCCGATCGCGCTGACCGAGAGCACCGAGCCGTACGAGCCCATCGAGGAGTCCGACGACCGCCCCGCCCATCCCGACGACGCCCCCCCGCCCTGGCTGGACGTCGACACCGCACTCACCCTCCTCGCCTCCCCGCTCGCCGGCATGGACACCGCCGACCTGCGCCGCCTCGGCCGGGCCCTGCGCGACGAGGAGCGCGCCGCGGGAAACCGCGTACCACCGCCGTCCGACCTCCTCCTCGCCCGTGCACTCGCCGAGCCCGAACGACTGGTCGCGCACGACCCCTCGTACGCACGCAGGGCACAGGAACTCGGCCGACTCCTGCACCAGGCGCGGAAACTCCTCGAACGGGGAGGCACCGCGGAGGAGGCCCTGTGGGAACTGTGGAGCGGCACCACCTGGCCGGCCAGGCTGGAGCGGGCCGCCCTGCGCGGCGGCGCCGCCGGCCGTAACGCGGACCGGGACCTGGACGCCGTGTGCGCCCTGTTCGACACGGCGGCCCGCGCCGAAGAACGCACCGGAGGCCGCGGCGCCCTGAACTTCATCGAGGAGATCGAGGCCCAGGACATCGCCGCCGACACCCTCACCGGCCGGGAGACCAGGCCCGACGCCGTACGACTGATGACCGCACACCGTTCCAAGGGCCTCGAATGGGGCCTCGTCGTCATCGCCGGCGTGCAGGAAGGACTCTGGCCCGACCTTCGGCGCCGCGGCTCCCTCCTGGAAGCCGACCGCATCGGCCGCGACGGACTCGCCGAACCCCTGACCCCGGGCGCCCTCCTCGCCGAGGAACGCCGACTGTTCTACGTCGCCGCCACCCGCGCCCGCGACCGGCTGGTCGTCACCGCGGTCAAGGCACCCGCCGACGACGGCGACCAGCCCTCCCGGTTCCTCACCGAACTCGGCGAGGAACCGCACGACATCACCGGCCGCCCCCGCCGCCCCCTCGCCGTCGCCGCGCTCGTCGCCGAACTGCGCGCCACCACCGTCGACCCCGAGGCGACCCCGACCCTCCGGGACGCCGCGGCCCACCGGCTCGCACGGCTCGCCGCCCTCACCGACGACGAGAGCATGCCGCTCGTCCCCTCGGCACACCCCGACCGCTGGTGGGGCCTCGACGAGCCCACCCGCAGCCAGGTCCCCCTGCGCGACCGGGACCAACCCGTCACCCTCTCCGGCAGCGCCCTGGACCAGCTCGCTAACACCTGCGCCCTCCAGTGGTTCCTGGGCCGAGAGGTGAAGGCCGACGCCCCGGCCACCGCCGCCCAGGGCTTCGGGAACGTCATCCACGTACTCGCCGACGAAGTCGCATCCGGTCGCACCCCCGCCGATCTCGCCGTCCTCATGGAACGCCTCGACTCCGTCTGGGACGGTCTCGTCTTCGACGCGCCCTGGAAGTCGCAGCAGGAGAAGCAACACGCCCGCGACGCCCTGGAACGCTTCCTGCGCTGGCATGTGATGGACCGCGCAGGCCGCACCGCCGCCGCCACCGAACAGGACTTCTCCGTCACCCTGGAAGCGGGGGAGTACGAGGTGCGCATCCGAGGCTCCATGGACCGCGTCGAACGCGACGCCGAAGGCCGTGCGTACGTCGTCGACTTCAAGACGGGCAAACAGGCACCCACCGGCGACGCCGTGGCCCGCCACCCCCAGCTCGCCGTCTACCAGCTCGCCGTACGCGAAGGCGCGCTCGACGAGGTCTTCGACGGGAACCGGCCCGATTCCGGCGGCGCCGAACTCGTCCATCTGCGCCAGGGCGCCCCCAAGAGGGAGGGCGGTGACGCACTGCCCAAGGTCCAGGCGCAGGAACCGCTCGCGGGGGAGTGGGTCGGCGAACTCCTCGCCACCGCCGCCGGTCGCGTACTCGACGAGCGCTTCACCCCTTCCACCGGACAGCACTGCACCGCCTGCGCCTTCCGGGCCTCGTGCAGCGCCCGCCCGGAGGGTCGACACATCATCGACTGAGCCGCGTGGGCCGTGTGGGCCGTGTGGGCCGTGTGGGCCGTGTGAGCCATGCGGCCGAGGCGGCCTGGGCGGCCGGAGTGACCTGTGTTGTGACCGGGCTTACCCTCCACCGTGCCGGCATGCGCCCGCACCCACCGCACCGCAGGGGCTTCCCGGGACCGACTGTCACCGGCGCCCGTTAGCCTCATTCGTTGTGACCGCGCGCCTGACCGACCCCGAACAGCTCAAGGAGCTCCTCGGCATCCCCTTCACCCCGGAGCAGACGGCCTGTATCACCGCGCCGCCCGCCCCGCAGGTCATCGTGGCCGGAGCCGGCTCGGGGAAGACGACGGTCATGGCCGCCCGCGTGGTCTGGCTCGTCGGCACCGGCCAGGTCGCACCCGAACAGGTCCTCGGGCTCACCTTCACCAACAAGGCCGCCGGCGAGCTCGCCGAACGCGTCCGCAAGGCCCTCGTCCAAGCCGGCGTCACCGATCCCGACATCATCGACCCCGACCACCCCCCGGGCGAGCCCCGGATCTCCACGTACCACGCATTCGCCGGACAACTGCTCACCGACCACGGACTACGCATCGGGCTGGAACCCACCGCCCGACTGCTCGCCGACGCCACCCGCTTCCAGCTCGCCGCCCGCGTCCTGCGCGAGGCCCCCGGCCCCTACCCGTCCCTGACGCGCTCCTTCCCCCTGCTGGTCAGCGATCTGCTGGCCCTCGACGCCGAGCTGTCCGAGCACCTCGTCGAGCCGGAAGACCTCGCCGCGTACGACACCGAACTGCTCCGCGACCTCGACCACGGCACCCTCTCCAACGCAGACCTCCGCAAGATCCCCGAGACCGCCGCCGCCCGCCGTGAGCTCCTCGAACTGACCCTTCGCTACCGCGCCGCGAAGAGCACCCGCGAACTCCTCGACTTCGGCGACCAGATCGCGCTCTCCGCCCGCCTGGCCCTCACCAGACCCGCCGTGGGGGCGACGCTCAGGAACGAGTTCCGGGTCGTTCTGCTCGACGAGTACCAAGACACCTCCGTCGCCCAAAGGCTCCTCCTCTCCGGACTCTTCGGCCAGCGCACCGGCCACGCAGTGACCGCGGTCGGCGACCCCTGCCAAGCCATCTACGGCTGGCGCGGAGCCTCCGTCGCCAACCTCGACGACTTCCCCGACCACTTCGCCGCCGCGGACGGCACCCCCGCCACCCGGTACTCGCTCAGTGAGAACCGCCGCAGCGGCGGCCGGCTCCTCCACCTCGCCAACGACCTCGCCACCCCCCTGCGGGCCATGCACGAAGGCGTCGAAGCCCTACGGCCCGCGCCGGGAGCCGAGCGGGACGGATCGGTCCGCATCGCCCTGCTCCCCTCCCACGCCCAGGAGATCGACTGGCTCGCCGACTCCATCGCCCATCTCGTCCGCACCGGCAAGTCGCCCGGCGAGATAGCGGTGCTGTGCCGTACGGCCGCCGACTTCCCCGAAATCCAGGGCGCCCTGGTCGCCAGGGACATTCCCGTAGAAGTCGTCGGACTGTCCGGACTGCTCCACCTCCCCGAAGTCGCCGACCTCGTCGCCGTCTGCGAAGTCCTCCAGGACCCCGGGGCGAACGCCTCGCTCGTCCGGCTCCTCACCGGCCCGCGCTGGCGCATCGGCGCCCGCGACCTCGCCCTCCTCGGACGCCGCGCCCGACTGCTCGTGCACCGCGCCACCGCCGACGACCACGACCCGGACGAGCGCCTCGCCGCGGCCGTCGAGGGCACCGACCCGGCCGAGGTCACCTCCCTGGCCGACGCCCTCGACACCTTCCTCGACGCCGGCGGAGGCCACCCGGAGGACGGTCTGCCGTTCTCGGCCGAGGCCCGACGCCGCTTCGCCCGCCTCGCCGCCGAACTGCGCGAACTCAGACGAGCCCTCGCCGACCCCCTCATGGACGTGCTCCACCGCGTCCTCGGCACGACCGGCCTCGACGTGGAACTGTCCGCGTCCCCCCATGCACTCGCCGCCCGCCGCCGCGAGACCCTCGGCAACTTCCTCGACGTCGCGGCCGGCTTCGCCGCCCTCGACACGGACAGCACCCTCCTCGCCTTCCTCGCCTTCCTGCGCACGTCCGCGCAGTACGAGAAGGGCCTGGACAACGCGCTGCCCGGAGGCGAGAACACCGTCAAAGTGCTCACCGCCCACAAGTCGAAGGGCCTGGAGTGGGACGTGGTCGCCGTGCCGGGACTCGTCGCCAAGCACTTCCCCAGCGATCAGCCGCGCGAGGCGTGGACCGCACACGCCCGGGTGCTGCCCCACGCGCTCCGCGGGGACGCGGCGACCCTCCCCGACCTCGGCTCCTGGGACGCCAAGGGGATCAAAGCCTTCAAGGACGCCATGAAGGCCCACCAGCACACCGAAGAGCTCCGCCTCGGCTATGTCACCTTCACTCGACCCCGTTCGCTGCTCCTGGCCTCGGGCCACTGGTGGGGCCCCACCCAGAAGCGCAAACGCGGACCCTCGGCCTTCCTGGAAGCCCTGTACGAACACTGCGCCCAGGGCCACGGTGACATCGAGGCATGGGCGGACACACCGCCGGCAGACCTGGAGAACCCCGTCCTCCAGGAGTCAGGACCGGAGCGGGCCTGGCCGCTCCCCCTGGACGCGGACTCCCTGGTCCGCCGACGCCACGCCGCCGATCTCGTACGGGCCCACCTCGCTTCCGCCACGCACGATCACGACCCCCGGGACACCCGGTCGCACCGCGACCCCGAGCCCCCGTACCCCGAACAGTCCAGGCGCACCCACGTCGACGCCCCGGCACCTGCCGCCGTCGAAGACGACCTCTTCCCCGCCGGATGGGAAGAACCCGACCCGTACACACCCGATCCCTACGAGCCCACCCCCGATGAGGACGAGCCGTACGACACCAGCCCGTACGCGGGGACACCTGACGACGACGTGCCGCACGACGAAGTCGCGCCGCCGCGACCGGAGAGGCACCCGACCGGGAGCGAGCAGGCCGAAGAACACGAGACCGAGGGCGCATCCGATGCCCCCGCACCCGAGCCACACCACGCGGACGGCGCCCACCCCCGCCAGACCGGCCGGGACCGGCGTGACCTTCCCCACCCCCGACGAGAAGCCGAGGCCACCACCCCGGAGGAAGCCCGCGCCATCGCCTCCTGGGACCGCGACCTCCAGGCCCTCACCCGTGAACTCCAACGCTCCCGCTCGACCACACGGACCGTCCCGCTCCCCGCATCGCTCACCGCCTCCCAGCTGATGCGGCTGGCCGCCGACCCCGACGGATTCGCCCAGGACCTGGCCCGGCCCATGCCCCGCCCGCCCCAGCCCGCAGCCCGACGCGGCACCCGATTCCACGCCTGGGTGGAATCCCGCTTCGAGGAGCTCCCCCTGCCCATGCTCGGCCCCGAAGAACTCCCCGGCGCCGACCCGGACGACCACGGCACCGATCACTCCGAGATCACCGACGAGCACGACCTCGCCGCCCTCAAGGAAGCGTTCGAACGCACCCCCTACGCCCGCCGCACACCCCACCGCATGGAATCGCCCTTCCAGATCACCCTCGCCGGCCGGGTCATCCGGGGCCGCATCGACGCCGTCTACCGCACCACCGCCACCACTCCGGACGGGCTGACCACCCATGCGTACGAGATCGTGGACTGGAAGACCAGCCGCACCCTCACGGCCGACCCCCTCCAACTCGCCATCTACCGCCTCGCCTGGGCCGAGCAGCACGGCCTCGCCCCGGACGCCGTCGAAGCGGCCTTCGTCTTCGTACGCAGCGGAGAGGTCGTACGCCCCCAGGCCCTGCCCGACCGCGCCGACCTGGAACGCATCCTGCTGGGCGAGACGGCGGAGGAAGGGCTCACCGACGCCCGTTAGGCTCACTGATATGAGCGACACCCCGGACAGCGCCGTCCGCCAGTACATCGAGCAGCACCGCGTCGCCTTCCTCGACGACCTGGTGGAATGGCTGCGCATCCCCTCCGTTTCGGCCCAGCCCGAACACGCGGCGGACGTCCGGCGCAGCGCCGACTGGCTCGCGACCAAGCTGCGCGAGACGGGATTCCCCACCGTCGAGGTGTGGACGACACCGGGTGCGCCCGCGGTGTTCGCCGAATGGCCGTCGCAGAACCCCGACGCACCCACCGTCCTCGTCTACGGCCACCACGACGTCCAACCCGCGGCACCCGAGGACGGCTGGCACAGCGACCCCTTCGAGCCGCGCGCCGAAGCGGGCAGGCTGTACGGCCGCGGTGCCGCGGACGACAAGGGCCAGGTCTTCTTCCACACCCTCGGCGTTCGGGCGCACCTCGCGAGCACCGGCCGCAGCGCGCCCGACGTCCATCTCAAACTCCTCATCGAAGGCGAGGAGGAGTCCGGGTCCCCGAACTTCCGCTCGCTCATCGAGAGCGCTAAGGACCGCCTCGCCGCCGACACGGTGATCGTGTCGGACACCGGCATGTGGTCGCCCACCACCCCCACGGTCTGCACCGGAATGCGCGGCCTCGCCGAGTGCGAGGTGGAACTGCACGGCCCCGACCAGGACATCCACTCGGGATCGTTCGGCGGCGCCGTACCCAACCCGGCGACCATTGCGGCCCGGATCGCCGGCTCCCTCCACGACGCCGACGAACGCGTCGCCATCCCCGGTTTCTACGACGACGTCACCCCGCTCACCGATGCCGAACGGGCGCTGTTCGCGAAGCTGCCGTTCGACGAAGCCGCCTGGCTGGCCACCGCGGGCTCGCACGCCACGCTGGGCGAGGCCGGCTACTCCACCCTGGAACGCATCTGGGCCCGCCCCACCGCAGAGGTGAACGGAATCGGCGGCGGCTACCAAGGCCCGGGCGGCAAGACGATCATCCCCGCGTCCGCCCGGCTGAAGCTCACGTTCCGCCTGGTCGCCGGGCAGGACCCCGACGCGATCGAAGTGGCGGTCAGCCGCTGGATCACCAACCTCATCCCGGACGGCATCCGCTTCGACATCGGATTCGCCCCCTCCACCCGCCCCTGCCTGACCCCGCTCGACCATCCGGCACTCCAGTCGGTCGTCCGCGCCATGAGCCGAGCCTTCGACGGACAGCAGATCCTCTTCACCCGCGAAGGCGGCTCCGGCCCCGCGGCCGACCTCCAGGACGTCCTCGGCGCGCCCGTGCTCTTCCTGGGCATCTCCGTACCTTCCGACGGCTGGCACGCACCCAACGAAAAGGTCGAGGTGGACCTCCTGCTCAAGGGTGTCGAGACGGCCGCACACCTGTGGAGCGACCTCGCCACCCACAGCTGATCCGCGCAGAACCGAATCCCGATCCACCGGGGGAGATGGAAGTACGTGAGCACTAACGGCCATGCACCTGCGGACCGCACCGAAGAACCGGACCGCACCGATCGCGCGGACCGTGGCGAACACCAGGGCCCGACCGCGCCCGTGAGCCTCACCGCGCCCAGCGGAATCGACCGCCAGGCACACCACCGGCTCGACGAGGCATGGCTGGCGGCAGCCTGGAGCCACCCGACCACCAGGGTGTTCGTGGTCTGCGGCGGCCAGGCACTGATCGACGACACCCCCGACGGCCGCACCGAACTGGTGATGACCCCGGCCTTCGAAGCCCCCGTCACCGAGACCCACCGATACTTCCTCGGCACCGACGAGGACGGCGTGCGCTACTTCGCCCTCCAGAAGGACGCTCTCCCCGGCCGGATCGACCAGTCAGCCCGCCCGGCCGGACTGCGCGAAGCCGGACTGTTGCTCTCCCCGCGCGACACGGCGCTCCTGGTCCACGCGGTCGCCCTGGAGAACTGGCAGCGGCTGCACCGCTTCTGCTCCCGCTGCGGCGACCGGACCGTCATCGCCGCCGCGGGTCACATCCGCCGCTGCCAGGCGTGCGGCGCCGAGCACTACCCGCGGACCGACCCGGCTGTGATCATGCTCGTCACCGACGAGGACGACCGGGCACTCCTCGGACGCCAGCTGCACTGGCCCGAAGGGCGCTTCTCCACCCTCGCCGGCTTCGTCGAACCCGGCGAATCCATCGAACAGTCCGTACGTCGGGAAGTGTGGGAGGAGGCCGGGGTCACCGTCGGCGAGGTCGAGTACGTCGCCAGCCAGCCCTGGCCCTTCCCCTCCAGCCTGATGCTCGGCTTCACCGCCCGCGCCACCTCGTCCGACATCACCGTCGACGGCGAAGAACTGCACGAGGCCCGCTGGTTCTCCCGGGACGACCTGCGCAAGGCATTCGAGTCCGGCGAGGTGCTCCCGCCGTACGGCATCTCCATCGCTGCCCGGTTGATCGAACGGTGGTACGGCCAGCCGCTGCCCAGGCCCGGCAGCGGACTCTGACCTCGCCTTTCCCACGCAGCAGCCGGCCCGGACCCGACCGACGGACGGGTGAGGGAAGCAGTCATCGTGTCGGCAGCACCTGAGGGCGGACGTCACACCTGCCCCGATCCTGCCTCGGTCCGCCTCGGTCCCGCCCGGTCTCAAATGCAGCCGACCATCCGGACACGGCATCGGAGCGGAGCTCAACGACGCGCGAAGCGAGGCCCGGTGAACGCGGAAGGGACCCCGCGCTCGCGGGGCCCCTCCGACATCACAGACCATCACAGACATGGACACACGGGCGTACGGGGGATCAGGAGGCAAGCGCCTGCTTCACCTGGGCCAGGCTCGGGTTCGTCATGACCGACTCGCTCCCAGCGGGAGAAATCACGAGGAGGGTCGGCACGGTCTGGTTGCCGCCGTTCGCCTTCTCCACGAAAGCCGCGGACTCCGGGTCCTGCTCGATGTTGATCTCGGTGTACGCGATGCCCTCGCGATCCATCTGGCCCTTCAGCCGACGGCAGTATCCGCACCACGTGGTGCTGTACATCGTCACAGTGCCCGACATCGTCCCTCGTGCTCCTTCGTCTCACGGCGACCCCACGCACCCGCTGGTGCGCGCGCACCAGGTCAAACGCACGGGCTCCGGCCACCATTCCCGAATCCGGCATCGCCGCCGCCCCCGGCCGATGCACGGCAGGACGAGCACCTTCGCCTTCGCCTTCGTCGGTGTCCGAGCCAGCGGGGTCGGTCGATCGGCGGCGATTCATACGACTACTCCGGCTCCCCTGTGGACAACCGCCGCGCCCGCCTCCGCGGACCT
The DNA here is from genome assembly GCF_042753785.1 of Streptomyces sp. NPDC059256. NCBI lineage: Bacteria > Bacillati > Actinomycetota > Actinomycetes > Kitasatosporales > Streptomycetaceae > Streptomyces > Streptomyces sp. NPDC059256. The sequence continues at coordinate 569,036 of NZ_JBHYZO010000001.1, read as the reverse complement.
GGCAGCATGGCAGGGTGACAGCAGCAACGCACTCCTCCCTTTTCCCGCAGGTCCCCGAGTCGGCCGACGCGGTGCTCGACGGGCTCGACCCCGAGCAGCGCGAAGTGGCGACCGCCCTGCACGGTCCCGTGTGCGTGCTGGCCGGTGCCGGCACCGGGAAGACCCGAGCGATCACCCACCGCATCGCCTTCGGTGTCCGAGCCGGCATCCTCCAGCCCTCCAGCGTGCTCGCCGTCACCTTCACCAACCGTGCTGCGGGAGAGATGCGAGGACGGCTCCGGGAACTGGGCGCGGGCGGTGTCCAAGCACGCACCTTCCACTCCGCGGCCCTGCGACAGCTCCAGTATTTTTGGCCAAAAGCCGTTGGTGGTGATCTGCCCCGACTTCTGGAGCGCAAGATCCAACTGGTGGCCGAGTCTGCTGCCCGCTGCCGGATTCGCCTTGATCGCAACGAGCTGCGCGATGTCACCAGCGAGATCGAATGGGCGAAAGTCACCCAAACGGTTCCCTCTGACTATCCTGCCGCCGTCGCTAAATCCCTTCGTGATGCCCCTCGCGATTCATCGGAAATCAGCCAAATCTACGGAATGTACGAGCAGCTGAAGCGGGATCGCGCGGTGATTGACTTCGAGGACGTCCTGCTCCTCACCGTCGGCATCCTCCAGGACCGCCACGACATCGCCGACCAGATCCGCCGCCAGTACCACCACTTCGTGGTCGACGAGTACCAGGACGTCAGCCCGCTCCAGCAGCGCCTGCTTGACCTCTGGCTCGGCGACCGCGACAACCTCTGCGTCGTCGGCGACGCCAGCCAGACGATCTACTCCTTCACCGGAGCCACCCCGGACCACCTGCTGAACTTCCGCACCCGGCACCCCTCGGCGACCGTGGTGAAACTGGTCCGCGACTACCGCTCCACCCCCCAGGTCGTCCACCTCGCCAACGGCCTGCTCAGCCAGGCCCACGGCCGAGCCGCAGAGCACCGGCTCGAACTGATCTCACAGCGCGACCCGGGGCCCGAGCCGTCCTACACGGAGTACGCGGACGAACCCTCCGAAGCCGAAGGCACCGCGCGCCGCATCCGAGAGCTGATCTCCGAAGGCGTCCCCGCCGGGCAGATCGCCGTGCTCTACCGCATCAACGCCCAGTCCGAGGTCTACGAGCAAGCCCTCGCCGACGCCGGAGTGCCTTACCAGCTGCGCGGAGCCGAGCGCTTCTTCGAGCGTCAGGAAGTGCGGGAAGCCGGGGTCGCCCTACGCGGTGCCGCCCGCGCCGGCGGCAATGACTCCCTGCTCGACGACGCCGAGGACCTCCCCTCCCAGGTGCGTGCGGTCCTCTCCACCAAGGGGTGGACAACAGAGCCTCCGGCCGGCTCCGGAGCGGTACGGGACCGCTGGGAGTCCCTGGCCGCCCTGGTGCGGCTCGCTGAGGACTTCACCCGCGCCCGATCCGGGGCCACCCTTACCGATCTCGTCGCCGAACTGGACGAGCGGGCAGCAGCCCAACACGCACCCACCGTCCAAGGCGTCACCCTCGCCTCCCTCCACTCGGCCAAGGGCCTCGAATGGGATGCGGTGTTCCTGGTCGGCCTCACCGAGGGCATGATGCCGATCACCTACGCCAAGACGGACGAGCAGGTCGAGGAAGAGCGACGCCTGCTCTACGTCGGTGTCACCCGAGCCCGGTTCCACCTCGCCCTGTCCTGGGCACTGGCCCGCTCACCCGGCGGTCGAGCCACTCGGCGCCCCACACGTTTCCTCAACGGAATGCGACCGGGAAGCACAGCCGCTGGGGCCCGAGGCGCCGGCGGCCAAGGCGGGATCGAGCGGGGGGCCGGCGGACGCCGAAAGCGCCGGGGCCCAGCCCTGTGCCGAGTCTGTGGAAAGACGCTCACGGACGCGGGCGAGATGAAGCTGATGCGCTGCGAGGACTGCCCCTCCAACATGGACGAAGGACTCTACGAACGGTTGCGGGAGTGGCGCGCCGGCCAAGCCAAGCAGCTCGGGCAACCCGCCTATTGCGTGTTCACCGACAAGACGCTCATGGCGATCGCCGAAGTGGTCCCGGGGGACGAGCGCGAACTGTCTGCCATCTCCGGAGTCGGTGGCCGCAAGCTGGACCGTTTCGGAACCGATGTCCTCGCCATCTGCGCAGGCCAGGAGCTTGACGAGGGTGAAGACGAAGACTGAGCGAAACTCGTCGGAAAAATAGTTTGCGCACGCACCAGCGCTCACCATAGGTTCTTAACCACGCGAACAGCGCTTCTCCGAAGCACTGTCATCGTGGTGTACTTATCCGAATACAGCGACCGGCCCCGGCCGGTCCCCGAGACGCCGAGAGGAGGCGAGTCCAGTGATCAGCAACAACACCAGCTTCAACACCGCCGTGAAATTGACCGATCGCTCGGTCGTCGTCTCCGCCTGCTCGCTCGGCTTCTCCGCGTCGCTCCATGGCACCGGTGTGTCCAGCTTCTCCGCAGAGATGCCTCTGGCTCCCCTGGGCGGATTCCCCGTCCTGGAGCGGATCGAGCGACCGACCAAGGCACTGGAAGCAGGAGTAGCAGCGGCAAGGGCTAATGCCTATGCCTTTGCGGCAGCCAGTGCCGGCACCAAGAAGCAGACGCAGCACGACATGAAGTGGGCCTTCCGCGGGCTCGAACCCTGGAGTGATCCAGCCTGAGGTAGATCAGGCCGGCGCCTTCAGGGCCGCGGAACCCCACTCGGGTACCGCGGCCCTTCTGTTTTCCCCAAAACCAGGGAGTCAGAGCGAAGGGGCCTCGGGACAGCACCACCCGGTACCAGCCCTCCGGTTCGCCCGGGGGACCACCAACCGGCCAACCGGCCGGACCGAACAAGACGAGGAATGACACCACCGTGCAACTCGAAGCGCACGCCCCGTCCGTACCGCCTTCCGAGACCATCCCCCCGCGTGTCCGCCCGGAGGACTCCACCTTGACCCCGCTGACTGCGCTCACCGCGCTCGACGACGCCATCGAGAACCTGGGCGTACCCGTTCCCTGCCGCTCCTACGACCCCGAGGTCTTCTTCGCCGAGTCGCCCGCCGACGTGGAGTACGCCAAGGCCCTCTGCCGCACCTGCCCGCTCATGGAGGCATGTCTTGCCGGTGCCAAAGAGCGGCGTGAGCCGTGGGGTGTGTGGGGCGGAGAGCTCTTCGTCCAGGGAGTCGTCGTAGCCCGCAAGCGGCCCCGTGGGCGTCCGCGCAAGAACCCGGTCTCGGCATGAACATCATCGGGACCATCGACCGCCCCCTCACGCACGAACCCAAGAAGCAGGCCCCCATGCCCTCTTCCGCGAGTGAGCCCTCCGGCTCCGCGACCCCAGACGTCAGCACCACCGGCGCGAACGCCTCGCGCCAGAACAGGACCCGCGAAATGCAACTCATCCCAGAAGCCCTGGCTCGTGCGCATATGCACGACCGCATGCGTGAGGTGGAGAGCGAGCGCAGAGCCATTCGGCTCCTGACCGCCCGACGCATGCAGCGCCGCGCCGAGCGTGTTTCTCTGCGCGCTCGCCGTGCGCTCGCCATGGCCGTCATGAACTGACAACACGAACCTCGCAGGGGCCGGTCCGACGGACCGGCCCCTGCGGTGCGTTGTCTCCACTGCCCGTCGCACCGGGGTTATCGTCACTTCGTGGACCAGCAGCAGCCCTGCCCGGAGCCGTCGGATACCCAGCACATCGTGTGTGCCCGCTGCGGTAGAACCGCAGAAGGCGAGGGAGCCCCGGCCACCTGGACCTACTCCATGGAGGACGGAAGCCGTCGCCACTACTGCGACGACTGCGCCCGCGCCAACATCAGATCGATCGAAAGCAGACTCGACTCCAACTGGTGGTGACACCGGCCGTGGGGCCCGGAGACGCCGCCGTCACGATCAGTCGCAGACTCCGCCCGTTGCCGCACAGCTTCGCTCGACCTAGAGCGCCGCCCCACCAGCCACGCAGCGACGGACCCGTGTCCCACTGCCCAGGGACTGACCGACAGCGCCTCGGCTTCAGCTCTGATCGGACTGCTCAAGCAGGGTGTGAGGGATGGGGCGAAGCGGGTGAGAGAGGAGAGCGCTCCGAAGTCTCGACGCTGACTTCTGAGCGAGCGGGCTTTCGCCGAGCACCTGGACCTAGGCGACGGCCAGGTGTGCAGACGGGTGCGAGGGGCACTGAGCTCGGCGATGGGAAGTCTCTGCTTCCCGCTGGGGGCCCTCCCCCCTCCCCTCCCCCTCCCACCCCTTTGTTGTGACGCATGGCTGCTCCGCGGGCATGCGTCTGGTCGCCTTGCCTCGGACCGTCAGGGTGAGTGCGCATGCCACCCCTGTGCGCCCGGCTCCCGGTGATGTCCCGTGTCCGTCCCCGACCAGACAGCGCCCATCTGCCTAGCCTTGGTGCTTGGTGCTTGGTGCTTGGTGCTTGGTGCTTGGTGCTTGGGTACTCGTCACTCCTGTGCTGGTGGCCGCTCCGCGTTCGGGCCCAGCCGATATGCGATGGCGCGACCTGAGAGGGCGCGGCCAACCAGCTACTGTCCGCCGGGACTCGCCGCAGTCTCGGTGGCTTCTGCGCACTCGGCACTCCCAGCGTTCTCAGCGCTCTCAGTCTGCTCAGGGAACTCTGCGCTTGCCAGACTGCTGTCTTCATCTTCCGGAAGGAAGCCTGGTACCCATGCCTCCAGTTCGTCCCGGAGCCGCACGCTGGCATTGAGCTGACACAGGACGCCAATGGTGCTCAGGGTCACCCTGTGTATCAGTAGATAGGCCGGCGGCAGGTTCAACTGCTTGCCCAGTTGGTGGGCGGGGGAGCGGATGTCGGCGATCCTCGCAGCCTGCGTGCGCATCCACTGCCGGGTGAAGGTGAACTCCTCCAGGTCGGCAGGTTCGATGATCGGTACGAGGTACTCCAGTACCGCTTCGGGGTCGAGCTCTATCTCGTCCTTGACGAAGCCTTCGGCACACAACAGCTCGTACACCATGTCTGCTTCGCCCTCCAGCGCCATCCGAAGACAGTCGCCGATGGGCTGGGGAAGCCCGCCGGGCAGCCGGTCGACTGTTCCGAAGTCCAGTACGCCAAGCCGCCAGCCCTCGCCGTCCTCATCGGGAAGGAGCCGGAAGTTCCCAGGATGGGGATCGGCGTGCAGTAGCCCGGTCCGCGCAGGGCCGGAGAAGAGGAAGCGTGCCAACAGTTGCCCGGCTCGGTCCCGCTGCTCCACCGTGCCGTCCGCGATCACCTCGGCCAGGGGAATGCCGTCGATCCACTCCGTCACCAGCACCTGATCGGACTGGTGGACCACTTCAGGCACCAGCACATCGGGGTCGTCCGCGAACTCCTCGGCGTGTTCCCGCTGTGCTTGTGCCTCCAGACCGTAGTCCAACTCCTCCGACACCCGGTCGCGCAGCTCGTTGATCAGTGGTTTGAGATCCATCCCGGGAATCAGTGGGCCCAGCAGCTTTGCGAAGCGGCTCAGCTGTGTCAGATCGGAGAGCAGTGCTTCGCCCGCGCCCGGATACTGCACCTTCACCGCGACCTCACGCCCGTCGTGCCAGACGGCGCGATGAACCTGTCCGATGGACGCGGCGGCGGACGGTTTGTCCTCGAAGTTGGAGAACAGCTCCCGCCAGTCGCTCCCCAGCTGCTCCGTCAGTACCTTGTGCACGGTCCGTGTCGGCATCGGCGGAGCCGCGTCCTGGAGCTTGGTCAGCGCGGCGCGATAGGGACCCGCGATGTCCTCGGGGAGAGCCGATTCGAAGACGGACAACGCCTGCCCGAACTTCATGGCCCCCCCTTTCAGCTCACCGAGGACTTTGAAGAGCTGATCAGCGGTGCGCTGTTGCAGCTCCCGGGCGACGAGCTCAGCGGACTTGCCACCGATGCGCTTGCCCAGCCCCCAGGTGGCTCGGCCGGCGAACCCCAAGGGCAGTGCGGCCAACTTGGCGGTCCGAGTGACCGCCTTCCGGGGAAGATCAGACATAAGCCCCTCCAAAACCCAGACAGTTGCGCCGCGTGCGTCCTACGGCCCTGACTCCGTTGACTGCGGATGGTCCATTGTCTCGTGAGTGGACGTCGAGCCCGAGGTTTCGGCCCCCTCACTTTTCCCAGCTGCGCCGCAGCCGCAAGCCTCGTGTGCTCGGAGGCGCTCCGACCGCCAGCTCAGCATCGGCTGGGCAACCTCCCAGCGTGCGCCAACGCTCAACGGTAGGCCCCCGTCGAGGAACGACAGCGTGTGCGCCGCGGCCAACCCGGCCACGGTTGCGGCGAGAGAGATGTCACACGCGGGCACCGCGTTCCTTCGGCTCCCCGAGCGCCACTGAGCGAGCAGGCGTGGCCATCCCGGGTCCCCATCGGCCCTGCACCGTTCCCAGCAGCCGGCGCAGGCGGACCCACCGGGCAGCACCAAAGGACCCACGAAGCCCGTGGCCTCCACCACCCCGGCGTAGAGATGAGGCGTCCCGGTGGTGATCCAATGCTCGGCTTGTGCCGGATCGGGTGCATACGCCGAAAGGCCGTCGCGAGGGCAGACCACGATCAATGAGACCGCAGGTTCCGAGCAACTCGTCGCCGGGACTCCGCCTCCGGACGGCGGGCGAGGGCGAGGGCGAGGGTGAGGGTCGGGACCTTCCTCCCGTGCGGTGGGTCCGCGATCAGGAGTCGTGGTCCGTGTGGGCAAGCCACTGGTGCGCCTTCCGGCCCGTGGCGCGGGGTGCGGCGCGCTGTCGCGCACCAGCCGACGGGCCGCGACCTCACGCCTTTCACCCACGGCTCCCGGCGACAGGCCGCCGGGAGCCGCATCCCCAGGTTCGACGCACCCGCCATCGAGGGTGTCGACGCGCCCCACACCGGCCGCGGACAGCAGTGCTGCCACGGCTGCGCCGACCCGACCTGCACCGCGCACCTGGACTCGCATCGCGTGGCGGGCCGCCAGATGTCGTATCGCGGCGCCCGGCCCGGGGTGGACCACCGAGAGCGACGCCAGATCGGGCCGGAGACGCTGAAGCCGACCGGGTTTGGCGCGCAGCACATCGGCGGCAGGCCCGCCCGCGGTCGGATCGTCGAGTAGTCCGGCTGCGGTGAGGCGGCCGATCAACGCGTCCGTCTGCCCGTCGGGGAGGCCCATCGCATGGGCTTCCTTGCGTAACAGCGGCAGCCCCCGGGTTCCGTCGAACAGTTGGAGGAGGCTCCCGGTGGCCGGGTCCATCGGCCCGACCACCACCGCGTGGGCGGGTGTCACGCCGAACTGCACGGTCTGTCGCTCTCGCCATGCCCGTCGCAGTGCGGGCTTCACCATCGGATGCATAACAACTCCCCGTCGAAGATGTCGACCACATAGAGCACACACGCATGGCACACACATGGGACACAAATGTGTCTTTGGGCATGTCGGGATCGCGTGGGTCCCCGTCTGGTCGTGGGTGGGGGACCGGATCTCAGAATGCAGGGTGGGGAGGGGGCGGGGAGAAAGTTATCCACAGGGCGATGTATTAGTCGTAAAAGTAGTGCGGTCGTCGGGGGAGGATCGAACGGAACCGATCCGGGGGTGGGACTTACCCCGGTGCCAACGGGTACCGTCGAGGCGTGTCCGTCGATCCGTCCTCCCGCACCACAGGGGAGACCCCAGCGCGCCCGCCGGGGGTTCAACCGCGCGAGGTGGTCGTGCGTCCGTCCCGAGGAGTGGCGACAGGAGCGGCGACGAGCGCAGTCGAGGTCCGCAGGAGCGCCCGTCGCAGCAGAACCGTGTCCGCGTACCGCGAGGGCGACCGGACCGTCGTTCTGATCCCGGCCCGGATGTCGGAGGCCGAGGAACAGCGCTGGGTCAGCGTCATGCTCGACAAGCTGGCCGCCCAGGAGAGCAAGCGGATGCTCGGCGACAGTGATCTGACCGAGCGCGCGAAGCGCCTGTCCGCGCAGTACTTCGACGGACGAGCGTCCCCCACATCGGTGCGGTGGGTGACCAATCAGAACACCCGCTGGGGTTCCTGTACGCCTGCGGAGGGCAGCATCCGTCTCTCGCACCGCCTCCAGGGGATGCCCGAGTACGTCATCGACTACGTCCTCGTCCATGAGTTGGCACATCTGCTGGTGCCCGGGCACGGCGCCCGCTTCTGGCAGCTCCTTGAGGCGTACCCCCGCACCGAGCGGGCCCGAGGGTATTTGGAGGGAGTCATTGCCGCGGACCGGTTGCCCCGGCTTCCCGCCGCGGACGGAGAATGATCACCGGTGGGTGCCCGGCGAATCGCTGTAAGGGCGTGGCCGTAAGGGCGTGAGGGAGCGGCTTCCTTCCGCTGTGGCCCCACTGCGCATCGAATGCCATCACGCCGTGTTCCCCCTTGAACCCTGCGTACCGAATCTGTCCCAACACATGCCCGGGCTTGGCTGAATGTGACATGCGGCTTAGCCTGGCGCGACGCATTCGTATTTCTGGGATGGGGGACGGTCGTTACGCATGGCCAGGGAATTCCAACGCGGCCACAAGGCCAAGATCAGTGATCTCACGCCGGGAACGGATCTGTACGTAGGTGTGCAGATCGCGGGTCCTGGTCTGACGTTCGACATCAGTTGTTTCGGGCTGGACGCCAATGAACAGCTCTCGGACGACCGGTACTTCATCTTCTTCAACCAACCGAAATCGCCGGAGGAGTCCATTCAGCAGCTCGGTGCCCAGTCGGGTGACACCGAGGCGTTCCGCGTCACGCTGGACCGGATTCCTGCGAACATCCACAAGCTCTCCTTCACCGCCACGGTCGACGGCGCAGGACAGATGTCCCAGGTCGGTCCCGGCTACATCCGCATCGTCGCCGGTGGGGAAGAGGTCGTCCGCTACCCCTTCAACGGTTCCGAATTCACCACCGAACGCGCGGTGATGCTCGGTGACTTCTATCTGAAGGACGTATGGCGCTTCGCCGCCATCGGACAGGGCTTCGACGGCGGTTTGGACGCGCTCCTGCGCAACTTCGGCGGCGAGGTCGCCGAGGACCAGCCGGCCGCGCCGACGCCTCCGGCCGCGCCCGTGTTCGGCGCACCGGCACAGCCCGCTCCGGCACCGGCGTTCGGCGCACCTGCCGCACCCCAGCCGCCGCCTCCACCAGCTCCTTCGTTCGGGGCTCCGCCCGCGCCCGCACCCGCGCCGATACCGGCTCCGGCTCCGGCACCTCAGCCGTACGCGGCACCCGCGCCCCAGCCGTACGCCGCGCCCGCCGCTGCGGCACCCGTGGTGCCGCCCCAGGCGTTCGCTCCCGGGCAGCCGCCTCAGCAGCCGCAGGGGCAGTTCCCAGGCCAGTTCCCCGGACAGGCCGGTGTCCCCGTGGCGCCCTCGCCCTACGGACAGCCCGCCCCTGCGCCCTTCGGTCAGCACCAAGGCGCGCCCCAGGCGATGCCGCAGGCCGGGCCCGGTCTGCAAGCCGCACTCCAGCCGTACCGGGAGACCGCAACCGGCCTGCGCTGGACCCCGCAGAACCCGAACCTGATGCGGGTCGAACTCGCGCTGGGTGGCGGCGGCGTGCTCGCTCGGCAGGGCAGCATGGTGATGTACCAGGGCAAGGTGGACTTCAGCCATAAGGGCGCCGGATTCATCGGTCGCAAACTGGGCGATGCCACCGGCCAGGAGATGCAGCTGATGCGCTGCTCGGGCCGCGGGCAGGTGTTCCTCGCCGAGGACGCCGCCCATCTGCACCCCATCGAGCTCCAGGGCGACGGGATCTGCGTCTCCGCCGAGAACGTCCTGGCCTTCGACGAGGACCTCCAATACGAGATCCGTCGGATCGAGGGGCACGGCATCCCCGGTGGAGCCTTGTTCACGATGCACTTCAGCGGCACCGGCACCGTCGTGGTCAAGACACAGGGCATTCCGGTCGTCCTGCCGGTCACCCCGGCCACCTATGCCGACTCCAACGCCGTCGTGGCCTGGTCGTCAGCCGCCCAGGTGATCATCACCAGTCAGGTCCGGCTCCGTCGCAACGCCTACCCGGGTCACAGCGGCGAGACGGTCAACCTCCAGTTCCGGGGCGCTCCCGGCAACTTCATCGTCGTCCAGCCCTACGAGGTCTGAGGGAGCCCGAAGAATGAACCAGCAACTCGCGGGCTTTGCCCCCACCCCGGTCACCGCCCGGATGGAGAACCACGGCCGGACCATGCTCAAGGTCGCCATGGCCACCGGTCAGGACCTCTTCGCCCGTACGGGCTCCATGGTGTCGTACGAGGGTTTCATCCAGTACGAGCCGAATCCGCCGGCAGCCCGCCAGGCCGCCGCGCAGTGGGCCACGGGTGAAGGCGCGCCCATCATGAAGTGCTCCGGCGACGGACTGCTCTACCTCGCCGACTACGGTGCGGACGTCCTCGTCATCAACCTCAACAACGAGTCCATCTCCATCAACGGCACCAACGTCCTCGCCTTCGACGCCCATCTCCAGTGGGGCGTCGAAAAGGTCAAGGGCCTGGCGAAGCTCGCAGGCCAGGGCATGTGGAATGTGGAGATCGCGGGTACCGGCTGGGTCGCCGTCACCTCGCGCGGTGTGCCCATCGTCGTCGACTGCGGGCGCGGAGACGACGAGACCTACGTCGACCCCGACGCCCTGGTCGCCTGGTCGCCCAACCTCAAGGTGAAGGGGAAGCGGAGTTTCAAGGCCTCCTCCCTCATTGGACGGGGCAGCGGCGAAGCCTTCCAGATGGCCTTCTCCGGTCAGGGCATCGTCGTCGTACAGCCGAACGAGGACAGCACCGACCGTTTGCGCATTCGGGGCTGAGGGGGAACGGGAACACACCATGCAGAGCCCACTTTTCAACCACGCAGACCAGCAGTCCCAGGAGCGCTACGCACTCCAGAATCCCCAACTGCTGCGGGTGTCCCTCACCGGACACGACGACATCCTTGCCCGCAAGGGTGCGATGGTCGCCTACCAGGGCGCCATCGACTTCGACGGTGAGTACCAGTCCACCAGCCAGCGCAACGCCAGTGCTCGTACGGGCGAGGGTCTTGACCTGATGCGCTGCTCCGGGCAGGGCACGATCTACTTCGCGAACCTCGCGCAGTACGTCCACCTCGTGGACGTCGACCACGAGGGACTCACCGTCGACAGCGCCTATGTCCTGGCGCTGGACTCGGCCCTGCACACCGAGGTCATCGCCGTGGACAGCCAGTACGGGATCTCCGGCTCGGGGAAGTACCAGCTCAACATCACGGGCCGGGGCAAGGTCGCCATGATGACCTCGGGTCAGCCGCTGATGATGCAGGTCACGCCCGAGAAGTACGTCAGTGTCGACGCCGATGCGGTGGTCGCCTGGTCGACACAGCTACGGGTCCAGATGCAGGCGCAGACCCATGCGTCGAGCATCGTCCGAAGGCGGGGCAACACCGGTGAGGGCTGGGAGCTGAGCTTCACCGGGAACGGGTTCGCCCTGGTGCAGCCCAGTGAGGTCATGCCCCCGCAGAACGCTCAGATCGGTGAAGGGCTGCGGGGCCAGTTCGGCAACAGCGGCCAGAACCAGAACAACTCCTGGAACTAGCAGGCGTTCGCTCCGCTGCTCGGACACCACGGTGTTCGAGCAGCGGAGCCGTGTCCGCACTGCGCCATGTCCGCACTACAGGGCGGCTCGGGTCCGCTCCAACAGCCGGATGACCGATTCGTCCGCCACATCAGCCACCTCGTCGTAGGCGTACCAACGCAGGTCCAGGGACTCTTCGCTGATCCGGACGGCCGAACCGGGCGGCGCCAGTGCGGCGAACTGCACATCCAGATGCCAGTTGCACGGCGCAGGGATCGGATGCCGGTCGAGGCGTACCGGCTCCCCCGACCGCAGCAGCGTCAGGCCGTCGATGCCCGACTCCTCGGTCGCCTCCCGCAGCGCGGCCCGCGCGAGCGTCGCGTCCCCGGGCTCGCAGTGGCCACCCATCTGGAGCCACATGCCCAGCTTCTTGTGCAACGTCAGGAGCACCCGCTGTCGCTCCGGATCGATGACCAGAGCGCTCGCCGTCAGATGACCCGCTGAGCAGGACTTCCACATGGCGTCCGGGTGCGCGGACAGATGGTCCAGATACGTCTGCCGCAGCTCGTACTGGTCCCCGTATCCCTTCAGGACCACCACGGCGTCGTCATGCAGGCTCACCGGCCCGAGCCGCCCTGGCCATCCGCAGGGTCATCGCCCGACTGATCGCCCTTCGTGTCTCCGATGTCGGTGCTGTCGGTGCTGTTGGTGGTTTCGTTGGTGCCGTCGCTCTCGGGGGTGGTGCCACCGGCGCCGGTACCGCCGCGGGAGGCCGCCTCGCCGAGCATCTTGTCCAACTCGGAGAAGTCCATCTGCTCGCGGTGGACAAAACCATCGGGGTCATCGAGGTCGGTTGCGGTCGGCAGCATGTCCGGGTGCTCCCACAGTGCGTCGCGCCCGTCCATCCCACGGGCGTCGGTCAGGGAGGCCCACAGCCGCGAGGCGTCCCGCAGCCGGCGGGGACGCAGCTGGAGACCGATCAACGTGGCGAAGGTCTGCTCGGCCGGACCGCCCGAGGCACGACGCCTGCGCAATGTCTCGCGCAGAGCACCGGCCGACGTCAGCCGGGTCGCCGCCGCCTCGTGCACCACGGCGTCCACCCAGCCCTCGACCAGCGCGAGAGCCGTTTCCAGACGGGCCAGCGCCGCCTTCTGCTGCGGTGTGTCCTCCGGCTGGAACATGCCCTGCTGGAGAGCCTCCTGCAACTGCTCGGGATGCGTCGGGTCGAACTGCCCGACGACGTCCTCCAGCTTCGACGTATCGACCTTGATCCCGCGGGCGTACCCCTCGACCGCGCCGAACAGGTGCGAGCGCAACCAGGGCACATGGGCGAAGAGGCGCTGGTGGGCCGCCTCGCGCAGAGCCAGATAGAGCCGCACCTCATCCTTGGGCACGCCCAGGTCCTTGCCGAGCGCCGCGATGTTCAGCGGCAGGAGAGCCGCCTTCCCCGCGGGGCCCAGCGGCAGACCGATGTCGGTCGAGCCGACCACCTCGCCCGCCAGCACGCCCACGGCCTGACCGATCTGCTGGCCGAACATGGCTCCGCCCATGGAGCGCATCATCCCGAGCAGCGGACCCGCCATGGCCTGCATCTCCTCGGGCAGCACATCGCCCATGGCCACACCGACCCGCTCGGCAACCGGGTCGACCAGCTGCTGCCAGGCAGGCAGGGTCGCCTCGACCCACTCGGCGCGACTCCACGCCACCGAAGTCGTCGCACCGGACGGCAGCGACGTCGCACCATCCAGCCAGACGTCCGCCAGTCGCAGCGCCTCATCGACCGCGGTGCGGTCACCGGGGCTCACGCTCTCGTCCTTGGTGCCGTCAGACGTGCCCTGGGAGACCGTCTGCCGGGCGATCTGCTTCGCCATGTCCCAGTTCACCGGGCCACCCTCGTAGCTCAGCATCTGGCCCAGCTGCTGGAAGGCCGCGCCCAGGTCATTGGGGTTGAGCGAGCCGAACATGGCGGCGAAGGGATTGTCCGCACCTCCGTCCCCGCCTCCGAAGCCGAATCCGAAAGGATTGGCAGGTGAAGGGCCACCGGCGCCGTGGCCACCGCCGGCGGGATCGCCCTTCTTGCCCTTGTCGCCGTCGTCCGGCTCCTCCGGCGGAAGGCCGAATCCGAATGGGGTGTCACTCACGGGTTTCCTCGGCTCGTAGGGCCACCGGCTCCGGGCCGGCGGCGAATGCCCAGTGTTCACCACCCAGCGTAGACATCCGGGCCCGCCAATGGGCTCGGTGCTTCACTGACTCGTGGCCTGCGGCAGGATGGACGCCACCTGTACGTACGTGTCATTCGCTTACGTACTGAAGACAACCGCTGGAGACACCTGGTGAGTTCCCCAGATCCGCAGGTTCGCGGAGCGCGAAACCGCTCAACCCCGACCCCGGGCGAGGGGCCATCGGGCCGTGGTCCCATCGTCGCGATCACCGGTGCCGCCACCGGCATCGGTGATCTTCTCGCCCGACGACTGGCCGCGTCAGAGGAGGTCAAGGAGGTCATCGCCATCGATGAGCGCCGCGGTGAGGTCGCCGAGGCGCAGTGGCACATCCTGGATGTACGAGATCCGGCCATCGCGGAGAAGCTGCGCGGGGCCGATGTCGTCGTGCACCTGGCACTTGACCTCGATCTGGAGACCGATGCCGCCGCACGTACTGCGTATAACGTACGCGGTACACAGACCGTGCTCACGGCGGCTGCTGCCGCGGGCGTGCACCGGGTCGTCCTGTGCACATCGGCCATGGTGTACGGAGCGCTCCCCGACAATGACATTCCGCTGTCGGAGGACGCCGAGCTGCGCGCCACCGCCGAGGCGACGGGCGTCGGTGATCTCCTGGAGATCGAACGGCTCGCCCGGCGCGCGCCCCGAGCCCATCCCGGGCTCAATGTGACGGTGGTCAGGCCCACGGTGCTGGTCGGCGGCACCGACACCGCTCTCACCCGCTACTTCGAGTCCCCCCGCCTGCTCGTGGTGGCCGGATCGCGTCCCGCGTGGCAGTTCTGTCATGTCGAAGACCTGGTCAGCGCGCTGGAGTACGCGGCGCTTGAGAAGGTCGAAGGCGAGCTCGCCGTGGGGTGCGACGGCTGGCTGGAGCAGGACGACGTCGAGGAGCTCAGCGGCATCCGACGGATGGAGTTGCCCTCGGCCGTCGCCCTGGGGGCTGCTGCCAGGCTGCACCGCATCGGACTGACCCCCTCACCCGCCGGCGACCTCGCGTACACGATGCATCCGTGGGTCGTCAGCGTGAGCCGTCTCCACGACGCCGGCTGGCGTCCGCAGTGGACCAACGAGGAGGTTCTCGCCGCTCTCCTCGACGAAGTGGAGGGTCGTCACACCGTCGCGGGACGCCGTCTCGGCCGCAAGGACGCGACCGCTGCGGGAGCCGCCGGGGCGACGGTCGCCCTGCTGGGTACGGCCGCGCTCGTGCGTCGCGCCCGCAAGGCGCGCCGACGGCTGTAGCTGGGGTTCGGGCAAACCCGGTACGGTTCCCGGGCCCGGCCTCGGCGACCCTCGGTGTCCTGCGCTGTCGGTGGCGTGGGGCACGATGAGTGCATGGCCACTACGTACGACCACCCCGGTGAGCGGGCGGCGGAGGATCCCGTCCGGCTCATCGCGGTCCGTGACACCCCCCTGTCCCTGGACGAGGTCTTCGCCGCCGTCAGCGATGAGTCGGCGGGCGGCACCGCGCTGTTCGTCGGCACCGTGCGCGACCACGACGGCGGAGCGGACGTCGCGGAACTCGGGTACTCCTCCCACCCCTCGGCGGAGGCCGAGCTGAGGCGGGTCGCGGAGAAGGTGGCCGCCGAGTTCCCGGTGCGGGCGATCGCCGCCGTCCACCGGGTGGGCGATCTGCGGATCGGCGACCTCGCGGTGGTCGCCGCAGTCTCGTGTGCCCACCGGGCCGAGGCGTTCGCGGCCTGCCGCAAGCTCATCGACGACCTCAAGCGGGACGTCCCCATCTGGAAGCACCAGACCTTCACCAACGGCACCGAGCAATGGGTTGGCGCATAGCGCGGTCAAAATCGGGGTGGTGGTCAGGCGGCGGGTGGGGCGGGGTGCGTAGCGCCGTCTTCTGTGGGGTGGTGGTCGGGTGACGGGTAGGGGGGGGTGCGTAGCGCCGTCTTCTGTGGGGTGGTGGTCGGGTGACGGGTGGGCGGTTGGCTTCTTGTACTCCTTGAGGCGTACACGGTTGGGCCTTTCGGTGTACGCCGAGCCTTCCGCGGTTCCCGTACGGTTGAGGTGCCGGGCGTTGGAAGGCGGCGTCGTCCTGATGGCGACTCCGTGGTCGGGCCCGGTCGGCAGCGGTGTGGCGAACGGCGTGTGGGGGCTTGGTCCCTCGCATCCACGACGGCGTTTCGCGGTGGCATGGGGGAAAGATCGCAAGTGAAACCCCTACGGCATCCAAGCGCCCGATTTGCGTAACCGCCCCCCTGCCACGAGCGTTGAACGTGCAGATGGCTAATCTGCTGATCACTCGGTTGCTTGTTCATGGGGTAGGGAGGCCGCGATGGCAGCACTCGCCTGGTTGTTGATTCCGCTTTTCGCTGTTGTCGGTGCTGCGATATGGGGCGGCTGGGCCTCCCGGAACCGCACCACCGGTGATGTGGCCGAACTGGCCGGCTACGCTCGCTTCCGGGATGCGATGGAGAAGGCGGACTCCGGCGGTGGCCGCGCCTCCTAGCCGCATCTTCCCGCCGAGCTGATCCACCTCCGGTCCGTTGTGCAGGGGCTTGTCGATCGCCCCTGGTCGGACCGGCCCCGACAGTGCAGGGACGGGCCTGTCCCGTACTGTCGTTCCATGCCACGCCGCACTGCGACGATGCTCGCGTCGACCCTCCTCTTCATTGCGCTGCTGTGCGCAGGGGTGCTTCTTCCCGTGCCGTACTCGGAGATGTCGCCCGGCCCGACGGTGAACACCCTGGGGGACGCACGCGGCGAGCCCGTACTGGACATCGAGGGACGGCAGACCTACCCGACGACCGGTCATCTCAATATGACAACGGTCCGGGTCACGGGTGCGGACTACCGCATGAACATCGTGGAGACGGTTTACGGCTGGCTGGCTCATGACAATGTCGTTGTGCCGCACGACACCCTCTATCCGGACGGCAAGACGGAAGAGCAGTCCACCCAGGAGAACGCCGAGGAGTTCACCCAGTCGCAGGAGAGCGCCAAGGTCGCTGCGCTGAAGCAGTTGAAGATCCCGGTGAAGATGCGTGTCCTCGTGGCGTCCGTCCGCAAGGACAGCCCGGCGGAGGGTCGGCTGCACGCCGGCGATCTGATTCGGGCGGTCGACGGAAAGCCCGTCAAGGAGCCCGGCGACGTCGCCAAACTGGTCACCCAGCGCAAGCCCGGTGACCGGGTCGTCTTCACGATCGTGCCCGCGAAGGATGCGGCAGCCGCGGAGAAGGCGCGCAAGGAGCCGACCACCACCCGCAATGTCACGATCACAACGGTTCCCGCGCCCGGGCAGAGCGACCGGCCGATCGTCGGCATCGAGGCGGGCACCGACCACACGTTCCCCTTCACCATCGACATCAATCTCGCCGATGTCGGAGGCCCCAGCGCAGGATTGATGTTCGCCCTGGGCATCGTCGACAAGCTGACCCCGGAGAATCTGACCGGTGGGAAGTTCGTGGCGGGAACCGGCACGATCGACGACGACGGGAAGGTCGGCCCGATCGGCGGAATCGAAATGAAACTGGTGGGAGCGCGCCAGGCCGGGGCCCAGTTCTTCCTGACCCCGAGCGACAACTGCGCGACCGCGGTATCGGATGTTCCGGACGGGTTGACCCTGGTGAAGGTGGAGACCATGGCCGATGCGACCAGGTCCCTGGAGAAGATCAAGTCCGGGAAGACCTCGGACCTGCCCCGCTGCTCAGTCGGCTGACCGACGAGGTTGCATGGCCGGCCGGGCCGCTCCCCAGCCGCCCGGCCGACGAACCGCACACGGATGTCGGCAACCGACTGTCGACGAGCAGTGCGGCAGTAGCCCATGAACCAGAGCGGTCCGACCTGCACCGGCCGGACCCGCCACGCCCTGTTGGGCCGCGGCGAAGACCGGCCGATGACGGCCCCTGATACTGCATCGAGCCGCTACGCCTCGAAGGTCGCCGAGAGTGCCTCCGCCAGCCCGGGCACCAGATCCGATCCGGTCAGGACCTCTCGCGAAGAGTCCTTGTCCCGCAGGCGCAGCGCCGACTCACGCGTCCCGTCGCGCAACACCGCCACCGTCATCCGTACTTCCTGGCGGTCCGGGTGGGCGGCCACCCACTGCGCCAGCGACGCATCGTCGAGTCCCTGCGGAACCGCGGCCTCGGCCGACGACGGAAGCATCTGACGCTCCACCGTCAAGGCGCAGCCGGCGACCGCATCCGGCCAGGCGATCGTGGCGAGGAACTCGTCCAGCGGCTTGCCCGCCGGGATCTCCTCCTGCTCGATCGGCGTCAGGGGTGCGGCGGCGTCGTCCCCGTCGAGCCCCAGCTGCGCCGCCAGTCCGGGTTCCTGGACGCGCAGCTTGGTCGTGTCGACGAGCGCGAACAGTCGCGCAGGCTGATCCCAGCCAAGGCCCGATGCGTATTCGTCGATCTCCAGGACGGCGCGGGTCAACGGGGTGGCCGCGATCGGCCCGGAAGGAACACCGGCGGAGCTGCCGGAATCGGCCCCACCAGGTGCGTTGGTGCTCTTGGCGGCTCCGGATGCGGACCCGGACGACGACGGGTCGGCGGGCGGATCGGAGGGGGCGGAAGAAGAAACATTGGACATGCCCAATATCCTGCCTCCTTCTGGCCCCGGGATGGGAACTAGGTAAAGCCTCAGTAAGTTGCACAAGTGGGCTCTACGATCGCGGGGCCCAGCTTGGCACGACCGCGTCCATGACCCACATGGCCGCTACCTCTACACAACCGCGAACTTCGAGGTGCGCACGTTGGCTTTCCAGATGCCGGACCGCGGCGGAGGCCCCCCGACCGGGCCACGGATCAGAGTAGGCCGGCCGTCCCGCCGCGTCCGCACCCTGCTGATGACGCTGGGTGTGCTGGCGGTCCTGGCGATGGCGTTCGTCATGTTCGCCGGCTTTTGGACCGACTGGCTGTGGTACCGATCCGTTGACTACTCATCGGTGTTCACCACCACTTTGTGGACCAAGGTCGGGCTCTTCGCCGTCTTCGGTCTGTTGATGGCGCTCGCCGTCGGGGTGAACATCTGGCTGGCGCACCGGCTGCGCCCGCCGCTGAGCGCCATGTCGTTGGAGCAGCAGAGCCTCGACCGGTACCGCATGGGCATCGCCCCGTACAAGAAGTGGGTGCTCCTTGCGATCACCGCTCTGGTCGGGTTGATCGCAGGTGCCTCCGCGACCGGTCAGTGGCGCACCTGGCTGATGTGGGTCAACGGTGTCGCCTTCGGCGAGAAGGATCCCGAGTTCGGTCTGGACGTGGCGTTCTATGCGTTCGACCTGCCGTGGTACCGGTTCCTGCTCGGCTTCGGCTTCGCTGCGGCCGTCCTCTCGCTGATCGCCGCCGCACTGACCCACTACCTCTACGGCGGGCTGCGCATCACCAGCCCCGGGGCCCGCGCGACCGCCGCCGCCACCGGACACCTCTCGGTGCTGCTCGGCCTCTTCGTCTCCCTGAAGGCCGTGGCGTACTGGCTCGACCGGTACGGGCTCGCGGTGAAGTCCAGCGACTTCAAGGCCACGGGGAACTGGACGGGCCTGCGGTACGTCGACGCCAACGCCTACCTCCCGGCGAAGACGATCCTGTTCTGCATCGCCGTGATCTGCGCCCTGCTCTTCTTCGCCACGCTGTGGCGGCGCACCTGGCAGTTGCCGGTGATCGGGTTCGGGCTGATGGTCCTCTCGGCGATCCTCATCGGTGGCCTCTACCCGGCCATCGTGCAGAAGTTCCAGGTCCAGCCGAACGAGCAGGCCAAGGAAAGCCCGTACATCCAGAAGAACATCGATGCCACCCGCAAGGCGTACGGCATCGACAGCACGAAGGCCGAGGACTACAAGGGCAAGGGCGACCCGACCCGCAGGTCCCAGCAGCGGGAGGACGCCAAGTCCGCCGCGAGCTACCGCGTCGTCGACTCCAACGTCGTCTCGCCGGCCTTCCAGCAGCTCCAGCAGGAGCGGAAGTACTACCAGTTCCCGGACACGCTGGACGTCGACCGCTACCCCGGCCCGGACGGGAAGCCGCAGGACACCGTCATCGGTCTGCGGGAGCTCGACATCGAGGGCATCCCCAAGCGGAACTGGATCAACGACCACTTCACCTACACCCATGGTTACGGCGCGATCGCGGCCAAGGGCACGAGCGTGGTCAGCGACCCCAACAAGGGCACGGTCGGATCGCCTGACTTCACCGAATCCGGAATGCCCACCAAGGGGCAGCTCGGTTCGTACGAGCAGAAGATCTACTACGGCGAGAAGACCGAGCAGTACTCGATCGTCGGTGGTCCGCAGAAGGAACTGGACTACGAGGCCAGCACCGGGCCGACCAAGTACACGAGCTATCAGGGCAAGAGCGGCGTGAGCCTCTCCAGCGCCTTGAACAGGGCCGCCTACGCGGTGTCGTTCAGCGAGCCGCAGCTCTTCTACTCCGGCGCCGTCGGCGACGGGTCGAGGATCCTGTACAACCGCACCCCCAAGGAGCGCGTCGAGGCCGTCGCACCCTGGCTGACCATCGACGGCGACGCCTATCCGGCCGTGGTCGACGGCCGCATCCAGTGGATCGTCGACGCCTACACCACGACCAACGGCTACCCCTACGCATCGCGTACGACGCTCGGGGACACCACGACCGACTCGCTGACCACCAACCAGCGCGCCGTGGTCGCCCAGCAGAACCAGGTCAACTACATCCGCAACTCGGTGAAGGCCACCGTCGACGCCTACGACGGCAAGGTCAAGCTGTACCAGTGGGACACCAAGGACCCGGTCCTCAAGACCTGGATGAAGGCGTTCCCCGGCACGGTGAAGGCGAAGAGCGAGATCTCGTCCGAGTTGAAGTCGCACCTGCGGTATCCGCAGGACATGTTCAAGGTGCAGCGCGAACTGCTCACCCGCTACCACGTCACCGAGCCCGAGCAGTTCTACAGCGGCAGTGACGCCTGGCAGGTGCCGGACGACCCGACGAACAAGGACAGCAGTGCGGTGCCCCCGTACTACCTGAGCCTGAAGATGCCGGGTGAGAAGGAGCAGAAGTTCTCGCTGACGACGACGTTCACCCCGGCCGGTCGCCCCAACCTCGGTGCGTACATGGCCGTGGACGCCGACGCCAACAGCGATAGCTACGGCTCGATGAGACTGCTCAGAGTCACGGAGACGGTCCAAGGGCCCTCTCAGGTGCAGTCCGAGTTGAACGGTGTGCCAGAGGTCGCCACGTTCGTCCGCGACCTCAGAGGCACCGACTCCGACATCGAGTACGGCAATCTGCTGACGATCCCCCTGGACGGCGGGTTCCTCTACGTCGAACCGGTCTACGCCCGAGGTGGCAGTGCCAACTACCCGCTGTTGCGGAAGGTGGCCGTCGCCTACGGCGGAGGCAAACCCGTCTTCAAGGACAGCCTGCCGGAGGCGCTCAACGCGGTCTTCGGCGAGGAGGGCACCGAGGAGCCGACCACGCCACCGGGCGAGGAACCCACCAAGCCGACACCCGACCCGACGGCGCCACCCGCCACGGGTGACGCGGCCCTGAAGGCGGCCATCAGCGACGTCGTCAAGGCACAGGCCGAGATGGACGCGCTGTTGGAGAAGGATCCGAAGGACCGGGAGGGCTACGGCAGGGCCCAGGACAAGCTGGAAGCCGCCATCGAGCGTCTCGCGGCTGCCCAGGGCCGACCGAGTACGACTCCGCCGCCGAAGTCACCAGCCCCCTCGCCGTCCACGTCGACCTAGTCGCGCAGACGGTCCCCGTCCCATGGGTACGCCCCGTGGGGCGGGGTGGGCAGAGGCGGCGACAGCCGCTCTGATCAGGCAACATCCCGCGCCGTGATAGTGTGTGAACACAACGACGCGGGGTGGAGCAGCTCGGTAGCTCGCTGGGCTCATAACCCAGAGGTCGCAGGTTCAAATCCTGTCCCCGCTACTGAAATAAAGAGGGCCCGAATCCTTTGAGGATCCGGGCCCTCTTTATGCGTATGTGATCACGTGGGGAACTGCGCGTGGCGTGCTGCGAGTTGGCTCAGTAAGTGTTTGACTTGTCTCTCTGTGGGCATGTCGACAAAACGCTGAAGTGACCTCACTGGCTGCGGTATACCAGGTGTACGCGGGTTGCGGGTGGTGCGACGATGGAATTTATGGGGGACAGGGCGACTCTGTTGAAGACAGGGCGGTTTGTGCAGCGAAATGCCGTAAATGCAGCGGATGCAACGAGTTCCGCTGCTGACAGCATCGCCAGCACCACCGCCCACCCCGCCATGCGCCATCCCGCCTCCCTCGGCGCGGGCCCTGTCGGCCCCGTCGACCATGAGGACGCCAACGGGCCAACGGTGACTGCCGAGTCCGCGGACGCGGTGGAGAGTGCCGAGACGGAGGAGCGCTACCGACGGGCCGCCGCCGACGGCGACACGGCCGCCATGAGCCTGCTGGGCGCCGCCCTGTTGCGCCGTGGCGACCTCGATGGCGCGGAACCCCATCTGCGCGGCGCGACCGCCGACGGAGACCGTGCCGCAGCCAACAACCTGGGCGTCCTCCTCCACCAGCGGGGCTACGCGGACGAGGCGGCGGCCTGGTGGCGCGTGGCCGCCGTCGCCGGATCCGCGGCGGCAGCCCATGCCCTGGGCCGCCACTTCCGGGAACGCGGTGACGAGCCCGCTGCCGAGTACTGGCTGCGCCAGTCCGCGGAACAGGGCCATGCCCTGGGCGCGTACGCACTGGCGGACCTGCTGGAACACCGTGGTGAGAAGGGCGCCGAGCGCTGGCTGCGCTCGGCCGCCGAACAAGGGCACCGGGAGGCGGCCTATCGGCTCGCCCGGGCGCTGGAGTCACGTGCTGCGGAGGAGACACGGCCGGCAGGCGCAGCGGAGTTGATGCTGGGAGGCGGTCGAGCCCTTCCGGCGCGATCGGGCGAGGGCGGCACCGTAGGCGTGCACGGCGACCGGTCGCCACGGGACGCTGGCCATGGCAGCGCTTCCCGGGGCGGAGCGCGCGCTGCGGGACAGAGCGCGCGCCCGGCAGACCGCGGCGATGACCCGGACCAGACGTCGAGCAGCGCGACGAACCTCGTGCTGACCACCCTCGACGAGGCCGCCCAGTGGTACCGCCAGGCCGCCGCACGTGGACATCGGCGGGCTGCCCTGCACCTCGGGTCGATCCTGGAGCGGCGCGGTGAGCTCAAGGAGGCCGGCCGCTGGTATCTGAGTGCCGCCAAGGACGGTGAGGCCAGGGCGGCCTGTGCGCTCGCCTTCCTGCTCCGGGACGCCGGCGACGAGGAGAGCGCCGCCGTCTGGTGGCTGCGGGCCGCCCAGGACGGCGACGGGAACGCGGCCAACGCTCTCGGCGCCCTCCACGCGGCCCGTGGTGAGCCGCAGACCGCCGAGCGCTGGTACCGCGCCGCCCTGACGGCCGGCGATGTGAACGGCGCCTACAACCTCGGTCTGCTCTGCGCCGCGCAGGACCGCATCGCCCAGGCCGAGCAGTGGTACCGGCAGGCTGCCTACGCGGGTCACCGCGAGGCGGCCAACGCACTCGCCGTCCTGCTGCTCCAGGCGGGCGACCTGGTGGGCGCCGAGCCCTGGTTCTCCAAGGCGGCCGAGGCGGGAAGCGTCGACGCCGCCTTCAACCTGGGCATCCTCTACGTCGGCCGGGACGATGACCGTACGGCGCTGACCTGGTACGAGAGGGCCGCTTCTGCCGGGCACACGGAGGCCGCGCTCCAGGTCGGCATCGCCTTGCTCAGGGACGGCGACGAACTGGCCGCCGAGCGTCATCTGCGCTGCGCGGCCGGTGGCGGCAGTGCCGAGGCGGCGTTCCGGCTCGCCACTTTGCTGGACGCCCGACAGCCGCCTCCGGGCGCGCCGGCGCTCGGAGAGTCGCTGGCGGAGAAGACCGAGTGCGAGGAGTGGTACGAGCGGGCCGCCGAACAGGGGCACCGCCGTGCGCAGGTGAGGGTCGGGATGCTCGCCGCCGCCCGGGGGGACATGACCGATGCGGCCCGCTGGTACCGGGAGGCGGCATCGGCGGGCAGCCGCAACGGCGCGTTCAACCTGGGCCTGCTGCTGGCCCGTGAGGGCAATGAGCGTGAGGCAGCCCTGTGGTGGACCCGCGCGGCGCGGGCCGGGCACGGCCGAGCGGCCCTGCGCCTCGCGCTCCTCGCGGCCCGCCGCGGAGAGCTCTCCGAGGGGCAGCGCTGGTGCGCTCGCGCGGTGGAGCTCGGGCCCGCCGAGGTCGCCGAGCGCGCCGCACGGCTGCGGGAGGCACTCCATCAGGAACTCACGGCGTAGCGCCCGCCATAAGAGCGGACGGGCGGTTGGCCACCGGTCCACCGGTCCAGCAGGTCGTGGCTGACACAGGGCCGTCGTCCGTCCGGAGGGCGCGGTCTGTGGCGTCCGGTGCTCCCCTCGGCATGCCAGCGGTGGACCCACGTGTGTGCTGTGGCCGTGACACGCCCATCTCCGTGGCCACGTGGGCAACGGGACGGCCCGTGAGGACACGTTCGACCAGGATCCGCCTGCCGTGAACGGTCAGCTGGCTGTCGTGAACGATCAGCGGGCATTGCGGTGAGACACGAAGACCTCCGTGTGTGGTGCGGCTTGGACACCTCCACCCCACCGGAGGTCGTCGCCATGATCAAGACCCGGGACCGTCAACAACGCTCATGATCAATGCACCTGGCCCGGGGCCAACCAGTCGGCGCCGTACGGAACACAGCCCGTCAGCATCGACGCCCCTGACCGCTCGGGCCGCTGGGCTGCTGGGGGGTGCCGTGATCAGTCCTGTGCGCAACGATCCGGAGCCCGGTCCGCCGTTGGCTCGATCGTGTGCAGCCGTGCGAACGGAACGACGGAGGCGAGCGCGAGCGCGATCACCCCCATGAGGACGAGGGCGAGCCAGGCGCCGGACCGCTCGATGACGATTCCTGCCGCTGCGGACGCCAGCGATGCACCGAGGTTCACCGATGTGTTGATCCATGTCGATGCTTCCGTCCGACCGGATACCGGAACGAGGGTGTCGGCAATGAGGTATCCGGTGATGAGGGACGGGGCGAGGAAGAGGCCGACGAGGGCGAGGCCCGCGGCGAAGAGAGCGAGCGTGTCGAGTTGCGACACGAGCACCGCGGCAAGACCCATGCTCACGCACAGGACGAACAGCCTCCCGCCGATTCCCCCCTTCAGGTCCAGCTGTCCGTAGAGAAGACCTCCGATGGCACTCCCGGCGGCGAACGCCGCCAGCAGCCAGCCCGAAGCGGCGACAGCATCATGTTGCGCGGCGACCGCGGGTGCTGCGATCTCCGCGACACCCAGCACACCACCGACGCCCAACAGGACGATCAGCACCCTGACGAACCCCGGTTGCCGCAGCGGGCGATCGCCTCGCGCGCCACTGCCTCCCCTTCCGCGCAGCGCCCGTGACGACGCACTGGACGTCATCGCCGCGGTGCCGCCGAGAACCGCTGCCGCGGTCACCCAGAGCCCGACGCCGGGAGAGCCGGCCACGATGACCGCGGTGATGATGACGGGACCGCCGACGAAGAGGAGCTCTTCACAGACCGCGTCGATGCTGAATGCCTTGGTCCGCTGATCACCTGCCGTCGTGATCGAGGCCCAGACCATGCGCATCGCCGCGCCCAGGGGCGGTGCGCTCAGTCCGACCGCCGCACTGAGGACGAGGAACCAGAAGGCCGCGATCCCTTCGGCTTCCGTGAGGAGCGCGAGAGCGATGAAGCCCGTGGCTTGGCCCGAGGCCATGGTGGTGAGCGCGGTCCGTTGCCCGAACCGATCGACGGCCCGGGCACGCCAGGGGGCGGCGATGACGTTGGCGATTCCGAAGGCGGCTGTGGCGAAACCGGCCTGGGCGTAGGAACCCGTACCTTCCTGGACGGCGAGGAGGAGGGCGAGACCGCCCATGGCGAGAGCGGACCGACCGATCAGGGCGGGGAGGAAGGCGCGAAGCGCGCCGGGAAGGAGAAGCACTGCGAGCACGAAGGGGCTCCGATGATGTGCGACCGACGGCAAAGGCGAGGCCGTCGGGAATCTGACGGCCATCGAGGTCCGGAGGGCAGGAGAGAGAGCACCCTCAACGGATCAGAACCTGGACGGGAGAGAACCAGGACCGTCAGATGAACATCACGATGAACACCCGGGAAGGGTAGCAACCGCGGCCCCCACACCCCCGGGGCGATTCCGCCGCCCCCATCTCGGCGGCGACCCCTGGATGAGGGCGTCTCGGTAGCGGCGCGCCGTGCGGAGCCTGGTCCGCTCAGGTCGTTCGACCTGGTCCGAGCGGGGAGAGGGAGGCAGGAGCGGGCTCCCGTGAATGGATTTGCTCTGGTCGACGGGGGCAGCGTAAGGTTGGGTTCATCGCCGCGGGGTGGAGCAGCTCGGTAGCTCGCTGGGCTCATAACCCAGAGGTCGCAGGTTCAAATCCTGTCCCCGCTACTGAAACGAAGGCCCGGACTCTTCTGAGTCCGGGCCTTCGTCATGCGTGGGAAGTCGACCCGTGAGGAACCACGCTCATCGGGATCGGATGCGGCGGGCCGAGGCCGGCGCCGGGGAGAGCGGCCGATCGCGCTGTTCGTCGTGGGGGAGTGCGGCTGGGACAGGTGGTCCCGGCTGTTCGGATCAGGCGCCCGCGCATCCCGGACAGAGGCCGCGATAGGTGACCTCGACGTCCGAGATGGTGAAGCCGAAGCGCTCCGAGTCCGGGAGGTCGGCCAGCGGATTGCCCGAGGGGTGGACATCACGGATCGCTCCGCACCTGCCGCAGACCAGGTGCTGGTGCGGCCGGTGCGCATTGGGGTCGTACCGCTTGGCGCGGCGATCGGTGGCCACTTCCAGCACCTCGCCGAGGGAGACCATCTCACCGAGGGTGTTGTAGACGGTCGCCCGGGAGATCTCCGGCAACTTGGCGACAGCCCGAGCATGCACCTCGTCGGCGGTCAGATGGACGTGATCGCCGTCGAGGACCTCTGCGACGACACGCCGCTGTGCAGTCATGCGCCAGCCGCGCCCACGAAGCCGTTCCAACAGGTCACTCATAAGGCTCAGCCTAGCAGCGGGATCGCCTGATCCCGAATGGGTGTGACTTTGGATGTTCACTTGACTTAGACAAAGTCCATCGTAGGATCGGCTTCGATACAAGCAAGGGTCAGGAACGCAAGGACGCAGGAGGCGCACGTGACGCAGGGACCGCTCACTACGGAGGCCGGGGCGCCGGTCGCCGACAATCAGAACAGCGAGACCGCGGGCGTCGGCGGTCCTGTTCTCGTCCAGGACCAGGCGCTCCTGGAGAAGCTCGCCCACTTCAACCGCGAGCGCATCCCGGAGCGCGTGGTGCACGCCCGCGGGGCCGGTGCGTACGGGACCTTCACCGTCACCGCCGATGTCTCGCAGTACACGCGCGCCGCGTTCCTCTCCGAGGTCGGCAAGGAGACCGAAACCTTCCTGCGCTTCTCGACAGTGGCTGGGAACCTCGGTTCGGCCGACGCGGTTCGCGACCCCCGGGGCTTCGCGCTGAAGTTCTACACCGAAGAGGGCAACTACGACCTCGTCGGGAACAACACCCCGGTGTTCTTCATCAAGGACGCCATCAAGTTCCCGGACTTCATCCACACCCAGAAGCGCGACCCCTACACGGGCTCCCAGGAGGCCGACAACGTATGGGACTTCTGGGGTCTGTCGCCCGAGTCGACCCACCAGGTGACCTGGCTCTTCGGCGACCGGGGCATCCCCGCCACCCTGCGCCACATGAACGGGTACGGCTCCCACACCTTCCAGTGGAACAACGCCAACGGCGAGGTCTTCTGGGTGAAGTACCACTTCAAGACCGACCAGGGCATCAAGAACCTCACCCAGGCAGAGGCCAACCTCCTCGCCGGTGAGGACCCGGACAGCCACCAGCGCGATCTGCGGGAGTCCATCGAGCGGGGCGAGTTCCCCTCCTGGACCGTGCAGGTGCAGATCATGCCCGCGGCGGATGCGGCGACGTACCGCTTCAACCCGTTCGACCTCACCAAGGTGTGGCCGCACGAGGACTACCCGCCGATCGAGATCGGCAAGTTGGAGCTCAACCGCAACCCGGAGAACGTCTTCGCCGAGGTCGAGCAGTCCATCTTCTCGCCCGCCCACTTCGTGCCGGGCATCGGGCCGTCCCCGGACAAGATGCTCCAGGGCCGTCTCTTCGCCTACGGCGACGCCCACCGCTACCGCGTCGGGATCAACGCCGACCACCTACCGGTGAACCGCCCGCACGCCACCGAGGCGCGGACCAACAGCCGTGATGGATTCCTCTACGACGGCCGTCACCAGGGCGCGAAGAACTACGAGCCCAACAGCTTCGGCGGTCCGTTCCAGACCGACAAGCCGCTGTGGTCGGCCACCCCGGTCTCCGGCGCCACCGGAAACCACGAGGCTCCGAGCCATGCCGAGGACAACGACTTCGTCCAGGCGGGCAATCTCTACCGGCTGATGTCCGAGGACGAGAGGGGCCGGCTGATCGAGAACCTCTCCGGCTTTATCGCCAAGGTCTCGCGCGACGACATCGCCGAGCGTGCGATCAACAACTTCCGTCAGGCCGACGGAGACTTCGGCAAGCGGCTCGAAGCCGCCGTTCAGGCCCTGCGCGGCTGAAACGCGCTTGCCGTGTGAGCGGGAAGGCCGGACCCCTGTCCAGGGAGGTCCGGCCTTCTCTTGTGCGCGGTCGTTCCGCGGTCGTTCCGCGGTCGTTCCAGGGACGCGTTCTCCCGGAACGGCCGGGTCGGTCGCCCGGATCGTCGGACAGTACGTCAGGGCGGATCGGTCGGTACGGACCGGTGGCCTCGCTGTGCGCACAGGGAAGCCACCGGTCCGGTCACGTCGTACGGATCGGTCGGTACGGATGGGAGTCGTGGCCCTTGCGCAGTGCTGCGTTCATCGCGCGGTCGGGCCGTCCGGTCGAGGGTGTCGTTCGGTCGGCGCCGATGGTGATCGATGCCGTGGGGGCGGTTGCAGTCCCCGGCCGTGCTGTGGTCGGCCGTGGTGGGTGGCCCTGGTCGCGGTCGCTCCGTGCTCGGGTCGGCGTGCACGGCGGTCGTACCGCGAAGGGCCGGGGGCCTTGGGCGATCCTCGCCACCGGCGAGTCCGCGGAAGGCCCCGCTATCCGACGAGCGCCGCCCTTTGGCGGCGCACGGGAGCCCAGCAACGGATGATGTCGCGGACGGAGACGATGCCCACCGGCCCCGCGCTGTCGAGGACGACGAGATGACGGAAGCCACCATGGGCCATGGCTTCCGCCGCCTCCTCCAGCGTCCACGAAGGTGCCGCGAAGACGACGTCGGTAGTGGTGTGGGCGCCGGCGGTTTCTCGATCGGGGTTCTCCCCGATCCCCACCGACTTCAGGATGTCGCGCTCGGTCAGGATGCCCACGCCCCCGGCGTCACCGTCGAGGACGACGGCTGCGCCGACTCTACGGGCGGCCATCAGGCCGGCGGCCTGACGGAGCGTGTGGGTGGGTCCGATGGTGAGGACCACCGTGCTCATGGCGTCACGGACGAGCATGGATGGAGCCACCTCCTTGAGGGATTCGGGCCTCTTGCGGCCCTCGGGTGAACCCGTGCGTGAGCCCTTAGAGAAAGAATTCACAAGTTCACAAGAGGGTCGACTTTCAGAGTCGCAGCCTTGGGGAGGGGCAGCAAGGGGGTGTGCACGACTGGTTCTGAGACCTGAGGGGGGCCGTCCGGTTAGGCGATCTTCGAGATCTCGGGCCTCGGGCGCAGGACGATCTCCAGTGGCGGGGCCGGGGCATGCGCGCCGAACGCCCGCCGCCCGGGATGCCCGGCGACTAGGGCGCCGGCGCGGCGGGCCGGCCCAACCCGCAAGCTCCGAACCGGCGCAGGGCGATGACGGCGCCCGTCCAGTCCGATCCCCCGTCCAGCCCGATCCCCCGACACGTTCGTTCGCCCAGTGAGCACAGACGGCCCGTCAGGCGGCGGGCCTGTCAGACAGCGGGCTCGTTGGGCTCGGCGCGATCAGCTCTGTCCGTGCAGATAGCCGAGCAGGTCGGCGTGGAGCAGCCCGTTGGACGCGGCGCCGTTTCCGCTGTGCGGCCCGGGGCGGCCGTCCAACCCCGTGAAGGAGCCGCCCGCCTCCGTGACGATGACGGCGTTGGCCGCCATGTCCCAGAGCGAGAGCTCCGGCTCGGCGCAGATGTCGATCGAGCCTTCCGCCACCATCATGTACGGCCAGAAGTCGCCGTAGCCGCGGGTCCGCCAGCAGGCACGGGTCAGATCCAGGAAGCCGTCCAGTCGGCCCTGCTCCTCCCAGCCGCTCAGCGACGAGTAGGCGAAGGAGGCGTCACCGATGGAGCTGACCTGGGAGACCTGAAGTCTGCTCGCCGAGGTCAGGGAGCGGCCCGTATAGGCTCCGCCACCCTGGGCCGCCCACCAGCGACGCCCGAGTGCCGGTGCCGAGACGACCCCGACCACGGGCTGGAAACCGCCCTCGCCCTGCACCATCAGTGAGATCAACGTGGCCCAGACCGGCACACCGCGGACGTAGTTCTTGGTTCCGTCGATCGGGTCGATCACCCAGCGCCGCGGACCCGTGCCCTCGATGCCGTATTCCTCGCCGAGGACCGCGTCGCGCGGTCTGGCCCGCTGGAGTTGCCCGCGGACCAACTCCTCCGCGGCCTTGTCCGCCTCGCTCACCGGTGTCATGTCCGGCTTGGTCTCGACCTTGAGGTCCAGGGCCTTGAACCGATCCATCGTCGCGGCGTCGGCGGCGTCCGCAAGGACATGGGCGAGACGGAGATCGTCGTGGTAGTCGGGCATGCCCTCACCCTATCGGGGTGCCCCGGGCATGATCGCGGCGAGCGCAGTCCGGCGTCCACAGCGGCCGGATGGCGGCCGGCCTGGGCCGGACCGTCGCCCTTGACACCCCAGGACCGCGCCCCAAGTCTGGGTAAAGAGCCGTACGCGGGACCGGACGCCTGATCCGGGGCCCCGCAGCCGGGGAGGCGATGTGCCGTCAGCCCGAGAGTCCCTGCTCAACGCCGCCCTCGAAGCCCTGGCCCAACGGCCGTGGTCCGCGGTGCGGATGGTGGATGTCGCAGCCGCCGCCGGTCTGTCCCGCCAGACGCTCTACAACGAATTCGGGAGCAAGGACGGGCTGGCGCGGGCCTTGGTGCGGCGCGAGGCCGACGCCTATCTCCAGGGCGTCGACCGACTCCTGGCCGCTGCCGTTCCGGGAGACTTCCCCGACGTGGGCCATCGGCGTCGGGAGGCTCTCGCCGAGTGGACGATCCAAGAGGCGAGCGAGAACCGGCTGCTGCGCGCCCTTCTCACCGGCTGCTGGGGCGATCGGCTTCCCGAGCCGAGGATTTCCCCTGACGGCGGACCCGCCGACGCCTGCCCGCTGACACCTGGTGCGATGGTCGCCCTGGTGCGGGATCGCCTCTGCGCCACTCTGGCGGCGGACGGTTTCGACTGCGCCGTGCCCCGGGAGTCGCCCGACTCTGCTCACGGCTGCGAGTTCGCGGTCCGGCTCACCCTGTCCCATGTCGTCGCCCCGGCTCCGGTGGGGCAGGCCCGTATCGCCGTGGGTCCGCCGCTCTGTCCGGTCGCAGACTGATCTCGAAGTTCGCGTACTCGGGAACTCAGTGGGGTTGGTGCGCTCAGTGTGCCGAGCCCGACAACTGGAGCCCGATGACACCGATGATCACGAATGAGATCGAGACGATCTTGAGCGCGGAGACCACGTCGTCCAGGAACACCATGCCGTAGATCGCCGTACCCGCAGCACCGATCCCCGTCCACACCGCGTACGCCGGGCCCACGTCGAGCTTCTTCAGCGCGAGGGTTAACAATCCGAAGCTGCCGAGG
This sequence comes from Streptomyces sp. NPDC059256, assembly GCF_042753785.1. NCBI lineage: Bacteria > Bacillati > Actinomycetota > Actinomycetes > Kitasatosporales > Streptomycetaceae > Streptomyces > Streptomyces sp. NPDC059256. The sequence goes on along the minus strand of NZ_JBHYZO010000001.1, from coordinate 537,545 downwards.
GCGAAGGCGGCGAAGGCGATGGTCGGCCAGAGGCGGGTGAACCCGTGGGAGAGCTTCAGACAGACGGCGAACCCCGTCTCCAGGATTCCGGCGACCACCACGAGCAGCCACGCCATCGCGCCTCCAACAGTCGGTGACTGCTTCGTGAGACTTCATCAGTCTTCAATGGACTTCGTCGGACTTGATGTGATTATGCCCGTATCGATATCCGAAGACCGCCAATGCGCGCTTTAGTCGCCCTCGCGTCGCTCACGGGTCGACAGCAGCCGTCGCAGCGAGTACAGCCGGGCGGGATCGGCGTGGCCCTCGGCCACCCAGGCGTCGAGGGCGCAGTCCGGCTCGTCATGGCTACAGGAGCGGGGACAGTTCGCCGTACCCGGTTCGAGGTCGGGAAAGGCGAGGATCACCCGGGACGGATCCACATGGTGCAGCCCGAACGAGCGCACTCCGGGAGTGTCGATCACCCAGCCGCCCTTCTCGTCCGCGAGGGGGAGGGCGAGCGCCGATGTGGTGGTGTGCCGGCCCCGGCCCGTGACCGCGTTGACATGACCGGTCGAGCGCCGACGCTCCTCCGGTACCAGGGCATTGACCAGCGTCGTCTTGCCGACGCCCGAGTGCCCCACGAAGGCGGTCGTACGTCCTGACAGATGCTCACGCATCAACCCGGCCGCGACGCCGTCGCCGAACTCCTCCCGACTGGTCACCACATGCGGGACGCCCAGTGCCCCGTACATCTCCAGGAGTTCGTCCGCGGACGCCAGGTCCGACTTGGTGAGGACGAGCAGGGGAGTGAGACCGCCGTCGTACGCGGCGACAAGACAGCGGTCGATCAGCCGGGGGCGCGGTTCGGGGTCGGCGAGGGCGGTCACGATGGCCAACTGGTCGGCGTTGGCGACGACGACCCGCTCATAGGGATCGTCGTCGTCGGCGGTGCGGCGGAGCACGGAGGACCGTGCACCGATGCGGACGATACGAGCCAGGGTGTCCTTGTCCCCGGAGAGATCACCGACGATGGAGACCCGATCGCCGACGACCGCCGCCTTGCGGCCCAGTTCACGGGCCTTCATGGCGTGGATGATCCGGTCGTCGACGAGGCAGGTCAGCCGTCCGCGGTCCACGGTGAGGACCATGCCCTCGCTGGCGTCCTCGTGCTTGGGGCGGATGTTGGTCCGCGGTCGGTTGCCCTTGCGGTTGGGGCGGACGCGTACGTCGTCCTCGTCGGGGTTCTTGCCGTAGCGCCGCATCTCAGATCCCGTTCAGTTTCCCGCTCCGAGCATGTCTGCCCACATTCGCGGGAAGTCGGGCAGGGTCTTCGCGGTGGTCGCCACGTTCTCGATCTGGACGCCGTCGACGGCGAGCCCGATCACCGAGCCCGCGGTGGCCATCCGGTGGTCGTCGTAGGTGTGGAACACGCCACCGCGCAGGGGGCGGGGTCGGATGTGGAGGCCGTCCTCGGTCTCCGTGACATCGCCACCCAGCTCGTTGATCTCCTTGGTGAGCGCGGCCAGCCGGTCCGTCTCGTGCAGACGCAGATGCGCCACGCCCCGCAGGGTGGACGGTGAGTCGGCCAGCGCCGCGACCGCGGCGATCACCGGGGTGAGCTCACCGACCTCCCCGAGATCCACATCGATGCCGTGGATCCGGCCGGTGCCGGTGAAGGTGAGACCCGCGTCCGTCAACTCGTAGGAACCGCCCATGTCCGTGAAGATCGTGCGCAGGGCGTCGCCTGGCTGGGTGGTGCGCTCGGGCCAGTCCGGGATGGTGACCCGGCCGCCGGTGATCAGAGCGGCTGCGAGGAACGGCTGGGCGTTGGAGAGATCCGGTTCGATCGTGACATCGCGACCCAGGACGGCCGAGGGGGAGACCCGCCAGACGTTGGGCTCGCCGCCGGTCTCCGGCTCGTCCACCTGTGCTCCCACGGCGCGCAGCATGTCGACGGTCATACGGATGTGGGGCATGGACGGCAGGGTGGTGCCGATGTGCCGCACCTCCACGCCCTGGTTGAAACGGGGCGCCGAGAGCAGCAGTGCGGAGACGAACTGCGAGGACGACGAGGCGTCGATCTCCACCGGGCCACCGTCGAGCGCTCCACCGCCGTGGACGGTCAGCGGGAGCGCGCCGCGCCCTTCGTCGTCGATGCGGGCGCCGAGGGCCCGTAGGGCGTCGATCACGCCGTGGAGGGGGCGCTCGTACGACCGGGGGTCGCCGTCGAAGCGGATCGGCCCGTCGGCGAGGGTGGCGACGGGGGGGAGGAAGCGCATCACCGTGCCGGCGTTGCCGACGTCGACGGTGGCGGGACCATGGAGCCCAGCCGGGATGACCCGCCAGACCTCGCCCTCGCCATCCGCGCCGACGCCCTCTTCGATGCCGACGCCCAGCGCGCGCAGCGACTGGGCCATCAGCAGACTGTCGCGGGACCGCAGGGGGCGGCGCAACCAGCCGGGCTCCGCAGCGAGTGCGGCGAGCACCAGGGCGCGGTTGGTGACCGATTTCGATCCGGGCACGGTCACCGTCGCCTCGACGGCTTGGGTCGCGAGCGGGGCGGGCCAGAGGGCAGGGTGCACGGAGGCTTCGGTCATGGTCTTTACTTTAGTGGCTCCGGGACGGCCGCCCGTTTGATCAAATGCTGGCGAAACCGTGCACCACTCCTACAGGTCCAGCAGCCAGCGCCCGCCGCCGATCAGCGAGCAGGCCGCCACCGCGTGGAACAGGAACAGCCACAGGACGGCCGGCGCATGGGTGAGCCGGGCCAGTTGATCGGCGTCGGAGTCGGGTGCTCCACCGTGGCGGCGCTTGACCTGGAGTTCGAAGGACGGGCGTACGCCTCCGAGCAGGAGGAACCAGACGGCGGTGTAGGCGAAGGCCGCCTGGACCTCGGAGCCGGCCAGCCAGGAGATCAGCAGGAAGGCTGCGCCGGTGAGGATCACCGTCAGGGCGCCGTAGGCGTTGCGGATCATGACGAGCAGCAGCAGGAGCAGCGCCGTGGCCAGCCACAGGAGCAGGGTGATGTGCCCGGCTGCGAGCAGCCAGGCACCGCCGAGGCCAAGGAGGGGCGGGGCGGTGTAGCCGGCGGCTGCGGTGAGGATCATGCCGAGGCCGGTGGGTTTGCCGCGGCTGACGGTCAGCCCGCTGGTGTCCGAGTGCAGCCGGATGCCCTCCAGGCTGCGGCCGGTCAGCAGGGCGATCAGGCCGTGGCCGCCCTCGTGGGCGATGGTGATGGCGTTGCGGGACAGTCGCCACAGGGGACGCGGTGCCACGGCGGTGAGCGCGAGCACCGCGGTGGCTATGACGAGCCACTGTTCGGGGGCGGGCTGGGTGCTGATGACCCGGTCCCAGAGATCACTGAGTGATCGCCCGATGGAGTCGGCGGCCAGTACCGGGTCCGTCCCGCCCTCGGGCGCGGAGGAGGCCAGGGGTTCACGGGAAGCGGAATGGATCTTATCCATTTCTGGGGCGGCTCCTTGGACGGCGTTCCGAAGTGGCAGTGTTGCAGTTATGTGCGGACGGTATGCGGCGAGTCGTAAGCCCGAGGACCTGGTGGAGGTCTTCGGCGTGGAGCAGTGGGAGCCGAAGGAGACCTTGGCGCCCGACTGGAACGTGGCCCCGACCAAAGAGGTCTACGCGATCCTCGAACGCCCTCTGAAAGACGCCGATGACCCGCGTCCGGTTCGCCAGCTGCGCACCTTGAAGTGGGGTCTTGTGCCGTCCTGGGCGAAGAATCCCGAGGGGGCCGCCCGGATGATCAATGCCCGGTCCGAGACCGTGCACGAAAAGCCCTCCTTCCGTCGCCCCTTCGCCTCGCGCCGCTGCATCCTGCCCGCCGACGGGTACTACGAGTGGGTCACCGGCGTCGACGAACGGCAGCTGGAGGAGGCGGGGAAGAAGAAGCGGCCCCGCAAGCAGCCGTACTTCGTCACTCCCGCGGACGGCTCGGTCTTCGCGATGGCGGGCCTGTACGAGTTCTGGCGGGACCGCACCCTCCCCGATGAGCACCCCCGGGCCTGGTGGGTCACCTGCACCGTGCTCACGACCGAGGCGGAGCAGGGGCCGCTGGGGGTGGCGCCGGCCGACGGTCCGCGGTCCCTGGCGGACATCCACCCCCGGATGCCGCTGATGCTGACCCCGGACCGCTGGGACGACTGGTTGGACCCCTCGCGCACGGACCCGGAGCAGTTGAAGGCGCTGTTGGAGCCGCCGCCCGAGGGGCTGATGCGGGCCTACGCCGTTCCCACGGCCGTCAGCAATGTCCGCAACAACGGGCCGGAACTGCTGGCGGAGCTGGCCGCGCCGGAGGAGAGCACGCTGTTCTGACCCGCTCGGACCTGCGGTGTCCCCTTCCGACTCGACCCGGTCGGGGTGGTCCTGCCCGGTGTGGGCACCGGTGCGGGGCAGGATGGGTGCGTGAACCACCGCCGCACCAGTTCCCCCGCGACCCGTACGCGCGAGCACGCAGGACCGGGCGTCGCCGCCGTGTCGAAGGGCGCGAACGCCAAGAACGCGACTGACACCACCGAGTCTGCGCAGGCGGGAGCGGCCGTGAACCCAGGGAAAGCAGCGAGTGCCCTGCCGGCCCCGAGCACCGAGCTGGTGGAGACCGATACCGGGACCGCGCGCATCAGCTGGCACCACGCCGCGCACCCCCGTCTGGTGCTCGCCCTCGGCCATGGCGCCGGCGGCGGTGTCCACGCCCGCGATCTGGTGGGCCTCGCCGCCGCGCTGCCCCCGCACGGAGTGAGCGTCGCCCTCGTGGAGCAACCCTGGCGCGTGGCGGGCAAGAAGGTCGCCCCCGCCCCCGCCACCCTCGACCGTGGATGGCGGGGCGCCTGGCCCACCCTGTGCGGACCCGGCCTTCCCGTCGTCGCCGCGGGACGCAGCGCGGGGGCCCGGGTGGCCTGTCGGCTGGCCGCGGAGCTCGATGCCGCCGCCGTCCTCGCCCTGGCCTTCCCCCTCCATCCGCCGGGACGTCCGGAGCGTTCCCGGGCGGCGGAACTCCTCGGCACCGAGGTCCCCACGCTCGTCGTCCAGGGCGCCCGTGACCCCTTCGGCACTCCGGAGGAGTTCCCCGAAGGCGCGTACACGATCACTCGGATCCCCGACGCCGATCATGCCTTTGCCGTACCCAAGCGCTCCGGCCGCACCGAACAGGACACCGTGACGCTCATCACCGAAGCCGTACGGGATTGGCTCCGCCCCCTGTTGGCCGAGGCGTGAAGAGGACGGGAATGCCGGGTGCCCCGGGTCTGTTGCAGCGGATGTCAGGACCTGAGTCATCCGAGCTCGGAGTAGGGAGTACCTCGCATGAGTTCGACCATCTGCCCCCGCCGTACGCACAGCGCTGACCTGGAATGGTCCGTGCTGACGGCGGCGAAGACCGCCCCTGTTCGGGCGCCTGGCGGAGCCGGTCGACAGGGGCTGGCCACCGAAGGTCGACTATTCTCCGATTCGAGCGGGTCCACCTTCGGTCCCGCCACAGCGTTGGAGGAGGTGGGTCCGGTCACTGGGACCGACGACGGCCAGGCGGCACAGGCAGACGCAGAGCCCGCGGAGACGTCACGGCCCGCGGAGACGGCTGCGGAGCGCAACGCCCGTTTCGAGCGGGACGCCCTCGGCTTCCTGGACCAGATGTACTCCGCCGCGCTGCGCATGACGCGCAATCCGGCCGATGCCGAGGATCTCGTCCAGGAGACCTACGCCAAGGCGTACGGCTCGTTCCACCAGTTCCGCGAGGGCACCAACCTCAAGGCGTGGCTGTACCGGATCCTGACGAACACGTTCATCAACTCGTACCGCAAGAAGCAGCGCGAGCCCCAGCGCAGCGCTGCCGAGGAGATCGAGGACTGGCAGCTGGCGCGCGCCGAGTCGCACATGTCGACCGGTCTGCGTTCCGCCGAGTCGCAGGCCCTCGACCACCTTCCGGATTCCGACGTGAAGGCCGCGCTCCAGGCCATTCCGGAGGAGTTCCGCATCGCGGTCTATCTTGCCGACGTAGAAGGCTTTGCGTACAAGGAGATCGCGGACATCATGGGTACACCCATCGGGACGGTGATGTCCCGCCTGCACCGGGGCCGTCGACAGCTGCGCGGCATGTTGGAGGACTACGCCCGTGAGCGTGGGCTCGTCCCGGCCGGTGCGGGGGAGTCGAACGAAGCGAAAGGCTCGGGCTCATGAGCTGCGGAGAGCCGCACGAGACGGACTGCTCAGAGGTTCTCGACCACCTCTATGAGTTCCTCGACCGTGAGATGCCCGAAGGTGACTGCACCAAGTTCGAGGTCCACTTCGAGGAGTGCTCTCCCTGCCTGGAGAAGTACGGGCTGGAACAGGCCGTGAAGAAGCTCGTCAAGCGCTGCTGCGGGCAGGACGACGTCCCCACCGATCTGCGGGCGAAGGTCATGGGCCGGATCGATCTGATCCGCTCCGGGCAGACCGTGCCCGACGAGGACGTGCAGAGCGCGTCGCGCGCCACGGTGGGCCCGGCGGAGGTCCAGGGCGAGTGAGGTGAAGGCGTCCGAAGAGGATGCCGATGAGGGTGCGCCGCAGCGGATGCGGTGCACCCTTTTGCCGTACCGCTACCGCCGAGTATTCGACTAGAACGCCCGTGCGACACCTTCGTACGCGCCCGGTGTCACTCGTCTGTGCGAACGGCTCCCCGACCACCTGCCCCAGGCGTCCCAACTCGCTAGCGTGACGCGCGAGGTGAGAAGGGGGCGGGGAGTTGAGGTCCGTACCGGCCGCGGCGCACGCGTACATTCTCTGCGCAGTGCTCAGCACCGTGCTGCTCGCCCTGCCCGCCCTGCGGCCGGGGGCCGGCATCAACTGGGTGGCCGTGGCGCTGCTCGCAGGGCTGTACGCGGCCTGCGAACTGCCCGCCCGCTGTCGACATCTCGGCCGGTCCGTCCCCGTCAGCGCGGGATCCTTCTTCCCGGTCCTGCTGGCCGCAGCCTTCCTGCTGCCACCGTCCGCAGCCCTTCTGGTTGCCATCCCCGGGGCACTCGTGGGACGGGTCGAGCGCCGCCCGGCCGCCCTGCGCCGCATCTGGCGCGCCGCCCAACTGTCCCTCGCCATCTGGGGCGCCGCACAGACCTACGACTTGCTGGGCGGCGACCACGCGCCCGGCTCCGGGCCCAGCCCCATCGACTTCCCCCTCGTCCTGCTCCCCGGCGCGGCCGGCGCGCTCGCCTTCTGCCTGGTGCTGACCGTCCTCGAAGCGGGCATCCTGGCCACGGCCGAGCGCACCCCCCTGCGGGCCGGCTGGCACGGACCCGTCCTCGGTGCGCTCCTGCCCCATCTGGTCCATGGACTGGCCGGGCTGATGATGGCGGTGCTCTGGCAGAGCCCCTACGGCTGGCCGTCAGCCCTCTTCGTCCTGCTCCCGATGTACATCTCCTGCTGGCTCTTCGCCCAGTACCACCGCGAACGCACCGCCTACCAGGCCACCATCCGCGCCCTGGTGCAGGCCGTCGACATCAAGGACCGCTACACCCGTGGCCACAGCGAGCGCGTCGGCCGGGCCTCGGTCCTCATCGCCCGCGAGCTGGGCCTGGCCGAAGACCGGATCGAGGTCATCCGATTCGCCGGGATCCTGCACGACGTGGGCAAACTCGGCGTCCCCACCCGGGTGCTCCGCAAGGAGGGCCCCCTCACCCCCGAGGAGAGGCGGGTCATCGAACTGCACCCGGAGTACGGTCACGAGATCGTGCGCGGCATCGGCTTCCTCGGCGAGGCCCGGGCCGCGATCCTCCACCACCACGAGCGGGTCGACGGCACCGGCTACCCCTACGGACTGGCCGGGGACGACATCCCGGAGTGCGCCCGGGTGGTGGCCGTCGCCGACGCCTTCGACGCCATGACCTCGACCCGCTCCTACCGCCGCGCCCGACCGGTGGCCACCGCCCTGACCGAACTGGAGCGCTGCGCGGGCACCCAGTTCGACCCCCGGATGGTGCACGCCCTCGTGCGCGCGCTCGCCCGCCACGGCTGGGAGACCGAGGTCACCTCCGACGAGCCGCTGCCCCAGGGCACGTGGGGCCGTCGCGATCGGACCGAAACGCATGACATCCCGGCCCAACCGGTACGGGTCTTCGCCCATGGCAGCGCGGGTCGGTGGGCCGCAGTCGACGAACCGTCCGCCCACCGTGCCGGCCCGGCCGAACGCCCCGCGGGGGACCCCTGATGAACCCCCCACCAGCGGCCGACCCGCGCCCCTTCGGGGGCACCGCGAGCCCGATACCGGCACCTGGCGTCACCGGCGCCACCGTGATCGCCCTGATCTACCTCTCCGCCGGTGCGCTGGTCTGTACCGCCCTCGCCGCCACCCTGTGGCACGGAGTACACGAACCGACCGTGGCCTTGGCCTTCGGCGCGTTGATCGCCATCGGTGAACTGGCCCGCTGCGGCACCGTCCCCTCGGAGCGCGAGGCCGCACCGCTCGGCGCCGCCGGTGCGCTCGCCTACGCCCTGCTCGGCGAGTGCGGCGGCGGACCCACCAGCCACGGCGTCTTCCAGGTCACCACCGTCGTCTTCGCCGCCGTGCTCACCGGCATCGTCCCCCATGTGGCGCGCGGCCGGGGGCCCTCGCCCGACCACGTCGTCCGTCGGGTGCTCACCGTCGGATTCGCCGCAGTCTGCTTTCAGCCGCTCTACAACTCGGGCGAGCTGCCCCTGTGGTCCAACGAGTCCTACTACGCACTGTTCCTCCTGGTACTGCTCCTCCTCACCGCCCTGTGCGACGCCGTGCTCGCCGCCGTGATGCTCAGGGCCCGCACCGGCTTCCCCTATCTGTCCCTGCTCCGGGACGAACTGCGCGCGCTGCTCGGCATCGGCTCCGCGGTCTGCGCCACCGGCGCCGTCATCGCCCTCGCCGTCGCCGCAGCCGGGCTCTGGGCCCTGCCCGTCTTCTGCGTACCGCTCCTGCTCACCCAGCTCTCCTTCCGGCGGTACGAGGGCTTCCGCGCCACCTACCGCCAGACCATCGTCTCCCTGGCCCGCGCCACCGAGATCGCCGGCTACACCCCGCCCGGCCACGCCCGTCGGGTCGCCGAGCTGAGCTGCGCGGTCGGCCGGGAGGTGGGGCTCGCGGGCAAGGACCTCACCGTGCTGGAGTACGCGGCCCTGATGCACGACATCGGACAGCTCTCCCTGGTGGACCCGGTACCCGACGGAGCCACGGCACTACTCCCGGTGGCCGAGCAGCGTCGGATCGCCCTGCTCAGCGGAGCCGTCGCCCGCCAGACCGGTGTGCCACCTGCGGTGGCCATCATCGTGGAACGCCAGGCCGACCCCTCGTACGAACAGCCGCTGGCCGCTCGTATCGTCCGAACGGTCAATGCATACGACGATCTCACCGGGGCACATGGAGGGGGCGCGGGCGGGGCGCTGGCGGCCCTGGAGCGGCTGCGGCTCGCCCCCGAGGCCGACCATCAGCGGGAAGTGGTCGAAGCGCTGGCCAGGGTGCTGGCGCGGGGTGCACAGGCACCGGTGCGCCAGGCGTGATCCAGGAACGCTCCAGGCGGGTCTGGCACCCCTCCAGCCTGGGTAACCCATGGGTAATGAGCCAGCCGTCGACCGGGCATGGTTGGATGCGAAAGAGGACAGAGAACCAGCGTCAAGCAGACACACACAGAGCGTCCGGGGGAACTTCCCCGAGCGATCGGCAGGCGGGAATCGTGAAGATCTTCGGGAAGGTACGGCATCGGCCCTCCGCCTCGTGGCGGCAGGCCACGGACCGCGCGTTCACGCTGATCGGCGACGGCCGGTACGAAGATGCGGGCGCGCTGCTGACCAGGGCCGCCGATCTGGAGCCTTGGCTCTCGGAGTCCTGGTTCAATCTGGCCCTGCTGCACAAGTTCCGGCACGACTGGGAGCAGGCGCGCGCCGCAGGACTGCGGGCCGTGGCCCTCCTGGACAAGGAGACCGGAGCCCCCGACTGGTGGAACGTGGGCATCGCGGCCACCGCACTGCAGGACTGGCCGCTGGCCCGCCGTGCCTGGCAGGCGTACGGACTCAAGGTTCCCGGTCTGCCCACCCGCAGCGGTGTGGGCGCGGGGCCGAGCGGCGCCGCCGTCGGCATGAACCTGGGCAGTGCGGCCGTGCGGCTCTCGCCCGAGGGCGAGGCGGAGGTCGTCTGGGGGCGGCGGCTCGACCCCGCCCGGATGGAAGTGCTCTCGATCCCCCTGCCCTCCTCCGGGCGGCGCTGGGGCGAGGTCGTCCTCCACGACGGGGTGCCCAACGGTGAGCGAACGACATCCGCCGGACCTGCCTACCCCGTCTTCGACGAGATCGAGTTGTGGGCGCCCTCCCCCGTCCCCACCTGGGTGGTGCTGCTGGAGGCCGCCACCGAGGCCGACCGGGACGCACTGGAGCAATTGGCGTCCGACGCGGGATTCGCCGCCGAGGACTGGTCGTCATCCGTGCGGCTGCTCTGTCGCGCCTGCTCCGAGAGCAGGATGCCGAGCGCCGAGGGTGAGGGGGAGCACCTCGATCCGCACGATCACAGCGAGCCGGGTCAGCCCGGACCGCTCGGTCACCGCACATCCGGCGATCTGTGGTCCCCGGAGCGGGAGTGCGGCATCGCGGCCCCCGCCGGGCTGGTGCGCGGGCTGCTGGACGGCTGGGTATCCGACAGTCCGGACACCCGAGAGTGGCGTGATCTCGAAGAAGTCTGCTGAAAGCTGCCCGTAGTGTGGAGGGGCACAGCGCGACCGCACCAACCGGCTGACGCTGGCAGACATGGGCCCCCACCGGGCGGGCACTGGGCATTCACCAGGTACTGAGGAAGGCGTACGGCTGACATGGCGTCGCAGCAGGAGACGGACCAGCAGGTCAATGATGGTTTCGTCGTGGACACGGAAGACTGCGAGGCACGTGAGCTCGCACATCGCGAGCGCGGCACCTCGCGCCCCATCACGGTCGTCGGCAATCCGGTGCTCCACAAGGAGTGCAAGGACGTCACGGAGTTCGACGACAAGCTTGCGGCGCTGATCGACGACATGTTCGCCAGCCAGCGCACCGCCGAGGGCGTGGGGCTGGCCGCCAACCAGATCGGCGTGGACCTCAAGGTCTTCGTCTACGACTGCCCGGACGACGACGGTGTGCGGCACGTCGGGTACGTCGTCAATCCGGTGCTGGAGGAGCTTCCCCCCGAGGAGCGTCACCTCGACGACTCCAATGAGGGCTGCCTCTCCGTGCCGACCGCGTATGCGTCGCTCGCCCGCCCCGACCATGCGGTCGTGCGCGGCCAGGACCTCGAAGGCAACCCCATCAAGGTGCGCGGCCAGGGCTACTTCGCCCGCTGCCTCCAGCACGAGACCGACCACCTGTACGGGTACCTCTACATCGACCGGCTCTCCAAGCGGGACCGCAAGGACGCGTTGCAGCAGATGGCCGAGGGCACTCCGCGCTACGCGGTCGTCGCCAACGACTGACCGTGCGACGAGCGGGCCCCGGCACTCGGTGCCGGGGCCCGCTCGTGTCTGTTCCCGCTCATCCCACCGCTACCGGACCGCGGAAGGTGCGGCGGTAGGCGTTGGGCGTGGTGCCGAGCGTACGGAGGAAGTGGTGGCGCAGGGCTGCCGCATTGCCGAAGCCCGAGCGGCTCGCGATCGCGTCGACCGTTTCGTCCGTGGACTCCAGGAGTTCCTGTGACAGCAGGACCCGCTGTCGCAGCAGCCAGCGGTACGGCGTGGTTCCGGTCTCCTGTTGGAAGCGGCGGGCGAAGGTCCGGGTGGACATATGGGCGCGGGCGGCGAGTTGGTCCACGCTCATCTCCCGGTCGAGGTGACGTTCCATCCAGCCGAGCACCTCTCCCACGGTGTCGCACCGGGTGCGCGGCAGGGGCCGTTCGATGTACTGCGCCTGGCCGCCGTCGCGGTGCGGTGGGACCACCATGCGTCGGGCGATGTGGTTGGCGATCTCCGGGCCGTGCTCCTGACGCAGCACATGGATCGAGGCGTCGATCGCCGCCGCCGTGCCCGCCGATGTGATGATCGATCCCTCGTCCACGTACAGCACGTCTGCGTCGACGACGGCGTGCGGATAGCGGTTCGCGAGGGCCTCGGCATGGCGCCAGTGGGTGGTGCAGCGACGGCCGTCGAGCAGTCCGGCGGCGCCGAGGACGAAGGCCCCGGTGCAGACGCTCAGCACCCGGGCGCCCCGGTCCACGGCCCGGCGCAGAGCGGTCAGAAGGTCTTCGGGATAGTCGCGCGTCGGATAGTCGCCCCCCGTGGGCACGGCGATGAGGTCCGCGGCGTCCAGTCGCTCCAGACCGTGGTGCGTGGTGATGGAGTAGCCGGCATGGGTGGCCAGGGTCCGGTGCGTGGCGGACACCACCGCGAAGTCGTAGACGGGCATGCCGTCGTCGCTGCGGTCCAGACCGAACACTTCACCGAGCACGCCGAGTTCAAAGGGATGTACGCCTTCGAGGAGCACGGTGGCGACATTCTTCAACATGGATTGAGTGTGGCAGTAATTCGATGGTCCATGACAGTCCTGCCACTGACTTTTCTGCTGCGGCGGCAGGACAGTAGAGGGCATGGACACATTCCTCGGTTACCTCATCGTCCTGGGACTTCTCACCCTTCTCGTACTTCCCTCGCTTGTCGGGCATGCAAGGGATCGTTCCGTCGACCGTCAGCTCCGGGCGGCTGAGCGCGAAGACGCCCCCCTGGTCCGGGCCGCCGAGCCCGGTCCCGTCCGGCCGGATGCGGCACCGGTCGCGGTTCCGTTGCGGTTCACCCCGATCGGCACCGCCGCGAGCGACCACGGGCCCGAAGCCGCGGCCAGCGGTGGTGCTTCCCACCCCGGCGTCATCGGCGATGCCTACCCGGCCGCCCCGGTCCCCAGCACATGCGGCGTCGCCCGGTAGCGCGGTGTGCGCCCTGCGCCTGCACCACACCGCAGCAGGGCGCCCCCGCCCAACAGACAGCGCCCCCGGTCCGGAGCCGGTAGGAGAACCGGCCCCGGTCCGGGGGCGCACAACGGCATGGCCGACTGCCGCAGCCTAGAAGTCCTCGTCCAGGTCGACGGACCCCTCAACGGCCACCTGATAGGCGGACGGGCGGCGCTCGAAGAAGTTGGTCAGCTCCTGGACGCCCTGCAACTCCATGAACGAGAACGGGTTCTGCGAGCCGTACACCGGGGCGAAGCCCAGCCGGGTGAGCCGCTGGTCGGCGACGCACTGGAGGTACTCCCGCATCGACTCGGTGTTCATGCCCGGCAGTCCGTCGCCGCACAGGTCCCGACCGAACTGGAGCTCCGCCTCCACGGCCTCCTTCAACATGTCCGTGACCTGCTGCTGGAGTGCGTCGTCGAAGAGTTCGGGCTCCTCCTTGCGGACCGTGTCCACGACCTCGAACGCGAAGTTCATGTGCATGGTCTCGTCGCGGAACACCCAGTTCGTCCCGGTGGCCAGACCGTGCAGCAGACCGCGGGAGCGGAACCAGTACACGTAGGCGAAGGCGCCGTAGAAGAACAGCCCCTCGATGCAGGCGGCGAAGCAGATCAGGTTGAGCAGGAACCGGCGCCGGTCGGACTGCGACTCCAACTGGTCGATCTTCTCGACCGAGTCCATCCAACGGAAGCAGAACTGCGCCTTCTCCCGGATGGACGGGATGTTCTCCACGGCCGCGAACGCCGCGGTGCGGTCCTCCGGATCGGGGAGGTAGGTGTCGAGCAGCGTCAGATAGAACTGGACGTGCACGGCCTCCTCGAAGAGCTGACGGCTGAGGTAGAGCCGCGCCTCCGGGGAGTTGATGTGCTTGTACAGCGTGAGCACGAGGTTGTTGGCGACGATCGAGTCACCGGTCGCGAAGAAGGCGACCAGCCGGCCGATGAGGTGCTGCTCGGCCGGGGTCATCTTGGCGAGGTCGGAGACGTCCGAGTGGAGGTCGACCTCCTCGACGGTCCAGGTGTTCTTGATCGCGTCCCGGTAGCGCTCGTAGAAGTCCGGGTAGCGCATCGGGCGCAGGGTGAGCTCGAAGCCGGGGTCGAGCAGGTTCTTGACGGGTTGGGGGGTGGGCATTACTGGCACGCCTCGCAGGACTCGGGGTTCTCCAGGGAGCAGGCGACCGCATCCTCGGCGGCCTGCTGCGGGGGGACGGGGACGGGAGCGGGGGCGGCGTTCGTGGTGCCGGACGCCGCACGGGCGATCCGGGTGGCCGGCCGCGACCGCAGGTAGTACGTCGTCTTCAGGCCCTGCTTCCAGGCATAGGCGTACATCGAGCTGAGCTTCCCGATGGTCGGCGTCTCCAGGAAGAGATTCAGCGACTGGGACTGGTCGAGGAACGGGGTGCGCGCGGCTGCCATGTCGATCAGGCCGCGCTGCGGGATCTCCCACGCCGTCCGGTACAGCTCGCGCACCTCGGCCGGCACCCAGGTGAAGCCCTGCACCGAGCCGTTGGACTCGCGCAGCGCCTCCCTCGTGGTCGCGTCCCAGACACCGAGCCGCTTCAGCTCCTCCACCAGGTAGTTGTTGACCTGGAGGAACTCACCGGAGAGCGTCTCGCGCTTGAAGAGGTTGGAGACCTGGGGCTCGATGCACTCGTACACACCGGCGATGGATGCGATCGTCGCGGTCGGGGCGATGGCGAGCAGCAGCGAGTTGCGCATGCCCGTCGTCGCGATCCGCTCCCGCAGGGCGGCCCAGCGCTCGGGCCAGTGCAGTTCGACGCCGTAGTGGTCGGGGTGCAGCACACCGCGGGCCGTACGGGTCTTCTCCCAGGCGGGGAAGGTGCCGTGGCGCTCGGCGAGTGCGCAGGACGCCTCATAGGCGGCGAGCATGATCCGCTCGGAGATCTGGGTGGAGAGCGCCCGGGCGGCGGGGGAGTCGAACGGCAGCTTCAGCTGGAAGAAGACGTCCTGGAGGCCCATGGCGCCGAGGCCCACCGGGCGCCAGCGCGAGTTGGAGCGGCCCGCCTGCTCGGTCGGATAGAAGTTGATGTCCACCACGCGGTCGAGGAAGGTGACGGCGGTGCGGACGGTCGAGTCGAGGCGCTCCCAGTCGACGGCGCCGTCGACGACGAAGGCACCGAGGTTGACCGAGCCCAGATTGCACACGGCGGTCTCGCCGTCATCGGTGACCTCAAGGATCTCCGTGCACAGGTTCGACGAGTGGACCGTGTGGCCCGGCTCGGCGGTCTGGTTGGCGGTGCGGTTGGCCGCGTCCTTGAAGGTCATCCAGCCGTTGCCGGTCTGCGCGAGGGTACGCATCATCCGCCCGTAGAGCTCCCGGGCGGGCATGGTCTTGCGGGCCAGGCCCTGGGCCTCCGCGCGCCGGTACACGGCATCGAACTCATCGCCCCACAGATCGACGAGTTCGGGCACGTCGGACGGGGAGAACAGTGACCACTCACCGTCGGTGTCGACCCGCCGCATGAACTCGTCCGGCACCCAGTGGGCGAGATTGAGGTTGTGGGTGCGCCGGGCGTCCTCGCCGGTGTTGTCGCGCAGCTCCAGGAACTCCTCGATGTCCGCGTGCCAGGTCTCCAGGTAGACGGCCGCAGCGCCCTTGCGCCGGCCGCCCTGGTTGACGGCGGCGACGGAGGCGTCCAGCGTCTTCAGGAACGGCACGATCCCGTTGGAGTGCCCGTTGGTACCGCGGATCAGAGAGCCGCGGGCACGGATGCGCGAGTACGAGAGTCCGATGCCGCCCGCGTGCTTGGAGAGCCGGGCGACCTGGTGGTAGCGGCCGTAGATCGAGTCCAGCTCGTCCAGGGGCGAGTCCAGCAGATAGCAGGACGACATCTGCGGGTGGCGGGTGCCCGAGTTGAACAAGGTGGGTGAGGACGGCAGGTAGTCCAGCCGGCTCATCAGCCGGTACAGCGCGGTGACCTCGTCGAGGGCGCGTACGGAGTCATCCTCCGCCAGGCCGCAGGCGACGCGCAGCATGAAGTGCTGGGGCGTCTCGATGACCTGACGGGTGATGGGGTGGCGCAGCAGATAGCGGCTGTAGAGGGTGCGCAGCCCGAAGTAGCCGAAGCGGTCGTCGGCCGTGGGGTCGAGGGTCGCGTCGAGGCGTTCGGCGTGGAGTGTCACGAACGCGGCAGTGCGGTCGGCGATCAGACCCTCGGTGTGGCCGACGGCGACGGAAGCGGAGAAGCAGGATGCGCCCTGGCTCTCGGCCTCTTCGGCGATGGTGAGGGTCAGCAGCCGGGCGGCGAGCCGGGAGTACGCCGGGTCCTCGGAGATCAGTCCGGCGGCGGCATCGGTGGCGAGCCCACGGAGTTCGGCCGTGTCCGATCCGGCGTTCCGTCCGCGCAGTGCGGCGGCGGCGACCCGACCGGGGTCGGTGTCCGGCAGATCAGCGGTCAGATCGGTCAGGGTCCGCAGCAATGCGGTTCCCGGTCCGTCCTCGCCGTTCCGCGACGGGGGAACCTGCTGCGGCATCTGCTCGGAGATGTCGGCGGTGCCTGAAACCGGATCGGCAGGCGCGATGGTCACGTGGTGCTCTCCCTCGCTCGGCTCGCGGGCCGACGGGTGGGGAGGGCAGGGCCGCCCGAGCGCACGCCCGGCATGGGGCAGCACTGTGCGGCGTCCCCCGGCCCAACCGCGAGGCCCGGACGTCTGGGCACCCGGATCGGTTGAACCGGGCGCGCTGTCGGCAGTCGGCCGGACTCGTACAGGTACGACAAAGCGCACCACGACATACCGTTGCGGGACAGTTCCGGATTCGCACCGGATTCCTCTGCGACGACAGCGAGATGAGCATACATGTGGGGGGCCATGCTGGAAGTACCCCCCACATGTTGTGTCGTGGCGGAACGCGAGGGGGAAGCCGGCGCCCTTGCGGCGTAGGGGCTGTGGCCCTGGAAAGCCCGGGTTCGAGGGGTTGGGGACTGCCGTTCGATGGGTTTGCGGGGGCGTCGGCGGGGTCCTCAGGGGCGGCCACGGGTCCACGGCATCGGGTTGCGGGCTCGGCGATGGGTCCTCCTTTCGTGGCGGTGCCCGCGCTTGGGTGGCGGGGCGGGGGTGGGGCCGACTCAGTGGGCACGGCGGGCACATGGACGGGTGCGTACGGCACCGTCGAATCCGGTCTGAGCGATCCGGTGGGCGATCCGCGCCCAGGTGCCCACGAGTACCGGCGAGTACCGGCGAGTGCGTGAGTGTCCGTGAGGGTCCGCGCGTGCCTGCCAGTAGCTCGGGGTTGCACGGCGCGGGGCGCGCGGGGGACAGAGACCGAGCCGGGGAAGGCGGAGGGGTGCAGAATGCCGCGTCGTTCGGAACACCCCTGCTCGACCGGCGTCATGACAACGCCATGAGGCGCCATGCGGGGGCGATATGAAGGAGAGGAGCCGTCCTTCGACCACCACCGGATTCCGAGCTCGCAGAGCATGGTGAAAGGCCCTGGTGGGACCGTGTCTGCCGGTGGCGGTGCCTCGACATGGACTTTCGGCAACCCGGGCCTACCACTACATCGTGGGAATTCCCGTCTGCATAGAGGGTTCCGAAGTGCCGGGTGGAAATTGGGGGGCCGCCACGGCGGATAGCCGATGCCGACCACGTACCGTTCCACCGGAGAATTACCGAAATCGCAAACCTGAAAGCGCTCAACAACGGATGGCTCGTGATCGGTGGTTCAACGCCGTTCACCAGCGTGGGGCTCCCGGGCAAGGCCGCTCACCGCTGCGCCGATCGGCGATCCCGTGCGGATCGCACGAGGGGGCGGGAGGGCACGGGGTCGTCGCGCGCTGGGAGGGCCCGGTGGGGGTGATCGGGTCGCGCGACGAGGGCGGCCGTTACCGGCGGCCGTCCGCACGGCCGGTGCGGACCGGGCCGTTGGTGTCGTCATTGGCAGGTTGAGCAGGTTGAGCAGGTTGGGTGTGAGGGGTTGGTGGTGCAGTCCGGGGAGTTCCGCAGCCGGGGCGGTCCCGGACCGGCTGGTCTAGTTCAACGGGCGACGTAGACGTGCCACGAACTTGTAGCGGTCGCCCCGGTAGACGGACCGAACCCATTCCACCGGTTCGTTGTTGGCGTCGACCGAGTGCCGGGAGAGCATCAGCATCGGTAGTCCCACATCGGTCCCGAGCAGCCCGGCTTCGCGCGGCGTGGCCAGCGAGGTCTCGATCGTCTCCTCCGCCTCCGCGAGACGGACGTCGTAGACCTCGGCGAGTGCCGTGTACAAAGAGGTGTACTTCACCAGCGAGCGCCGCAGGGCCGGGAAGCGCTTCGCCGACAGATGCGTGGTCTCGATCGCCATCGGCTCCCCGCTCGCCAGCCGCAGCCGTTCGATGCGCAGTACCCGGCCCCCGGTGTTGATCTCCAGGAGTTCGGCCAGTCGGTCATCCGCCGTGACATAGCCGAGGTCGAGGAGTTGTGAGGTGGGTTCGAGACCCTGGGCTCGCATGTCCTCCGTGTAGGAGGTGAGCTGGAGCGCCTGGGCGACCTTGGGCTTGGCGACGAAGGTCCCCTTGCCCTGGATCCGCTCCAGCCGTCCCTCGACCACCAGCTCCTGGAGGGCCTGTCGGACGGTGGTGCGCGAGGTGTCGAACTCGGTGGCCAGAGTCCGTTCAGGCGGCACCGGTGTGCCCGGGGGAAGGGTCTCCGTCATCTCCAGCAGATGACGCTTGAGGCGGTAGTACTTGGGCACGCGCGAGGTCCGTGTGACAGGGCCCGTCCTGCCCTCGGTGCCGCCCCCGTCCGAGGCCAAGCCTTGATTGCCTGGCTGTTGTGCTGCTGCCGTCACCGATTCCTCCATCACTAGGTTTCACATCGTGGCATGGGCTGGCCTCAGGGCGTCACCCTCTCGGGTGCCCGGCCGGGCAACGGGCACGAGTGCACCTCTTATACACCGAGGGGACCACGCTTGGTCTAGTCCATCGGGCAATGTTGCTGCCAGACCGTAGTACGGAAGGCGTGGCCGGTCAGGGCACCCGGGAGCGCTTGGGGAGGGTGCCTCCGTCTCCTGTGTGCGACCTGTGGAGTGCGGTCCGCGGCCGGTTCGCCAGCGGTTGTCGATCACCGGGGGACGGCGCGTGATGGGCTCAAGGCGGGAGTGCGTCGAGAGTGTCGAGGGCGTCCCTGCGCGAGTGTGCCCCGTGATCGCCGGTGCGTTTGCGCGGGGGCTCGAACGGTGCACCCTGTCGAGCCCCGCGGCGACGGTGGACCCGTCGGCGGTCGACGGTGGTGGCCGACCCCGGGAGCGCTGCGACCCTTCGGTCTCCGGGGGCGTCAGCGGCTCGTGTGCCGTGTGTGGCCGGCTTTCGAACGGTCGGACGAGCGGTCTTCTCGAACGGCCCCCAACGCCGCTCGCCCCAGGTAATACTGCTGTGGTCTGGGGCCTCTGTCGGAGCGGTTGAACATGGATGCCCGCTCCGTCATGGCTTCACGCTGACGGTCAGATGTCGGTCTGATAACGGACGTGTCGGGCCTTCCGGTCGAGCCTTGACAGCCATAAAGGTCTAGGCCAAGCTCCGGGTGCTGGTCTAAACCACTAAAGATCAGTTCCCAGCCCCACGAGCAGTACTAGGCATCGGCTTGGCGGTACGAGCAGTACTAGGCATCAGCTTCGCGGTGGGCAGGGGTTGCAGACATCCCTGAGGAGGGTGGCGTGAAGCGCAAGCTCATCGCGGCGATCGGCGTCGCAGGCATGATGGTCGGTCTCGTGGCATGCGGCAGCGACGACAAGGACAGCGACAAGGGCAGCGAGTCGAAGGGTCCTGACAGCTACAAGGGTCAGACGCTGACCGTCTGGGCGATGGACGGCTCCACCCCCGACCAGTGGCAGGCGGACCTGACCGCCGAGTTCGAGAAGACCACGGGCGCCAAGGTCAAGTTCGAGGTCCAGCAGTGGAACGGCATCCAGCAGAAGCTGACCACCTCCCTCTCGGAGGAGAACCCGCCGGACGTCTTCGAGATCGGTAACACCCAGACCGCGGCCTACGCCAAGACCGGTGGCCTCGCGGACCTGGGCGACCTGAAGAAGGAGATCGGCGGCGACTGGGCCGAGAACCTGAACAAGGCGTCCGTCATCGACGGCAAGCAGTACGCCACCCCGTGGTACTTCGCCAACCGCGTGGTCCTCTACAACAAGTCCGTGTTCAAGGAGGCCGGCATCGCCGCGCCGCCGAAGACCCGTGACGAGTTCTACGCGGCCCTGGACAAGATCAAGGCCAAGGGCAAGGCCGAGCCGATCTACCTGCCCGGCCAGAACTGGTACTACTTCGTCGGCCTGACCATCGGACAGGGCGCCGAGCTCGTCAAGAAGGACGGGGACAAGTGGGTCTCCAACCTCGGTGACCCGAAGGTCGCTGCGGCTGCCGAGCTCTACAAGAAGCTCCAGTCGTACTCCAAGGCCCCCAAGGACAAGGACGAGGCGACCCCCCAGCAGGCCGACATCTTCGCCAAGGGCAAGACCGGCGCCTTCATCGGCATGGGCTGGGAAGCCGGCACGGCGATCAAGGCCAACCCGGCCATCGAGAAGGAGATCGGCTACTTCACCATCCCGGGTGAGACCGCCGACAAGCCCGAGGGTGTCTTCCTCGGTGGCTCCAACCTCGCCGTCGCCGAGGGCAGCAAGAAGAAGGAGCTCGCCAAGGAGTTCCTGAAGCTCGCCCTGTCCGACAAGTACGAGGGCCAGCTCGCCAAGCTCAACGGCGTCATCCCGAACAAGGAGTCGCTGAACTCCAACCTCGCGGGCAACCCGGTCGCCGAGGCCGCGGCGCCGTCCGCCAAGTTCGGTGGCACCACCCCGCTGATCGCCGAGTGGGCCGCCGTGGAGAACGCTCCGAACCCGATCAAGACCTACCTGACCGCGGTCCTGAACGGTAAGTCCCCGGCCGACGCTGCCAAGCAGGTCGAGGGCGAGTTCAACAAGCGTCTCTCGCAGAAGCAGTAAGCACCCGCTGTAGGGGGGTGGGTTCCGGACCGGAACCCACCCCCCTACAGGCACACGTGCTGCCCCCGACTTCTGCTTCCCCCCAGTTGCCTAGGAAGAGATGGCAAGAGCATGACCGTGCAGACCGAGAGGCCGCCATCCGGCCCGATGAAGGTCCACCGGCGGACCAATGGAGGACACGGGAAACCTCCGGAGAGCAGACGAGCCGGAGCGCTTCTGCCCTATCTGCTTCTGCTCCCCGCTGTCGCGGTCACCTTGGTTTTCCTCGGTTATCCGCTGATCAACAACGGCATCCTGTCATTCCAGAACCTGAACATGAGGCAGCTGATCCAGCACCTCACGGAATGGAACGGAATTGACAACTA
The DNA here is from genome assembly GCF_042753785.1 of Streptomyces sp. NPDC059256. Classification (NCBI taxonomy): domain Bacteria; kingdom Bacillati; phylum Actinomycetota; class Actinomycetes; order Kitasatosporales; family Streptomycetaceae; genus Streptomyces; species Streptomyces sp. NPDC059256. The sequence goes on along the minus strand of NZ_JBHYZO010000001.1, from coordinate 516,356 downwards.
CAAGGAAATCCTGACGGGTTCGGATTTCTGGCGGGTCACCGGCCGCTCCATCGCCTTTACCGCCGCGAACGTCGTCCTCATCATGCTGCTGGGAACGCTCGTCGGGCTGCTGCTCGCGCGTCTCGGCAAGCGGATGCGCGTGGCCCTGCTGATCGGCCTCGTCCTCGCCTGGGCCATGCCGGTCGTCGCTTCCACCACCGTCTACCAGTGGCTCTTCGCCCAGCGCTTCGGTGTCGTCAACTGGGTCCTCGTCCAGCTCGGCTTCGAGAACATGGCTGACTACAACTGGCTGGGCAGCCAGATGTCCACGTTCTTCGTGGTCACGCTGCTCATCGTGTGGCAGTCCATACCGTTCGTCGCGATCAACCTCTACGCAGCGACGACCACCATTCCCAAGGAGCTCTACGAAGCCGCCTCGCTCGATGGCGCAGGCGCCTGGAAGAGCTTCACCTCGGTCACGCTCCCCTTCATGCGGCCGTTCCTGTACGCAACGACCTTCCTTGAGATCATCTGGGTTTTCAAGGCGTTTGTACAGGTCTACACGATCAATGCCGGTGGCCCGGACCGTCTCACCGAGATCCTGCCCGTGTACGCGTACATCGAGGGCATCGGTAACCAGCACTACGGCATGGGCTCGGCGATCGCCATGCTCACCATCGTGATCATGCTGGCGCTCACCGCGTACTACCTCCGGATCGTCCTGAAGCAAGAGGAGGATGCGTGATGAAGCGCTCACTGCTTGGCCGTCTCTGGCCCAACATCACTGCCGCACTGCTGATCGTCGGCTTCATCTTCCCCGTGTACTGGATGTTCGCCACGTCGTTCAAGAAGACGCCGGACATCGTCTCGGACACCCCCGTCTGGTTCCCCACGAGCCCGACGCTGGAGCACTTCGAGACCGCCCTGAACGCGGACAACTTCTGGACGCTGGTCCGCAACTCGCTGACCGTCACCGTCCTGGCCGTCGTCTTCTCGCTGATCATCTCGCTGGCGGCGTCCTTCGCCCTCGCGCGGATGCGCTTCAAGGGTCGGCGCGGCTTCATCGTCGGCTTCATGATGGCCCAGATGGCGCCGTGGGAAGTCATGGTCATCGCGATCTACTTCATCGTGCGCGACGCCGACATGCTCAACAGCCTGATCCCCCTGACCCTCTTCTACATGGTCATGGTGCTGCCCTTCACCCTCCTGACGCTCCGCGGCTTCGTCGCCGCCGTGCCGAAGGAGTTGGAGGAGTCCGCGATGGTCGACGGCTGCACCCGCCGTCAGGCGTTCGTCAAGGTGATCCTGCCGCTGCTCGCGCCCGGTCTGATGTCGACGTCCATGTTCGGCTTTATCACCGCGTGGAACGAGTTCCCGATGGTGCTGGTGCTCAACAAGGACGCGGAATACCAGACGCTTCCGCTGTGGCTGTCCAGCTTCCGCTCCACCTTCGGCGACGACTGGGGCGCCACCATGGCCGCCTCCACCATCTTCGCCATCCCGATCCTGCTCCTCTTCGTCTTCCTTCAGCGCAAGGCCGTCAGCGGCCTTACTGATGGCGCAGTGAAAGGCTGATCCCGGTGGGAATCCCGACCAGCGGACTCCGTGCGCAGGACCCTCTGTACGCGGACGCCCTGGCTGTTCTGCAGCCAGGCTTCGGAGGCACCACGGCACCCGAATGGGTCCGTCGCACCGTCGCTCAGGGCCTGCTCTCGGTGGCGCTGTACGGCCGCAACTGCAAGGACCCCGAGCAGGTTGCGGCGCTCACATCGGAGTTGCGCAAGGAGAACCCCGACATCCTCGTCGCCATCGACGAGGAGGGCGGGGACGTCACCCGGCTGGAGGTCATGGGCGGCTCGTCCTGGCCCGGCAGCCTCGCGCTCGGAGCGATCGACGACCTGGCGGTCACCCGTGACGTGGCCCGTGAACTCGGCCACTCGCTGGCCGCCTGCGGCGTCAACTTCAACTGGGCGCCATCGGCCGACGTCAACGCCAACCCCGACAACCCCGTCATCGGGGTCCGGGCCTTCGGCGCCGACACCCAACTCTGCGCCCGGCACACGGCAGCCTGGGTCGAGGGACTCCAGTCCGTCGGCGTGGCCGCCTGTGCCAAGCACTTCCCCGGCCACGGTGACACGGCGGTCGACTCGCACCTGGGCCTGCCCAGCATCGAGGTGTCCGAGACCGTACTGAGGGAGCGGGATCTGATCCCCTTCCAGGCTGCGATCGACCAGGACGTCAAGGCCGTCATGACGGCGCACATCATGGTCAACGCGCTCGACACCGAGCACCCGGCGACCCTGAGCCGTCGGGTGTTGACCTCCCTGCTGCGCGCCCCCAAGTCCGAAGGCGGGCTCGGCTACGACGGGCTGATCGTCACGGACGGTATCGAGATGGGCGCCATCGCGCGCACCTACGGCGTGGCCAGGGGCACCGTGCTCGCCATCGCCGCGGGCGCCGACGCGATCTGCACCGGTGGTGACTCCTTCGGCGAGGACACCGTCATCGAGCTCGCCGGCGCCATCGTGGACGCCGTCCACTCGGGCGAACTGCCCGAGGAGCGGCTGGTCGACGCCGCGAGCCGGGTTCGCGCGCTCTCTGCGTGGACCGCTGAGCAGGCCCACCCCGACGGCCGGCGCGCTCCGGACGCCTCCGTCGGTCTCGCTGCCGCCCGCCAGGCGCTGCGGGTGACCCGCGGTGCCCAGCACGATGCCGTCACCGGTCCCGTCCAGGTGGCGACGTTCTCGCCCGAGGCCAACTGCGCCGCAGGCGCGGAGACCCCCTGGGGCGCCGCCGCAGCCATCGGTGAGCTGCTGCCCGGCTCCGGTCAGGAGATCTACAGCAGCGATCAGGCGACGGCCGACGGCACCGATGTGCTGGTCGCCAAGGTCCTGGGTGCTGCCGGTGAGCGTCGCACGGTCGCGGTGGTGCGCGATGCGCACCGGCACCCGTGGATGGCCGATGCGCTGACCGCCCTGGTGACCGCCCGCCCCGACACGATCGTCGTGGAGATGGGGGTGCCGCAGGCCGAGCCGACCGGCGCCCTGCACATCGCCACCTTCGGCGCGGCGCCGGTCTGCGGCCGGGCCGCGGCGGAGGTCATCGTCGGTAGGTGAACCAAGGAGCGGGCCTCTCGCCGCCGCCCCTCCCGACCGGGAGGACCGCGGCCACGAGGGGCCCGTTCGTACGATCCCCGGGAGCACCACCGCGTTCGTTCGCGGCCGGTCGCCCCCGGAGGGCCGGTGTCGGGCGCGGCACAGCAGGAGGGGACCGCGCCCAACACCGGCCCTTTTGCGTGCCCCTTTCCGCCCGGCGCTGTTGCGCGCACGCGGTCAATACACCGAGGACACCTAGGCCGTGAAAGCGCCGGGCAGGAGCAGCCGGGCCCCCGGCCGGCCGTGCGGCAGCCGCATCCCTCCCCCGAGCCCCGGACCAGCCCCAGACCAGCCCCAGACCCGAGCCCCGGCCAGGAACGTGCTGGTCATCCTGGCAGACCGTACGATCGTGGCAGTGGTTCGCGCGGTTCCCGGTCGAGGCACTCGGTCGTCCTCGTTCCCTGTGCGCCGGCGGAGAAGCGCAGCGTGCCACGGTTGCTGGCGGCTTCTCGGCGATCCCGGGCCGCAGCGGACCCGCACGCCCCCTGGGATCGCCGAGGGGCCAGCAGTACGTCCGCCCCGGAGCACGGAACGCTCTTTGGAGGCACAGCGCATGACCGCCACGACGTCATCCGACCAGCGCGAGCGCCCGGGCCGCATCATGTCCGGCGAGATGGCGGAGCAGCCCGAGGTGCTCCAGCGGATCCTCACCCGCGGTGCACCGAGGATTCGCCAGATCGCCGCCGAGATCGCCGCCCGAGCCCCCCGCTTCGTCCTGCTGACGGCCCGCGGCACCTCCGACAATGCCGCGCTGTACGCGAAGTACCTGCTGGAAGTGCGGCTCGGGCTGCCCTGCGGGTTGACCTCGATGTCCACCACGACGGCCTACGGCGCCCGTCCCGATCTCCGCGACGTCCTGGTGATCACGGTGAGCCAGTCGGGCGGCTCGCCCGATCTCGTCGCCTCCACCCGGGCGGCCCGGGAGGCCGGCGCGATCACCCTGTCGGTCACCAACAATCCGGACTCCCCGCTGGCCGCGGTCTCCGAGTTCCACATCGACGTGCTGGCCGGCCCCGAGAAGGCGTTGCCGGCCACCAAGACGTACACGGCCTCGCTGCTGTCGCTCTATCTGCTGGTGGAGGGTTTGCGCGGCGGTGACGGGGCTGCGGCGCGGGTGTTGCCGGCCCTGGCGGCTGAGGTGCTCGCGCGCCAGGACGAGGTCCGTCAGTTGGCATCGCGCTACCGATTCGCCGTACGCATGGTGATCACCTCGCGCGGCTACGGCTATCCCACCGCCAAGGAAGCCGCGCTGAAGCTGATGGAGACCAGCTACATCCCGGCCCTCTCGTACTCCGGAGCCGATCTGCTGCACGGTCCGCTGGCGATGGTCGACAACATCTCCCCGGTGATCGCCGTGGTGACGGACGGCAAGGGCGGCGAGGCGCTGCAACCGGTCCTCGACCGGCTGCGCGGCCGGGGCGCCGATCTGGTGGTGGTGGGGCCCGCGCCCCAGGTGGCGGCGGCGTCGGCGGGTTTTGTCCTGCCCACGGCGGGTGTGGTGGAGGAGCTCCAGCCGGTGCTGGAGATCCTGCCGCTCCAGATGCTGGCGTACGAGGTGACCATCGCCAGGGGGCAGGACCCGGATGCGCCGAGGGCACTGGCGAAGGTGACGGAGACCCACTGAGCGCCGAGGGGCGTCTCGGGGCCGATCGGACCGCGACGGGCCCGGAAATACCCGCGGGCCGCGGCGCCTGACGGGACCCTCAACCCGTCCGGCACCGCAGCCCGGAGTGCTCCGGCCGGGCGGGTGTGCGGGCCCGCCGGGCCGTGGGGGAGGTCTCGATGCAGTCAGGGCAGAGAGCACCGGGGCCTCGGTTCCACTCTCCTGTGCGGGGAGAGCGGAAGTTCTTGTGCTCGTTATTGTGGACTAGACCATTCGAAGATGTCCATCTATCTGGCGCTGTTTGTTCGTACTCTCATCCATCTCTCATCAAGTCTCATCAAGCCCGGCCCCGGTGAGCGTCCGCCACGCGGGTACGCTCGCACTCGTGCCCTCCATGAACGACCTCGTACGCCAGCACACCGCGCTCGGCGAGTCCGATCTCGAATGGCTGCATCTGCTGGTCTCGGAGTGGCAGCTGCTCTCCGACCTGTCCTTCGCGGACCTCGTCCTATGGGTCCCCACCCGCGACGGCTCCCGCTATGTGTCGGTGGCCCAGATGCGCCCGAACACGGGCCCGACCTCCTACCAGGACGACATGGTCGGCCATCTCGTCCCACGCGGGCGCCGCCCGCTGCTCGACGCCGCGCTCGACGAGGGCCGGATCGTGCGCGAGGGCGACCCGGAGTGGCGCGAGGAGGTGCCCGTACGGGTCGAGTCGATCCCCGTGCGCCGGGACGGCCGGGTGCTGGGGGTGATCGCGCGCAACACCAATCTGCTGACCGTGCGCACGCCGTCGCGGTTGGAGCTCACGTATCTCCAGAGCGCATCGGACCTCGCCCAGATGATCGCTGCCGGAACGTTCCCCTTCCCCGGACAGCAGGTCGACATGGACGCCTCACCGCGGGTCGGTGACGGACTGATCCGGCTCGATGCCGAGGGGATCGTGCAGTACGCGAGCCCCAATGCCCTCTCCGCTTACCACCGGCTCGGACTGGCATCGGACCTCGTCGGCCATCACCTCGGTCAGGTGACCGCCGATCTCGCTCCTTCGCGCGGCCCGGTGGACGAAGCCCTGGTCAAACTCGCCAGTGGCTATGCGCCGCGGGAGACGGAAGTGGAGGGCAACGGCGGAGTGATCCAGTTGCGCGCCATTCCGCTGAAGCCCAAGGGCAGCCGGATCGGTTCGCTCGTACTACTGCGCGACGTCACGGAACTACGTCGTCGTGAGCGTGAGTTGATCACCAAGGATGCGACCATCCGGGAGATCCACCACCGGGTGAAGAACAACCTCCAGACCGTCGCTGCGCTCTTGAGGCTCCAAGCCCGGCGCATGGACTCCGCCCAGGGCCGCGAAGCGCTCAACGAGGCCGTACGGCGGGTCGGTTCCATCGCCATCGTGCACGAGACGCTCTCGCAGACCCTCGACGAGCGGGTCGAGTTCGATGAGATCGCGGACCGGGTGATCGCCATGGTCGCGGAGATCTCCCCGGGAAGGGTCGTGTGCCGTCGAACGGGACGCTTCGGTGTCCTGGACGCCGAAGTCGCAACCCCGCTGTCGATGGTGCTGACCGAAGTGCTCCAAAACGCTCTGGAACACGCCTTCCCCGCGGGAGAACGGGGATTCGTGGAAGTCGCGGCGGTCCGCGGAGAGCGCTCAGGCGACGTCCAGCAGAAGGGCCGGCTACTGATCACCATTCAGGACGACGGCTGTGGATTGCCCGAGGGATTCGATCCCCAACGGGCCGGAAATCTTGGATTGCAGATCGTGCGGACCTTGGTGGAAGGCGAGTTGGGCGGGGTGTTCGACATGCTTCCTGTGACAGAACCGGGACACGGCACCCGAGTGGTGCTCGACATTCCGGTCAGCGCCCAGAAATAGCCTTACCCGATATTCCCCTCCCACTCCGTGAGGAATGGCACAGCAGCGAGCCCCGGACCTAAAGAAGATGGTCCGGGGCTCGAATGCTGTGAGTTTTACTGGCTGCGCGCTGCGACTCGTGGGCGGTGAGTGCGTACTCTCTGTACGCGCCGCCGGAGGCTCAGGCTCGGTGCGGTGGCAATCAGGCGCTGGCGTTACGCGCCCGGTTGCGAGCGGCGCGGCGCTTCATTGCGCGGCGCTCGTCCTCGCTGAGGCCACCCCAGACGCCGGAGTCCTGGCCGGACTCAAGCGCCCACTGCAGGCACTGCTCCATGACGGGGCAGCGACGGCAGACGGCCTTGGCTTCCTCGATCTGCAGCAGCGCAGGACCGGTGTTGCCGATGGGGAAGAAGAGCTCGGGGTCTTCCTCGCGGCAAACGGCGTTGTGACGCCAGTCCATGGCTGCTACCTCTCCTTGTATGACATGCAGGTTGCTTGTGAATGTGAACGCTTTCACGAATCCCCCCACAACGGAAGGGCCGAACGCCGAACACGTCGACGTGGTCCAGGGTTTAGAGGAGGGGTTCTGGCGGTCTGTGGGGCCGATTCTGCGGGCCGTCCCGATCGCCATGAAGAGACTCGCAAACCTCGGCGACGGATACAACCCCTTCCGGAAACTTTTTTTTGATTCCTCGGTGTCGACTAGGTCACAGCCGTACTTCTATGGGGTGGAGTCCAGTCCGTACGTTCGAGATAAAGGACTAGAGGCCCTTCCACTCACACAATCACACGCAGTGCACGGCGTACGCCTGTGAACGTCACGCTCGTACGGAGCCCCAGATGGTCACCGTCCATCTGAAAGGGCAGCGGAACCTTTGAATTCAAGGTGAAGTCAGTGAGGTCGTGGAGTGTCGTCGCGTGCTTGCCGTGCGGCCCTCGCTCGGGGCTCGACATCAACAGCTGTGTGGCATAACGGGCTACGGCCGGCGTCGACAGTTTGGTCAGACCGAGAACGTCGAGACCGGTGTCGAAGGACGCCTTCGGAGAGGCGTACAGCGGCCGATTGCCCAGGAAGCTCCACGGAGAGGTATTGCAGACTATGGAGAGCGCGAGATCGGTGATCGGATCGGCGCCGGGGCGCTCCAGGGAGATCACGCCCTGTCTGCGGTGGGGGTCGTCCAGGAACTGGCGCATGACCTGGCGCACGTACAGCGCATGGGTCGAGCGCTTCCCCCGGGCCCGCTGCTGTTCGACGCGACCGATCACACTGGCGTCGAAGCCGACCCCGGCGCAGAAGGTGAACCAGCGGGAGGGTACGGATTCGTCCTCCGTGCCGGGCGTGCCCGACGCCAGGCCGAGGCCCACCGTCCGCTCGCTCTTCTCACGGAGTGCGTCCAAGATCGCACCCGTGGCTTCGACGGCGTCGTTGGGGATCCCGAGCGCACGGGCGAAGACATTGGTGGAACCGCCCGGTACGACCGCGAGCCGCGGCAGCCCCTCCGGCTCGGGCCCGTGGTGGAGCAGGCCGTTCACGACCTCATTGACCGTGCCGTCACCACCCAGCGCGACGACCAGGTCGATCTCGCCGGATTCGGCGGCCCGGCGCGCCAGGTCACGGCCGTGGCCCCGGTACTCCGTGGTGATGGCTTCCAGCTTCATCTCGCTGGCCAGTGCATGGATCAACACATCACGGGTGCGTGCACTGGTGGTGGTAGCTGCTGGGTTGACCACGAGGAGTGCGCGCATGTGAGGCAGCGTACCCACCTGGGGGTACCTGGCCCAGTTCGGGTGCAGGCCGCGAGGCCGGCCGGTGGGACGGCGGGCCCGCTCCTGAGCGCGGTGAGCCCTGCTCCGGCCCGGCGGGAGGGGGGCCGGTTACCCTGCTGGGGTGAGTACTGACCCGACCCCCCGCCCCGCCCGCCTGACCGCCGCCGCGGCCGTGTCCGGCCTGGAGGGCCTGGCGCTGGTCGGCTACGGCATCTACATGCTGGTGATGGGGTTGCTCGGCAGCCCCGAGAGCCCGACCCAGGCCGAGATGGGCGGATTGACCATGATCGCGCTCGGCGCACTGCCGCTGGCTGCTGCTCGCGGCCTGCTCGGGCAGCGCAGCTGGAGCCGTGGCCCCGCGATGATCACCCATCTGATGGCGCTGATCCCCGCGTGGACGCTGCTGCGTTCATCGGGCGGACTGATTCCGCTCGGCATGCTCGTCGCCGCCGTCGCCGTGACCGGACTGGTGCTCCTCGTCAATCCGACGACGACGCAGGCCCTGGGGATCCGCGGCCCCGGCGCCCGCGACGCATAGGCACGGCGGAGGCTTCGACGGGCTTCGATGGGCGAACCCGTCACAGGCGCACAACGGGGCGACAGAGCCGGTGCGGCAGGGGCCCAGAGGGCGCCCAGGGGCTCCTGAGACGGCCTTGCCGTGCCACACCGGGCCCATTTCCCCCAACCATGGCTGAGCTCGCCCTCACCGGCCGCCCCGCGGCTGTTTGGTCGCCGAGCGTGACGGCCGTACCGGTGCAGGACCTCCGGCCCGTAACGCAGAGCGGGCCGCGACCGCCTGGAGCGGTCACGGCCCGAACAACCCCGAACAGCGAGGACAGCCCCCGCTACTCCTCCACCAGCAACTTCTCCCGCAGTTGCGCCAGGGTGCGGGCCAACAGCCGCGATACGTGCATCTGCGAGATTCCCACCTCCTGGGCGATCTGCGACTGCGTCATGTTGCCGAAGAACCGCAGCAGCAGGATCCGCTTCTCGCGCGGCGGCAGATCCTCCAACAGCGGCTTGAGCGACTCGCGGTACTCGACGCCCTCCAGCGCCTCGTCCTCCGAGCCCAGGGTGTCGGCCACCGCCGGGGACTCGTCGTCCGTGTCGGGCACGTCCAGGGAGAGCGTCGAGTAGGCGTTCGCCGACTCCAAGCCCTCCAGGACCTCCTCTTCGGAGATTCCGAGCCGTTCCGCCAACTCGTGCACGGTCGGCGAGCGGCCGTGCTGCTGCGACAGCTCCGCCGTCGCCGTCGTCAAGGAGAGCCGCAGCTCCTGGAGGCGACGCGGCACCCTTACCGCCCAGCCCTTGTCCCGGAAGTGGCGCTTGATCTCGCCGACCACCGTGGGCGTGGCGTAGGTGGAGAATTCGACACCGCGCTCCGGGTCGAACCGGTCCACCGACTTGATCAGCCCGATCGTCGCGACCTGGGTGAGGTCGTCGAGCGGCTCCCCGCGATTGCGGAACCGCCGGGCCAGATGCTCGACCAGCGGTAGATGCATCCGGACCAGCCGATTGCGCAGCTCCGCCTTCTCGGCAGACCCTTCCGGGAGCTTTCGGAGCTCGACGAACATCGCCCGAGCCCCGCTGCGGTCACGTGGATCGTGCTGCTGATCGTCGGTCATGAAATCTGCCCTCCCCCTGACACTCGGCTGGCTGAGGCCCTCCCCTTCGGAGTTGGGGGGTGCGCCCCCGACCTGTGCCGGCTCCGCCCCTGCCGGGTGGCCGTCGACTCCGTCCACCGGGTGTGGCCTTGCCTGCTGTTCCGGGAAGTCATGCACCGCGGGTGCCTCGTCGCGCACCGGACCGTCCTCGTTCCGCACCGGACCGTCCCCGTCTCTCATGCCGGCCCGGGGCCGGCGCCGCGCTGTTTGTACAGACTGATGGAGACCGTCCGGTCATCGGCGACCGACGAGTCGACCTTCCCCGCCAAGGCGGAGAGCACCGTCCACGCGAAGGTGTCGCGCTCCGGCGCCCGGCCGTCGGTCGTCGGCGCGGAGACCGTGACCTCCAGCGAGTCGTCGATGAGCCGGAACACACAGCTGAGGACCGAACCGGGAACCGCCTGCTGCAACAGGATGGCGCACGCCTCGTCGACCGCGATCCGCAGATCCTCGATTTCGTCGAGGGTGAAGTCCAATCGCGCCGCGAGACCGGCCGTGGCCGTACGCAACACCGACAGATAGGCACCCGCTGCGGGCAGCCGGACTTCCACGAAGTCCTGGGTCCCGGGCTCGCCTGCGATCTGGGACACCCTCACCTCCAAGGTGACACAAGCTCTTTCGGGGCCGCGGGAGAAAGATCCCGAAGCCGTCGCTACACAGTCCGTGCGTAGCAGTACTGGCCCGGCGACGCTATCGCGATCCATAGCGTTGTGTCGCAGGACCCCCATCCTCAGCAACTGTCACTCATGGTAGGCATATAGCCACACACAGTGGCTAGAGGTCTGCGTGACCCAATTGCGAGGATGCGGGGGAGGGTTGACGTACCCAGACTTCAGACGATCGAACCGTCGACAAAGCACCATCGCCAGCTCTCACCTGGCTCGAAGCTCCGCATCACCGGGTGGCCGGTCTCGGCGAAGTGGGCGCTCGCGTGCCTCAGCGGCGATGAATCGCAGCAGCCCACGGAACCGCAGACCAGACAGAGCCGCAGATGCACGGGCTGGACCCCCGCGGCCAGGCACGCCTGACAGGTCTCGCTCGACGGAGCCGGCTCCGGGCGAGGCAGTGCTGCTGTGTGCGGACACTCGCTCATGTTCGCCAGGTTACGGCGCGAAGGGCGGACGTTCGCGCTGGGAGCGCCGAACCGCCGGAACGGGCGTGAGATGCCGGAACGGGCGTGAGATGACGGGATGCCCGGACCGCAAAGGGACGCGACGGGACGCGAGGGGGCGTGAGGAGGGGCGTCGCCGTCCGATCGGCCATGCTGTCGCCCGGACGAGCGGTGCTGGGTGCCCGGGTCACCGGGATTGGCCCGGGCAGCCGACCGAGGCCGAGCAGGGCCGGCCTCCAGGACACCGAGGGACGAGCGTGAGGGACGGCGCATGGACGCATTGCCACTGGTGGCGCTGATCGCGGTCAGCGCCGTGATCGCGGGAGCCGCCCGCAGAACACCCGTACCGCCACCGCTGCTCCTGGTCACGATCGGGCTGATCGCCGCGTACGTACCCGGGGTGCCGGACTACACGCTCGATCCGCACATCGTGCTTCCGCTGCTGCTGCCTCCCCTGCTGCACACGGCCGCGCTCGACAGCTCGTACCTCGACCTCCGCGCCAATGTACGACCCGTCGCGCTGCTGTCCGTGGGGTACGTCCTCTTCGCCACGGTGTCGGTCGGCTATCTCGCCCACCAGTTGATCCCCGAGCTGCCTTTGACGGCCGCGCTGGTGCTCGGAGCGGTGATCGCCCCGCCGGACGCGGTAGCGGCGACGGCCATCGCCCGCCGGCTGGGGCTGCCGAACCGGATCACCACGATCCTCCAGGGCGAGTCCCTGGTGAACGACGCGACGGCGATCACCGCCTACAAGGTGGCGCTCGCCGCGGCGATCGGTGAAGGGGCCAGCTGGGCCGGGGGGATCGGCGAGTTCCTGTTGGCAGCGGTCGGCGGGGTCGGGGTGGGGCTGCTGCTGATGGTGCCGATCCACTGGCTGCGTACGCATCTGAAGGAGGCGCTGCTCCAGAACACCCTGTCGCTGCTGATTCCGTTCATCGCGTACGCCGCCGCCGAGCAGGTCCATGCCTCAGGGGTGCTCGCGGTGGTGGTCGTGGCGCTCTACCTCGGACATCGTCGCTGGCAGGTGGATTTCGCCACCCGGCTCCAGGAGGAGGCGGTGTGGAAGATGGTGGGCTTCATCCTGGAGTCCACGGTCTTCGCGCTGATCGGCCTCCAGTTGCCCTATGTGCTCGAAGGGCTGGGCACCTACGGCGTCGCCGAATCCCTGGGGTACGCGATCGGGGTCTTCGTCTTCGTGGTGGCGATGCGCTACCTGTGGGTCTTTCCCGCGACCTTCCTGCCCCGCAAGCTGTCCTCGCGGATCAGGGACCGGGAGCCGGGCGTCGGCTGGCGGGCGCCTGTGGTCGTGGGATGGGCGGGGATGCGGGGTGTCGTCTCCCTGGCGATCGCGTTCTCCATTCCCCTGACCACGGCCGCCGACGAGCCCTTCCCGGCGCGCAATCTGGTGCTGTTCCTGACCTTCACCACCGTGATCGGCACCCTGGTGGTCCAGGGGCTGACCCTGCCGGCGCTCATCCGGCTGCTCAAACTGCCGAAGAAGGACCGGAACGCCGAGACGCTGGCCGAGGCGCAGGCGCAGAACGAGGCGTCCGAGGCGGCGGACGAGCGGCTCGATGAGTTGCTGATGGACGAGCGCAATGCGCTGCCGCAGGCGCTGGAGGACCGGTTGCGGACCGTGATGGAGCGACGGCGCAACGCGGTCTGGGAGCGGCTCGGCGCGGTCAACGAGCGGACGGGGGAGTCCGCCGACGACACCTATCGACGGCTCGCGGGGGAGATGATCGAGGCCGAGCGCGAGGTGTTCGTACGGTTGCGGGACGCCCGCAGCATCGACGACGAGATGATGCGCACGCTGCTCAGACGGCTCGATCTGGAGGAGGCCGCCGCCTACCGCGAGGAGGAGTCCGGCTGACCTGTGATGACGGCCGCCAGCCGGGTGCCGGGGGAGAAGGCGCCCTCCGTGGCGAGCACCGTTAGGCCCCAGAGCATTTTGGCGACATATGTACGTTCCACGGGTAGTCCGTGACGTGCTTCGAACTCAGCTGCGAATGCGTTCAGTTCGGGTGTGGTCCGGGCGTAGCCGCCGCAGTGGAAGCGTTCGTCCAGGGACCAGGCCCCTCGGCGACCGCCGAAGGCTGAGCGTTGGATACGGAGCGTCTCGGCGGCCAGGAAGTCGCCTTTGAGGACGGGGAACGCCAGCGCTCGCTGGTCCGGCCCGAGACCGGCGGCCAGTCCGGCGAGGGTGCCTCCGGTACCGCAGGCGACGGCGGCCACGTCCGCCTGCCCCCGCAGCTCCCGGCCGAGCGAGGCGCAGCCCTCGGCGGCGAGGGCGTTGCTGCCGCCTTCGGGGATCACATAGGCGTCGTCCGGTGCCGAGTCGCGCAGGAGGCGCGCCAGCACCTCGGGCTCGGTCTTGCGGCGGTAGGTGGCCCGGTCGACGAAGACCAGCCGCATCCCGTGGTCGGCGCACCGGGCGAGTGAGTCGTTGAGGGGGAGGTGGGCCAGCTCATCCCCGCGGACCACGCCGATCGTGGGACAGCCGAGCAGTCTGCCGGCCGCTGCTGTGGCCCGCAGGTGATTGGAGTAGGCGCCGCCGAAGGTCAGCAGGGGGCGCCCGGCCGCGGCCCTGAGATTGGGCGCCAGTTTGCGCCATTTGTTGCCGGGGATGTCGGGGTGGATCAGATCGTCGCGCTTGAGCAGCAGACGGAGGCCGTGGCGGGCGAAGCGCTCATCGTCGACCGGTTGGAGCGGAGAGGGCAGCCGGGGCTCCAAGGCGGCGGTGGGGTCGGGCGCTGACATCGGCATCCACCCATTGTCACCTGCGTGGACAGGGCGGTCCTCGGGCGGGCGGGGTCGGCTCGACCCGGCCGCGGAGCCGTCAGGAGGGCCGCCCAGTGGGCCGGCTCGGTGGGCCGGGTATCACTTCAGCCGCTCCTGCACGCGCTCGCGCAGCCAGGCCATGGTGAAGCCCCGGGGGTCGGGCTTGCCCGGCTGCCACTCCAGATGACCGATGACCGAACGCGCACCCCAGCCGTGCACCCGGCACACGGCGGCCGACGCCTGCTCGATCGCCGTCAGTTGGGCGGCGGGCCAGGGGTCCTTGCCGTCACCGAGGTTGATGCATTCGAAACCGTAGAAGTACCGGTTGCCGTCCGTGTTGGCCTCGTTGTCCGGCGGCAGGGCCTTCTCGGCGATGACCGCCCGTAGGACGTCGTCGTCGCCCATGCCGGCGTGGTTGGCGCGACCGAAGCCGACCAGGTGCACGGTGCCCTGCTTGTCGATGACGCCGTGGCACAGCGGTCCCGGTAGATCGCTGCGCCCGTCGCGGCACAGGGCGACGGTTTCCGCCGTGCCCCGGGTGACGGTGTGGTGGATCATCACTCCGTGCACGGGCCCCCAGGGGCCCTTGTGGTTGCGGTTGTGGGTGCGCCAGTCACCGACTTGGACGACGGTCAGCCCCTCGTCGCGAAGTGCTTTGAGGAACGTGCTCGCGGACATGGGTGAGGCCATGGCCGACTCCCTGAGGTACGAGGGGTACGGAATGTTCCGTACTTGGCTTGTCCAGCCTTTACCCGCTGTCCCGTCGGGGGCCATGCGTACGAGTGGTGTGCGAGCCGATCCGGTCACTCAATCAAACGGATTGTTGAATTCTGCGCAACATGCCCCGTTAGTCGGTAAGTATTCCCATCCGTTCGTGTAATGGTGCTGGCCCATCCCGCACTGGAAGTCTTTCCCTCGCAGGTCAGGCCGGCTGGTCGGGCCTCGTAGATCAGACCATGATCGAGAGGGAGTCCTAAATGTCGGTTGGTTCGGTTGGTTCTGTCGGCGACGAAGTACGTGATCAGCAGGCATCCAAGCAGCAGAGCCTCGGCACGGCAGCCGCGCGGAATCTCGCGACCACCACCAAGTCCGCACCCCAGATGCAGGAGATCACCTCACGGTGGCTGCTGCGGGCGCTGCCATGGGTGCAGGTGCAGGGCGGCACCTATCGGGTGAACCGCCGACTGAGCTACGCGGTGGGTGACGGCCGGGTCACCTTCGTCCAGACCGGTGAGCGGGTCGCCGTGATCCCCGCCGAGTTGGGGGAGTTGCCCGCGCTGCGGCAGTACGACGACGAGGGCGTCCTCGGCGAACTGGCGAACCGCTGCGAGCAGCAGGAGTTCAGCGCCGGTCAACTGCTGGCGGAGGCGGGCTCGCCCGCGGACCGCGTCCTGCTGCTGGCCCACGGCAGGGTCGAGCAGATCGGCACCGGCCCCTACGGGGACGAAGCCGTCGTCAACGTCCTCGCCGACGGCGCCTACCTGGGCGATCAATCGCTGGTGGAAGCGGACGCCACCTGGCAGTACACCGCCCGGGCCGCCACTGCCTGCACCGTTCTCGTGCTCACCCGCAGTGATGTGCTCAACCTCGCGGAGCGGGCGGAGTCGCTGCGGACCCATCTGGCCGGGGTCGCGGCCCTGCCCCGGCAGCGGACCAACAAGTACGGCGAGGCAGCCATCGACCTCTCCGCCGGCCATGTCGGCGAAGCGGTGGTGCCGCACACCTTCGTCGACTACGAGGCGTCCCCGCGCGAGTACGAACTGAGCGTCGCGCAGACCGTTCTGAAGGTCCACAGCCGGGTTGCCGACCTCTACAACCAGCCGATGAACCAGACCGAGCAGCAGTTGCGGCTCACGGTCGAGGCGCTGCGCGAGCGCCAGGAGGACGAGCTCATCAACAACCGGGAGTTCGGTCTCCTGGCCAACTGCGACTACGAGCAGCGCCTCCAGCCCCACGACGGCGCGCCCAGCCCCGACGACATGGACGAACTGCTCTCCCGGCGGCGGGGATCGAAGCTCTTCCTCGCCCACCCGAGGGCCATCGCCGCCTTCGGCCGCGAGTGCAACCGGCGTGGACTGGTGCCGCAGAGCGTGGAGGTGGGTGGACACCATGTGCCGGCGTGGCGTGGTGTGCCCATCTTCCCCAGCAACAAGATCCCGATCACCCCGGCCCGGACCACGTCCATCATCTGCATGCGTACCGGTGAGGCCGAGCAGGGTGTCATCGGGCTCCAGCAGGCGGGCATTCCGGACGAGATCGAGCCGAGCCTGTCCGTGCGCTTCATGGGCATCGACGAGCAGGCGATCATCTCCTACCTCGTCACGGCGTACTACTCGGCCGCGGTCCTCGTCCCCGACGCGTTGGGTGTCCTGGAGAACGTCGAGGTGAGCCGCTGGAGCTGAGCCGTCACCGGCCGGGGCGGCCCTGCTCACACCCGCCCCGGCCGCCGCCGCGCTGTGCCGCACCCGACTGCTCCTCGCATCTTCGACTTCCAGAACCGGCCCTGCCGCCCGGCTCCCCGTGCTTCGGCCGGCGGGGCAGGGGGCGGTGTCCGGCCGTGCTTGCCGCCTTTGGGGCCCACCGCGGTGAACCGCCCCGTCCGTCCCGTGAAAGGACCAGCCGTTGACCATGTCGGAGGCCGTCGAGGGCCGTGAGGCCCTCGCCCTTCTGGAACGTACCCGCGACGCCGTCGATCCTCGACTCCGTGCAGCCGTCGAATCTCTGCCCGGTTCCCTGCGCCACGTCGCGATGTACCACTTCGGGTGGGAGCACGCGGACGGGACCTCCGCCACCAAGCCCGCCGGGAAGGCCATCAGACCCGCCTTGGTGCTGGCCGCCGTCCGTGCGCTCGGCGGCGAACCGCGACAGGCGGTGCAGGCCGCGGCTGCCGTGGAGTTGGCGCACAACTTCACGCTCCTGCACGACGATGTGATCGACGAGGACTCCACGCGTAGGCATCGGCCCACCGCGTGGACGGTCTTCGGCACCGCCGACGCCATCATCGCCGGTGACGCCATGCTCGCCCTCGCCCTGCGGTTGTTGGCGGAGGACAGCCACCCCGCCGCCGCGGCGGCCTCTCAGCGGGTCGCGGCCTGTGTGATCGAGCTCTGCGCAGGTCAGCAGGCGGACTGCGCCTTCGAGGAGCGTGCTCCACACGAGGTCTCGTTGGACGAGTGCGTCCAGATGGCGACCGCGAAGACGGGGGCGCTGCTGGGGTGCGCCTGTGCGGTGGGGGCGCTGTACGCGGGAGCGGGTCCTGAGGAGACCGAGGCGATGGACGCCTTCGGCCGTGAGGCAGGGTTGGCGTTCCAGCTCATCGACGATCTGATCGGCATCTGGGGGGACCCGGGGCGGACGGGCAAACCGGCGGGTGCGGATCTCGCCGCGTACAAGAAGTCGCTGCCCGTGGTGGCGGCGCTCACCTCCGGCACGCCGGCGGGGGCGGAGCTCGCGGAGCTCTACCGTGGCCCGATGACGGGCCGGACGATCGGTCTCGCCGCGGATGCGGTGGACCGGGCCGGAGGCAAGGACTGGGCACAGCTCCAGGCGTCCGACCGTATGGCCAGGGCGGTCCACGAACTGTCCCGGGCGGTCCCGGACCTCGCTGCCGCGGGGGACCTCCTGGCCCTTGCGGAGTTCGTCACGCGCCGCACCCGCTGAGAGCGCCCCGGGCGATCGAACCGGTTCCGGGAGAACATCGCTTGCCAAACCACTACGCCTGAACCACTATGGGTGGAGTGGTTGCGCCGACGGTGACTGGGTGACTGGTGGTCCCGTCGCGCCGCCCGACGGCTACTCGACGACGAATGGGACCGGTTTGCGCAAGCTCAGCTACTACGTTGCCGCATCGATCGACGGCTTCATCGGCGCCCCGGGAGGGGACGCCGTGTTCTTCAACAGGTTCGTGGTCGGCGACTACCTCGACTACATGCGAACGGAGCAGGCGGACACCCTGCCGGCCATGGCCCGCCAACACTTCGGGGTCGAGGACCGGCCCCTGAGCCGCTACGACACCGTGATCCAGGGGCGCGCCAGCTATGACCTCGCGCTCCAGGAGGGCATCACCCGCCCCTACGCCCATCTGCGGGAGATCGTGGTCTCCCGCACCCTCACCGAATCCCCCGATCCCCAGGTGGAGATCGTTTCGGCCGATCCCGTCGGCCGGGTCAGGGAGTTGAAGAAGGAGGAGGGGCTCTCCATCTATCTCTGCGGTGGCGCCAATCTCGCGGGTCAACTCCGGGACGAGGTGGACGAACTCGTCATCAAGACCTACCCCGTGGTGCTGGGTGAGGGCATGCGGATGTTCGATGCCGGGTTCCGTGTCGACGACTTCTCGTTGACCTCCTCGCGGGCCTTCGACAACGGTGTGGTCGTCCGGCAGTACGAACGCTGATGACCCGGGGTGCCGCCGCCCTGTGGGCCGGTGCCCCCGGTTGGACGGCCGGGCCCGTTCATACCCCAATAGGCTGAACATACGGGTGGCGAACGAGGCGGAAGGGCAGCAGTCCCCAGACCGCACGTCGACGTCGGGAGCGCGGTCGGCCCGGCCGGGGCCGCCGTCGAGCGGCGGGGAATCCCGGGCGTTGGCCCCTCCTGGGCCCCGGTCGAAGTCACCGTCCGGGCCGCCCGTCGCGCGTGGAAACCACGGCACGGCCCATCGGGGCGACGATCCGGCCCGGCTTTCGATGGCCGATGAACCATCCCGGCTGTTCAGGGCAGGGCCACATACCGCTACAGTCCGCGCCATGTCATCGGATTCGACTGAAGTCTGGGCGGGCTGGTACCGCGACCGACGTGGCGCGGAAGCGGTCACGATCGCGGCGCACGGACGGCAACTGCGCACGCGCATCAGGGGTGTTGAGTACGAAGGGGCGACCTTTGCCGCCCTGGAGGTCATCGGAGCGGAGGGAGTCCTCTCCTCCTGCGTACTGGAGTGGGACATACCGCTGCCCGTCCATGTGGACGGCGGTGTCGACCGGGCCACACTGAGTTGTCTGCTGACGCTCGGTGAACTCAGGCCCGAAGGGTCCCTCGATCGGGCGGACCTCAACCTCACCCTGCACTACGGCGGAGCCGCCTACGAGTCCGGAGTCGCAGGAGGCGACTTCGACGATGCGCTCGACCGCATCCAGAAACAACTGCCCTCCGGGGCCGAGTTGGGATCACACCTCTGCGCCGAGGTCTGATCCGACCCGAGGATCAGCCGGAACGCACGAACGCCAAGAGCGCCCCCTCATCCAAGGACGAAGGGGCGCTCTCGGGGCGGTACGACAACACCCGCGCCGTGGGCGCGGTGGAGAAGGAGGGGGCGCCCCGCTTCCTGGTAACGGGACGCCCCCGGCAGTGCGGGCCCTGCCCCTGCGGTCCTGGCGGTGGAGACCTCAGGGCCCGCTCATGGTCAGGAGGTACGCGCAGCCGCAGCGGCCAGCCCGTAAGCCCAGATCGAGTTCACCCGTGACCGCTCCTGGGTGTTGGGCACCGCATTGCGGCAGGACGGCCCCGGGCCGCCACCGGACATCAACTCGCTGCACGGACCCCGGTAGTTGTCCGGCAGGCCGAGCACATGACCGGTCTCGTGCGAGGTCACCCGGTACGAGTCGTACTGCTGGTTCTGCCGGTAGTCGAGGAAGATGTAGCCGCGTCCGCGGCCGTCCGTGCTGGCGTAGGAACCGCGGGCGTCATTTCCCTCGTAGTAGCGGAAGTTCGGGTTGCTGCCCTCCTGGAGGCGCACATTGGTGACCGAGCTGTTCCATATCTGGGTGCTGCGCGCTATCTGACTGCGGAAGGTGGGCGCGCTGGCCGCGTTGTACGTGACGGTGACGACACGGGCGCCGGGGTTGGCGGCCCGCTGCTCGGCGACCGACTTCAACACGGCCTGGAAGAAGGCCCTGGTCGCCTTGGTGTCCGCAGCGGACCCCTCGTAGGCGACGTAGGACGGGACGGCGGCCTTCGTGGGGGAGTCGGCCGGGACGGCGGCGGTGGCGGGGACGGCACCGAGTGCGGCGGCCAGGGTGAGGCCGACGGCGAGTGCGGCGGAGAACGCGGTTCTGGGGTGACGCATGGGGGGCTCCTACTCGTCCGGTTGGGAATCCGGTGAATCGGATCGTGCGCACACAACCGATGAGTCCTGCTGGACCCGGGGAACGGATGCGTAACGCAGAGTCTCGGGGAGAGCGCCCACCCGCGGATGATGCCAACTGGTGATAACCCCGCTGCATCACACTGTCCCCGTCCGTCCGCTGTGCCCGAACTGTGTCTCTGGTGCGGTCGTTGGCGTCGCCCTACTCTCGGGTCATGGAGCTAGAGGTGAGGCACCTGCGCGCCTTGTGCGCCATCGCGGAGACCGGCAGCCTGCACAAGGCGGCACGCCGACTCGGGGTCAGCCAACCGTCCCTGACGACCCAGTTGCGACGGATCGAGAACTCCCTCGGCGCCGAACTGTTCTCACGCGAGCGGTCCGGTTGTCGACCGACGCCCCTGGGCCGGGCCGTACTGACCCGAGCCAGACCGTTGGTGGCCGAAATGGCAGCCCTCGTGGTGGAGGCCAAGGCCGCCGCTGCCCGAGCGCAGGGCGCCCGGCTGCGCGTCGGTTCGACCGCCAGCAGCGCGCTGCCAGGCTGGCTCGGCCGACTGCGGCGCAGACTGCCCGACACCGATATCTCGCTGCATGTGGACGTCTCGGCGAACGCCCTGCTCAGGATGGTCTCGTCCGGGCAACTCGACGTGGCGTTCGTCCATGAGGTCGAGGGCTGCCCGCTGCTGGTCCCCGACGGCGTCTTCCGTCGGGTGCTGATGGAGCGCGAGCCACAGTTCGTCTCCATGTCACGCGACCATCCGGCCGCCGCCGCCCCCGTCGTGGAGCTGAGGGATCTGGCCGAAGACCGATGGATCGTCGATCCGACCGTCGACGGCGAATGGGATGGTCTGCGGAGGGTGTTGGCCGCAGCGGGACTCAATCCACCGGTCCTGCACGGCGACTACCACACGGCCGCCTCGCTGATCGCGGTCGGCGAGGCGGTCGCCCCCTGCCAGCCGACCTCGGGCGGGCGGAACGACATGGCCGTACGACCCCTGCTCGGCGATCCCCTCGCCGTCCGGCTGCTGCTGTGCACCCCGCCCGGCCCCCAGGAGCCGTACGACGAGGTGTACACGGACCTGGAGTCCGCCTATCGGGAGGCGGCGACCCGGGCCGCGGTCTACCGTCAGTGGCTGCGCCGGCACAAGAGCCCGCTGATCACCCCGGCAGCCTGACCGTCAGCGCCCCGAGGTGGCCTCGTCCAGCAGCAGATAGAGCAGCCCCACCAGGCTGCCGCCACTGACCACTTCTCGGCGGTCGATCATCGCCCGGATCTGCGTCAACTCGATCCACTCGATGCGGTCCGACTCGTTCATCTCGGTCGGTGGGCCGGCGTAGTGTGCGCCGTCGGCCCGGAACACATGGTGCTCAGAGTCCGTGATGCCGTTCGCGGGCTGGGCGTAGACCAGGGGTTTCATCGCCCCGACCCGCCAGCCGGTCTCCTCCTCGACCTCCCGTGCCGCCGTCTGCTCGGGGGTCTCGCCCGGCTCGATCAGCCCCATCGGGAGCTCCCAACCCCAGGTGTCCGTGATGAACCGGTGCCGCCACATCATCAACACCCGGGCCCGCTCGTCCAGTACGGCCGCGACCGCGAGGTGACGCATCCGCACGACATGGTGCTCAAGACGGAGGCCGTCCGGCTGTTGGACGTCCGCGAGCCACAGATTGACCCACGGGTTCTTGTAGATCTGCCGTTCCCCATGGACGGTCCACCGCATCAGCTCAACTCCTTCGCCCCCAGCGCCCCGTACCGCACCGGGCGCTGATCTGGTCTGCCGGGCTCCTGTCTACGCCCATCAGGGGGCATGCATGGCAATCCATCACCCGTGCGGCCTACGGGCTTCGGAGGCAACCAGCCGATGACCAGGCTGACGCGCGGCGCGGAGCGTCCGGGCGTCAACGCTTGCGCTTGCGGCGGGACTCCCAGTACGCCAGCAACTCGGCGGCCTTCTCGTCGAACCGCTTGTCCAGCATGGACATCGGGGACGAGAGGGCGAACTGGTTGCCGTTCTTCCGCACCACCACCAGACGCCGACCCCAGATCGTCCGCCCCACCTGGATCTCAGCGACGTCCCCCCACGGGATCTTCCCCCGCGATCCGCGCGCCACGACCAGCGCGGACGCCGTGGCCTGCACGCCTCGGGGCCGGGGTATGACACAGCACGCGGCGCCCGCTATCGCGGCCATCAGCACACCGTTCCTGAGCTGACTCACGGGCATCGGGTCATCGGTGAAGAGCAGTCCCACGTACAGCAGCAGGGACGCCATCAGGATGCCCACCGTGGCCGGCACCGCGATCTGCACCCGACTCGGCCGGTACGTGATGACCTCGTTGCTCGGCTTGTCGTTCCTCGCGGGACGCTTGAACTTGTTCACTGAGGCCACCTTCACGTCACCCGCCCTGAACCGGGGTACCTCTCCCCGCGGGTGAGCACGACAGTACGACAGCGGTACGGCCACTCGCCGGGAATCCGCCGTCGGTCCACGGCCCGCCGGCGGCCATATCGACGCGGATCGCCCGGCTGTCCGTGCCTCCGGTGCGACGAGGGCCCACCGATGCCGTGGATCGGTCGTGCGGACTCCGGCCCGACCCGGGACGGACACCGCCCCGCCGGCTCCCGGTGCATTCCCGGACGGTCCGCACCTACGTCAAGGGCCCCACCGCTGCGCGCGGTGGGGCCCTTTCGACCTGCAATGACGCCGTGCGAGGCAGACGCACGCGTCAGGCTTGCTTGGTCTCCCAGAAGATCTTGTCGATCTGGGCGATGTAGTCCAGCGCCTTCTGACCCGTCGCGGGGTCCGTCGACGCCTTGGCGGCCGACAGCGCCTTCAGGGTGTCGTTGATCAGCTGGTGGAGCTCGGGGTACTTCTCAAAGTGCGGGGGCTTGAAGTAGTCGCTCCAGAGCACCGAAACGTGGTGCTTGGCGAGCTCCGCGCGCTGCTCCTTGATGACCGTTGCGCGGGCCCGGAAGTGCGCGTCCTCGTTGGCCTGGAACTTCTCCTGGACTGCCTTGACCGATTCGGCCTCGATCCTGGCCTGGGCCGGGTCGTAGACACCGCAGGGCAGATCGCAGTGCGCGCTGACCTTCACCTTGGGGGCAAACAGGCGGGAGAGCATGGTGCAGTCCTTCCTCGTGATCGTCTTCTCAGGTGGGACATTACTCCGTGAGAGAGTCGATTTCGCGAGTGCCCCCTAGGGCTTAGGACGAAAGTCCGGGGTCAGTATGCGACCGGTGGCGGAACTTACCCTGGTACTCGGAGGTGGCCGGATGTCGGAGCTGGGCCGGGCGCAGAATGCGCCGTTCGGTGTGGCCGAGGTGTCGGGACCGTCCATGTATCCGACGCTCAAGCCCGGCGATCAGCTACTGGTCCACTACGGTGCGCAGGTCAGACCCGGCGATGTTGCCGTGCTGCGCCATCCCCTCCAACAGGACCTCCTGATCGTGAAACGGCTCGCCGAGCGGCGGGCGGGCGGCTGGTGGGTGCTCGGGGACAACCCGAGTGCCGAAGGGGACAGCAGGGTGTTCGGAGCCGTCCCGCCCGAACTGCTCCTGGGGCGGGTGCGGGGTCGCTACCGGCCGCGCGCCGAGGGTCAGCGGTCGGCGCTGGGGCTGGTCTCCTGGGCGCTGACGGCCGTACGTCCCGTGCTGTGCAGCCGGTCGGTGCTCTCCAGGCGCTTGCGGGCGCGGTAGGCGGCGACGTTGGCGCGGGTGGCGCAGCGGTCCGAGCAGTAGCGGCGGGAGCGGTTGGTCGAGGTGTCCAGATAGGCGTTGCGGCAGGGCGCTGCCTCGCACAGCCCCAGCCGGTCCACCCCGTACTCCGTCAGATGGACGGCAAGTCCCATGGCCGCGATCGCCGCATAGCCGGCGGTGGCGTTGGAGGGGTGCTCGGCGAGGTGCATATGCCACTTCGGGCGGCCGTCGTCATCCCGGAAGTCGTGCCCTGAGATCTGCGGGCTGACGGGGAACTCCAGCAGCAGTGAGTTCAGCAGGTCGACGGCTTGGGTCTCATCGCCCTCGTCGGCCGCGGTGAAGACCGCCCGCAGCCGGCCGCGCACCGAGCGGAAGCGCGTCACATCGGCATCCGTCGCGCGCCGGGCGGCCTGTGCGGACGCCCCGAAGAGCTCCCGGATCACCTCGACCGAGGTGAGGGAGTCCTTGCCGCGGGCCGGCTCCTCGGTGTTGACCAGTCGCACGGCGAAGTCCGAGTAATGGGCTAGTTCCACTTGTAGTCCTTACCGGGGGCGGTCTAGAGTCGGGCTGTCGAAGTAATGGATGTTACTGGTTACAGGGTATTACGAGTGGGAGGCTTTCATGGGAGAGGCGCACATGCCCCGCAGCGCGGACTGGAATGGGTGGCAACGGAGCTGGGACCGCCAACAAGAGTGGTACATGCCCGATCGCGAGGAGCGGTTCCAGGTCATGTTGGACATGGTCGAGGCGACCGTGGGATCCGCGCCGCGGGTGCTGGACCTCGCCTGTGGCACCGGCACCATCAGTGACCGCCTCCTCGCGCGGATGCCCGAAGCGACCAGTACCGGTGTTGACCTCGACCCGGCGCTGCTGACGATCGGGCGGGGGCACTTCGCCGGGGACGACCGCATCACCCTGATCACCGCCGACCTCACCGATCCCGAGTGGCCCGCGAAGCTGCCCCACGACACGTACGACGCCGTGCTGACCGCGACAGCCCTGCACTGGCTTCGGTTGGGGCCGCTGGCCGCGCTGTACGGACAACTCGCCCAGCTGGTGCGGGACGGCGGGGTCTTCCTCAACGCGGATCGCATGATCGACAGCTCCACCCCGCGGATCAACGCGGCCGAGAGTGCCCACCGGCACGCCCGGATGGACCGGGCCAAGGCTGCGGGTGCTGTCGACTGGTCCGAGTGGTGGGCGCTGGCGGGCCGGGACCCCGTGCTCTCCGGGCCGGTGGCCGAGCGCTTCGCGATCTACGGCGAGCATGCCGATGGTGAGACGCCCTCCGCCCACTGGCACGTCGAAACCCTCCGAGCGGCCGGGTTCGGTGAAGCGCGCACGGTCTGGTCGTCCCCGTCGGACTGCCTGGTTCTCGCTTTGAAGTGACGTTCCTGCATTCGTCTTCGACGGTTCCCGGCCATGTTCCGTCCAGCTCCGGCAGTAGGTGCAACCCTTCCGCCGGCCACCGCACTGAAGGGGTGGACGGCCCGCGCCTAGCGGGTCCGGGGGAGGGGTGGCGATGGGGCGGGCCGAAGAAGACGCCGCGCTGCACGCATTCGTGGAGGGGAGGCGCTCGGCTCTCTTTCGCAGCGCCTATCTGCTCTGCGGCGACCGGGACGAGGCCGATGACCTCGTACAGACGACCCTCGTCAAGGTCGTCCTCGGGGGACGGCGGCATCTGCGCCTGGACAACATCGAGGCGTACGCGCGCAAGACCCTGATCAACACCTTCATCGCCTCCCGGCGGCGGTTTTGGCGGCGGGAGTACGCGTATGCGGAGATTCCCGACCAGGCCCGGGTCCCGGAGGCCGACAGGGAGACGGGGCTGCTGGTCCGGGAGGCCCTGGCGCGGCTCACACCACGGCAGCGCGCCGTGGTCGTGCTGCGCTACTGGGAGGACCTGACGGTCTCGGCCACCGCGGAGCTGCTCGACATGCGGGAGAACACGGTGAAGAGCCATGCGGCCCGCGGACTCGCCGCGCTGCGGGCCGAGGTGCGGGAGGAACTCGTATGAACGACATCAAGGACCTGCTGGAGCGGGCGGCGGCCGGTGCCGGACGCTGCGCAGTCACCAGCGAGGACGTCCATGTCCGGGCCGCCCACATCCGGAGCCGACGCATGGCGGTGGCGAGCGGGGCGCTGGTGGCCGTTCTGGTACTGGCGACGTTCGTGGGTCCGGTGTTTGACGCATGGCGCGAGCCACAGCACTCCTTTGCCGCAGGCCGAAAGCTGCCGGCGGCGGCCTTCCCGGCGCCGATCAATGAGATCCAGCGGTTGAAGGCGCTCACCTTGATGCTGCCCAAACGGTTGGGCCAAGGCGGGCTCCTCCGCCAGACGGACAGCCTCTACGACCGTCGCCACCAGACCCCCGAGGATGTGATCGGGCCCTTCGACGGGCGCGTCCTGATTCCCAGCGGATACCTCTACATCGAGGTCTTCCACGAAGACGATCTGGTGAAGAGCGACCGCATGCGCGAGATGGTCTCCCAAGGGCCCTGCGAATCTGCCGCCAC
Source organism: Streptomyces sp. NPDC059256 (assembly GCF_042753785.1). NCBI lineage: Bacteria > Bacillati > Actinomycetota > Actinomycetes > Kitasatosporales > Streptomycetaceae > Streptomyces > Streptomyces sp. NPDC059256. The sequence goes on along the minus strand of NZ_JBHYZO010000001.1, from coordinate 490,154 downwards.
GGGGCCCTGCGAGGTGGAAGAGGTGCCCGGGAGCGGAGACCTGGGGATCTGGAGTGAGAGGCGGGAACCCTTCATGGCGTGGCGGGGATTCCACGGCGGGTACTCCGGAGTCCTCAAGTTGAAGGACGGCTCCGTACTCACCATCACCGAAGGGATCTCGGACAAGGCGGAACTCGCATCCCTGACCCGCTTCGAGTTCCGCGAGCTGATGCTCCGCGTCGAGTTCCTGCCCGAGGAGAGGTAGCCCCCGGCACGCGAAGGAGGTGGTGCGGGGAACTCGGCCCGCACCACCCCCTGGCGTACCGTCAGAGCACCTTCGACAGGAAGGACTTCGTCCGGTCGTGCTGCGGATTGGTCAGCACATCGCGCGGATGTCCCGACTCGACCACCACGCCGTCGTCCATGAAGACGAGTGCGTCCCCCACCTCGCGGGCGAAGCCCATCTCATGGGTGACGACGACCATCGTCATGCCGTCCTCGGCCAGACCGCGCATCACATCCAGTACGTCGCCCACGAGTTCGGGGTCGAGCGCGGACGTCGGCTCGTCGAACAGCATCAGCTTCGGCTCCATCGCCAGCGCCCGGGCGATCGCCACCCGCTGTTGCTGACCGCCCGAGAGCTGCGACGGGTAGTTCATGGCCTTGTCCGCGAGGCCCACCCGGTCGAGGAGTTGCTCGGCCCGGGCGCGGGCCACGGCGCGGGCCTCGCCCTTGACCTGGACCGGGGCCTCCATGACGTTCGCGAGGGCCGTCATATGGGGGAAGAGGTTGAACCGCTGGAAGACCATGCCGATGTCCCGGCGCTTGACGGCGACCTCACTGTCCTTCAGCTCGTAGAGCTTGTCCCCCTTCTGGCGGTAGCCGACCAGTTCGCCGTCGACGTAGAGCCGGCCGGCGTTGATCTTCTCCAGATGGTTGATGCAGCGCAGGAAGGTGGACTTGCCGGATCCGGAGGGACCGATCAGACAGAAGACCTCCCGGGGGGCGACCTCCAGATCGATGCCCTTGAGGACCTCGATCAGACCGAAGGACTTGTGCACGCCCTCCGCCTTGACCATGGCGTTCGTGCTCATGCGGAGACTCCCTTCGGACGGCGCACCGAGAACACGGTCGACTTGATCTTCTGGAACGGGGTGGGTGGCAGGCTGCGGCTGGAGCCGCGTGCGTAGTGCCGCTCCAGGTAGTACTGGCCCACGCTCAGGATCGATGTCATCACCAGGTACCAGGCGGCGGCCAGGAAGTACATCTCCACCGGGGCGCCGGAGGACTGGCCGATGTTCTGCGCCTGCCGGAACAACTCCGTGAACTGGACCGCGGCGACCAACGAGGTCGTCTTGAGCATATTGATGACTTCATTGCCGGTCGGCGGCACGATGACCCGCATCGCCTGGGGGATCACGACACGGCGCAGCGTCTTGCTCTGGCTCATGCCGAGCGCGTGTGACGCCTCCGTCTGCCCCTCGTCGACCGAGAGCAGACCCGCACGGCAGATCTCGGCCATGTACGCGGCCTCGTTCAGTCCCAGCCCCAGGAGCGCCGTCAGCATCGGCGTCATGAATTGGGACCACTCGTCCTTGTAGAAGCCGAGGTTGATGGTCTCGAAGACGAGCCCCAGGTTGAACCAGACGAAGAGCTGGACCAGGACCGGGGTGCCGCGGAAGAACCAGATGTAGAACCAGGCGATGGAGGAGGTCACCGGGTTCTTGGAGAGGCGCATCACCGCCAGCAGGATGCCTCCGACGATGCCGATCAGCATCGACAGGAAGGTGAGGACCAGGGTCTTCCAGACGCCGTCCAGAATGCGGTCGTCGAAGAAGTAGTCGGGGATGGCACCCCAGTTGATCTTGCCCTGGGAGAAGGCGTTGACGATCAGCGCGAAGAGCGCGATCGCGATGAACGCTGTGATGTAGCGGCCGTAGTGGCGGACCGGGATGGCCTTGATGGCCTCCGGGGGGGTGGTTGGTGGCGGCGGTGTGTCGTCCGGCCCCGTCTTTTCGATGTCGACTGTCACAACGAGCCTTTCAATGCCGAGTCGGCCGGGACATGGCCTGATCGGGGGTCCTGTACTCCACCGGGGTGAAGTCCCGGGACGGTGCGCGGCGCTCGGGAGGTGTGTACCCGTTCTCACCTGCGTCGTGCTGAACCGCCCGGTGACGGGCCCGGTGGGACCCCGGCCGGGGGTCGGTCCGGCCGGGGATGCCTACCCGTTGGGCTCAGGTACCACCGTTGACCTTGGCCTCGGTCACCGCGCCCGCGGCGACGCCCCACTTGTCGACGATCTTCTGGTATTCGCCGTTCTTGATGATCGCTTCCAGAGCCTTCTGGATGGCGTCACGCAGCTGGTCGTTGCCCTTGGCGATGGCGATGCCGTACGGGGCGGCCTCCACCTGCTCGCCGACGATCTGGAAGTCGTTGCCGCCGCCCGAGGTCTTCACGGCGTAGGCGGCCACCGGGAAGTCGGAGGAGCCGGCGTCGGCGCCACCCGCGCGCAGCCGGGTCTGGGCCTCCAGGTCGTTGTCGAACGCCTCGATGGTGATCTTGCCCTTGGCGCCGCACTTGGTGCTCTCGGCCTTGGCCAGGTCCTCGGAGACCGTGCCGCGCTGGACGGCGATCTTCTTGCCGCACAGGTCGGCCCAGGACTTGATGCCCTTGTCGTCGCCCTTCTTGGTGTAGATCGAGACGCCCGCGGTGAAGTAGTCGACGAAGTCGACGCCCTCGCCGACCTTCTTCTTGGTCTCGGAGTCGACGCCGTCCTGGCGGTCCTTGGTGTCGGTCATGGCCGACATGGCGATGTCGTACCGCTTGGAACGCAGGCCCGTGATCAAGGTGTCGAAGGTGCCGTTCTCGAACTCGAAGTCCACTCCGAGCTGCTTGCCGAGGGCGTCCGCGATGTCCGGGTCGATGCCCACGGTCTTGCCCGCGTCGTCCTTGAACTCGACCGGCGGGTAGGCGATGTCGGAACCGACCTTCACCTTGCCCTGGTCCTGGATCGCCTTGGGCAGCAGATCGTGCAGCGGCGCTCCGCCCTGAGAGCTGGAACCGGTGCTCTCGGTGGTCTTCTTGCTGCTGCCGTCGGTCTGGTCGCCGCACGCGGTCAGCAGCATGGAGCCGGCGACCGCGACAACGCCTACCGCGATGATCCGGGAGTTGAGGGTCTTCCGGGTCTTCGGGGCGGTCGTCTTGCGCGTGATGCTTGCGGTCATGAGCGGGGTCCTCCGGCGTGTCAGAAAGCTGCCATTTCTTGTTCGTATCCAGGTCAGGTACTCACCATCGAGTGTCCCGACCTTGTGTGTTTTCGGCATCTTGCCATTCGGACTAGCCCATTCAGGGGGCCGCGCATGTCAAAATCGCATAACGGGACACCCCCGACCTCCCGTCGATCGGCCCCTCGGGGCCGAATCATTGACGGAAGGGGCGTCTTTCAGCCGGAAGATCTGCGGCTTGCGCTTCTCCAGGGAGAGGACATACGGCACAAGATCGACGTGTCGTGATATCCGCCGATGAGTCATGCCGTCCATCGGGATATGGACTCGTCTTGGGGGGCCTCCGTCCGGTATGAAGGACGATTACACCCCTCATCCGGGGCTCAGGGCGCGTGTGCGGCGCGCCCGCGTGTGCGTATTCACCCTGCCCGGCGGGCCAACCGTCGACGTGGGGCACGGACACGGTGCCCGCCCCTCCTCAACCAGGAGTGGAAACCCTCAACTGATGAAGAAATAAGGGGTCAACCCATGGCAGCGGAGATCGTCAACCCCCATAGCGACAGCGCGACGGAGAGTGCTCCAGAGGAGCCCTTCGATCCGGCTTTCGCGCTTCACCGCGGCGGGAAGATGGCCATTGTGGCCACCGTTCCCGTGCGGGACAAGGACGACCTTTCCCTCGCATACACCCCCGGCGTCGCCAAGGTGTGCTCCGCCATCGCGGAGCAGCCCGAACTGGTCCACGACTACACCTGGAAGTCACAGGTCGTCGCCGTGGTCACGGACGGGACCGCGGTGCTGGGCCTCGGTGACATCGGACCCGAGGCGTCCCTTCCGGTGATGGAAGGCAAAGCGATCCTCTTCAAACAGTTCGGCGGCGTCGACGCCGTGCCGATCGCGCTGGCCACCAAGGACACCGACGAGATCGTCGAGACCGTGGTCCGGCTCGCACCCTCCTTCGGCGGGGTGAACCTGGAGGACATCTCGGCGCCGCGCTGCTTCGAGATCGAGCGCAGGCTCCAGGAGCGGCTGGACATCCCCGTCTTCCACGACGACCAGCACGGCACCGCGGTGGTGACCCTCGCAGCACTGCGGAACGCCGCCAAGCTGACCGGCCGTGGCATCGGCGATCTGCGTGCGGTGATCTCCGGTGCGGGCGCGGCCGGTGTCGCCATCGCCAAGTTCCTCCTGGAAGCGGGGCTGGGCGATGTGGCCGTCGCCGACCGCAAGGGGATCGTCAGCAAGGACCGGGATGACCTCAACCCGGTGAAGCGCGAACTGGCCGAGATCACCAACCGGGCGGGGCTCAGCGGATCGCTGGAGTCGGCCCTCGCCGGAGCCGATGTCTTCATCGGCGTCTCCGGCGGCACGATCCGCGAGGAGGCCGTGGCGTCCATGGCCCCCGGCGCGTTCGTCTTCGCCATGGCCAACCCGAATCCGGAGGTCCACCCCGACGTGGCCCACCGGTACGCGGCCGTGGTGGCGACGGGACGCAGCGACTTCCCGAACCAGATCAACAACGTGCTGGCCTTCCCCGGGATCTTCGCGGGCGCGCTCCAGGTGCGGGCGTCGCGGATCACCGAGGGAATGAAGATCGCCGCGGCGACGGCGCTCGCCGACGTCGTGGGTGACCAGTTGGCCGCCGACTATGTGATCCCCTCACCGTTCGACGAGCGCGTCGCACCGGCCGTGACGGCCGCGGTCGCGGCTGCCGCCCGGGCGGAGGGCGTGGCCCGACGTTGACACCGGGCGGGCTGGCCCGCCCCCGGGTGGCCGGGCGCTGACCTGCGGGTCAGCGCACCCACTCAGGTAACGGTCGGGAGCCTGCCGCCCCGGCGAAACGAGCCTCAGGGCCCCACCCCTTCGGGGGAGGGGCCCTGGCTGCTGTCCGAGACCATCGATACGCGACCACCGACAGGGACCATCGATACGCGACCGCCGACAGGGACCGCCGATACGCGACCGCCGACACGGGATCACTGACGGGGGTCCACCGACACAGGGCCACTGACGGGGGTCCAGCCGTGCGGGACCGCCTTCGCGGAGCCGCCCGCACGGGTTCGCATAGCCCGAACGGTCGCGGCCATCCGGGAAGCGCCGCGGTTCACTGCCGCCGAGCCCGGTACGCGGTTCACTGCCGCCGAGCCCGGTACGCGGTCCACCGCCGAGTCCGGTGTGCGATCCACCCTGGTTGGCACAGCAACGGCTCCGAGAGCGGCGCCGCCCGTACCCCGTCGTGATCGCGGGGGCGGCGCGTGTCACACCCCTGCGTGGTTCCGCCACCCACCCTGCCGACCTAGGGTCGAGCCATGTTCGCCGCCTACGCCGCTCGCATCGACCCCGACCATCCCCTCGACGGGCTGGAGCTCGGTGAGGTCCCCGCTCCGGAGGACCGGCCCGGCTGGACCACGATCACCGTCAGAGCCGCCTCACTCAACCACCACGACCTCTGGTCCCTGCGCGGCGTCGGTCTGCCCGAGGAACGGCTGCCGATGATCCTGGGCTGCGATGCCGCGGGGATCGACCCGCAGGGGCGCGAGGTGGTGGTCCACTCCGTCATCGGTCAGAGCGGCCACGGCGTCGGACCCGACGAGCCCCGCTCCATCCTCACCGAGCGCTATCCGGGCACGTTCGCCGAGCGGGTCTCGGTGCCCACCTGGAATGTGCTGCCCAAGCCGAAGGAGCTCTCCTTCGAAGAGGCTGCCTGTCTGCCCACGGCCTGGCTCACCGCGTATCGGATGCTGTTCACCAACGCCGGGGTGCGTCCCGGGGATTCGGTCCTCGTCCAGGGCGCCGGCGGTGGGGTCGCCACCGCGGCCATCGTCCTCGGCAAGGCGGCGGGACTGCGGATGTACGCCACCAGCCGGGACGAGGCCAAGAGGGTACGGGCTCGTGAACTCGGCGCCGAAGAGGCGTTCGAACCGGGGGCGCGGCTACCGCGCCGCGTGGATGCGGTGATCGAGACCGTCGGGGCCGCCACCTGGTCGCATTCGGTCAAGTCCCTGCGGCCCGGTGGCACTCTGGTGATCTCCGGAGCCACCAGCGGGGACCGTCCCCCGCACGCGGAGCTGACCCGCATCTTCTTTCTGGAACTGAAGGTCGTCGGCTCCACGATGGGTTCCAAGGACGAGCTCCAGGCCCTGCTCAACTTCTGTGCCGTGACGGGGGTACGACCGGTGATCGACGACGTGCTGCCGTTGGACCGGGCCCGTGAGGGATTCGAACGGATGGCGGCGGGCGAGGTCTTCGGCAAGGTGGTGCTCAAGCCGTCCTGACCCCGGGCCGAGAACCGTCCGTTCCGGCTCCCGGTCGGTGGCGTACCCCGGATCGCACCACCTCGGGCGCTCGTCGGACGGGCACCCGAGGCGGCACTCCGGTCTCCATGGACCACAACGGGCCCGGACCGGGGGCGGACTACTTCTTCTGGATGAGCGCGGCCACGATGTGGGCCGCCGCCGCGGACAAGTGTCGACGGGCGGTGGCCAATTGCGGCTCGGTCACACCGTGGTCCTTGGCCGCATCGCGGATGTCGTCACGGAAGCGGTCCAACAGCCGGTCCAGGTCCCGGGCCGGGTCGCCCGTGGACGGGTTGTCCCTCGGCCACTCCTCGTCCAGAGAGCTCGGCCGCGGCGGCGTGGGCGGTGGAGTGGGAGCGGGGGGAGGCGGCGGTGTCGGTGCATCCTCCGGCGCGGAGGGCATCCCCGCACTCCTCGCCAATCCGCTCAGCTGGGAGGTCAGTTCCGACAGGCCCTCCCGCAGGCCCGTAGGCCAGTCCCCGCGGGCGAAGTGGTCCTGCACCTGGTCCTGCACCTGCTTGGCGATGCGCTGCACATCGTCCCGCGCCTTCTCGTGGGCCTCCTTGGCCTGACGGCGGGCCCGTTGGGCGTCCTCCCGGGCGCGGCGGGCCTGCTCCTGCCACTCGTGGGTGGTCTTGGCCCACTCCTCCTTCTCCTGGGTGTGCGAGGTGCGCGCCCTGGAGGTAGCGGCCCGTACCTCGCTGCGCAGCTTGCCCGCGGCGCCGCGCACATCGTCGCGGATCTCCGCGGCGAGTTCGGACACGGACTCCCGGATCTCCAACTCCAGATCGGCCAGTTCGCCGCTGCGCCCCGCCAGTTCTGCCCGCCCCGCCTCGGTGAGCGAGTAGACCTTGCGCCCCCCTTCGGTGGCGTGGGTGACGAGCCCTTCGGCCTCCAGTTTGGCGAGCCGGGGGTAGACCGTTCCCGCGGACGGCGCGTACAGACCGTGGAAGCGCTCCTCCAGCAGGCGGATCACCTCGTACCCGTGGCGGGGCGATTCGTCCAGGAGCTTCAGCAGGTACAGGCGCAGTCGGCCGTGGGCGAAAACGGGAGGCATGTCAGAACACCTTTCCGGTGTCGGTGGGGTCAGCGTCATCCGCGCTCGCGGCGGGAGGTGGGTCCGCGGGGGCTTCGGATGCCTCGGACGGCCTGCGGAGCAGGGCGATGGAGCCTGACATGGTGGTCGCCTTGAGCTTGCCCGTCCCCGAGCCCAAGGTGCCGGTGATCTTCTTGGCGCCCCACTGCCCGCTGACCCGGAGGTCCTCGAAGGCGTTGGAGACCGCACCGCTGGCCGTGTTGGCATCCACCTGGGCGTCAGCGGGGTGCGGCAGCCTGATCGCCACTTCACCGGAGACCGTCGTCAGGCTGACGTCGGTCGGGACCGCCGTACCGTCGTCGTGCGCGGCGAGGTCCACCAGCATGTCCCCGCTGACCGTGTTGGCCCGTACCCGGGAGCCCGCGCCGCCTTCGATGACGGTCAGGTGACCCGATACGGACTGGTAGCGCAGCCTGCCGGTGACGCCCTGGGTCTCCAGATTGCCCGACACGGTCTCGGCCACGACGTCGCCCGCGAGCCGGACGAGGGTGGCGTCGCCGTGGACGCTGCGGACGGACGTCGCACCCTGGACGCCGGAGATCACCGCTCCCGCGCCGACCACCCCGACCTCCACGGTGGCGCCGAGCGGCACCGCGAGGGAGACGACGGCGTCACGGTGCCAGCCCTTGCGGTCCAGCCACTTGAGCCAGTTGTGCCAGGGCAGGTCCTCGTAGGCGATGGTGAGGGTGGAGCCCTCCTGGGTCACCTTCAGCGCGGGTCCGTCGAGCTGGGTGACCTCCAGCCGGGCCGAGTCGCCGTCCGTCCCCACGACATTGACCGCTCCATTGACGACCCGCACCTTGAGTGCGGTCACGGGCCCGTCAAAGGCGAGCTTCTGCGGCTCCTTGACCTCCCACGTCGACACCGCCATGACGCTGACCTCCCCATCGGCCGTGACGCAACATATCGCGTCTTCCGCTAGATACGATATATCGCGATCGGCGGGTGTCAAGGTCCGCTCGTCCGGCCATTGGGGGTGCGTACCGGGTCATGAACGGACGAACTGGCCTAGCGTGAGAGGCATGAACGCGACACCCACCGGTGCACTGCTGCTGTGCCGGTCCGAACCCTTCGCCGCGCGGCCCCCGGCGCAGCTGCTGCGCGAACAGCTCCTGCTGGCCCCTGCCGGCGAGGGCTGGAGCGTTCTCGTACCGGAAGGAAGGCCCTGGCGGGACAGCGGTGAGTCCGTGGAGCGGGTCCTCGCCGGCTGGGCCTCCGCGATGGCGATCGGCACCAGCGGACCCGTGGTCGCCCTGTGGTGGGACGGCGAGCGTGCGGGAACCACCCTGGCCTCCGGATTTCGCCGTCAGGTCGGTTATGTGTGGCTGGCGGACGGCACCGCTGTCGGTGAGGACGAGGCGATGCGGACCTTCGCTGCCCGCCTCGGCCTCGATCCCGTACTGGACGTCCAGTCGCTCGAACCACTCACCCGCCCCGACCCCGAATCCGACGCGCGCTCGCGGCTGCTCGGATTGATCGCCGTGCTCTCCCGGGCCGGACTCGAACTGCCACCCGGACTCGCCCCGGGTGAATCCGCCGGCCAGCTCCGGGCCACTGCCCAGGCGCACGGTGCCCAGACCGTCCAGTGGGCCGGCTGGCGCGGTGCGGTACGCGCCGAGATCCAGGCCGTCGAGGACGGGCTGGACCACTGGCTGGGCACCCCCCGCCGGCAGCCGTCCGCCCGGGTGTTCGCGGCCCTGCAACTGGGTGCGGGGGTGCCGCTCGCGCTGTGGGGGCTGCGTCGGCGCAGCGCCGGTTGGGTGGTCGCCGGCGGGGTTCTGATCGCCTACGGGGGCGTGGGACTGGCAAGGGGGCCGGGCGGCGAGCGACACCACGACAGCACAACGGCAGAACAAGACGACTGACCGGAAGCGCGACACACGAATAGCAGGAACAGCGCAAACAGCAGGAGCAGCACGAACAGCAGGAACAGTGCGAACGGTGAGCGCCGCGACCCGGGGGGGGCCGACGCCGGCGCACTTCTGGCCACCGGAAGGCCGCCGGGGGGTGCGCGCCCGGTCGCGTCCGCCGCGCGTACCGCCCTGTTCGTCGTCGTCCCTAGCCGTCCCTAGCCGTTCTTAGTCGTCACCAGTCACGCGCAGCGCCTCGTCGTCACCGGTCACTCGTCTTCGTCGTCGTCATCCAGTCGTGCCAGCCAGGTGGCCAGGCGTTCCACCGGCACCTCGAAGTCAGGGTTGAGGTCGACGAAGGTGCGCAACTGTTCGGCCAGCCACTCGAAGGTGACCTCTTCCTGGCCGCGCCGCTTCTCCAGCTCCTCGATGCCGCGATCGGTGAAGTACAAGACATGCTCCTGGGGCTAACGGGGGACTACCTCATCAGACTACGGCGATCGCCGACGGCCCAGGAGGCCGGATCGGCGGACCCGTGGCGACCGGCCGGCCCACCGAGGAGCGGGGACCCGTGAACGGACGCATCCAACAGATCGAACTGCCCGGGGGAGCCGTCGTGCACGCCCGGCTGTCCGCTCCCGGAGGGGGGTACTGGGAGGACGAGGAGGACGTGGGCGTGGGGGAGCAGGCCGTCGCCCGGGTCCGACAGTTGCGGGAGCTGATAGCCGGCATCGGTGACTCGGTCCTCCAGGCGGCAGCCGCCGCCGGCCCGGACGAGGCGAGCGTCACCTTCGGGATCGAACTGACCGCCAAGTCCGGAGCGGCGCTGGCCGTCCTTGCCACGGGGGAGAGCAAGGCATCGGTCCAGGTTTCCTTGACCTGGTACCTCCACGGTCAGCAACCCGGTCACCCCCACGGACGGCTTCCGGGGCCGGGCCACCCTGACGCGCCCCCCGGCCCGTCTCCGTCTCCGTCCCCGTCTCCGTCCCCGTCTCCTTCGCCGTCTCCTTTGCCTTCGCCCGGCACGGACGGGCAGGGCACACCGGTCCCGGCCCCCGCCGTACCGCCCCAGCCGCCGAACGCACCACCCCAGCGGTCCGATCCCGTACCGGCACCGCCCCGACACCCGCCCGCCCCCACCAATCCCATCAGCCCCCCATGTCCCCCCACGGTCCCGTGAACGCCTCGGAGTCCGGGTCCGATCCCGTCATCGACGCCCTCGCCCGCGCCGCCACCGTCCAGTTGCGCGCCTCGGACGAGCAGGGCGGCGCATGCTGGGGCACCGGGTTCTTCGTCGCCCCCGGTCGGCTCCTCACCTGCGCCCATGTCCTCGCACCCCATCTCAGGGGCGGCCTCGACCGGGTCTTCTGGGTCGCCGGCAGCGAGGTCAACGGTGGCGAGCCGCTGCCCGCCCGACTAGACGCCTGGTTACTCGACGGCTCCGCCAGACCCGAGGTGCGGGTGCCCGTCGAACAGGATCTGGCCCTCGTACGACTGCTGGACGCGGCGGTGGAACACGAGTGCGTATGGCTGACCGACCGCACCGACTACCCCGGCGGTCGCGGTGTCGTCCAGGGCTATCACCCCGACACGGCCGACCCGGGCTCCCGGCGTGCCGTCCGCTGGAAGGCGACCGTACGGATCAACGGCTTCGACGACGATCACGGTCTGCGGTTTCGACCCGAGGCGGAGTTCCCCAAGGGCGGCTCCGGATCGCCCGTCCTCGACGCCCACACCGGAGCGGTCGTCGGTCTGCTGAAGTCGCGGCGCGTCGGCAAGGACGGCGGAACGGCCATCGCGGCCACCGCCCTGCGCCGGTTCGGCGCCCGCTACCAGCAACTGATGGCCGACCACGACCGCTGGCACGGCCAGTCCCCGAAGATCACCGGGCACAACTGGATCGAGCGCCAACACCAACTCCCCGGCTCCGGAATCCACACCGGCGGTGACCAGTGGAGCCCCCAGGACCGGCGCGAAGCCCTCTCCCAACTCGCCGCCATGACCGCCCCCGACGGCATCAGACCGGTCGCCGCACTCGCCAGGAAGGCCCGCGGCGACATCCCCCCACCACCGGGGCAACTGCCCCCCTACACCTGGCGGGACGGGCACGGACTGCTGTACGAGGCCGGACAGCCGGTCGCCGCCATCGCCGCGCTGCACTACCTCCAACTGGTGGCCGAGTACGAGCGACTGCGCGGCGGTGACCCGGCGGCCCTGGTGGGCTGGGTGGTGCAACGGCTCCAGGAGGTGCCCCGCATCGTCCACACCGTCGTCACCCAGGCCACGCTGCCGCCCGCACTCCGCCATGTTCCGGCCCCCCTCGGTCAGCGGCCCGTCGTCGCCCGCTATCCCCGCGTCGGGGACGGCCGGGCCGTCGTCGTGGTCGAACTGGAACCCGTCATCGACGCCCGCGCCCCGCGCTTCTACTGGCGCATCCGGGTCGACGACGGCCACGGCGTCGACGAACCGCTCCACGAGGAGCAGCACGGCGACGGCGTACCGCCCGAGCGGTTGATCCAGCGGCTGCGCACCCCGCTCGCGGAGATCTTCGCCACCGTGGACGCGCCCGGTGCCCCAGCACCCCTGGAAGTCGCCCTCCCCGCCGACCGCTTCGACACCGCCGTACACCGCTGGCAACTCACCGAAATGGCCCGCTTGCACCATCCTGCGCAGGTCGGTGTGCGGCGGACCGTGGTGCTGCGCGACATATCCCGACGGGGAGATCCCGACGAGCGGTGGCGGCAGCGCTGGGAGGCACTGGAGCACGCCGGCACACCCACGGCCCACCGAACGCCCCCGGTGCGACAGGTGCCCCGGGCCCGGCACTTCGACGCCCTGGCGCCGTCAGCGGTACCCGTCCTGTGCAGACCGGTGGGCAGCGGTGTCGGACGACGGGCGATCGGCCTGGCGCTGACCGCGGGATACGGCATCGCCCTCTGGCACACCGACGGTCACCCCGAGTACGGCTGCACCGAGACCTGCGACCGCTTCCACGACGGCGCCGCCCTCCTGCTGGCACAGGCGGGTGACGCACATGAACTACCCGAGCGCCTACGGCGCCTCAGGGACGACATCAGCGGCTCGCGGAACAGCAGGCACTGGGCCGAGGGCGCGGCCATGCTCTACGACGACCCCGGCCGTCCGCTGCCCGCCGACGAAGACGACCCGCTGGACTCGCCCTGATCCGCGGGCGCTCGTCGCCGAATTCGCCACCAACCGCCGTCCGCGACCTGTCATGGGACGGCGGGGCACTGGGTACATATTCCGCGTTGCCCGCCACGGCCCCCGGGCCGCCGTTAAGGAGCGAGCGATGGACGACTGGCTGATCTACCGGGGCACGGGAGCCCCCGACCCCGACCGCATTGCTTCGCTCCCCCCGCCCCCGCCCTGGCGCGCCTTCTGCGGCGAACCGCTACCGGATGCCGCACCCCCCATCGAAGCCTCCTCGCTCCGACGGCTGGGCAACCGCATCGAGACACCGCCCGCGCAGGACGCCGAAGCGCTTCAACTGATCAACGCCGCCCTCTATCTGCGCCGCCCCCTCCTGGTCACCGGCGAACCCGGCTCGGGGAAGTCCACCCTCGCCCACTCCATCGCCTATGAACTCGGCCTCGGCCGTGTCCTCCAATGGCCCATCGTCAGCCGCACCGAACTCACGGACGGCCTCTACACCTACGACGCCATCGGCCGCCTCCACGACGCCCAACTCGCCGAACGCCACGACCCCTCGCACAGCGACGACATCGGGCGGTACATCAGACTCGGGCCGCTCGGCACCGCGCTCCTGCCCGCGATCCGGCCCCGCGTCCTGCTCATCGACGAACTCGACAAGAGCGACATCGACCTCCCCAACGACCTGCTCAACGTGGTGGAGGAGGGCGAGTTCGCCCTGCCCGAACTGGAACGGATCGCCGACAGGCCCGGCCACGACGAGGTCCGCGTCCTCACCGACGACGGCCGCCGCGTGCCCGTGCACGGCGGACGGGTGCGCTGCCACGCCTTCCCCCTGGTGGTGATGACGAGCAACGGCGAACGGGACTTCCCCGCCCCCTTGCTGCGCCGCTGCATCCGACTCCATCTCGACCCGCCGCGCGACGAACGACTGGCCGCCATGGTGCAGGCCCACTTCGGCTCGGGCTCGGACGAACACAACCTCGATCTGATCGGCCACTTCACCAGCGAGGACGGCGACGGCGAACTACGCCCCACCGACCAGCTCCTGAACGCCATCTACCTCACCCAGCACACGGTGCGCACGGAGCCCGGACGCCGCGAGGAGATCGCCGACCTCCTGATGCGGCCCCTCGACACCAGGCACGGGTGACGCCATGGGCCCATCCCGAAGGTCCCGGGACCCCGGGCCACCTCCCCACCCCCGAGGCACCCCGGCTGTGGACGCGGACCCGCCCGCGGAGGGGGTGCCGTCGCCTGACACCCTGCACACCGTTCTGACCGCCCTGGCCGCCAGGCTGCGCGCAGCGGACCTCGCCCCCACCGCGAAGGAACTCGCCGACGCACTGTGGCTCGCCCGCCACACCCCCGCCATCGGGCTCCGTCCGGCCCCCGCCATCCCCCCGCCAGGTCGTCCGGACGACCGTCCCGCGGCCACCGAGCCCGGGGTGCCCCCGGCGACGGACGCCCATGGCGCGGACGAAGACTGCCGTGCAGCGGGATGCACCGCCGAGCCCCAGCCCTCCCGTACCACCAGCCTCTACGGCCCCGCGCCCGTGGAGAGCACCCCGACCACCCCGGCCGGTGAGGCACGACGTCGGATACCCGTCCCCCATCCCGCGGTCCTGCCTGACCCGCTGGCCCTGGAACGCTCGCTGCGGCCCCTCCAGCGCTACCGCCCGCCCACCCGCCCGGAGCGCCGTGCGCTCGACGAGACCGCCACCGCCGAGCGCGCCGCCGACACCGGGCTCGTCGTCCCCGTGTTCGCCGCCCGACGCAGGCGCGAGGCCCACCTCGCCCTCGTGATGGACGACTCCAGCTCCACGGTCGTGTGGCGCGGCGCCTTCGAGGAGCTCCGACAGATCTGCGAACGCGCCGGCGCCTTCCGCGACATCACCGTCCACCACATCGATCCGCACCTCCCCCTGCCCGCCGATCTCTCGGACCCCTCGGGCCGCAGACTCACCCTGGTGCTCAGCGACTGCGTCGGCCCCCTGTGGCGCAGCGGGCGCATCCAACAGCTCCTCCACACCTGGGCGGCGACCGCGCCCGTCGCCGTCGTCCAACCGCTGCCCCAACGGATGTGGGCACGCACCCACCTCCCGGCCCGCCCCGGAGTGCTACGGCGGCGCGAGGGGCCCGCGGGGCGCATGGAGTTCACCGCACGGGGCGCCGCCCGCGCCCTCGTCCCTCCAGCGGGCGCCATCCCCATCCCCGTGCTCGCCCCGCGCCGCTCGTCGTTCGAGGCGTGGACCCGGCTGGTCACCGGAGCCACCGGGCAGACCCTGCCGGCCGCCGCGGCCCTGGTCCTGCGGCGCCACCCGCCCGCTCCGGAGCGCCCCCGTACCGCGGGCGACCTCGTACCCGCCGAACGCGTACGGGCCTTTCGCAAGCACGCCTCACCGGCCGCCGCACAACTCGCCGTCTACCTGGCCGCCGTCCCCCTGATGCTGCCGGTGATGCAACTCGTCCAGCGCGCCATGCTCGTGCGCAGCGGCCCGGACGTCCTGGCCGAAGTGCTGCTCAGCGGACTGCTGCGGCGCGATGACAGCGGCCCCACCGAAGCCGAGGGCGGTCCCGCGTACGCCTTCCTCGACGGCGTACGGGACGAACTGCTGGGCCAACTCGGGGCCAGCAGCGCGGCCCTGGTGCTCAAGCACTGCTCCGACTACATCGAGGCGCGCTACGGACGGACCGTACGCAACTTCCCGGCGCTCGCGGCGGCCTTCCTCGCCGGCGCGGTACCCGCACCCACCCCGGTCGACCCCGCGGCCCTGTCCCGGCTCGCCGACCAGGACGGCCCGGGGCTCTGGGCCTTCGCCCAGGTCTCCACACAGGTCCTGCGCCGCCTCGGCACCCCACCGCCCTCGACGGTCCCCGACAGCCTCACCCACAACGGCCCGGCCGCCCTGGTCGCCAAGGCCCGCGCCGCCTACACCCACTTCGGCGAGCACGGCACCGTACGCGATCTTGACACCGCGATCCGACTGCTCGGCTCCGCCACCCAGGAGGAACGACGGACCACCGAACGGGCCGCGCTCTTCGAGGAACTCGGCGAGGCCCTGCTGCGGCGCTGGCTGGTCCGGCCGTTGCCGGAAGACCTCATCGCCGCCCTGGACGCGGCCCAGAGCGCCATCTCCGACGGTCCCCCGAGGGCGCATCTCACCCTCGCCCGGGTACTGCACGCCATGGCGGAGGAGGTGGCGACGGGACGCCTCGACTCCAAGCTCGTACCGGAATGGGTCTGGGTCCAGGCCGGGGCGTCCGACGAGCCCGCCCGGCGCATGCAGTCGGTGGCCGCCGTTCTGCTCTCCGCCGCCGACAGCAGCCTGGCCGAACTGACCGTGCCCCCCGAGCGCTACGACCGCCGCTACGAGGACATCGCGGTGGCCGCGGCAACCACCCGCATCCGCGTCCTGCGCCGGCTCGCCGCCCTGGGTGCACCGCACGGCACACGACCCCCCGCGGTGCCGCAGGACCCCGCCACGACGACCGGCGGGCCACCGTCGCCGTCCCGTCGTGAGGATCTGCCCCAGACGGCCAGACAGCCACAGGCCACCCCGGGGGAGTGGTTCACCGCCACCCTGTGGATCGCCGTCGGTGTCGTCCAACGGCTCCTCGACCGGGCCACCGGCACCCAGGAGACCTATCCCGACGGCGACACCGAACTCCCGTCGTCCGAGCGTCGCGAACCCGCACTGCTGCTGCGCGGCGGGCTCCTCCTCGACCTCGCCCGCCACCACCGCGGCGACGGGCCCGTACGACCGACGGCCGTGGACCCGGCGACCGCCCGTGAGTACGCGGAACGAGCGGGTGAGGACCTCCACGCCGGCATCGACGGCATGGACTGGGACGCCGTCGACGGGCGCGAGCTGTGCCGGGCATGGTTGGACTACGCCGACGCCATCGAACTCGCCGCCGACCTCCTCGACGACGACGCCAGACTGCGCATCCTCCAGGCACTCGACCAGGCCCGCCGCGCCGTCGGCCGGGACGAGCGGGCCCGGGCCGGCATCCTGCTGCGCATGGCCAGGCTGTTGGAGCAGCGCTACCTCTCCACCGGCAGTTGGGCCCACCGCGACTCGGCCGTCGCCGCCTGGACCGAGGCCCTGCCCCTGCTGGCCCAGCGCGATCCGGCCCGGCCCACCGTCCTCACCTCCCTCGGACGGCAGTTGACGGAACGGGGCGTCGACAAGGACACGGCCGACGATGTCCACGCCGCGGTACGGGCCCTGCGCGCCGCGATCGAGGCCACCGGACCGGCCGACCCCGAGCTGCCGCGGCGTCGAGCGCTGCTGGGACAGGCGTACATCGAGCGATTCCGGGCCGACGGGAAGCCCGCCGACCTCCAGTTGGCGGACTGGGCGCTCGGCGCAGCCGCCCGTACCGTCGACGATCCGGAACTGGCCGCGTACGCCTGGTGGTACCGGGCCCTGTGCTCCGCCCTGCTCGCCCGGCTCGCCGGATCGCCCACCCGACTCCAGTCCGCGGTCGACTACTGCCATCGAGCCCAGCGCGGGCCCACCGGGCTGTTGGAGACGGCCGTGATGACCCAGTGGGCCCGCGCGGGGCGACTGGAGCGCACCTCAGGCCCCGAGCGGGCACTGAACGAGCACCGGGCAGTACTGGCACTGCTGTCCGCCGCGGGCATCAAGACCGGAACGGGCCTGCTCCGCAGGGAAGTCGCGCGGCTGGAAGCGGCGCGCTGAAACCCCGGGGCCCAGCGTTTCCGTGCCCCTTGTGCCCCCAGTGCCCCCGTGGCCCCCGGACATGAGAGAGGGGCCCGCCCCGCGCCTGCGCGCGGAACGGGCCCCTCGAACATCAGCCGTCAACCATCAGCCGGGCCCCGGCGAGCGGAGCACCGGATCAGGCGTCGAAGACCTCGTTCACCAACTGCTGCTGCTCCGCCTGGTGACGCTTGGCGGAACCCACCGCCGGCGACGAGCCGTGCGGACGCGAGATGCGCCGCAGCCGCTCGCCGTGCGGAATGTCCGCGCCGACGGCCAGATCCAGGTGGTCGATCAGGTTCAGCGCGATGAACGGCCACGCACCCTGGTTCGCCGGCTCCTCCTGCGCCCACAGATACTTGGCGGCGTTCGGGAACTTGGCGATCTCGGCCTGGAGCTCCGCACCCGGCAGCGGGTACAGCCGCTCCAGACGGATGATCGCCGTGTCCGTGATGCCGCGCTTGTTCCGCTCGGCGTCCAGGTCGTAGTAGACCTTGCCGGAGGTGAACACCACCTTGCGCACGGCCGTCGGGTCCACCGATGCATCGCCGATCACCGGACGGAAGCCGCCGGTCAGGAACTCGTCCACCTTCGACGCCGCGGCCTTCAGACGCAGCATCGACTTCGGCGTGAAGACGATCAGCGGCTTGTGGTGCGGGTTGTGGACCTGCCAGCGCAGCAGGTGGAAGTAGTTCGACGGGAGCGTCGGCATCGCGACCGTCATGTTGTTCTGCGCGCACATCTGGAGGAACCGCTCCGGGCGGGCGGAGCTGTGGTCCGGGCCCTGGCCCTCGTAACCGTGCGGCAGCAGCAGGGTGACGCCGGACGTCTGGCCCCACTTCTGCTCGGCCGACGAGATGAACTCGTCCACCACGGTCTGAGCGCCGTTGACGAAGTCGCCGAACTGCGCCTCCCACATCACCAGCGCGTCCGGGCGGGCCAGCGAGTAGCCGTACTCGAAGCCCATCGCCGCGTACTCGCTCAGCAGCGAGTCGTAGACGTTGTAACGGGCCTGCTCGTCGGTGAGGTAGAGCAGCGGGGTGTAGTCCTCGTTGGTCACCTGGTCGACCAGCACCGCGTGCCGCTGGCCGAAGGTGCCACGGCGCGTGTCCTGACCGGAGAGGCGGACCGGGGTGCCCTCCATCAGCAGTGAGCCGATGGCCAGCGTCTCGCCCATGCCCCAGTCGATCGTGCCGTCCTCCACCGAGGAGGCCCGACGCTGGAGCTGCGGCAGCAGCCGCGGGTGGACGGTGACGTTGTCGGGGATGTTCACCTGGGACTCGGCGATCCGCTTCACGACCTCCTGGGAGATCGCGGTGGTGACCGCCACGGGGAACTCGGCCTGAGCGTCCGGGACGAGCGCCGGGGCCGGGTGGCTGGTGGCCTCGCGGACCTCCGCGAACACCTTCTCCAGCTGGCCCTGGAAGTCCTGGAGCGCCTGCTCCGCCTCTTCCAGCGTGATGTCCCCGCGACCGATCAGCGACTCGGTGTAGAGCTTGCGCACCGAGCGCTTCTTGTCGATCAGCGCCACCATCTGCGGGTTGGTGAACTGCGGGTTGTCGCCCTCGTTGTGACCGCGGCGGCGGTAGCAGATGAGGTCGATCACGACGTCCTTGTTGAACGTCTGGCGGAACTCGAACGCGAGCCGCGCCACCCGGACGCACGCCTCGGGGTCGTCACCGTTCACATGGAAGATCGGCGCCTCGATCATGCGCGCCACGTCCGTGGCGTACATCGAGGAGCGCGAGGACTCCGGGGCGGCGGTGAAGCCCACCTGGTTGTTGATGACAACGTGGACCGTGCCGCCGGTGCGGTAGCCGCGCAGCTGCGACATGTTCAGCGTCTCGGCGACCACGCCCTGTCCGGCGAAGGCCGCGTCACCGTGGAGGGCGACCGGCAGGACGGTGAAGTCCGTACCGCCCTTGTTGATGACGTCCTGCTTGGCGCGGGCGACGCCTTCGAGCACCGGGTCGACCGCCTCCAGGTGGGAGGGGTTGGCGACCAGCGAGACCTTGATCTGCTCGCCGTCCAGACCGGTGAAGGTGCCCTCGGCGCCCAGGTGGTACTTCACATCGCCGGAGCCGTGCATCGACTTCGGGTCGAGGTTGCCCTCGAACTCGCGGAAGATCTGCGCGTAGGACTTGCCGACGATGTTCGCCAGCACGTTCAGCCGGCCGCGGTGGGCCATGCCGATGACGACCTCGTCCAGCCGTGATTCGGCGGCCGAGTCGATGACCGCGTCCAGCAGCGGAATGACGGACTCGCCGCCCTCCAGCGAGAAGCGCTTCTGACCCACGTACTTGGTCTGGAGGAACGTCTCGAACGCCTCTGCGGCGTTCAGCCGGCGCAGGATGCGCAGCTGCTCCTCGCGCTCCGGCTTCGAGTGCGGGCGCTCCACCCTGTCCTGGATCCACTTGCGCTGCTTCGGGTCCTGGATGTGCATGAACTCGATGCCGGTGGTGCGGCAGTACGAGTCGCGCAGGACGCCCAGCACCTCGCGCAGCTTCAGCAGCGACTTGCCGGCGAACCCGCCGACGGCGAACTCGCGCTCCAGGTCCCAGAGCGTGAGGCCGTGCTCCGTGATGTCCAGGTCGGGGTGCTTGCGCTGGCGGTACTCCAGCGGGTCGGTGTCGGCCATCACATGGCCGCGGACCCGGTAGGAGTGGATCAGCTCGAAGACCCGCGCGGCCTTGGTGACGTCGTCGTCGTGCGAGGCGTCGATGTCCTTGAGCCAGCGGACCGGCTCGTACGGGATGCGCAGCGCCTCGAAGATGTCGTCGTAGAAGCCGTCCTCGCCGAGGAGGTAGTTCGCGACGACCCGCAGGAACTCGCCGGAGGCCGCGCCCTGGATCACCCGGTGGTCATAGGTGGAGGTCAGGGTCATGACCTTGGAGATGCCCAGCTTGTTCAGGGTGTCCTGGGAGGTGCCCTGGAACTCGGCCGGGTAGTCCATCGAGCCGACGCCCATGATGACCGACTGGCCGGGCATCAGACGCGGCACCGAGTGGACGGTGCCGAGGCCGCCGGGGTTGGTCAGGGAGACCGTGACCCCGGTGAAGTCGTCCATCGTCAGCTTGTTGCCGCGGGCACGGCGGACGATGTCCTCGTACGCCTGCCAGAACTCGAAGAAGTTGAACGTCTCCGCCTTCTTGATGGCGGCGACGACGAGCTGGCGGTCGCCGTTCGGCTTGACCAGGTCGATGGCGAGGCCGAAGTTGACGTGCTCCGGCTTGACCAGCGTCGGCTTGCCGTCCTTCTGGGCGAAGGAGTAGTTCATCGACGGCATGGCCTTCAGGGCCCGGACCATCGCGTACCCGATGAGGTGGGTGAAGGAGACCTTCCCGCCCCGGGCACGCTTGAGGTGGTTGTTGATCACGATCCGGTTGTCGAAGAGCAGCTTCACCGGGACGGCGCGCACGGACGTGGCCGTGGGCACCTCCAGCGAGGCGTTCATGTTCTTCGCCACCGCGGCGGAGGGGCCGCGCAGGGTCACGAACTCGGGGCCACCCCCACCCTCAGCCGGCGCGGCCGGTTCTTCCTTCTTGGGGGCAGCGGCCTTGGGGGCAGCGGCGGCGGCGGGCTTCGCCGGGGCTGCCTGGGGAGCGGCAGCGGGCGCGGCCGGAGCCTGCTGCGGGGGCGCGGCCTGCTGGGCCACGGGCGCGGGTGCTGCGGGGGCTGCCGGCGTCGCGGCCTGCGCGACGGGGCGACCCGGCTGCGCCGCGCCGTTGGCGGGCGCCACAGCGGCGGGTGCGGCCGGAGCCTGGGTCACCGGTGCCGCAGCGGGCTCAGCCGCGGCCTCCGGTGACGGGCTCGCGGTCGCAGCCGTGTTCTCGGCGCCTGGCTTGTAGTCGGCGAAGAAGTCCCACCAGGCACGGTCGACCGAATTCGGGTCCTGGAGGTACTGCTGGTAGATCTCGTCGACGAGCCACTCGTTGGCACCGAAAGCGGCAGCGGGATCAATTCCCTGCGCGCTTCGGTCGGTCGTGGGGGCACCGCCCGGCCGGAGGTCGGGGGAGCTGGAGTTACTGGGGGACTGAGACGACACGGCGGCAACCGCCCTCTTCCGCTTCACAAGGTGGTGGACAGCGGGAATCAAGGCTACGCCCCTGGGGGCGGGAGGTGCAGGCTGGATGGGTCATCGTCGCGCAAGTCACACCGAAAGACGGGTTTCGGGGCCGAGAATGGCGGGAAACAAGCACGTTTTGCCGTCGGTGCGGCTATCGCTCACCCTTGAGCGGCCCCCGCGGCGCACCGCGGTCTTCGGGACCGGGGTCGCCCTCTCTGACCTTGGCGTCCCCCGGGGGCGGACAGTCGTCCCGTACGGAAGAGACCCTATGTCAACACGTCAACCGCGGGGCTGCGGAATCCCGGGAAGGGTGACCAGGATGCGGCAGCCGCGGGCTGATTCGGCCACCCCGATCCGCCCGCCGTGGAGGTCCACGGCCCAGCGGGCGATGGCCAGACCGAGCCCCGTGCCGCCGTCGCTGCCCTTCCCGTGCGGGGAGGGCACTTTGCCCCGGTTGAACCGCTCGAAGACCCGGTGCCGCTCCTGCTCGGGAATGCCCGGACCCTCGTCCACCACTTCCAGCTCCAAGGATTCCGGTTGACCGCCTCGACGGGCCCGGACCGTCACCCGCCCGTGCGGGGGCGAGTGCTTCACGGCGTTGTCGATCAGATTGGCGACGACCTGGTGGAGCCGTTCCGCGTCCGCGTGCGCGGTCAGCTCGGGGGGCCAGACGTCCAGATGCAGATGCACATCCGTTCGGGTGTGGTGCCCTGACCCCGAGGCCAGACCGCGGCGGGCCACGGCCAGATTCGCCTCCTTCAGCACCCCTGACAGATAGGGCCACACCTCGAACCTGCTGGCTCGCAGCGGAAGGACGCCGTTGTCGAGCCGGGAGAGGTCCAGCAGGGTCTCCACCAGCCGCCCCAGACGCTCCGTCTGCTTCAGCGCGGTCCGCATCGTCTCGGGGTCAGCCGCGGACACCCCGTCGACCACGTTCTCCAGGACCGCTCGCAGCGCCGCGATGGGGGTGCGCAGTTCGTGCGAGACATTGGCGACCAGTTCCTTGCGGTGCCTGTCCACGGCCTCCAGGTCATCGGCCATGCGATTGATCGTGGAGGCGAGGTCGCCGAGTTCGTCACGGCGATCGGCGCCCCGCACCCGATGGGTGAAGTCACCGTGCGATATCCCCTTCGCCACCCGGTTCATGTCGTCCAGCGGCGCGGTGAGCCCGTGCGCCACGAACTGGGTGATCAACAGGGTCGCTATCACCGAGAAGACGGTGATGAAGCGCAGTTCGGTCGAGGTGCGCAGGGCCACCAGGACCAGCCCCGTGGTGATGAAGACCGAGACGACGACCAGCATCCCCAACTTGGTCTTGATCGAGATGGAGACCGCTCGCCGCTCGGATCGCCCCGGCCGGGGGTGGCGCCTCATGGAGCGGGCGTCTCCAGGGCGTAGCCGACCCCGTGGACCGTACGGATGCGCTCGGCGCCGATCTTGCGGCGCAGCGCCTTGATGTGGCTGTCCACGGTCCGGGTGCCGGAGGCGTCGGCCCAGTCCCAGACCTCGGCGAGCAACTGCTCCCGGGACAGGACCGCGCGGGGGGTGTTCGCGAGGCAGACCAGCAGGTCGAACTCGGTGGGTGTGAGATGGACGTCGTCGCCGCGGACCCGGACCCGGCGCTGCGCGTGGTCGATCTCCAGTTCCCCGAGGCGCAGGATGCCGCTTCGGGGCGTCACGGCGGCCAGTGCCGCCCGCTCGACCCGGCGCAGCAGGACATGCACCCGCGCGGCCAGTTCCCGCATGGAGAAGGGCTTGGTCATGTAGTCGTCGGCCCCGACGCCGAGGCCGACCAGCATGTCCGTCTCATCGTCACGCGCGGTGAGCATGAGGACGGGGACGGGTCGCTGGGCCTGTACGCGCCGGCACACCTCCAGCCCGTCGAAGCCCGGCAGCATCACGTCGAGCACCATCAGATCGGGCTGCCACGCCTGGGCGGCATCGACCGCCGCCGGACCGTCCGATGCCGTCTGCACGAGGAATCCCTCGGCGCGGAGCCGGGCGGCGATGGCGTCCACGATCGTTGTGTCGTCCTCGACGACCAGCACCCGGCGCTGGGCCCCTGGTGTGGCGCTGGCGCCGTTGTGGGTGGTCTGCGTCTGTTCCATCGCCCGCCCCTGTGAGCGCTCTCATGAGGTTTACGCTCGTTGTAGATCCGGTGTGTAGCTCAGCAGCGTAAGGGCATACATGCGCTCTGGGCTACGCAGGGTGAATGGCGAGGTGGACCACGTCAGGCACTCCTCGGACAACGGGGATCTCCTCGGTCCGCACCCCGGTGAACCCGGCTTTCCGCAGCGCTCGTTCAAAGGCGGGCGATGGCTGGGCGGACCACACGGCGAGTACGCCCTGCGGTCGCAGCACCCGTCCGCACAGGGCGAGGCCCTTCGGCGTGTAGAGGGCCTCGTTGTCGTCCGTGACGGTCCAGTCCGGGCCGTTGTCGATATCCAGACACAGGGCGTCGTAGCGCTCGCTCGTGGTTCGAAGGTGGGCCAGGAGATCACCGCGGACGATCACGGTCCGGGGATCGGCGAGAGCGGGGGCGGAGATCCGGGCGAGGGGCCCGGACAGATGCCAGTCGACGATCGCGTCCTCGCGCTCGACGACGGCGATATGTCGCCATCGCGGGTCTCTGGCGGCCTGGGCGAGCGAGAAGCCGACCCCCAGCCCGCCGATGAGCAGCGCGGGATCGCGTCGACCGGCCAGGGCGTCGGCGGCTGCGTCGATGAGCAGCCGTTCGGAGCGCCCGTCGGAGGTGTCCATCAGGAAGCACCCATTGGCGATGATCTCGTGGTGCTCGCCGCGCTGCCGCAGCACGATCTCGCCCCAGGGGCCGTCACGCCGGTCGAGCGTGACGGGAAGGGGTGCGACCAGGGTGGTGGATGGGTTCGCGCGGGGAAACACGGGTGACCTCCGGTCCATGGGTGGGTGGTCATCGTGTCCGCGATATCTGCCCGGGGCATCTGCTTTTGGCCAAGGCGAGGCGTACGGGGTCGATGGTGGGCGTGCGGTGTGCAGTGGGGTGGTACGGGGTGCTCTGGGGGCGCATGGGGCGTGCGATGGATATCGCCCCTGGGGGCTCCCGTGCTGTCCATGGCCGGTGGGGGAGATGGCCGCGATCACGGCCATCGGCAGTCGTACGGGCGCACCCCCGCCCGCGGCCCAAGCGGGCTCTCCGGCACTTCGACGGCACCGTCGTCCGGCCCTGTGCTTCATGCTCTGATCCCCCCTGAGGGGCGGGTCCCGCTCACACCTCTCTATCGCTCCCGGCGCGCAGCTTGGTCCACATCCATGAGAAGAGCCAGGTCAGGGACGGATCGGGGGCAGGCGAGCGGGAGTGGCCGGGGAGATCGCCCAGAGCGAACAGAGCGCGGGGAACATCTCGGGGGCGTCCTGCATTGAGAGGTTATTGAGTCGATAGAGCTCAACTTCACTGCCTAAGGGGAGATCATGGCTGCTGAGTCCCAGACGTTCACACCGCTCACCCTGCCCGTGCTGCCGCTCGATGACGAGGTCGTGCTGCCCGGAATGGTGGTGCCGCTGGACCTGACCGACACCGAGGTGAGAGCAGCGGTGGAGGCCGCACAGGCCGCCTCCCGCTCCGAGAACAGCAAGCCCACGGTGCTCCTTGTTCCACGCGTCGACGGCAACTACGCAGGGACCGGTGTGCTCGGGACGATCGAGCAGGTCGGACGGCTCTCCGACGGTGACCCCGGAGCGCTCATCCGCGGCCGAGGCCGTGTGCGCATCGGCGCGGGCACCACCGGACCCGGTGCCGCCCTGTGGGTCG
The DNA here is from genome assembly GCF_042753785.1 of Streptomyces sp. NPDC059256. Lineage (NCBI taxonomy): Bacteria > Bacillati > Actinomycetota > Actinomycetes > Kitasatosporales > Streptomycetaceae > Streptomyces > Streptomyces sp. NPDC059256. The sequence continues at coordinate 464,961 of NZ_JBHYZO010000001.1, read as the reverse complement.
AGGGCACCCGTATCGACGAGATCGTGCCCGACCCGCTGCCCGGTCAGATCGCCGAACTGGTGAAGGAGTACAAGGCCCTCGCCACCGACTGGTTGAAGAAGCGCGGGGCCTGGCAGGTCGTGGACCGCGTGCAGCAGATCGACGATGTCTCCCAGCTCGCCGACAACAGCGGATACTCACCGTTCCTGACCACCGCACAGAAGATCGAACTGCTGGAGACGGCCGACCCGATCGCCCGGCTGAAGCTCGCCACCGAGCAACTGCGAGAGCACCTCGCCGAGCAGGACGTCGCCGAGTCCATCGCCAAGGACGTACAGGAAGGCGTCGACAAGCAGCAGCGGGAATTCCTGCTGCGCCGCCAGCTCGAAGCCGTCCGCAAGGAACTGCGGGAGATCAACGGCGAGGACGGCGAGGACGAGTCCGACGACTACCGGACCCGGGTCGAAGCCGCCGATCTGCCCGAGAAGGTGCGCGAGGCCGCCCTCAAGGAGGTCGAGAAGCTGGAGCGGGCCAGCGATCAGAGCCCCGAAGGCTCCTGGATCCGCACCTGGCTGGACACCGTCCTCGAACTGCCGTGGAACGAGCGCACCGACGACCAGTACGACATCGCGGGCGCCAAGGCAGTCCTCGATGCCGAGCACGCCGGCCTTCAGGACGTGAAGGAACGGATCACCGAGTACCTGGCCGTGCGCAAGCGGCGCCTCGACCGAGGGCTCGGAGTCGTCGGCGGGCGGCGCGGCGGAGCCGTGCTCGCGCTGGTAGGGCCTCCGGGTGTCGGAAAGACCTCGTTGGGCGAATCGGTCGCGCACGCCATGGGGCGGAAGTTCGTCAGGGTCGCCCTCGGCGGCGTCCGTGACGAGGCCGAGATCCGTGGCCACCGGCGCACCTATGTCGGTGCGCTGCCCGGTCGTATCGTCCGGGCCATCAAGGAGGCCGGTTCGATGAACCCGGTCGTCCTCCTCGACGAGATCGACAAGGTCGGCTCCGACTTCCGCGGCGACCCGGCCGCGGCCCTCCTCGAAGTCCTGGACCCCGCACAGAACCACACCTTCCGTGACCACTACCTGGAGGTCGAGCTCGATCTGAGCGATGTCGTCTTCCTGGCCACCGCCAATGTGCTGGAGGCCATCCCGGAGGCGCTGCTCGACCGGATGGAACTGGTCCGGCTGGACGGCTACACCGAGGACGAGAAGGTCGTCATCGCCCGGGACCACCTGCTGCCGCGCCAGCTGGAGCGGGCGGGCCTGGAGAAGGACGAGGTCGTCCTGGAGGACTCGGCGCTGCGCAAGCTCGCGGGCGAGTACACCCGTGAGGCGGGCGTGCGAAACCTGGAGCGCTCCGTCGCCAGGCTGCTGCGCAAGGTCGCGGCCCAGCACGAGCTCGGCGACCGGGAGCTGCCGTTCACCATCGGCGCGGAGCAACTGCGCCCGCTGATCGGACGGCCGCACCACGTACCGGAGTCGGCGCAGGACCCGGCCGAACGCCGTACCGCCGTGCCCGGTGTCGCCACCGGACTCGCGGTCACCGGCGCGGGCGGCGATGTGCTCTTCGTCGAAGCGTCCCTCGCCGATCCGGAGACGGGAGCCTCCGGGCTCACGCTCACCGGCCAGCTGGGCGATGTGATGAAGGAGTCGGCGCAGATCGCCCTGAGCTTCCTGCGCTCGCGCGGAGCCGAGCTGGAACTGCCCGTAGGTGACCTGAAGGACCGGGGCGTGCACATCCACTTCCCGGCCGGATCGGTGCCCAAGGACGGCCCGAGCGCCGGCATCACCATGACGACCGCGCTCGCCTCGCTGCTCTCCGGACGCCAGGTGCGCACGGACGTGGCGATGACCGGAGAGGTCTCCCTGACCGGTCGGGTCCTGCCCATCGGCGGTTTGAAGCAGAAGCTGCTGGCCGCCCACCGGGCGGGCATCACCACCGTGGTGATCCCCAAGCGGAACGAGGCGGACCTGGACGATGTGCCCCAGGAGATCCTGGACACGCTCCAGGTGCACCCGGTGACGGATGTTCGCCAGGTGCTGGAGCTGGCGCTGTCCCCGGCGGACGTACTGGTTACGGCAGCGGCCTGAGCCGGGTCGGTCCCGGGCGGGGCATCTGCACCCGCCCGGGACCGCCGACCACCTCCGACGGGGGAGGAGGCCACCCCCGAAAGAGAAGCCCGAAGGGGCCGCACTCTCCCCTGCGGCCCCTTCGCCCTGTGCCCCCCCCCGCAGCGATGAGCGCGAAGTCGGCGTACCACACGCGCCCGGTGGCACCCACCCACCGAAGGGCACCAACGAGGGCACGGCGGCGCACAGACCGGTAGGCGCGAGCAGTCCCCGGCAGCCCCCACAATGGGGCCATGGAGTCCACTGAACCGCAGGTCGGCACCCTCACCCTGCGAGCCGACTGCACCAACTGCTTCGGCCTGTGCTGTGTGGCCCTCCCCTTCGGCCGTTCCACGGACTTCGCCGTCGACAAACCGGCCGGCACCCCCTGCACCCGGCTGAACGACGACTTCGGCTGCTCCATCCACACCCGACTGCGCACCAGCGGATTCACCGGATGCACCGTCTACGACTGCTTCGGCGCCGGCCAGAAGGTCTCCCAGATCACCTTCGGCGGTGCGGACTGGCGCCGAAACCCCGGCGCGGCTCCCGCCATGTTCACGGCCTTCCCCGTCGTACGACAGCTCCATGAGCTGCTCTGGTACCTCGCCGAATCCCTCACCCTGGCCCCGGCCCGCGAGCTTCACGGCGCGCTGCGGGAACTGCTCGTCCAGACCGAGGACCTGACCCTGCTGCCCGCGGACGACCTCGCGGCCCTCGATGTCCCGGCCCATCGGCAGCGCGTCAACGTCCTGCTGCTGCGCACCAGCGAACTGGTGCGGGCCGGGGCCCACCCGGCGGGCAAGGGGGGCAAGGGGCGCCGCCCGAAGGACCGACGCGGCGCAGACCTCATGGGCGCTCGACTGCGCGGGGCCGATCTGCGGGGCACCAGCCTGCGCGGCGCCTGTCTCATCGCAGCGGATCTGCGGGGCGCCGATCTGCGGCAGACCGACCTCATCGGCGCGGACCTGCGCGACGCCGACCTTTCGGGCGCCGATCTGACGGGTGCGATCTTTCTGACCCAGCCGCAGGCCAACGCGGCACGCGGCGACGGCGCGACCCGGCTGCCGGCGGCGCTGGACCGCCCCGCGCACTGGTCCTGACCGAGGGCCAGGGCCCTGAGGGAAGCGCGGGACGGCCCCAGAGCGGGCGACGCTCGCCGGGGGCGCCCGGCGGCATTCGGCCGACGTCTGTTCAGCCGTTGGCCAGGGCCACGACCCGATCGAGTGCTCCGTTGAACTTGTTGTGATCGCCGACGATCGGCCCGGACGAGGTGTACTGCCACATCGTCTGCACCGACCAGCCGGCCGGCAGGGTGCCGGGCGCCGTGTTGTACCGGGCGATCCACAGCGGGTTGACCGCACCGAAGCCGGCGTGGTTCCCGGTGCACTGCGTCCACCAACTCGTCGCTGTGTAGATCACGGCGTCCCGACCGGTGCGCGCCTTGTACCGGGCGAGGAAGTCCTTGATCCAGGTGACCATGCCGGACTGGGTCTTGCCGTAACAGGCGTCCCCGTACGGGTTCCACTCGATGTCGAGCGCACCCGGCAGGGTCCGGCCGTCCGGGGACCACGCCCCGCCCCGGTCGACGAAGTAGTCGGCCTGGGCTGCTCCGGTCGCCGTGTCGGGGGTGGCGAAGTGATAGGTGCCGCGGATCATTCCGACGTCGTAGGAGCCGTCGTACTGCTGACTGAAGTAGGGGTTCTTGTAGTAGGTGCCTTCCGTTGCCTTCACATAGGCCCACTTCACACCGCTGGTCCACAGCGCCGGCCAGTCGACGTTGCCCTGGTGGCTGGCGACGTCGACACCTTCGGTCTGGGTGGCCTCCGGCTCGGGACTGCGCTGCTGGGGCGGCAGCCCCCCTTCGCCGTCATGGGCGATGACGCCCATGCCCAGATGCGCCGACCCGCGGGGCGGGATGTCACCGGCCCCGGCGGCGGAGGGAAAGGTGAAGAAGAGGGAGAGGGCTACGAGGAACGCACCGGACGTCGCTATGAACGAGCGGTGCGGTCTCCCTGACGGGGGAAAAGTTCGCTTTCTTCCTGATCTGTCCACAGATGTAGCGTGCCTGTGGAGTGCTCAGCGGGAGCGATCGACGGTGATGTCAGGACATGCCTGGATGGAGCAATATGGTGTGGACACGCCATCCCTCGTGCGAGGAGGGAAAGGCGCGACGAAGGCGGGAGCGCGCGGGGGCTCGTCGGGCCACGTCTGCGAAATACTGACCGAGTCGCGGAGATGACCACCGCCGGCGAGGTCTTTCCTGAATGGATAAGCGTACGAGGGGTGTTGACGTGCAGAGCAGTGGTACGGGGAGCGGGGCTGAGCCCCAGGGCGCAACGGAAGTGGACGGTGCATTCCTCGCCCTGGAAAAGGAATTGGCCGTCTTCCTGCGCCGCGCCCGCGCCTCCTCCGGTGAGATGGCCCGCGCGGTCCATCCCGGACTGGAGCCCGCCGCCTATGGGTTGCTCGTGCAGTTGGAGGCGACGGGGGTGCAGCGGGGCACGGATCTCGCGACGTACTTCGGCGTCGGCAAGGCCACGATGAGCCGTCAGCTGCGTGCGCTCGAAGAAGTGGGACTGGTGTCGAGGGAGCCCGATCCCGCCGACGGCCGGGCGTCACTCGTACGGCTCACGGAAGAAGGTCTGGAGCGGTTCCGCCGAGTGAGGGACGCCCGGCGGGCGACCTATGTGCGCAGGTTGGCCGCCTGGGACGGCGGGGAGGTCGCAGAGCTGGCGAGGCTGCTGCACCAACTGAACGTCAGTGCGGAGTCCTGACCCACGCCCTCGCGAAGGCTTCGACCAGGAGCCGCGCAACACAGGGCCATCGGCCCGCCACTCCCCTCCCGGACCCCGGGTGCGGAAGGCGGGTGCCGGCCGTACGGCTGCGGGGGGCCTACAGCTCCGCGAACACCACCGCGGCGTCGTCGTGCAGCTTCCAGCGGATGACCCGTCCGCTCTCCCCGACCTCGGTCTCCACCGCCCGCACCCGGTCGATCAGTCCCTGGGCGCCCTCCTTGCGCAGCACCCCCAGACAGGCGGTCCAGTCACCCTGGTCGAACATCTCCACCCAGCGCGATGCCCCGTCCGTCAGAGCGGCCAGCGCCCGGACCTGGCTCATCGGCGTGCTGCCCGTCACCGCTCGGGTCGCGACCTCCGGATCGGCGGCGGCGGTGAAGAACCCGCCCTCCGCGTTGCGCAGCCGATCGGCCGACGCATGGGTCCGCAGGGACTCCTGGGGCAGTCGGGCGATGCGATCGTCGAGGACCGCCCGCACCTCTCCCTCGGGGGACTCCAGGAGTAGGACCGAGTCCGAGAGGACGAGATGCTCCACCTCTCCCGAGGAGCCGCCCCAGCGGGCCATGACGACGGTTGCCTGAGGTGTTCTCGCGTGAGAAAGGTCACAGCCGATCCGATGAACATCGGCGGTGCGTCGAATTGCCGAGGCGAGAATCGCGGTCAGGGGATCATCCGGCAGAGAAACGGACAGTTCGAGCAGGGCCCCGCCCAGTCGAGCGGTAAACCAGGGGACTCCATGCTCACAGCCGTAGTCGCCGTCCGGAGGGGTCACTCCATCGAGGGCGACCAGTGCTCCACCCTGGCCCGACGCGGGCAGGGCCACGGCTGCCCAGTCCTCGTTGGGGCGTTCGGGCGAGCCGGGTGAAGTGGCGAGTTCGATGCGCATGACACTCAGTCTGCATGAGTCGTTCACGTTGCCTGCACAATCGTGCAAACCATCCGTACGTCCAGGTCAGGGGGTGTTCACCGGTCCTGAACGGTCAAGGGGCGAAGCTGCGGGCGCGCATCCTGTCAAAGCCCGGCCGGAAGATCCAGTCAGTGTCCATTCCTGACGCCCGGTCGCAACCGAGAGGAGTTGTTCGCCAACTCCCTGGTGTTGTTCACTCGTTCAGGTGGCGGAGCGGCCGATGTGCACCTCCCTCCCAAAAGCACTGGAATGGTCTTAAGTCATACCAGGGGTGGGATCAGGTGGATGACCGGTCGTCACCTCTGCTTCACGGTTCAAAGGGCGGACGAGTCAAGCAGGATTGCGAGCACCGGTGCAGAAGAAGCGGCCTCAGGCCCCCCTGGTTCCTGAGACGTTCCAGGCACAGCCCGTCCCGCCGGCCCCCGTCGCGTACGGCCGGGTCAAGCGCGTGCGCAGCAGGTTGGTCGCGGGCGTGGCGGTGGTCAGCCTCGTCGTCGTCGGTGCCGGACTGCCCGGCATCTTCGCTGTCTCGGCGGAACTGACCGAGTCCCAGCGGCTGGTCACCCTCGCCGAGCTCAACCGACAGGCCGTCACCCTCGCCCACTCGCTCGCCGATGAGCGCGATGAGGTCACCGCGTACATCGCCGCGGGCCGTGAGGAGCAGGACCGCGAGACTGATGCCGGCGACAAGGACCGGCGCGAGGTCACCGCCAACCGCAGTGCCCGGGTGGACCGTCAGATAGACGAGATCACGGCGGCCATCTCCGACGAGCGCGCCGGACTCCGTCGGGAACTGGCCGCGGTGCCGTCCGTGCGCCGTGACGCGATGACCGGCAAGGGCACGGCGATGGAGGCCCACCGCGCCTACACCACCGTCATCACCGGATTGCACGCCCTCGCCGTCGAACTCGCCGACGAGACGCCCTCCCGCGCTCCGGGCGCCACGGCCGCCACCCGCGCACCCGCCGCCCTCGGCCTCGCCGCCGAACAGGCGTCCGCCACCCGGGGGCTGTTGCTGGCCGCCCTCTCGGTGCCCGCGGGAGAGGTCGAGCAGGGATTCGACGAGATCACCGGACTCCCCGTCGAGAGGGAGACCGAGGAGTCGAAGGCCGCCGCCGAGGTCCGCAACGCTCTGAGCGCCGGTGCCCAGCAATCGCGGGTACGGGAACTCGCGGCGCTCGCCGACTTCGACCAGGCCGCGGACAGGGACGCCCGTGAGTCGCTGGCCGCCACGGTCACCGGCGCCGAGGTGAAGACCGCCGAGGGCTACCTCACCAAACTCACCGACCAGCCCCAGCTGTCCGAAGGCGATCGCAAGTCCAACCGCGAGAAGCTGGAGTCCTCCCTCACCGCCCGCATCGAGTTGATGCGCGGCATCGAGTCGTCCCTCGCGTCCGACCGGATCATCGGCTTCGAGCAGCTTCGTGACGACGATGTCACCGCCCTGGAGATCCGGATCGCGCTCCTCGGCGGCACGTTGTTGCTGACCATCGGCGCGCTGGCCGCCATCGCCCGCACCCTGACCCGGCCGCTCGCCGTGCTGCGCATCGGTGCGGCCCGTCTCGCAGCCTCCCCGGAGCTGGAGGAGCCGGTCCGCTTCACCGGCCGCAACGATGAGTTCGCCCAGGTGGTGCGCTCCCTCAACGCCCTGCACGGCAAGGTCGTCGAGCTCGGCGCCCGCGCCGAGCAGTTGGAGGACGACCGGGGCGAGCTCGCCGGTTCACGGGATCTGGCGGCTGCCCAGCTCGCCGCCGCCCGCGCTGAGATGCGCCACAACACGGCCGAGCTCACGGCTGAGCTCGAACGGCTGCGGCACACCGTCGACCACACCTTCGTCAACCTCTCCCTGCGCACCCTCGGGCTCGTGGAGCGCCAGTTGGGGGTGATCGAGAAGCTGGAGGAGCGTGAGCAGGACCCCGAGCGGCTCGCCACCCTGTTCAAGCTCGACCACATGGCCACGGTCATGCGCCGCCACAGCGAGAACCTCCTCGTCCTCGCGGGCGCCGAGCACGGCCACACCCACACCGGCCCGGTGCCCCTCGTCGATGTGCTGCGCGCAGCCGTCAGCGAGATCGAGCGGTACGAGCGGGTGGTCATCCAGTCCCTGCCGCCGCACGCCCAGGTCGCGGGATTCGCCGCGGACGACCTCAGCCACCTGGTGGCCGAGCTGCTGGAGAACGCCACCTCGTTCTCGCCCCCGGACGCCCAGGTCGAGCTCTCCGGCTGGCTGCTGGAGAGCGGTGAGATCATGCTCTCGGTGCAGGACAGCGGTATCGGGATGACCGCGGGCCGGCTCGCGGAGCTCAACGCCCGGCTGGCGGACCCCCAGTCGTACGAGGCGGCCCCGCCGGCAGCCTCCGGCCGGGACGCCGAGGGCCTCGGGCTGCGGGTCGCGGCGCTGTTGGCCACCCGGCACGGCGTGCGCGTACAACTGCGCGAGCAGGCACAGGGCGGGGTTGCCGCCGTGGTGGTCCTGCCCCAGGGGCTGCTGCCCAGGGAGACGCACGCCCAGCACCGCCCCGGCTCCGACACGACAGCGGTGCACCTGCCCGGGTCGGTCGCCGAGGCCAACTCCAACGCCCTGCCGAGCACTCCGCGTCAGCCGCTGCCCGGACCAGTCCCCGGTCCGTTCGTCGACCCCCTGGTCGAAGCGGCCGAAGCGGCTGTGCGTGCTGCCGAGCCCGAGGTGCACGAGAGGGCCGCGGACAGCGCACCGGAGACCCAGGCGCCCGATGAACCCACCTTCGAGATGCGGCTCCCTGAGCCGGAGCAGTATCCGGTCATGCCCGGCCAGGCTGCGCCCGTCCGGCCGGTCGAGCCGGTAGCGTCAGATCCCGCGCCGGCCGGGGACCCCACGCCGGCCGAGGCGCCCGGGCCGCTGGCCGGTCCCGCGCCCGTCTGGGACAAGGTCACCGACAAGGGCCTGCCCAAGCGCACACCCAAGGTCGTCAAGCCCGCCGCCGCACCGGGCGAGCGGACCGGCAGCGTTGACGCCGAGGCCCTGCGACGCAGGCTCGGCGGATTCCAGCGCGCTGCCGACGAGGGTCGTCGCGAAGCCGAAGCGGAGTTGGCCCAGGGCGCACGCACGGCGACAGAAGAAGCGGGGGACACAGTCGAGGAGGCACGCAGTTGACTGCGACCAGCACGTTCGGCCTGAGTAGTGAGGCCCGCAATCTGCACTGGTTGCTGAGCAATCTGGTGGAGGAGGTGCCAGGTCTACGCTCGGTGGCCGTCGTATCGTCCGACGGGCTCTTGTTGCTCTCGTCCGACCCGGCCCAGAACGCCGTCCCCCTCGGGGCGGTCCACCGGGAGGGTCCCAAGGGCTCCAGCGCCGACCTCGCCACCATCGTCTCCGGGATCGGCAGCCTGACCATCGGCGCCGCCCGGTTGATGGAGGGCGGCGGGGTCAAACAGACGATGGTCGCGATGGAGGGCGCCTGCGTGTTCATCATGTCGATCAGCGACGGTTCGCTCCTCGGCGTCAGCGCCGACGCCGACTGTGACATGTCCGTCGTCGCCTACCACATGGGTCTCTTCGTGGGCCGCGCCGGCCATGTGCTCACCCCCGAACTCCGCAGTGAACTGCGCCAGTCCCTGGAGGGGGCTCGATGACCGCCAACGGGTCGCACGCCATCGGTCCCTCGGGGCTGCCGGTCCGCGGTGAGAACCGCCGCCCCGCCCGGGTACGGCCCTACTCGCTGACCGGTGGCCGTACGCGATTCGGCCATGTGTTGCTCGTGGAGACCTTCGTGGCCGCCATCGAGGCCCCACCGGAGCGTCCCGAGCTCACCCAGGGCAACCCCAGGGTGATGCCCGAACTCCAGGCGATCGTCGAGCTGTGCCGCCGGATGCGTACCGTCGCGGAGATCTCGGCGCTCCTCAAGATGCCGCTCGGGGTCGTCAGGGTGCTGTTGAGCGACCTGGCGGACCAGGGAAAGATTCGTGTATATGGCACCGGACAAGGTTCGGGACGCCCGGAACGCGCACTGCTGGAAAGGGTGCTGAGTGGACTCCGCCGCCTCTGAGACTCTGCCTGCCCACAATCCCCCCGAGCAGCCGCAGCACGGTCCCCCGAGCGCCCGCACAGCCGCCGACGAGGGGCTGCGGGACTGGCAACTGGACCATGCCCGCGCGCCCACCGCCGCCAAGATCGTGGTGGCGGGCGGTTTCGGCGTCGGCAAGACCACTTTCGTGGGTTCGGTCTCCGAGATCACCCCGCTCCAGACCGAAGCGCTGATGACGCAGGCGAGCGAGGAGACCGACGACCTCACGGCGACGCCGGAGAAGCTCACCACCACGGTCGCCATGGACTTCGGCCGGATCACGCTCGACGCGGACCTGGTCCTCTATGTCTTCGGGACCCCGGGACAGCAGCGCTTCTGGTTTATGTGGGACGACCTGGCGCGAGGTGCGGTCGGTGCGGTGGTGCTGGCCGACACCCGTCGGCTGTCGGACTGTTTCCCGGCCCTGGACTACTTCGAAAGCAGCGGACTGCCCTACGTCGTTGCCGTGAACCACTTTGACGGCTCGGAAATGTTTGAAGTTGAGGACGTGCGGGAGGCCTTGACCATACCGGTACATGTACCGATTGTGATCATGGACGCGCGCAGGCGGACCACGGTGATCGAGGCACTCCTCGCTCTGGTGGCCCACGCGCTCGCAGCCACTCCTGAATAGTCCTTAGCTCGCTCTGCCCAGACGAAAGAGATCCCCCGGATGCGGAAGATACTCATAGTCGGAGCCGGTCAGTCCGGTCTCCAGCTCGCCCTCGGCCTCCAGTCGAAGGGTTACGAGGTCACCCTGATGTCCAACCGCACGGCCGATGAGATCCGCTCCGGCCGGGTCATGTCGACGCAGTGCATGTTCCACACCGCCCTCCAGCACGAGCGCGACCTGGGGATCAACTTCTGGGAGACCCAGGCCCCGAAGATCGAGGGCCTCGGAGTCTCCGTCGCAGGGCCCGAGTCGCAGCGGCTGATCGACTGGGTCGGCAAGCTCGACGGATACGCCCAATCCGTCGACCAGCGCGTGAAGATGGCCGGTTGGATGGAGACCTTCGCCCAGCGGGGCGGACAACTCGTCATCCACGGTGCCGCCGTCGGCGACCTGGACTACTTCTCCCGCACCTACGACCTGGTCATGGTCTCCGCGGGCAAGGGCGAACTGGTCTCCATGTTCGGCCGGGACGCCTCCCGGTCCCCTTACGACGCCCCGCAGCGTGCACTCGCGGTCGCCTATGTGCACGGTCTCGGCCCCCGCCCGGAGCACCCCGAGTTCGACGCGGTCCGCTGCAATCTGGTGCCCGGTGTGGGCGAGCTCTTCGTCATGCCGACCTACACCGTCTCCGGCCGGGCCGACATCCTGTTCTGGGAGGGCGTACCCGGCGGTCCGCTCGATGTCTTCCAGACGATCAAGGACCCCTCCGAGCACCTCGCACTCACCCTGGAACTGCTGGAGCGCTTCCTCCCGTGGGAGTACGCCCGTGCCACCAAGGTCGAGCTGACCGACGCGGGCGGCACTCTGGCCGGACGGTACGCGCCGACCGTGCGCAAGCCCATCGGACAGTTGCCGGGAGGCGGCCTGGTCCTCGGAGTGGCCGATGTCGTCGTCGCCAACGACCCGATCACCGGCCAGGGCTCGAACTCGGCGTCGAAGTGCGCGACCGCGTATCTCGACTCCATCGTCGAGCACGGCGACAAGCCGTTCGACGGGGACTGGATGCAGGCCACCTTCGACCGCTACTGGGAGACCGCCCAGCACGTCACCAAGTGGACGAACGCCATGCTCGCGCCCCCGCCGGAGCACATCCTGAACCTGATCGGCGCCGCCGGTCAGCTCCAGCCGATCGCCGACCGGTTCGCCAACGGCTTCAACGACCCCGCGGACTTCGAGAACTTCTTCTACGACCCCGCCCGCACCGAGGCGTACGTGGCCGAGGTCGGGGCGGCAGCTGCCCCGTAGGGCAGCCGTCAGTCGGCGTCGCGGTCCGTCGCGGTCTCCTCGGGAGGCTGCGACGGACCCGCCGTGCGAGGCGTGGTGAGATCGCCGCCCTCCAGGGCCGTCAGGGCGGCCAACTGCTCGGGCGAGAGCGAGGCCAGCACCTCCTCGACCGCGGCCAATCGGTCGGCTGCCGTCCGCTGCGCCTTCTGCTGGCGGGCTGCCAGCTCCAGTTCACGGTCGTACGCCCGACGGGAAGCCGCCGCCAGTGTCGCGGCGCGTCGAGTGTCGGCCCGCAGCCGGTCCAGGGTCGCCAGTCGATCGGCGGCGACCCGCTCCCATAGATGGCGCTCGTCAAGGGCGCGCTCGGGCTCACGGGCGAGGAAGATCTGTAGGTAGCGCGACAACTCGCCCAACTCGGACCGGCCCTGGTACTGCTCACGGGCGATGCGGCCCACTTCGTCGCGGCTGTCCGCCAGAGCCTTGCGCGCGGCCCTGAGCCCGCGGGTTAGCTCGATCGTCCGGGTCCGCTGGGCGACCAGCTGTCGCTTCACGGTGCGGTACTCGGCTTCGGCCGTCCCCGCCTGGCGGTAGAGCGTCTGGAGCTGGGTCAGGGCGGTGGCCACGGTCAGCGGTGCGGCCCCGGGCTTCTCGTCGGTGCCAGTGCCAGTGCCTGCGCCCGTGCCTGCGACTGACCCCGGGGCGGGCTCCGGTGCGGTGGTGTCGGTGTCCGGGTCGGTGGCGGCGGGCCGGGTGAGCGCCGAAGCGGTGCCCCGGAGCGGACCGGGTGCCTCGGTGGACCCCACCACCGGGGCGGCTCCCACCACGATCGCCATGCACACAGCGCCCAACCACCTCGCTGACACCTCGTCACCTCCGACTGGGGCGGCCCGTCCACCCAGGAGCCGAGGCTGCGCCCCATGGACCCCGCCCGCCTCCCGGACGACCGGATCGGCCCAACGAGGTCACTCCTGACGGCAGGATCCCGCGCTCTACGGCGTGTCGGCTGGACCCTGCGGCTTCGACCAGGGCCACCGCAGCTGACGCCGCTCCTTGCCCTCGGGGGCGTACTCGTACGCCCAGCCCCGCTGGAGCCCCAGCCGCTTGGTGTAGCCGCGCGGGACCCGGCGATAGGCGTACACGGTCACCGTGGAGCCGTCGTCGCCGGGGACGGGGATCTCGTACCACTTGGGTGGATGCCCGGTGTGCCCCACCAGCACGGGCAGCACCTGCCCGTCGAGCGGGCCACCGACAAAGGGGGTGCTTTCGCTTCTCACCTGCACAGTCTCGCTCAACTGCGGGTGCGGTACGCCACCGGCCACGGGGGCGCGGGCCGGCCGGCGGGGTGGTCGCGGGCCGTGGGTGTCGGGTGCGCCGAAGGCCGGGCGCCTACTGCTCCGGGGCGCCTACTGCTCCGGAGTGGGGGAGGCGTCCGCCAGGAGGGGGAGCACTCGGGCGGCGAGCCGGTGCACCGGGCCTTCGGGTCGTTCCTGGGCGATGAGCGCCCCCACCGCGGCTGCCGTCTCCCCGTCCGTGGCCGCCGACACCGTGAGCAGCGCGATCAAGTGGTCCACCAGCCAGTCGCGCAACTCGGCCGGCGCCGGCTGCTTCCCCTCGTCCAGCCAGATCAACGAGGCCGCCTCCACCGCGGCGATCCAGGTGCGCACCAGCATCCGCAGCCGGGGGCCGGGCTCCTCGGCGCCGAGGTGCAGCAGGATCTGCTCGGCGGCTGCCCTGCGGACACCGTCCACGATCGTGTTCGTCCGTGAGGTCTCCACCACGCTGCCGCCCCGCAGGAGGGCGCTGAAGCCGGCGTCGTGCTCATCGACGAAGGCGAGATAGCGGCCCAGGACCCGGGAGAGCCGTTCGGTGGGAGGCCCCGACCGGGGCTCGTCGAAGCACCGCTCCAGCACCTCGGCCGACGAACGCAGGGCGCTCTCGTACAACTGCGGCTTCCCACCGGGGAAGTAGCGGTAGACGAGCGGCCGTGAGACACCGGCGGCCTCGGCCACGTCGTCGAGGGACACGTCGTCCGGGGCCCGGTGGGCGAACAGGCGCAGCGAGGCCGACAGCAACTGGCTGCGGCGCTCCTCGACGCTCAGCCGCCGGTAGGCGCGGGGCGCCGGGACGGGAGTGGTCATGCTCCGCAGCGTAACCGGGCGGCCGGGTCGGTGGGCGATGACGGAGGAAGCTCTCATGCGAGGAGGCCGGAGCGCTGCCAGAGCTTGCGGCCGGGCCCGCGCAGTACCCCGATGTCATCGAGGAAGTCGGTCAGGCGCCTGGCCCCTGACTGCATCACCTCGCGGCGGTGGCCGCTGGCCCGCGCCTGGGCGACGGCCTCGCGACGATCGAGTCCGACATTCGTGTACACCTGGGGGTTGACGAAGCAGACGGAGAACACCTGGGCCGCGTGCCCACAGCTGATGCGCGTGAGTTCCTGCTCCCAGCGGGGCGCGGTCACCATCTGGCGGCGCAGTTCCTCCCGTGCGTAGCGCACATGGCGTGCTTCCTCCACCACATGGATGCGGGTGACACCGCGCACGAGGGTCTGGACCCGCTCGTCGGGGAAGGTGAGCCGCTGCATCCAGTCCAGGATCTCCTCGCCGAGCAGGGTGGCCGCGAACGAGCCCGGGGTGGTGGAGACGGTCTTCAGGGCCCGCGCCAGATTGTGGTAGAGCCGGGGGACCGGGTACGCGGGGGCGTCGCCCTTGTGGATCATCCGCGCGAACATCATGGAGTGCCGGCACTCGTCCGCGATCTCCGTGAGGGCGTACCGCACGTGATTGCTGGTCACCGACTTGTCGTAGATGTGGCGCACCAGCAGTTGCATCAGGATGATCTCGAACCAGATGCCGAGCGAGGCCAGTGAAGCGGCTTCGTGGCGGGCGAGCTCCATCCGTTGTTCCTCGGACATCCGGCGCCACAGCGGGGTGTCGTAGAGCGAGACCAACTCCGGTGGCCAGAACCACTTCCCCTCCTCGATGGGGGAGTCCCAGTCGAGCTCGCGGTCCGGGTCGAACGAGTGCTTGGCGGAGGCTTCCAGCAGTCGGGCGGCGACCTGTTCCCGGTCGCGGAGGGGGCCGAGTGCGTCGTGGAGCGTCCGCAGTTCGGCTTCGGACACGGTCGTCATGACGGAGAACACCTCACGAGTGTCAAGGGTGGACCTGGCGGCTTGCCCCGGGTGCGGACCCGACCCGCAGGGGGATCAGGTCCGAGGGCCACTCCTTATGAGACTCTCCGTCAGCAAGCCCGTCAATCCCCTGAAGGCAACTTGCTGACCGACTGTCCAATAGGCGTTCCGCGGTGGGTCGACGGGCACCACGACCGAGGGAAGGGGCGTTCCGTACGGTCCACCCGGCCGCGCTGTGGACCGGCTCGGCCGATCCGGTCGAGAAAGTCGTCGATCGACTCCGCCAGTTGCGCCGGGATAGGGGATGCGGGCCGCTCGCGCCTTCCGGGACCATGGCGGCATGTCGGTTCAACAGATCCAGGTCAACCCGGAAGCCGCCCGCCGCAGTCTGGAGGGGCTCGCCCTCGGGGACGCGTTCGGGGAGCGGTGGTTCCCCCTCTTCCGTGAACGGGCGCAGGCGTTCGCCGATGTCCGTGAGCGCCGCACCCCCGATGAACCCCTCTGGCGCTGGACCGACGACACGGCCCTGGCCCTGGCGATCCACCATGTCCTCGTCCGGTTCGGCACGATCGACCAGGACCGACTCGCCGCCCGGTTCGCGCTCGCCTTCGACGCCGACCCGGGCCGCGGCTACGGCAGAGGCATGCATCAACTCCTGCCCCTGCTGCTGGAGACACCCGAGCAGTGGCGTACGCAAGCGCAGTTGCTCTTCGACGGCGGCAGCCTCGGCAACGGCGCGGCCATGCGGGTGGCGCCGCTGGGGGCCTGGTTCGGGGCCGACCTGGTCGAGGTCGCCCGGCAGGCCGAGTTGTCGGCGAGGGTGACCCACGCCCATCCGGAGGGGGTCGCGGGAGCGGTGGCGGTGGCGATCGCGGCGGCCCTCTCGGTCCGCGGTGGGCTCACCGTCCAAGCGGTCGCCGACCGCACCCCCGAGAGCGCCGTACGCGCCGGACTGGTGCGGGCCGCGCGGCTCCCCTTCGAGACCGAGCCCTGGAAGGCGGCGGACGTCCTGGGCAACGGGAGCCGCATCAGGGCCGATGACACCGTGCCCTTCGCCGTGTGGACGGCCGCCCGGCACCCCGACGATCTGGAGGCGGCCCTGTGGAGCACGGCCGAGGGCTTCGGCGATGTGGACACGACCTGTGCGATCACGGGCGGGATCGTCGCCGCGCGCACGGGCATCGACGCGGTGCCCGCCGTGTGGTTGGAACGGCGGGAGGCGCTGCCCCTGCCGGACGAGGGGTGACCGCCGAGCGGCGGCCCGGGTGACGGTCAGTCGGTCGGGTCAGCCTCCGGCGGCGGGAACGATGTCCGCAGGGTGAACGCCTGTGGAGTCGGCCCCTCGGCGCGGAGCAGCACCAGACGCTCCTGTGCCTCCTCGACCGTCGGCCGGTGCCCCGCGGGCACCCACCACATCGTCGTCATGTGCTCCTGTACCCGCTCGAACCAGTCGAAGCGGCGGGCCAGCGCCTCCCGGTGCTGCCCCTGGTACATGTAGGCCGTCAGGGCATGGGGGTCGCGCCACACCGAGAGGTTCACCAGCAGCCACGGATCGTCGAACGGTCGGATCGCCGTCGCGTTCCCGTCACCGTCGTCGGCCAACCTCCAGACGAACCCGTCCGCGGCGTCCGCCTCCGCGTTCACCGGGTCGAGCCAGTCGACGAAGTCCTTCAACTCCACCGAGTCCAGAGGGAACTTGAGCCGCGCCATGTTCACCTGCGCGAGTTGATGGGGAGCCCCGGAGAAAGTCATGGCCGCACCCTAACCAGACGTTCCGGCCGCCCCGGAGGGCGGGGCGGTGCGAACCGGGGGCGGGCGTCACTTGCGCAGTGCCGCCTCCATCACCGCACGGGCGATGGGAGCGGCACTGCCGCCACCGCTGATGTGCCCGCGCACCGCCTCCGCGTCCTCCACCACCACGGCCACCGCCACCGCGGGTTGAAAGGCGTCCTCCCGCTGGGCCCAGGAGATGAACCAGGCGTACGGAGTCCCCGAGTTGTCCAAGCCGTGCTGGGCCGTGCCCGTCTTGCCGCCGACCAACGCCCCCGGGATCGCAGCGTTCGCCCCGGTGCCGTCCTCCACGACCCGCACCATCAGGTCCTGGAGGCGGCGCGCTGTGGTGGGCTTCATCGCCCGTTGGTAGGGCATCGGATGGGTGCGGGAGATCGCACGGGTGCCACGGGCCACCACCCGGTCCACCAGATGGGGGCGCATCACCTCACCGCCGTGGGCGACCGCCGCGGCCACCATCGCCATCTGGAGGGGAGTGGCGGTGGTGTTGAACTGCCCGATGGAGGACAGGGCGAGTTGGTCCGGGCTCATCCGGGTGTCGAAGTTCGACGGGGTGACCGCGGACGGGATGCGCAGATCATGGTCGTTGAAGCCGAAGGCGCTCACCGTGGCCAGCATCCTGGTCAACCCCACCCGGGCGCCCACGTCCGCCATGACGGTGTTGCACGACCACTGGAGGGCATGGGCGAGCGAGGTGTCACCGCAGCCGCGCACCGCGTTCGGCAACCGGGTCCTGGTGCCCGGCAGCGAGAAGGGATCGGGTGTTCCCAGGGGCGCGTCCACATCGGTGACGACCCCCGCGTCCAGCGCCGCGGCAGCCGTGACGATCTTGAAAGCGCTGCCCGGTGGATAGGTCTGGCGAATGGCCCGGTTCACCAGCGGGCGGGTCGCGGTGGACTGGAGGCGGTCCCAAGCCGCGGTGACGGCTGCGCCCGTCCCGGAGAGCACCCCGGGGTCGTAGGAGGGGCTGCTGACCAGTGCCAGGATCCTCCCGGTGGACGGCTCAAGGGCGGCGACCGCGCCGCGCTTGCCGCCGAGGCCGGTGAACGCGGCCCGCTGCATGGACGGTTCGATCGTGGTGATGACGTCCCCGCCCGGAGGCCGGCCGCGGCTGATGTCGTGCCACAGCGGAATCGCGCGGAGCAGCGGGTCGGTGCCCGCCAGGGCACGGTCCTGGGCGTTCTCGATGAGCGTGGTGCCGTACGTCTGCGAGGAGAACCCGGTCACGGGCGCGTACAAGGGGCCTTCCGGGTAGGTGCGTTCGAACCGCAGTTGCTGGCCGGTGTCCTTGGAGCCCGTGACGGAACGTCCGCCGACGATGATGTTCCCGCGCGGTTCGGCGTAGCGGGCGATGTCGCTCCTGCGGTTGGCGGGGCTCTTGCCCAGCGCGTCGGACTGGACGACCTGGAGCCGGGCCGCATTGACGAGCAGGGCGACGAGCAGGGCACAGCACAGCCAGGCCGCGCGTCGGATGTAGCGGATCACCGCGCCTCCGGAGGGTCGATGGGGGTGCGGGCCGAGTGGCTGACCTTGATCAGGAGGGCCACGATCAGCCAGTTGGCGACGACGGACGAGCCGCCCTGGGCGAGGAAGGGCATCGCCATCCCGGTGAGCGGGATCAACCCCGTGACGCCACCGGCGATCACGAAGACCTGGAGGGCGACGATGGAGGCGAGGCCGATGGCGAGCAGTCGGCCGAAGGGGTCGCGCAGATGGAGCCCGGCGTCGAAGCCGCGCGCCACGAGCAGCCCGTACAGCAGGAGGATGCCGGTGAGGCCGACCAGCCCCAACTCCTCGCCGGCGGTGGCGAGGATGAAGTCGGACTTCACGGCGAACCCGATCAGGGTGGAGTGCCCGAGGCCGAGGCCGGTGCCGAGGACCCCGCCGGCGCCGAAGGCGAACAGTGACTGTGCCACCTGGCCGGCACCCCGGCCCGCCTCGATGGTGGCGAAGGGGTCGAGCCAGTCCTCCACCCGGCCGTGCACATGGGGTTCGAACACGCCGACGGCGAACGCTCCTGCGGCGGCGAGGGTCAGTCCCACCGCGATCCAGCCGGTTCGTCCCGTCGCCACGTAGAGCATGATCACGAAGAGGCCGAAGAAGAGGAGCGAGGTGCCGAGGTCCCGCTCCAGGATCAGCACCGCGACGCTGGTGAGCCAGATCGTCACGATCGGGCCGAGTACCCGCCCGGTCGGCAGTTGGAGCCGCCAGATCCGGCGTCCCGTGACCGCGAGCGCATGGTGGTTGGCCGCGAGGTAGGCGGCGAAGAACACGGCGAGGAGGATCTTGGCGAACTCGCCGGGCTGGAAGGAGAGTCCGCCGATCCGGATCCAGATCCGGGCGCCGTTGACCGCGGGGAACAGGATCGGGGCGATCATCAGGGCGAGCGCCGTGGCCACCGACACATAGGCGTACCGCTGGAGGGTCCGATGGTCGCGCAGGACCAGCACGGTCGCGGTGAACAGGGCCACGCCGAGCGCCGACCAGAGCAGTTGGGCGGGTGCGGCGGGGTGGTTCGGGGTCTCCAGGTCGAGACGGTGGATCAGGACGAGTCCGAGGCCGTTGAGGAGTACGGCGATCGGGAGGAGGAGGGGGTCGGCATAGGGGGCGCGCAGCCGTACGGCGATGTGGGCGAGGAGGGCGACGAGCCCGAGACCGCCGCCGTAGCGCAGTGCGTCCTCGGGTACGGCGTGGTTCCGCGCGAGTCCGACCGCGGCGTATCCGTAGACGCAGATGAGGACGGCGCAGACCAGGAGGGAGAGTTCGACGCCCCGACGCCGTGCCGGGTGGGGGGCGAGGGGAGGGGTGTGTGCCGGCGCCTTGGTGGTGGCGGTCATGGCAGGCAACTTAGCAAGCGGTAAGTCTTATGTCCTTTATGTCACGCATGCGCGGTCCGGTCGGCCGGCGGTGTGCCGCGCCTCCTCAGAGCAGCGGTCCCCGCGGCCTGGGTACCGGACGGTGAGGAAGGACCAGACAGGCCATCGCCCCGCCGTCGGGCGCCTGCGCGAACCGCAACCGTGCCCCGATCACCGCAGCCTGACCCACCGCGATGGTCAACCCCAGACCGTGCCCCTTGCTCCCGCCCTCCGTACGGAACCGGGCCGGGCCGTGCTCCAGCAGGTACGCCGGGTAGCCGGGCCCCCGGTCGGTGACCGTCACCGTCAGCCCGTCCACGGTCAGGACGACCGGCGCCCTGCCGTGCCGGTGCGCATTGGCGATCAGATTGCCGAGCACCCGCTCCAGCCGACGCCGATCGGTCTCCACCGTCACGTCCCGCACCAGACGCACCTCGGTCTCGGTGCCCGAGGCCCGCACCACCCGTTCGGCCAACCGCCCCAACTCATGGACGTCCAGATCCACCGTCTCGCTGCCCGCGTCGAGCCGGGAGATCTCCAGCAGGTCCTCCGTCAGGGAACGCATCGCCCGCACCCGGTCCCGCACCAGCTCGGCCGGCCGGCCCTCGGGCAGCAGTTCGGCGGCTGCCGTCAGACCCGTCAGCGGGGTCCGCAGTTCGTGCGCCACATCCGCCGTGAACCGCTGCTCGCTCAGCAGCTTCCCCTGGAGCGAGGACGCCATGGAGTCCAGGGCGACCGAGACCGTGGCGACCTCGTCCTGTGGGCGGGACGGATTGCGCGTGCGCGGATCGTTGACCCGCGCATCGAGGTCGCCCGCGCTGATCCGCCGAGCCACCTGTGCCGTCAGATGCAGCCGGCGCGTCACCCGGGTCACCGCGAACGCGCCCACCAGCAGCGTCGCCCCGATCGCCAACACCGACGAACCGACGATCGCCCGGTCCAGGCCCGTGATGGTCCGCGCGCTGAGCGTGTAGTCGAGGCGTACGAACAGCGCCCGACCGTCTGCGGGGCCGGCCGCCCACATCGTGGGGCGGCCGTCGTAGCTGCTCACCATGGTGCCGCGTTCGCCCTTGACCGCCAGAGCCCGCAAGGAGCTCGGTAGGGCCGCGTGGTCCACCCCGGCGTACGGCGGCAGCGGCTCACCGGCCCGATAGGCGTCGGTGACCTCCTCCAGTTTGGCCAAGGCCTTTTCCCTCGACTGCTCGACGGTCTGACTGGTGACGGCGGCGTGGACCAGCGTCCCGAGCAGGGTCGCCAGCACACAGCACATGACCACGATGAAGACGGCGGCCTTCCAGGTGAGGCTGACGGCCCAGCGCGGCAGCTCCCGCCAAGGGCGCCGAGCCTTCGGGACGGCGTGCGGGTCGCCCGCGACCGCGTGCCCATCGCGCCCGCCCCGGCGCCCGGGCAGCAGACGCCCGACCTTCACTGCGGCTCCGCAGCGGAGCCGGTGGCGCCGGGCGCCGGTTCGTCCCCGGTCGGTCCCTCTCCGGTCGCCTCGACCCGCACGATCTCGTCGCGCGTCGGCAGCATCGCGCCGTTCCGCGCGTCCCAGGACCAGGCCGTGCGGTACTCGTACCCCGGGATGCCCGCCGACACCGAGCGCAGCACGATGTCCCGGCCCGCCAACTGCACGCGGACCAACTGGTCGGCCGTCGACATGATCCGCGTCAGGGCGTCGGACCGCGCCTGGGGGCGATAGACCCGGACCGCCGTCAACTGCTCGGGCAACTTGATCCCCACGATCAGCTCCTCCAGCCCGTCGCCGGTCAGATCGCGGTAGTACGGCGACATCACCGGACAGACTTCCGGCTTCTTGTCGCACTGCTTGAGCTGGGCGAGCGTGGTCCGGAACACCCCGTCGGGTCCGGTGTACAACTCCGGATGTGCCCTCGACTCGGCCCTGATCACCGCCACCGGATCCAGATCGCGCACCCCGGACGGCGGTACGTCGATCCCGGGGATCGGAGCGGTGTTCGTCTCGCCGTAGTCGTACGGGGGAGAGGTGACGGGTGCCAGCCCCGGCCACAGCTGCACCGGGCCGGTCGCCGTGGCGGTCGGTCCCGAACTGCGCAGCTCACCGGCTCCGCCGCACCCCACGAGCAGTACGGCGACGACCGCTGTCAGCGCGGCGGCGAACAGCGGCAGACGGAGCGGGCGCGAAGGCACGGTCCTCCGGGGTGGCTGGGGATGACGGGGCCCGACCACTTTATGCGCAGCGGCCCGTGCCCCCGATGGTGGGACCGAGCGCGACCGGTCCGCTGCCGGCGGTCACGAAGAGCCCCCGTGACCGCCCTGCTCAGCGCTGGTAGGGGTTCTGGCCCTGCTGTCCCTGGGGGAGTCCGTACGACGGGCCTCCCTGCCCGCCCTGCTGCCAGCCGTCGCCCTGTGCCAACAACCGGTCGGCCTGCTCCTTGACGAGTTTCTGCTCGGCCCCGCAGAACGTGCACTGCGTGGAGTACTTCGTCGAGACCGGGAACAGCGGCACGAAGAAGAGCGTGAACTTGGTGACCCGCTTGCGCAGTGCGTGCGCGGCCGGATTGCCACAGGACCCGCAGACGAGGGTCAACATCGCCAGCTGGTGGAGGTATCCCTTGGTACCGAAAATGATCATGTCGTCGGTCTCTCCCTGGTCAGCGCCCGCCGGCACAGGGCCAGCAGCTTCTCATCCCTCACGATGTCATGGCTGCCGTACCCGCCGTCGATCGCGTTGTGACGTCGGACCCGGCCCAGCTCCGCACGCAACATCTCCACGGCCCCCTGTGCCCCGTGCGCCACCGCAACACCACTGTCGGCCGCCGTCTCCGCCAGCCGCTCGGCGATCGGAACGCGCGTGAACGGCAGAGCGTCCCAGGCGCCCGCCAACACCGGCCACGCCCGATCGGGCTCGCCCGTGATCCGCCACAGGGCGAGCGCGGCGTCCACCCGCGTCCAGGGGTCCTGCGCCCGCAGCAGCGCACCCAGCTCCGGTGCCGTCTCCCGGGCAGCCCCGCCCATCGCACCGAGCACCGATGCCGCCGAACGCCGGGCCCCCGAGTCCGCCGACGACAGCGCGGTGCGCAGGGCGGGCAGGACCACCGTCGGATCGCCCTCCACCGACCACAGCGCACCCGCCGTCTTCGCCCCGAACGCACCCGACAGCGCCTGCGAGCCGCCCGCCCGCACCAACAGCGCCCGCAGGTCCGGTATCGAGGCGCGGGCCGCCGGGCCGAAGGCCGTCAGCGCCCGCAGCACCAACTCGATCACCCACTCCCTGCGGTACTCCGGCGCACCCCTGAGCACCCTGAGCACCTCCGGGAGCGCCTCCACGGCCCGCAGCGCGGTCAGCCCGGACAGCACGGGCCCCGCCAGGTCATAGAGCCGGTGATCCAGCGCCATGTCGGCCAGCCGCCTGCGCAGCGCCGGCACGAGCGCGATCGCCGCACCGCCGAGCGGGTCCAGCACCTGCCCCAGGTCCTGAGGGGTCTCGGGCAGCTCCAGCAGACGCGCCAGCACCGGCACCGCCCGAGGGTCGCCCGTGCGCGCCAGGGCGGTCAGCGCACTGCCCAGCATCCGCGGTCCCGTGGCCCACTCCTGGACCCAGCGACCGGGGTCGGCCACCACGAACTCCGCCAGCGCATCAGCCGCCGGCGCCGCGAGTGAGAACAGCTCGCCCAAGGTCACCGCGGCGGCGTCGGCCAGCCTGGGCTCCCGTTTCGCCAGCTGGGTGCCGATGAGACCCACCAGCTCGGCGTACTCCCCGCGCCAGGTGCGCAGCAGCGCACAGCTCATCCGTACCGCGTCCAACCGCTGCCCGCCGTCGGGGCTGCGCAGCTGGTCGGCCAGGAGCGCCGTGCGGTCGGTGACCCGGTCGCCCAGTCCGGAGTGGAGCGTACGCAGCAGATCGCCGGTCCAGGGGGTGGAGCGGCCGGTGGGGAGGTGGCCCTGCTCCGGTCGCGATCCGCCCGAGGCGGACGGCATCACTCCGGGGACGGGGGGAGCGGTGGGCTCGTCCCGCAGCTCGCGAAGGAGTCCCGTCACTCCGGTGACGACGTCCGGAGGCAGGGCGAGGGGCGCACAGCGGGCGAGTTGCGCGAGTGCGGAGAGCCGCAGGCCGGCGTCGTAGGTGCGGGACGGGGCCACGGGGTCGGCAGCGGTAGGGAGCGGGGAACCGTCCGGGCCCTGCGGTAAGGGGCCCGCGACCCCTTCGGGCAGTCCGGCCAGTTCCACCAGCCACTCCACGACCTCGGACGCCAGCCAGCCGTGTCGTAGCGCCACCCGGCCCGCCGCCTCCACACAGGCGAAGCGCACCTCCGGATCCTGCTCGATCTTCAGACGCTCCCGCAGCAGCCCCAGCACCAGTTCGGGTTCGCCGTGCAGCGTGGCGAGGGCGAGGGGGGCGGTCAGCCGTACGCCGCGGTCGTCGGAGTCGACGAGGGCGAGGAAGACATCGGCGCTCGCGGTCACCGCCGACGCGGCCATGGCGTAGTTCGCCGCGTACTCGAACTCGGCGTCGTCCGGGTCGAGCTCGTCGTCGCCGTCCAGATCGATGCCGCCGATGCTGGTCAGCAACTCCACGATGCCGCCGCGGTCCTGGACGGACGGATCGCTGACGAGCTCCAACAGGAACGGTATGCAGGCCAGCGTCGAGTCATAGACATCGCCCTGGTGGTGTACCGCCCCGTACATCCCGTCGAGTGCCGCCTCGCGCTCCTGCGGGTCCTGCGACGTCAACCCGTGGAGCAATTCGGGCACATCGTCCGCCGGACCGTAGGCATGTTCCAGTGCGGCCCAGTCGACCTCGTCGATACCCCCGAACACGCCTGCCCCCTCCCAAGAGCCGAGCGCCACAACTCCGCGGCAGAACTATGCGCCGGAACCCCGCGCTTGGGGAGAGTCTGCACCACACCCATGGCCCCAAGGGGTTATTGCCCCAAAGGCCCCGGGGCTGTTCCCATGGATCCCACGAGCGGTTTCCGGTCGCGGGGGTTGGAGCGGTGCCATGGCGTTGTTACGGGTCACACCAGCACTCTGGGAGGGCCGTACCCGGCTCTACGTCAGCTTGGCGAACGGCCGGCACGTCGCCTGGTACGACAGCGGGGGCGGTGGGGGTGATGAAGCCCGGCCTCCTCATCCTGCTCGGCCTCCTCATCCTGCTCGGCCTCCCCACCCTGCCCGGGCCGAGGACCCCGACCACCCCGACCCTGCCGACCCTTCCGATCCGCCCGATGCCCACGGGGTCGGTGAGGTCAGCGATCTCCGTGGCGCCGATCCCGTCGACACCCGGGAGGGCGGTCGGCCCCTTGACCTGGACGCCCCAGGGGGCTGTGCCGGGCACATCAGCCTGGTCTTCGAGCGGTACCGCCAGGCCGTGCTGACCGTGCTCGCGCCCCATCTCACCGGTGCCTGGACCATCGGACCGCCCCCCGTACCGAGCTCCGCGGACCTGCTCAGGCTCGCCCTCCACCCCGATGACGACCTGGCGCCCAACCGGCCGGGGGAGACGATCCACGCCGAACTGGACCTGCCGATCGGAACGGCCCGGCGCTGGGCGCGCGATCCCCGCCGTCCCGCGCGGGCCCGACTCCGCGCCCATCAGGTGCTCGGCGCGGAACTGGAGCGGCTCGACGCCGCGGGCTGGCGGGTCCTGCACGCCGTCCCCCTGCCGGGCGCCGACCGCATCGACCATCTGCTGATCGGCCCCGGTGGTGTGTTCGCGGTGCACACCGTGCCCGCCCACCGGCTGCGGCTGCAGATCGCGGACCCCGAGATCCGGGCCGGTCGGGGTGTGCCGGTGCCCTTGCTGCGGCTGACCCGCCGCCGCGCCGAACGCGCCTGCTCGGCCCTGGCCACCGCGGTGCGCCCGGTTCTCGCCGTGGTGGGCGCGGCGCGACTGGAAGTGCTGCGGGCGCCGGGGGACGTACGGGTGCTCCGGGAGCGCGATGTGGCGTCGTTCGCCGACCTCGGGGCCGTGCACAAGCCCGCCGACATCGCGGCGCTCCACGCACTGGCGCGCGATCGCCGCACCTGGCTGCGCAGCTGATCCGGACGGGGCTCCCCGGTCCGGCAGACCCATGACCCGGGCTGGTGTGGACCTCTCGCGGCCGGGGTCCGTCAGCCTTCCGAACGCACCCGGACGAACCGGGCCGTCGGCTCCCGCCTCCCCGACGGCTGGAGCACCTCGACGAGCAGCGGTTCGACCAGCAGACGCACCGGTCCGAGCCCAGGGCGCTCCACCAGCTCACCGAGGCGATCGGCCACCACCGTGCCGACCTGATGGGACTGCGTGGCGGTCAGCCGGGGAGAGGTCTGCACGATCTGTCCGTCGGGCAGTTCGACCAGCAGCGCCCGTGGGCGGTCCGGACCACCGAAGACACCGAGGAGGCGCCCGTCGCGCGTATCGGCGTGCCGGATCTTGCGCCATGACCAGGTGGAGCCCGGCCGATAGGTGGAGTCCAGGTCCTTGGCCACGATCCCCTCGACGCCCACCTCGCGCAGATCGCGGAACCACAGCTCCGCGGTGGTCCGGTCCTCGGTGGCCAGGACGCGTTGCAGCGGTGGCTCCACGGCGGCCATCACCTCTCCCAGGAGCGGCCAGCGCTCCCGCAGGGGGCGGCTTCTCACGTCCCGTCCCGGGACGGCCAGGACGTCGAAGGCGATGTAGGACACCGGCACGGCGAGCCGTTGCCGTTCGGTGGTGGACTTCAACAGGTCGGTGAAGCTCAGCCGGCCGTCCCGGTAGGCGCAGAGCTCACCGTCCAGGACCGTCCCCGGCGCCAGCCGCCGCCCCAGCTCGGCGGCGATCTCGGGGAACTCCCGCGCCAGATCCCGGCGGGAGCGCGACTGGAGGAAGACCCGACCGCCCTCCAGTACGAAGGCGATCGCGCGGAATCCGTCGAGTTTGACCGTGTACTGGAAGCCTCCTGGCGTACTGCCCTGCTCGGGGATCTCATCGACGGGACGTGGGCGCATCACATCGACGGGCGGGCGCAGGGCGATGGTCGGGTGGCTCTCGTCCATGGCGTCAGGGTGGGCCCGCCCGATGGCCGGTGCCCGTGCGGGCTCGCCGGGCCGGGCCGGTGCGTCACCGGGACGGCCCCACCGTGCGCGGCTGAGGGAGGCCCGTACGCGGGACGCCGGCTTTTCGGTGCGGGAGTGCCTCAGGGCAGGGGCCGTGCCCGGTCGGGGTCGGTGAGCGCGCCCATCAGGTCCCCATACCGGTCCAGCCGCGGTGCGATGTCCGCGAGCCGCAGCACCAGATTGCGGCGCGCCTCCACCTCTTCCCAGGTCAGGGGTGCCGAGACGGTCGGCTCGGCACGTGCCCGCAGGGTGTAGGGGGCGGCGGTGGTCTTGGCAGCCGCGTTCTGGCTGTGGTCGACGAAGACCTTCCCGGGGCGCAGCTTGCGGTTCATCCGGTGCAGCACCAGATGGGGGAGGACGCTCTCCCCCTCCTGGGCGAGTTCCTTGGCGTACGCGGACACCTGGGCGGAGGGAGTGGGCACCAGCGGCACCAGGATGTGCAGGCCCTTGGACCCCGAGGTCTTGGCGTACGCGTCCAGGCCGTCCGCCGCGAGCCGCTCCCGCAGCCACAGGGCGACCTCGCAGCACTCCTCGACGGAGGCGGGGGCACCCGGGTCCAGGTCGAAGACCATCCGGTCGGCGACGGCCGGGGCCGCGACCGTCCACTGCGGTACGTGCAACTCCACCACCAAGTTCGCCGCCCAGACGAGCGAGGGCAGGTCGGCGATGACGACCTGGCGGGCGCGGGGGTCCTCCGAGCGCGGTACCGGGGTGGTCGTTACCCACGATGGCGTACCGGGCGGCGGATTCTTGGTGAAGAACAGCTGCCCATCGGGGCCGTCCGGGTAGCGCAGGAAGGAGACCGGACGGTCGTGCACATGGGGCAGGAGCGCCTGTGCGGTGGTGGCGTAGTAGTGGAGGATCTCGCCCTTGGTGGTTCCGGTGGCCGGGTGGATGACCTTCTCCAGATTGCTGAGCGCCAGCCGCCGCCCGGCCACCTCGGTGATCGGCGTCATACGATGAGAATCGCATGAAAGCCATATATGCGTGTGAATCTCATGAAAGGGATCTAACGTGCGATCCATATGGAACGGCGCGATCTCCTTCGGCCTGGTCAGCATCCCGATCAAGCTGGTGAACGCCACCGAGAACCACTCCATCTCCTTCCGCCAGATCCACACCGCGGACGGCGGTCGCATCCGCTACCGCAAGGTCTGCGAGCTGGAGGACAAGGAGGTCACGGCGGCCGAGATCGGCAAGGGGTACGAGGACGCCGACGGCTCGATCATCCCCATCACGGACGAGGACCTCGCCGCCCTTCCCCTGCCCACGGCCAAGACGATCGAGATCGTGGCCTTCGTCCCCGCCGCCTCGATCGACCCCTTGCAGATGGACGCCGCCTACTACCTGTCCGCCAACGGGGTCCCGGCCGCCAAGCCCTACACCCTCCTGCGCGAGGCCCTCAAGCGGAGCCAGAAGGTCGCCCTGGCCAAGTTTGCGCTCCGGGGGCGGGAACGGCTGGGCATGCTGCGGGTCGTCGACGATGTCATCGCCATGCACGGGTTGCTCTGGCCGGACGAGATCCGGCGCCCTGAAGGGGTGGCGCCCGAGACCGAGGTGACGGTCCGGGACGCCGAACTCGACCTTGCGGACGCCCTGATGGAGACCCTCGGCGAGGTGGACATGGACTCGCTCCAGGACGACTACCGAACCGCGGTGGAGTCGATGATCGCCGCCAAGGTCGAGGGCGGCGGGGCACTCCCGGAGGCCGAACCCGCCGAGCGCGGCGGCGGAAAGGTCATCGACCTGATGGCCGCTCTGGAGAGCAGTGTGAAGGCGGCGCAGGAAGCCCGTGGCGAAGAGGCGGAGGGCGAAGCGGTCGCCCGGTCCGGGAGCGGGTCGGTGGCCGAGGTGACGTCGATCAAGGGACGGAAGAAGACGGCCACGAAGAAGACCGACTCCTCGCGGGCACCCGCCAAGAAGACCGGCGCCAAGGCCAGCACCGGGACCAGTACCAAGGCCAGCACCGGGACCAGTACCAGGGCCGGTGCGGCCAAGAAGGCCGCGCCCGAGAAGGCGGCGAAGAAGACCGCGGCCAAGAAGACGACGAAGAAGACCACCCGGTCCACACCGAAGAAGCGCGCTTCCTGACGCGCGTGCCCCCGCGCAAGGACCGGATGGGTGCAGCCGGGTGAGGACGAGGATGTCCTCCCGATCTCGTAAGCTCCGGGCCATGAGCGGTGGGGAGTCGGCAAGACGGGTCATCGACGGGCGCTTCGAGTTGGAAGCACGGCTCGGCGGTGGTGGCATGGGCACGGTGTGGCGTGCGCGCGATCTGGTACTCGATCGGGCGGTGGCGCTGAAGGAAGTGCGACCTCCCGACCCCGGGCTCGCCGAGTACGACCCCCAGGCTGCCCTTCTGCTGCGCGCCCGGGTGCTGAGGGAGGCCCGTGCGCTGGCGCGCGTCGACCACCCCAATGTGGTGACCATCCACCATGTGGTCGACGGCGGCGAGAACACCTACCCCTGGCTGGTGATGGAGTTGGTGACCGGCGGTTCGCTCCAGGACCGGCTGGCCCGCGGGCCGATGGCACCGGTCGAGGCAGCCGCCCTCGGGCTGGAGATATCGGCCGCCCTGCGCGCCGCCCACGACGTCGGCATCCAGCACCGGGATGTGAAGCCCGCCAATGTGCTGCTGCGGCCGGACGGCCGTCCCGTCCTCACCGACTTCGGCATCGCCGCCATCCGTGAGTCGACCGTGCTGACCGCGACCGGGTCCCTCATCGGCACACCCGACTTCATGGCACCTGAACGGATCTCGGGACAGGACGGAGGGCCCGGTTCTGATCTCTGGTCGTTGGCGATGATGCTCTACGTCGCCGTGGAGGGCGTCCATCCACTGCGCAGGGGGACGACCCTCGCCACGCTCGCAGCCGTCCTCAACGAGGAGTTGCCGCCCCCGCGTCAGGCGGGCCCGCTGGCCGATGTGCTCAGAGCCCTCCTGGTGAGGGACCCGGACGCCCGCCCGGACGCCGACACCGTGGACCGGATGCTGGCCGCCGCCGCCCGGGGCGAGCACGGGCCGGCCGCTTCCACCGCGCCGCCCGAGACGTCATACCGACTGGGACCCCCGAGTACACCGTCCACCGCGCCGCTCGGTACGTTCGGCCCGCCCATCGACCCCGTGACCTCGCAGGACGCCGTCCCCCCGTACCCCAACCCCACGGGCGGGCGCGCCGGCCTCCGGCCGACCGTCGTGTCGCCGTCCGCCCCACCGCGACGGTCCGCGCTCCGACGCCGCACGGCCGTCGTCTCCTCGCTGCTCGCCACCGCCCTGACCGCCGTCCTGGTGTGGAGCGTGCTGCCCGGGTTGCTGCCCGACGACGAGAAGAAGTCCTCGGCCACACCCGGGGGCGCCACATCCCCGTCCGCGTCCACCGCCAAGGGCGCCGCCCCCTCCCCGTCGGGTCCCGGAGCACAACAGAAGGACGACACCGAGGGGCAGGAGAAGGGCGAGCCCGCCAGCCTGCTGACGCCCGACGGACTGCGGCTCGTGGTGAAGGAACTCAAGGCGGAGATGGGCACCGACCAGGTGGGCAGGTTCGTCGTGTACCCCGAGTACGCGTCCGTCAACGGCATGGTCAAGGGCAGCAAGACCCGCTTCGACAGCTATGACTACCGCGTCGGCGAGGGAGTCTCCCGCGGCATCATCAGCGGCACGCTCTCGGGCGGCGAACAGCCGGTGGGACTCGACACGTACGACTGGGACATCGTCCCCGCCCTGATGAAGAAGGCCGAGGCGGACCTCGGCGTCGAGGACCCGACCTCGCGCTACCTCGTGCTCTCCACACCGAACTCCCTGCACCAGTCGGAGGCGGGCATCTCCATCTATCTGTCCAACCAGTACGGCTCGGGCTATCTGTTGGCCGACCGCACGGGAAAGGTGATCAGGACGGTGCCGGCCCCCAAGTGACCGCCGCCTCCCGGCCGTCACCCTTCGCGGGCCATCCCTTCGGCATCGCAGGCCGCACCCGCGCCACCGACCCGTTCTGACGACACGCCTAGGGCTTGCGCGCCACTGCCCCGTACATGGCGATGTCCCGGTCGTCGACCGGTGACGGGTCGGCCGGCGGTCGCCACTTGTGCACCTGCTGGACGCCCGGCTCGACGAGTTCCAACCCGTCGAAGAACGCCTCGGCCTGCTCCCGTGTGCGCAGGCACATCGGCATGCCCCGCCGCTCGTACTCGGCGGCCACCCGCCCCACCTCGACCGGAGCGAAGTCGGCCGTGCCGATGGACATGGCCACATAGCTGCCGGACGGCAGCGGGTCGAGCAGTCGCCGCACCAGCGCGTGGTCCGCCGGGGGCAGGATGAAGTGAAGGATCCCGATGACCATCAGCCCCACCGGTTCGCGCAGATCCAGCGCCTCCCGGAAGGCGGGTGAGCCGATGATGGCGTCCGGGGTGCGCATGTCCGCATCCACGTACGCGGTGCGCCCCTCGGGCGAACTGGTCAGCAGCGCCTGTGCATGGGCGAGCACGATGGGGTCGTTGTCGACGTAGACCACCGCCGCGTCCGGACGCTCCTCCTGGACCACCTCATGGAGATTGGGCGAGGTGGGCAGCCCCGTACCGATGTCCAAGAACTGGCGTATGCCCGCATCGCGCGCCAGATGGCGCGCGGCCCGGTGCATGAACGCGCGATTGGCCCGCATATGGACCGGAAGGGCCGGCCACTCCCGACACATGGCGTTGCCGGCCTCGACATCGACCGAGTAGTGGTCCTTGCCGCCCAGAATGTAGTCGTAGACCCGGGCTGAGTGCGCCTGGCCCGCATTGACCCCGTCCGCCGCCTGCTCCTCGTGTTTCACAACGTTCCTCCATAAGCCGATGGGATGGGAGTGTAGAGGCGCGCGGCCCCGAAGCGCCTCAACGCACCTGTACTGGAAGGCCGTTGGAGCGGTACCGCAGTGCTTGCCGCAGCCCGACGGGATGCCCGGCGCGACCTATGGACGGACCGGTACGAGACACGCGGTCCGCCCCGTGTCCAGCTGCCGCTCCACCGTCACCGGGTGGTGTCGGCAGGACCGATGCCCCGGGTCCGATGCCCAGCGGATACCTGTTGGATACACGGCCTCCGCGCAACGGATGGGTCGCTGCCGCACAGTGGGTCCGGCGGGTCGAGGTGCTCGCGGCGAATCTCCGGCGCAGCACCAGGGAGGATCGTGGAGCGGTACCGACGTCGTACAGGGAAAGGCCCGCAGTGAGCGCAGCATCGCAGGAGGACATCGTCCCCGGCTCCCACCAACCGCCCGAAGGGACTCCGGTCCTCCTCCTCGTCGAGGACGACGAGGTGATCCGCACCTCGGTCTCGATGGCCCTGGCGCGCTACGGCTTTCGGGTGCACTCGGCCGCCGACGGCCTGACCGGCCTGGAGATGTTCCGCGAGCACACGCCCGATCTGCTGCTGCTCGATGTGATGCTGCCGGAGCTGGACGGCATCGGCCTCTGCCGCAAGGTGCGGGAGACCAGCCAGGTGCCCATCTTGATGATGTCGGCGCGCGGCGATTCCCTGGACGTGGTGTCGGGCCTGGAAGCGGGCGCCGATGACTATGTGGTGAAGCCGGTCGACACTCCCGTACTGGTGGCCCGGATCCGAGCCCTGCTGCGCCGTACGACCTTCACCCCCGACCCCTCCGAGACGGCGGGGGCGGCCTCGGCAGCGGACCGGGACACTCTCGTCTTCGGCGATCTGACGGTGGACACCCGGGGACTCGACGTGTTCCGCGACGGCGAGCGGGTCGCCCTGGCCCCCACGGAGCTCAAACTCCTGCTGGAGTTCGCCGGGCACCCCGGGATCGTCCTGGACCGGCAGACACTGCTGCGCAATGTGTGGGACTACGGCTGGGACGGCGACACCCGGGTCGTGGACCTCTGCGTCCAACGCCTGCGCAAGAAGATCGGCGCGGACCGCATCGAAACGGTCCGCGGCTTCGGCTACAAGCTGCGGCGCTGACGGCGATGCGCACAGGAAACGGGAACGCCCTCGGGGGCTCATGGAACTGGCGCTCACTGCGCTGGAAGATCGCCGCGCTGGTGGTCCTGACGTCCTGCGCGGTAGCCGTGACGGTGGGCGTGCTCGTCCACCGGGCCACCGAACAGCGGCTGTTTGCTGAGGGCGAGGGGAGCGCCCTGCACGAACTGGAGACCGTCGTCGAGGAGTACCGGCGGGGCGAGGACGTCTTCCGGGAGAGGGGCGTGGTGGCGGGGGAGGAGGTCCCGCCCGAACTCCTCAGCCGGGTGGAGCGCGCCCGAGGCGCAGCCGCCACCTGGTACGACACCGACAGACGGCACGGTCCCTGGATGTGGGCGGGCCAGTCCGTCGGCGGCCAGGTGCTCGCCGTGGAGATCGAGTTGGGCTCGGACCAGCGGAATCTGGCCGCCCTGGACCGCACCACCATCAAGGTCTCCGCCGCCACCCTGGGCGTGATCACCCCGCTCTCACTGGTCCTCACCGAACTCCTCAGCCGCCGGCTGCGCCGGGTGGCGCGCACCGCTCGGCGCATCGCGGACGGGGAACTGGACGCCCGCACCGGAACGGGTGGGCGCAGAGGCGATGAGGTCACCGAGATCGCGGGAGCGGTCGACTCGATGGCCCAGTCCCTCCAGCAGCGGCTGATCGACGAACAGCGGTTCACCGCGGACGTCGCCCATGAACTGCGCACACCGCTGATGGGACTGGTCACCTCCACCGAGTTGCTGGCCGAGGGGCCGGCCACCGAACTCGTCCGGGACCGGGTGCGCGTGCTGCGCGGACTGGTTGAAGACCTGCTGGAGATCTCACGCCTCGACGCGGGCGCGGAGGCGGCCGACGAGCGGATCGTGCCGGTCGGCAGTGTCGTCGAGGAATCGGTGACACGGACCGGGCTGCCCACCCGTACGGTGATCGTCCACGACCAGCGCGTTCCGACCGACCCGCGCCGTCTGGACCGCATCATCACCAATCTGGTGCTCAACGCCCATCGCCACGGTCGTGAGCCCGTCGAGGTGCGTGTGGACGGCACGAGCGTGACCGTACGGGACCACGGTCCTGGCTTTCCCGACTCCCTCCTGGCCAACGGGCCGCAACGGTTTCGCACGGGTGTTGCGGAACGCGGCCACGGCCATGGGCTCGGGCTGACCATCGCGCTCGGACAGGCCCGGGTCATCGGGGCCGCGCTCCACTTCTCCAACGCGGAGGACGGCGGAGCGATCGCCGTCCTGAGACTGCCCGACCAGGCCCCGCCCACGCTCTGACTCGGCCCACGCTCTGACTTGGCCCTCGATCGGGAGACGGCTGTGATCAGGCCCCGGACCTGCGGTGATCCAATCCATGCCCGGCCTGATGCGTGGTTGACACATGGCCGAGCGCTGCCCGACGGGTGATCTCAGCGGTGCGGACACAGCCCTCCCACAGGCTGACCGACATGCGCAATCCCGCGTGTCCGTCCCCCGGAGGCAGCCGTGCACATCCCGTCCGACCACGGTCCGATCCCCGACCGCCGGCCACCGCGACGGGCACCCGCCGCCGTGATCTGGGGCGCGGCCATGGCGCTGCTGCTGATCGCACTCGGCGGTTGGGTCATCACCAGCGGAACCGAGGAGCACCAGGAGTCGAAGCCCTCGCTCTCCACCGGCGCCCTGTCCTTGCCGTGGCCACGGGACGGCCAGGCGAGTGTGATCGACACCCGTACCGGTGCGTCCGGCACCAGCGGTGAGCAGAAACCCGTACCCATCGCCAGTGTCACCAAGGTGATGACCGCGCACGTCATCCTCAGCGGCCACCCGCTGAGGCGGGGACAGTCCGGGCCGGTCATCACCGTCGACCAACAGGCGCAGGACGAATCCCACTCATCGGTGGAGTCGACCGTCCGTGTCGAAGCGGGTCAGCGGCTGACCCAGCGGCAACTGCTGGAGATGCTGCTCCTTCCCTCCGGCAACAACATCGCCCGACTCCTGGCCCGTTGGGACGCCGGGAGCGAAGCCGCCTTCGTCACCAAGATGAACCGTGCCGCAGCCGCTCTCGACATGCGACGCACCACCTACACCGACGCGAGCGGAATCGGACCCACCACCATGAGCACCTCCGACGATCAGTTGCGGCTGGCTCGGAAGGTGATGCGCGACGCGACCTTCCGGGCGATCGTCGCCACCCCGGAAGTCGCCGTCGGCGGCCCCACGGGCACCCTTGCCAACACCAACAGACTGCTCGGCACCGCGGGTAACGTCGGAATCAAGACCGGATCGAGCACTCCCGCGGGTGGGGCCCTGATGTGGGCCACCACGACCGGGCGGGGATCGGACGCGGGGCTCGTCCTCGGTGTCGTACTCCACCAGAAGCCGAACACCACACCCGCCGAGGGGTTGGACGCAGCCTTCCAGGCCGCCGAACGGCTCGCCGAGGCCGCGCGCAAGGGCGGCCGGTCATGACCGTCGAAGCGCCCCTCACCACCAGCGAAGCCCTTCCCCGCGCCCTGGATGACCGACCACGACGAAGGTTCGATCCGCGGAACGCCAACGGCCGGTGGATCGCCCTCGCGAGCTTCCTGTACGCGATCGCCCTGCTCGCCCACCCCCTGGTCCCCAACGGTGCACGCAACTCGGGCAGCCTCGTCGACACCTTCCTGCCCTGGTCATGGCTGGCGATCCCGCTGCTCCTGCTCCTCGCGCTGGTGCGCCGCGCCCCGCTCGCCCTGATCGGGGCACTCCTGCCCGGGCTCGCCTGGCTCGGTCTGTTCGGAGGTTCGCTCATCGACAAGCGAGGGGCCGACGGGGAGCTCACCGTGGTCAGTCACAACATCGGTGCGGAGAACCCAGACCCCGCGGGCACCGCCCGCACCCTCGCCGGGACCGGTGCCCAGGTGATCGCCGTTCAAGAACTCTCCACCACCGCACGGGAGGAGTTCCAGGGGGCACTGCCCGCGCGCTATCGACACCACACGGTGCAGGGCGGTGTGGGTCTGTGGAGCACCTATCCGATGACGGCGCCCGAGCCCGTGGACATCATGCCGTGGCCGCGTGCCCTGCGTGCCACCCTCGCCACGCCGAAGGGGCCCGTCACCGTGTTCGTGGCCCATCTCGCCTCGGTCCGGGTGACCTCGGAGTCCGGCTTCACCACCGACCGCAGGGACCAGGCGGCAGATCTGCTGGCCCGGGCCGTCGACCGGGACCCCGCGGCGAAGGTCCTTGTCGTGGGCGACTTCAACGGCACGCCCGACGATCGTGGACTGGCCCCGCTCCTGGACGGGATGACCTCCGCGCAGGAGGTCGCCGGGGACGGCTTCGGCTTCAGTTGGCCGGCCCGCTTCGCGCTGGCCCGCATCGACCACATCCTCGCCCGTGGCCTTCGGCCGACGTCCGCCGACACCCTCCCCCCGACCGGGAGCGACCATCTGCCCGTGGTCGCCTCCTTCCATCTCTGACACAACCTCTGACACGACCACATCAGCCCGGCCAGCCCGGCAGCACCAACAGGCCCGCCAGCCCGCCAGCGCCAACAGTCCCAGCGGCCACCTGAGTACGGGGCTCGCACGCCGCTCTCGGTACCTGACACCGGATGCCGGCCGGTCATGTCATCCCGTTCTGTTTCAGAGGCCCAGGCCGCTCAGCCGGTCCTCGTACGCGATCGTGACGTCCTCCAGATCGTCCTTCGGGTCCTCCCAGAGGGCCTCCAGTTCGGCCTTCACATCGGCCGGCAGCGCTTCCCAGCGCTCGGTCCAGGAGTCGGCGTTGGGAGACCAGTAGCCGACGACCTTGAAGCGGCTTGAGGGCAGGGACAGCGTCTTGCGGAAGTGCTTGCGCACGGTGCGCAGGGCCGTGGTCTCGCCCGCGGTCCACACATAGGTGCCGGTGAGGTCGCTGTCCTCGGGCAGGGCCGCGGTCACCAGGTCCGCCAGCCGGCTCGGGCCGTGGCCGTTGCCGCCGTACGCCCAGGTGACCTTGGCGCGCGGATGGGCCGGCAGGGGCTGCACCGACGCCTGGTCCGGCACTTCGACGATCACCCTGGTGGTGATGTGGTCCGGGGTGTTCTCCAACAGCCGGGCGACCGCCGGCAGCCCGGTCTGGTCCGCGACCAGGATCTGGCGGGTGACGTCCTCGGGCGGGTCGTAGAGCCCGGTGGGGGAGTTGAAGCCCAAGGGGTCGCCCGGCCGGGTCCCCGCCGCCCAGGTCGCGGCCACTCCGTGGTCGTGCAGGACGAAGTCGATGTCGATCTCGTTCACTTCCGGCCGGACCGCACGGATCGTGTACGTCCGCATGGGCGCGGTGGGACTGCCCTCCGGGGTCTCCCAACTGGTCTCGGTCGCGACCGGCAGGGACAGGTCATGGCGGTCGGGGCCGTGCGGGAAGAACAGCCGCACGTACTCGTCGCCCACGCCCGTCGAGGCGAACTTCGACAGGTCCCCACCGGTCAGCACCACACGGACCATGGTGGCGGTGAGGGGCTCGACCCTGGCGACGACGGCTCGGTAGATCTCCACGGTTCAGTGCTCCTTGTCGGCTTGCGCACCGGCGCTGGGTGCCGGTGCGGCATTGGTTTGGATCCGGAGGGCCCCGAGTTCAGGGGTCGGCCGCTCCCTTGAAGTCTGTGATGCGGGGCTCGTGTAGGCACGCCACAGGGCCGCGTACTCGCCCGCCGCGGCCAGGAGTGCGCGATGGGTGCCCTCCTCGGCCACCTCTCCGTCCTTGAGGAGGACGATGTGGTCGCACTCCCGGGCCTGTTCGAGGCGGTGGGCGACGATCACGCTCGTCCGGTCGCGGGTGACCCGTTCGAGGGCCGCGCCGAGCACGGCACGACTGGCGGGACCCGACTCGGCGGTCGGCTCGTCGAGGACGAGGAGCGGCGGATCGGCCAACAGCGCCCTGGCCAGCGCCAAGTGCTGGACCGAACCGTCGTCCAGGGGCGCGCCGTCCGGGCCGCCGAGGACCGCGTCGAGCCCCCGGCCCGGCTCCAGTGCCCAGTCGGCACCGGTCTCCCGCAGTGCGGCCACCAGTTCGGCATCGGTCGCCGCCGGCTTGGCCAGCCGGAGGTTGTCGGCGAGTGTGCCGCCGAAGAGATGCACCTCCTGG
Source organism: Streptomyces sp. NPDC059256 (assembly GCF_042753785.1). Lineage (NCBI taxonomy): Bacteria > Bacillati > Actinomycetota > Actinomycetes > Kitasatosporales > Streptomycetaceae > Streptomyces > Streptomyces sp. NPDC059256. The sequence continues at coordinate 427,348 of NZ_JBHYZO010000001.1, read as the reverse complement.
GTCACCAGATAGCCGGCGATCTGCTCCGCCCCGGTGTCGGCCGTGATCCGTCCCCGCCCCGGCCGACCGACCCCCGCGACCAGCCGCGCCAGGGTGCTCTTGCCCGAACCGCTGGCGCCCACCAGGGCGACGGTCCGACCACGGGGGATCGACAGGGTGACATTACGCAGGGCCTCCCGGGCTGCACCGTCGTACGCGTACGAGACACCGGTCACGGCGACGGCGGGGGGTTGCGCGGGGCGCGGCGCCCCGCCGGCCGGTGCGGAGGCGGCTCCGCCCGGCGGGGCCAGGTCCGTGACGCCGACCAGGCGGGCCAGGCCCACCGTCGCGCGCTGGATGTCGTCCAGGCTGGTCAGCAACACACCGATCGGGTCGAACAGCCGGTGGAAGTACAGGGCAGCCGCCGTGGCCGTCCCCAGGGTGATCGCGCCCTGGCCGAGCAGCACATAGCCGGTGGCCAGTACGGCGGCCAGACCGATGAACTCGGCCGTGTTCAGCCAGCCGAAGAAGCTGTTGCGCAGCCGTACGCCGTCACGCTGCCGATCGACGGCGCGTTCGCTGCGCTCGGCGAGTTCGGTCAGATGAGTGTGCTGCGCCCGGTACGCCCGGATCGTCTCGGCGCCCCGTACCGCCTCGATGACGGTCTGCCCGCGCGTGGACTCCAACTGGCGGATGTCCCCGTACACATGGTGTGAGCGGGCGAGGAAGCGGCGGGTGGCGTACCAGTGCAGGGGGACGCAGACCAGCCCGGCGACCGCGAGGCGCGGGTCGAGGACGGCGAGGCCCGCCACGGTCAGGACGATGGTGAGTGCGGCACCGGTGATGTCGGGCAGCACTCCCGAGGCCGCTTCGGACACCGCTTCCACATCGCCCGTGACCCGGGAGACCACATCGGAACTGCCCGATGCCTCCAGGGTGTCGGGGGGCAGCCGTACCGCGGCGTCGAACACGTCCTCACGCAACCCGGCCAATACGTCCTGCACCAGGGCGACCAGCATCCGCCCACCGAGGTAGCCGAGTGCGGCACTGACCAGCGAGGCGGAGACGAGGGCCGCGCCCAGAGCGGCCAGACGACTTGTTCCCGCCCCGTCGACGACCGTGTCGACGATGGCGCCGAGCAGCGGAGGGGTGGTCAGGGCGCTCGCGGTACCGGCGAGCAGTACGCCCAGGGTGGTGGTCAACCGTCGGCGGTGCTGGCCGAGTCGGCGCACCACTTCCTGTCGGGTCCGGCGCGGGGTGGCAACGGGCAGCCGATGGTCAGCGCCGGACGCGGTGGCCGTGGCTGTGGTCGAGTCCGGGGCGGATGCGGTCGGGGTCACCGGGGTGTTCCGTTCGGTTGGTCGTCTCGTCGGCCGTCGTCGTGCGCGAGACCGTCCGCACGTCGGTCGTCGGCCGCCTCGGTGAGGTCGCCTGTGAGGTGGGCTGTGAGGTGGGCTGTGAGGTCGACCACCCGGTCGCAGCTGGACAGCAGGATGCGGCTGGTGGTGATCAGTACGGTGGTGCCCGGGAGCCGTCCGAGCCCCTCCGCGATCCGCTGCTCGGTCACCGGATCGACCGCGGTGGCGGGCTCGTCCAGGACGACCACCTCAGTGCCCGCGTGCAGCGCCCGCGCGAGCAGGAGCCGCTGACGCTGACCGCCCGAGAGCCTGCGGCCGTGCTCACCGATGTCCGCGTCCGGGCCGCCGATGTGCTCCAGTACGTCGTCCAGGACGGCCGCCCGCACCACGGCGGGTACGGGGGCGACACCCGGTGGTGTCAGATTGGCCCGCAGGGTGCCGGAGAAGAGGGTGCCCTGATGGGGCGGTGCCGCGATGTGCGCGCGGACCGTCTCGGGGCCGAGGTCGACGGCGTCGGTTCCGTCGATCACGATGTCCCCTCGCCCCGGTGGGACGCGGCACGCCAACCGGTCGCTGAGGTCCCGCGCGTGCGCCGGGTGCCGGGGGACCACTCCGATGAGCTCCCCGGGCACCAGTACCAGCGGTGCCCCGTGGCCCGGCGGCTGCCAGACGATGGGAACGGCCGTCGGGGAACCGGACGCGTCCGGTGTGTCGGACGGGGACCTGGCGGGCGGCACGGCCCCCGTCGCCGCGGCGGCGATCAGGGGCGGTTCGGCCAGCAGATCGGCGATCCGCCGCGCGGAAGCCCGTTTGTGGGCCCAGTTGGAGGCGAACGTTCCGACATGGGCGAGGGAGCCCTGGAGGAACTGGGCGAGCCCGAGGACGGTCACCAACTGGCCGATGGTGAGCTCACCCCGGAGGGCGAGATAGCCGGACGCGGTGGCCAATGCGGCCAGGAAGACACCGGACAGCAGCAGGCTGAGGGCCGAGTACCCGAGAACGGCCCGCGCCGCGGCGACGGCTCCCCGCTTCGACGCGTCACTCGCCGCTCGATAGCGGCTGGCGGCCTCCGTCTGGGCGTTCATTCCGGACAGCACCCGCAGTCCGGTGATCATGTCGGTGGCGACCTCTCCCGCCCGGGCGGCGGAGCCCTGTTCGGCCAGGCCCCGCGCTTCGAGGGGCATTGCGAGCCGCCGCATCAGCAGCAGGACCAGGACCGTGCTGACGATGACCCCGAGCGCGAGGGGCACCGAGATGAGCAGCAGGGCCGTCGACGCGGTGAGGATCGCGGTGATCGTGGCCGCCTGGTCGACGACGCTCCAGGAGACCCCGGCGACCCGGTAGGTGTCGGAGGAGACCAGGGACAGCGCCTCGCCCGCGCCCGGCCGCCGGCGCAGCCCGTAGGGGTCGAGGAGCCGCACCATGGTGAGCTGGCGCAACTCGTGCTCGGCATAGCCGTAGACGTCGACCATGGCGGCCGACGCCCGTTGGTACGACAGGGACAGGGCGAGGAACACCCCGGCGAGGACCGCGATCCAGCGCAGCAGGGCGCCCGGGTCGGCGGGTTCCAGCGCCCGGTCGATGATGACGCCGATGAGGATCGGCACCAGCGCCTCGCAGAGCTGGTGGACCATGAACGCCAGGGTGGTGAGCCCCAGTCGCAGACCGCGTCCACCGCGCAGCAGCGCGATCTTGAACAGTGCTCCGGCACCGGACGGCGGACCGGGCCGCGCACCCTGCGCCCGGCTCACGCGGCGGTTCCGTCGGGCAGTCGGTGCCGGGCCAGCGGAACGACCATCGGGGTACCGGTCTCCGGGTCGGGCACCACCCGGCACGGCAGCTCGAACACCTCGCGCACCAGATCGGCCGTCATCACCTCGGCCGGCGGGCCCTCAGCGATGACCCGGCCGTCCCGCATGGCGACCAGGTGGGAGGCGTAGCGGGCGGCGTGGTTGAGGTCGTGCAGGACCGCGACGAGCGTACGGCCGGAGCGGTGCAGATCGGTGAAGAGCTCCAACAGCTCGATCTGGTGGGCGATGTCGAGGAAGGTGGTCGGCTCGTCCAGGAGGAGGACGGGGGTCTGCTGGGCGAGGACCATCGCGACCCACACGCGTTGACGCTGACCACCGGAGAGTTCGTCGACGAGCCGGCCGGACAGATCGGTGACGGAGGTCGCCGTCATCGCCTCGGCGACGGCACGCTCGTCCTCGGCCGTCCACTGGCGGGTCATCTTCTGGTGCGGATAGCGGCCCCGGGCCACGAGTTCGGCGACGCTGATGCCGTCCGGCGCGAGTGAGGTCTGCGGCAGCAGTCCGAGACGGCGCGCGACCTCCTTGGAGCGGTACTGAGCGATCGACCGGCCGTCGAGCAGCACCTGACCGCTGCTGGGGGCGAGCAGTCGGGCCACAGCGCGCAACAGGGTCGACTTGCCGCAGGCGTTGGGGCCGATGATCGCGGTGAAGGAACCCTCCGGTATCTCCAGGTCCAGATGCTCGGAGACGGGACGGCGGGCATAGCCGAAGGTCGCGTCGCGCACCTCCAGCCGGGCGGGCGCGGGCGCGGCGGTCGGGGCGGTCGCGGCTCCGTGGTGCTGGTCGGTCGGCTGGGCGGACAGGTCCGTGCGACCCGGCGCGGGGGTGCCGCTCGGTTCGGGGGTGCCGCTCGGTTCGGGGAGGTGAGTCTTCGGGGGCATGAGGGGTCCTTGGGGTGCGGGCGGGGCGGGGCTCATCGGCGGGTCGCGTACTGGCGGGCGAGGAGCCAGGCGAGATACACCCCGCCGACGCAGACGGTCACCACTCCCACCGGCAGGTCCACGCGGAGCGCGGCGAAGTCGGCGGCGACCAGGACCAGGGCCCCGGTGAGCGCGGCGGGCACGATCCGCAGCGTGGTGGAGCTCTTCGTCAGACGCTGGGCGATCTGCGGGGCGGCCAGGGCGATGAAGGCGATCGGGCCGACGGCGGCGGTCACCAGGGCCGTGAGCGCCACCCCGACGACGGTGCCGGCCAGCCGGGCGCGCTGGGCCCGGACCCCGAGTGCCACGGCGGTGTCGTCGCCCATCTCCAACTGCACCAGGGGCCGTACGACGGCGAGGGAACAGAGCACCAGGGCGACGAAAGTGACGGCGGTGGGGACCAGTTCGTCGAATCCCAGACCGCTGAGGGATCCGGCCGCCCAGGTCGCGGCCAACATCGCCTGGTGCGGGCTCACCGACAGCAACAGCATCGAGGTCAGCGAGCTGAGCCCGGCGCCGACGGCGATACCGACGATGATCAACCGGAACGGGTGCAGCCCGTCCCGGTACGCGAGCAGGTACACCACCAGCGCGGCCACGGCCCCGCCGATCAGCGAACCGGTGCCGACCGCGAGGTAGTTCGCGGTGCCGAACAGCAGCATGACGACGCTCGCCCCCGCGTAGGAGCCGGACGAGAAGCCGATGATGTCGGGGGAGCCGAGCGGGTTCTTGGTGAGGGACTGGAAGAGCGCCCCGCTGATGGCCAGTGCCGCACCGCAGACGAGTGCGAACAGCAGCCTCGGCAGTCGCCAGTCCACGACGACGAGCCGCGCCCGACGGTCCGAATCGGCGTCGAAGAGCGCGGTCACCACTTGGGCGGGGGTCAGCGAGATGGAGCCCGTGCCCAGGGTGAGCACACTGAGCACACAGATGGCGGCGGTGAGAACGCAGCAGATCAGGACGGTACGACGGTCCACGCGCAGGGCGAACCCGAACCGCCGCAGGGCCCAGGCGGGACGTCCGAAGTCGACGCCCGTGGACGGCTTGTCGACCGTCGTCACCGATGGCGCGGGCGGGTGGGTGGCGGTCACGACGGGTTCCCGTTCCCGGATGGAGTGGTCGTTCACAGTCCGCTCACATTCCGCCGCCGGACGAGGGCGACCAGGACGGGGGCGCCGACGAGTGCGGTGACGAGCCCCACCCGTAGCTCTCCCGAGGGCATGACCACCCGTCCCACCACATCGGCGGCCAGCAGGAACGCGGGCGCGACCAAGATGGTGAGGGGCAGGATCCAACGCTGGTCGGGGCCGGTGAACCAGCGCACCACGTGCGGCACCATCAGCCCGACGAAGGCGATCGGACCGGCGACGGCTACAGCCGTCCCGGCGAGCAGGGTGACCGACAGGACGACGCCCACCCGGGTCATACCGAGCGGCACGCCCAGCGCGCGGGCGTTGTCGTCGCCGAGCGCGAGCGCATTGAGCGAACGGGCGGTGAGCAGCCCGATCAGCAGTCCGGCGCCGATGAGGGGGCCTGCGATCGAGAGGATGTCGAGATCGCGGCCACCGATGGAGCCGACGCCCCAGAACCGCATCAGGTCGAGCGTCGCCAGGCTCTTGAGGGTGAGCGCGGAGGTCAGTCCGCTGAACACGGCGGTGAGCGCCACCCCGGCGAGGGTGAGCTTCACGGGGGTGGCCCGATCGGCGCCCAGCGAACCGAGGGTGTAGACGAGGACGGTCAGTCCGAACGCACCGGCGAGCGCGAACCACACGAACTGCGCCGGATCGGTCAGACCGAGTACCGCGACGGCGAAGGTCACGGCGAATCCGGCACCGGCGTTGACGCCCAGCACACCGGGATCGGCGAGGGGGTTGCGGGTGAACGCCTGGATGAGCGCGCCGCACAGGCCCAGCGCCGCGCCGACCACCAGCCCGATCACCGTGCGGGGCACGCGCAGATCGCGGACCATCACCTGCTCGTCGATAGAGGGGTCGAAGCGGAACAGGGCGTCCCAGACGGTCCCCGGCGCGATCCCGCGGGCGCCGACCATGACGCTGAGGACGGCCATGGCGATCAGCACCGCGATGGCGGCGAGCAGCACCAGAAAGCGGTGCCGGTGGCGCGGGACCAGGCCCGTACCGGAGTACGGGCCTGGCGCGTCACGCCGTGTGGAGGGTGGTGCGGTCGTCGTCACGGGTGATCCTCGTGGGTGGGCTGTGCGGGGTACGAGGGCGATGGGGCCGGTTCAGGAGGTGGAGGCGTCCGACCTGCCCTTGCCCGCGACCGCGTCGGCGAGCAGGGGTGCGTACCGCTCCATCGCCCATGGGATCGACAGCACGGTCGGACCGCTGACGGCCATGCCGAGTTCCGCGGTCTCGACGAACGCGTACTGCTTCTTCTCGATGGGGTCCCAGCGCTTGAAGAGGGGATCGTTCAAGGAGTACGGAACCTCCTTGGGGTCGTAGGCCCAGCCCACGAAGACGTCCGCCTTGACGGTGTCGAGCTTCTCCAGGCTCACCCCGCCGTAGAAGTTGGTGCCCTTGACACCGTCCGTGATGACCTTCATCGAGGGGGTGTTCACAAAGCCGATCTCGGTGAGCAGCCGGACCCTGGGGTCGTAGTCGACGTACAGACCGGCCTCGGTGGACCCGGGGGTGAGGGCGGTGCCGTAGGTGAAGGTCTTGCCCTTGAACTGGGGGTTCGCCTTGACGACATCGGCGAGCACGCCTTCCGTGTCGGTCACGAGTGCCTCGGCCTTCTCGTTCTCGCCGAGCGCCTTGCCGATGGTGCGGGTCATGTCCTGCCAGGTGCCCCCGTCGAAGGGCCGCTCCAGATAGGGGATGGTGGGCGCGATCTCGGTGAGCCGCTTGTAGTCGACATCGGTGATGCCGGAGTACAGCCCGATGATCAGGTCGGGGTCGAGGGAGAGGATCTGCTCGAAGTCCATCTCGCCCGAGTCCCCGTAGTTCAGGGTCTCGGGGAGCTTTCCACCCAGCTTCTCGGCCTGGGTGCGGAACCAGGGGGTGTGGCCGTCCTTGTCGCCGCCCCACTGCTTGTCGACGCCGACGGGGAGAACGCCGAGCGCGGCAACGATGTCCTGGTTCATCCAGCTGACGGCGACGATGCGCTTCGGCTTCTCGGGGATCTCGGTGGTGCCGTGGGCGTGCTTGATGCTGACCGGGAACGCGGCTGAGGAGTTCTTCTTCTCCGCGGGCTCTCCCTTCCCGTCGGAGCCCGAGGCATCGGTGCCACCGCAGCCCGTCAGGACGAGGGCGGCGGCAACCGCCAGGCCGGCGACCCGGGCCCAGGTCCTTGATCGACGGGGCATTGGGGCTGGTGTGGCCGCTGGGGCGACCGTGGGTAGGGACATGGTTCTCCTCGGCTGTGCGCACCGCGAGGGCATCGCGACGGCGGTTTGGGGGTGAGGGCCGCCACGGCGGTACGGGAAAGGTGCATGGCCGGAGCGCACGGAGGTGGTGTCGGCCTTCCGCAGGGGAAGTTAGGTAACCCTCACTTGAACCAACGCTAGGGAACCTCGGAGCCCTCGGGCGTTGCGTCCCGGCCATGGTGCGTCGCGAATCGGCCACCCTCGTCTGGCCGTCTGGCCGTCTGGCCGTCTGGCTACCTGGCTGGCCGATGCGCCGGTCAGGGAAGCACGGACACGGACCGTTCCCGGAGGTACTCGGTGGGACTCGCCCCGGTGACCCGTCGGAACGCGGCGCTGAACGCACTGGTGGTGGAGTACCCGCAGCGGTGCGCGACGAGGTTGACCGGGTGGCCCTGGGTGAGCATGGCCGTCGCTGCGGACATCCGTACGAGGGAGCGCCAGCGGCTGAACGACATGCCGATGTCACGACTGAACGCCCGGGTGATCGTCCGCACACTGAGCGAGTGCCGCGCCGCCCACTCCTCCACCGAACGGTCGCTGTCCGGGTCGCGCAGGACGTCGTCCGCAAGCGCCCGAATGCGCCAGTCCACGGGAACCGGCACCTCCAGCACGGGCAGCGGATCCTCCTGGAGCATTTCCAGAATCACCCGCTGGGTACGCAGCCTGAGGTCATCGGGCATGGGCGTCGCATCGAGATGCAGCAACATCTCCTGGAGCGCCCGCCCCACCTTCACCATCCGCAGCGACGTCCAGCGATCCGGGATCGCCGAACGGGCCACATAGGTGTAGCAGGCGACGCCCCCGGTGTCCGCAGTGGCGGCATGCGGCACCCCGGGCGGCACCCACACCCCCTGGCCGGGAATCAGCCGCCGTACCCCCGCACTGGTGTGCAGTGTCAGGGACCTGGTGTGCGGCCACATGAGGAGCGCGTCGGTATGGGTGTGCGGCTCGCTGAACGCCGGACCGCCGGCCTCGGTGCCGTCGAAGACGGCGGTGGTCAGCAGATAGGGCGAAGCCACCTCGGCCCCACCGGCCACCGGCGCCCCCCACCGCAAGGACACGACCGGCGCCGCCGAGGCGTGCGCATGACCCGATATATCAGCAACCGACATGAAGTTAGGTTAGCCTAAGCTCTTTCTCTCCAGTGGAACGCTCACCCCGCGGGGCAAGAAGCCGCTCCCGTCGGACGCAATCCGTACCGGACGACGCTCAGCGGTCTGCCCGGTGCGAGGTGCCCGTGCCGGGCGACGCCAGGGACCGGAGCCCGCATGCCCCTACGATGACGGCCTTGTTCGAGTCGTGCCCCGCTTCAACCGGCGCTGTGGTGAGCCGTCAGCGCCGGGACACCGACTGCGCCCGGGGCCGGACCGAGGAACGGGCTGGGGTCTCCGTGCCAGGAGATCCTGAGTGCCTCACGCGCCCTGGTGCAGGCGACGAAGAGCAGACTCAGCTCGCCCAGCAGATCCTCTCGATGCTGATGGGCGTCGACATCCTCCGCGGTGACCGCACCGCGCAGCGGAACGACTCCGTCGCTCACCCCGACAGCCGCCATGCAACGGAACTCAAGCCCCTTCATACGGTGCATGGTCCCGATGCGAACTCCGTCGCCGATCTTGGACGACGCTCCCAGCACGGTCGCCGACAGGCCCGCTCGCTGCAACTCCCGTGCGATCTCCCTGCCCAGTTGGGTGTACCGGACGGCGACACCGATGTCCCTGGGTGAGACATCGGACTGTGTCCACTCTCCGATCTGCGCCACCAGTCCCGCGATCTCCGCGGACCTGGTGTCGGAGCCCATGAGCATCGGCGGCTCGCCGTGGAAGGCGGAGCGATAGCCGGCCAGCGAGTCGTCACCGCCGTCCATGTCGTCGATCCGCTCACCCGTCAGCAGGGCCGTGGACCACGCCAGGATCTCCCGTGTGGTCCGGTAGTTGATCCGCAGCCGGGTAGAGCGCCCGGTCACCTCGACACCGAGACTGCGCAGCGACACCTTGTTGCCGTAGATCCGTTGGTGGGTGTCGCCCGCGATGAAGAGGTCGTCCGGACCCGGCCGTGTCAGTGCCCTGAGCATCCGCCACTGCGCCGGATGGAGATCCTGAGCCTCATCGATCACGACATGACGGTAGGGACGCTCCTCCCCCCGTTCCTCCAGCCGCCTGGTCGCCTCCGCACAGACCTGGAGGAACGTCCACTCCTGCGACGCCTGCAACCCCTTGACGAAGGCGTCCACCGCACGCCAGATCTGTGCCCGCTTCAGCGGGCCGAGGGCGGTACCCCGTCCGACCCGGGAGGCCCGAAGATATGCCTCGGGGGAGCGCAGGTCCTGCGCCAGGATGACCTGACGCCACTCCTGGTCGAGGAAGACCTCGGTGTACTCGATCCCGAGGCGCCGGGCGACGTCGGCCCAGCGCGCGGTGATCTCCCGCTGCGCAGCGACGATGGAGAGCGGTGCCCCGCGGTCCTCCCGCACGATTTGGTTGGCCACGGCGTCCACGTTGACCACCCTGATCTTCGCCCGCAGTTCGGGTTCGGGGATCAGCAGCTCAAGACTGTGCCGGAGATCGGTGGCGAGGTCCCGGGTGAAGGTGGTGAGCAGGATCGACTCGTCCGGCGCGTCCGCTGGAAGCCGCCGCGCCAGGTGTAGGGCGCGGTGCAGGGCGACGACGGTCTTGCCCGTCCCGGGGCCTCCGCTGACCCTGGCCGGACCCCGGTAGGAGTGGTGGTAGGCCACCTTGCGCTGACTCGGATGGAGGAAGATCCGCCAGGCGTCGAACGGTCGCGACAGGATGTCCAGCAGTTCGTCCGGGCCGGAGACCAGTGCGATCCTGCCCTGCGAGCGGGCCATGGCCGCGGTCAGTTCGTCCTGGTGGGCAGGGGGCGTCGCCGCACCGCTGCCGCCCGGCTCGCCGGCCGTCCGCTCCACCTGCGCGACAACCACCTCGCGCCACACGTCCTCCGGTTCCATCCCCGCCGCCAGACCGGCCAGCACGTCGTACTGCTGCTCCGGCATGATCTTGGCCAGGGCGTCGAGCTGGGCCTCGTCGTTCAGGTGCCGCACCAGTGGGAGCAGGTCCGCGTCAACTCCCAACCGGACCAGGTCCTTGTCCGAGACCCGCGCGAAGAGCCCCCGACCGTCCGCTGACGCGGCCTCCCGCACCCCTGCGGTCGCCCGCTCCAGCGCCACGTCGTTCCGCAGCTCGATTCCGTGGGTGGCGGAGTTGACGGTCGCCCGATGCTTCACCGCCCAGGCGATGGCGTCGTCGTGGGGCATGACCTTGAGCAGCAGGAAGCTGTCACCTGACGACGGGGCCAGTACCACCCCGCGCATGAACTGGGTGATCCGGATGGTACGTATCCGTGGGTCCCTGGCCTTCTCCAACTTCTCCAGATGGAGTCCGGCGTGGCGATGCTCCCGGAACTTGTCGAAGACCTCGTGGACGCGCTTTTGGACGGGCTTCTCCAACTTGGCGAACTCCCACAGGAAGTCCTTGTGGATTCCCAACGTCGCCATGTGCAGCCCCCCGGTCGCGCTCCGTCGAATTCCCCCGGCCACCGTACCCGGATGGGGAAGAATGTCGCTTCGGTTCAGACGGTGGGGAGACAGTGCGTGCAGGCTCATGAGGTCACGTTCAGCAAACTCGTCGAAGGCGAGAAGCAGTTCCAGGTACCGCTCTACCAGCGCACCTACAGCTGGGAGCAGGAACAGCTGCAACAGCTCTGGGACGACGTGGGCGAGCTCGTGGACGACCGCCTGGAGGGCAGGAAGCCGAGTGCGCACTTCCTCGGTTCCGTCGTGCTCGCCCCGGACGGTGTCGTGGCCGGGGGGATACAGCGGTGGCTCGTGGTCGACGGCCAGCAGCGGCTCACCACCCTGATGCTCGCCTGCACCGCTCTGCGTGACCACTACCGCGGTCGGGACGAGGCCAAGAAGGCCGACCGCATCCACAACCTCCTCCTGGTCAACAGCTATCAGGACGGGAACGACCACTACCGGCTGCTACCGACGCAGGCGGACCGGGCCGCCTACACGGCCTGCGTCCACGCCCGCCCGCAGGCCGGCGGAGCGGGCAACATCGGTACCGCCTACCGGTACTTCCTCGGCGCCCTGGCCGCGGGGGAGGAGAGCCGTGGACAGGCGTGGACCGACGAAGTGGGCACGGTTCTCATCAACTGCCTCTCCATCGTCTCCATCACCGCATCGGAGGGCGACAACGTCTACCGCATCTTCGAGTCCATCAACAACACCGGCGTGGGCCTGAGCCAGAGCGATCTGCTGCGCAACTACCTGTTCATGTATCTGCCGACCCGCGGCGAGTCGGTGTACCGGGACCTCTGGCTGCCCATGCAGAAACTCCTCGGGCCCGCCAATCTCGAACTCCTCGTCTGGCTCGACCTGGTGGTCGCGGGCGACAGCAGGGCGAAGCAGAGCGACGTCTACCGGGACCAGAAGAGGCGACTGGAGCCGCTGACCCGGGACGAGGCCGCCCTTGAGGCCGCGATCACCACCCTCGCGGACCGGGCGGGTCGGTTGATGCGGATCCGGGAGCCCGAACGGGAGAACGACCCGGAGTTGCGCGAGGTGCTGGAGCGCCTGGCCCGCTGGGGCGGCCAGATCCACTATCCGCTGGCGCTGTGGCTGCTCGACCTCGTCGACAGCGGCCGGACCACGGCACCCGAGGCGGCCGAGGCGCTGCGCTACGCCGAGAGCTATCTGGTGCGGCGACTGCTCGCGGGTCTGTCCACCACCGGCAACAACCGGGTCTTCATGGAGCTCCCGCGGGAAGTGGACAAGGACACGTCGCCCGCTGAGGCCGTGCGCAGGTTCCTGTCGAGGAACAAGACGGGGGCCCGCACCTGGCCGGGGGACGCCGCGGTCCGCGAGGCGGTCCGTACCCGGCCCTTCTACAAGACGGGGCGCGGCGGCCAGCGCTTCCAGGTGCTGCGGCGGCTCGAGGAGAGCCACGACGCCAGCGAACCCGTCGACTACGCCAAGGCACGGCTCACCGTCGAACACGTGCTGCCGCAGACCCCGGCACAGCAGTGGTTCGATCTGTTGGCGGAGGAGACCGAGGACGGCGAGAGCCCCGGCGAACTCCACGAACGGCTCGTCCACACCCTGGGCAATCTCACCCTCTCCGGTGACAACGCTCGGCTCTCCAACCATCCCTTCCACCGCAAGCAGGAAATCCTCGACTCCAGTGCCTTGCGGATGAACCAGCACATCGCCGCACAGGACCGCTGGGGGAGGGCCGAGATCCTGGCCCGCGCCGACGAACTGGCCGAACGCGCCGTGCGCCTGTGGCCCGGTCCCATCGAGGGCCTGGTCCGTGCCGACGAATGGGCGGGCTGGCAGGAGCTACGGGCTGCCTTGCTGGCAATGCCCGCGGGCACCTGGACGGCCTACGGCGATCTCGCGGCGCTGATCGGCACCCATGCCAACCCCGTGGGTCAGCACATCGCCGCCCACCCCGGACTGCACGGAGCACACCGGGTCCTGACGTCCGACGGCCGGATCTCGGACGGCTTCCGCTGGTCCGACGAGCAGCGGACGGACGACCCCCGCACCCTGCTGGAGGCCGAGGGCATCCCCTTCGACCAGGCGAGCCGGGCCCACCGCTCCCACCGGCTCACCGCGGGCGACCTGAGGACCCTGCTCGGCCGGGAGACCGAGGACGAACCCGCGCCCGCCGGGAACTCCACCGAGGAGGGCCGGCATCGCCCCGCAGAGCGGTTCGAGGACCAGCTCAGCGCCAACCAGCGGCCCGAGACGGTGGCAGGCGTGCTGAGCGCGCTCCGCTTCTGGGAGGAACAGGGCGGCCGGCGCGCGTACGGCGCGGCGAGTGAGACGAGTTGCTTCCCCATGGTGGACGTGGGCCCCGCGGGCGGCACACGCACGTTGTGGCCGCTCGGCATCTACCCGGTCTCGGGCACCGTCGAGGTCGTCTTCCAATACCTCAAGCGTCGCCCGCCGTTCGACGACGAGCCGCTGCGCCGGGAACTGATGGCGCGGATGAACGCGGTCCAGGGCATCGACCTCGCCGAGGCGAAGCTGGACCTGCGCCCGTCGTTCCCCCTGGAGGTGTTCGCGACCCAGAGCGAGGCCATCCGCTCGGTCCTGGAGTGGTTCATCCACACGGTCGCCCTGGCCGAGGCCCGCCGCCCGATCGACAACGAACCCGGTACACCACCCCGCTTCACCAGCTGACCACGGGCCGCCCGCCGCCACCCCCAGCCGTCGTCCGTCGAGAGCGCTACTTCCGGCCGGGGGTCCACTTCATGCCGAGCCGGTACGCGCGGGAGATCACGTCCTGGACTCCGGGGCCGTCCTGCGGGGTGAACCAGCGCACCTCGCGTCCGATGACGAGTTCGCCCTTTTGGCGCTTGATGAGGGCGATGGCGCAGGCGTGCGCCTGCGGCGGGCACTCGTCCAGCACCACCCGGAAGCGGTCGCCGCGGTCGGAGGTCAGGGTCACCACGGCGTCGAGGCCGCGGAAGTCGCCGGATCCTTCGTAGATGTAGACGAAGAGCAGGAGCTTCTGGAACTCGGCCTGGTGGTCCAGGTTGATGACCAGGTTCTCTCCCGTGGCGAGGGCCCCGGTCCGGTCGTCCGCGTCCAGGGCGACGTAGGGGAAGCGGTCCACCGCACCGAACGCGTTGCCCAGGGCCTGCACCACGGTCTTGGAACCGTCGGTGCAGCGGATCATGCAGCCGAGGTCGAGATCCACCGTCCTCGCTGCGGCCGACCGCAGTGACGCCCGTATCCGGCCGAACAATCCCCGCGCCTCGCCGGCCGCCCGCTGCGCAGCGGCCTGCGGCGAGGTCCAGTTGAGGTTGACCTTGATCAGCCCCGAGGTCACGCCGTGCTTGTCCAAGGAGACGGTGGGCGCGGCTTTCGTCAGGTTCACGGTGGTGGGCTTGGTCATGCGGCACCTTTCGCGGAAGGTACGGGGAGCCGGGATGGTCGACGACAGTACAGGCGGGGTGTGAGGCACCGCAGGGAATCGGTCGCTCGGCCCACTGCCACCCGTGTACGACCGCCGGGATGGGACGGAGGACGTCCACCGGCGATGCTCCGGTCGGCGAATGGACCGACGGTTCGTGCGAGGAGGGCATGTCCGTCCGACGTCGACACGCTCGCCGGCTACCGGTCGGGTCCTCCACGGCCCGGAGCCTGCGTTCCGCGGCGCACGGAGCTGGGACGAGGAGATGGATCTCGTGGTGGAGCAGTTGCGGGCCTGGCACGACGTGCCTCGGGAGGCGACGGCGATCTGCGTCCCGACCAATGACATGGTCAGCCGGCTCGCCGACCGTCTCGCGCGCAGCGGCATCACTCCCATGGAGATCACACAGGACGGACCACGGGGTGATCAGGGCGTTCACATCGGCACCATGTACCGCTTCAAAGGGCTTGAGTACCGCTGCCTGATCATCGCCGGAGCGGCCGAGGGACTCGTACCGCGGGCCTCCGTGGACGCTTGGGAACACACCGACCCCAGCCGCCACCAGCGCGAACTCCACCGGGCACGCTCTTTGCTCTTCGTCGCGGCGACCCGCGCCCGCGACGCGCTCGCCATCACCTGGCACGGCGAACCGAGCCGCTTCCTCGCACCGCTCGTCCCACCGGGTTGAGTCCGGCGCCGCCCCCACCGACCGGGTTCGGTCGGTGGGTCGTTGAGCGGTTCACCCGGAGACGCGGAGGTGTTCCGGGTGTCGCCTACCGATCGAGGAGCCAGGTGGCGAGGGCGCGTACGGCGCCGCTGACAGCTCCGCCGACGATGCTGCCGACAACGGTGACGGTGAGGGTCTTCGCGCGGCGTCCACGGTCGGTGCCGGGTTTGGTGCGGGCCATGGTGTTCTCCCCCTGGTAGAGGTTCGGTTGCTCGGTGACCCCATGGAGCGGCCCCCGGGGGGTTTCCGGCGATCCGGCCCGGTGGGGGAGGGGAGCAATTAGCCTGGTCAGCCTGCGAACAGCGGCATTTCCGGGGGGAACCCTGTCGCGATGCGGGAGGGGTGGGCACACGGGGTGGGAGCAGATGCGGAGCGGTTCTGGGCCGAGCTGAGGGCGGTGTACGAGGCGGCGGGCTCGCCGAAACTGGCGCGGCTGGTGGCCCTGGCCGGTGACCGCAGGCCGCCGGTCGCCCCGGCCTCGGACACCTCGATCAGCTCATGGTTGACCGGCACGGCGGTGCCCGGTCCGAGGACGACCGAGTTCTTCCTGCTGGTGGCGCTCTTCCTCCAGGAACGGGCGGTCGCGGAGGGGAGCGGGTACGCGCCCCGGTCGCAGGGGTGGTGGTCGCTGGCGCTGTCGAAGGCTCAGGCCGAGCGGAGCCGGGCCCGTGGCGGGAGGCCGCGTACCGCCGCGCCTCCCGCACCGCCGGCGGGGCCGGTGACGCTGCCCGCGCCGCCGTCCGAGTTCACCGGCCGGGAGGCGGCGGTGCGGGAGGTGCTGGACTGGCTCGATCCAAGCAACGGGCACAGCGGGGACAGCGGGACCGTGGTGGTGTCGGGTATGGGCGGAGTCGGCAAGACCGCGCTCGCGCTCCAGGCGGCCCACCAGGCCCGGAAACGGGGCTGGTTCCCCGGCGGGATCCTCTTCGCCGACCTGCGCGGCTTCAGTCCGGAATCCGCACTGGACGCCGCAGCCGTCACCGACCGTTTCCTGCGCGCGCTGGGCCGGAAGGTGCCTGCCACCGCGGAGGGGAAACGGGACGCCTGGCTGCTGGCGCTGGACGAACTCGCCGAGCGTGGCAGGCCGTTGCTGGCGGTGCTGGACAACGTCCGCACGGCGGAGCAGATAGTCGCGCTGGCGCCGCCGTCCCCGCACCGGGTGCTGATCACGTCCCGGCAGACCCTGTCCGATCTGCCGGCCCACCGCGTCGGCCTCGCTCCCCTCACCACCGACGAGGCCGTCGCACTGCTCGGGAGGGCGCTGCGGGTCGGTGGCAGGGGCGACGAGCGGATCGCGGGCCAGCACGCCGATGCACGCCGTCTGGCCGGGCTGTGCGGGTATCTGCCGCTTGCCCTGCGGGTCGTCGCCGCCCTGCTGCGGGACGAGCCGCACCGGGCCCTGGCGGGCCTGTGCGACGACCTGGCCGGGCTCGCCGACGACCTGGACGTCCTCGCGTACGAAGGAGTCGATGAACAGGGCCGTCCGCTGGCGGTCCGAGCCTGCTTCGAGTTGTCGTACCGGCATCTGACCGGCCCGCAGGCGCAGGTCTTCCGTCTGGTGGCCGCAGCCCCGGGCACGGACATCTCCACCGCCGCGGCCACTGTCCTGCTGGGGCTCCCCGGCACCCGGCGCCTGCTGGCGGGCCTCGCCCGGGCCCACCTCGTGCAGCAGCCGAGCGGTGACCGCTGGTCGATGCACGACCTGGTCCG
The DNA here is from genome assembly GCF_042753785.1 of Streptomyces sp. NPDC059256. Lineage (NCBI taxonomy): Bacteria > Bacillati > Actinomycetota > Actinomycetes > Kitasatosporales > Streptomycetaceae > Streptomyces > Streptomyces sp. NPDC059256. The sequence continues at coordinate 410,514 of NZ_JBHYZO010000001.1, read as the reverse complement.
GCTGTTCGCCGTCGACCACGGCCAGGCCCAGGCCCGGGCAGACGGCCGCAAAGAAGCCCTCGACCGTCTCCTGGAGCACTACCGCGCGGCCACCGAAGCCGCCGACGCCCACTTGGGGCCCGGCCACGAGGACCAAGAACACCGCTTCACCGGGCTCGAAGAGGCGCTGGCCTGGCTGGACGCCGAACACCCCAATCTCGTCGCGGTGGTTTACCGTGCTGCCGCCCTGGGCCGCCCCGATATCAGCGTCCACCTCGCCTTCGCACTCAGCCGGTACTTCGACCGCCGCCGCCATGTTGACGACTGGGTCAACGTCAGCGCGATTGCGTTCGATCTCCTCCGCAGGTCCGACTCACCCGACGGTATGGCCGATGCCATGAACAACTTCGCAGTGGCCCTCGCTGCAGCACGGCGGTTCGACGATGCCGCCGTCGTCCACACCCGTGTCCTGGCACTGCGCCGCGGAGCGGGCAACCGCAAGGGCGTGGCGGGGTCGCTCCTTGGTCTGGGCAACGTGTACGCCAAGAAACGCCAGTTCGACGAGGCGATTCACGCTTACACCCACGCGGCGGAGACCTTCGGCGAGCTGGGTGATCAGCGCAAGCGGGCCGACGCACTCGCCAACCTCGTCGGCGTGCTGAACGACCAACGGCGATTCCATGAAGCGCTCGCACTGCTCCACCAGGTGACGGAGCTCCGGGGGTCCACCGCTGACCTTGAGGAACAGCGGGACAGCTGGCTGCACTTCGGCGAGGCCCTGGCCGGTGTCAGAGACTTCGAGCGCGCCGTCCAAGCCTTCGTCAGCGCGGTCGACCTCTCCCGGCAGATCGCCGACCGCCACGGTGAGGCGATCTCCCTGACCAACCTCGGGAACACGCTGAGGGCGGTGCGGCGCATCGAGGAGGCGATCTCGGCCCACAGCCGGGCCGCCGAACTCCTGCACGGGATCGGTGACCGGCACGGCGAGGCACTCGCTCGGAGCAACCTCGGTCTGGGGCTGCTCGACGCCCGACGGCTGGACGAGGCCGTCGAAGCCCATGGGCAGGCCGCCAGAGCCTTCCGCGACGCGCGCGACCCCCACGGTGAGGGCCTCGCGCTGACCAACGCGGGGATGGGCCTGGTCCAGCTCGGACGCCCCGGGGAAGCCCTGAACAACCACCTCCGCGCCGTGGAACTCCTCCGGGGGACCGGCTCCCACAGCGAGGGCATCGCCCTGAACAACCTGGGCTGCGCGCGCCGAAGAGTGGGCCAGTTCGAGGAAGCCATCGAGGACCACGAAAAGGCCGCCGAGATCTATCGCCGGACGTCGGACCGGCTGTCGGAGGCCGACGCCCTCAACAACATCGGCCTGGCCCGCAGGGAGCTGGGCCAGTTCGAGGAAGCGGTGGCCGCCCACCTGGCGGCCACCGCCATCTACCGGGAGATCGCTGAGCGCCCGGGCGAAGCGAGGGCGTCGGCCAACCTTGCCGGCGCACTGATCGGCATGGGGCGGTACGAGGAAGCAGTCACCGCCAGCCGCCAAGCCGTGGAGATCTTCGAGGCGGTCGGAGACCTGCACGGCGCGGCCCTCGGGTACGCGAACACCGGAACCGCCCTGATCCACCTGAGCAGGTTCGACGAGGCCATCGACGTTTGCCAGAAGGCCCTCGACCTCTTCCGTGGAACGAACGACCCGGCAGGCGCAGACATCGCCTACCAAAACCTCTTCCACGCCATCCACAGGAGGCGGGGCAGCGTCGACTGAGCGGGTCGGGCAAAGTCGCCCGACCGCGCGTCAGTTGTGACGGGTACGCACAATTCCTCGACCTGTGGAAGGACGGGTCGGGGAGTCTTTTCGGAAGTGCCCCGGCAGGGTTCGGCAACGGGGGGTCCAGAGCTACGGCGTCGTCACACGTGATCGCCACTGCAGATGAGAAGTAAGCCTTTCCCACCTCTTTCACCCCAGTGGTGTCGTCAGATCGTGATGACGGTCGCGCGTCCGCCGCAGAGGTCGGTGAGGTCGTCGGGGGCTGAGGCCAGGATGGTGGCCGGCCCGGGTGCGGCGAGGGCCGTGGCGCAGAGCATGGCGTCGATCGCGTACGTGTGGCCGTGGAGACCGGCGTCCGTGAGGAGCGCCGCCGCGTGGCGGGCGATGGCCTCGGTGACCGGTTCCACCACGATGCGGGAGAGGGTCCACTCCAGGGCGGGGCGGTTGATCCGGGGGTGGACGACCTCCACCAGGGTGGCCGCGGAAGTGATCACGCGGAGGTCGTCGGTCCCGGCCAGGGCGAGCCAGGTCGTGATTGTCCGGTCGAAGATCGAGCAGGAAATCGACTGGCCGGGGAGTCAGTCGGCCCGGGGAGCGCCTCAGAGGCGTAGCAGGCTCTACCGCAGGTCCACCGCGAGCGGTGCGCAACAACGACAAAGGCCCGGACTCAGTGGGACTGAGTCCGGGCCTTCATGCTTGGCGCTTCAGCTGGTCAGCGACACTTACACACTGTCTGGCTGGAGTGCCCCCGGCAGGATTCGAACCTGCGCACACGGCTCCGGAGGCCGTTGCTCTATCCCCTGAGCTACGGGGGCGTACCACCCCGCCCGGCAGTGCCGTTCGGCGGTGACGGGTAGAACACTACCAGCTTCCATGGGCTCCCCATGAACAGGTATTTCCGTCGTCCCACGCGTCCCTCGCAGCCGTCCCGCACCCCCTTCCACCTCGGACGAACTCATGCGGGCGGGCTTCCGTGTGGGTGTGGCGGCGTCGCCCGCACGGGGCGGAAGTGGGGAAAAGCCGGACGGGAGCCTGGCCGGCGACCTACCCTCAAGTTGTGTCAGGCGCGTCCGGCCGTGTGCTCGTTGTCGACGACAACCGGGTCATCCGGCAGTTGATCAGGGTCAACCTTGAGCTGGAGGGCTTCGAGGTCGTGACCGCGGCCGATGGTGCCGAGTGCCTGGAAGTCGTCCAACAGGTGCGCCCCGATGTCGTCACGCTCGACGTCGTCATGCCGAGGCTCGACGGGCTGCGCACCGCCGCTCGGCTGCGGGCCGATGCTGCGACCAGTCATCTGCCGGTGGCGATCATCAGCGCATGCACCCAGTACGAGGTCGAGAGCGGTATCGCCGCCGGTGTCGACGCCTTCCTCGCCAAGCCCTTCGAGCCCACCGAGTTGATCCGTCTCGTGGCCCAGTTGATGCGGCGGGACCCACCGCCGGCCGTTGACGGGCGACGCGGGGCCGGGCACGCGGGGAGTGCCTGTGGCTGACCGCATGGCGAAACGCGTTCGCTAAGCGCCCCCCTTCCTCCCCTACGCTTGTCCTGTGACCCCCGCTGATCTCTCGCGAACCGTGCTGCACGCTGTGCACCGCGCGGTGCAGGACGGTGTGCTGAGTGCACCCGTTCCCGAGCGGGTCAGTGTGGAGCGGCCCCGCCCAGGTGGGCGCGGGGACTACGCCACCAACGTCGCACTCCGGCTCGCAGGCCCCGCCGGACAACCGCCTCGTGCCGTCGCCGAGACCCTGCGGGCGCGGATCGTCGACGACTCCCGGATCGCCTCCGTCGAGATCACCGGTCCGGGCTTCCTCAACATCACCCTGCGGGCGGGTGCGCAGCAGGCCCTGGTGCGACGGGTGCTGGAGCAGGGACTGAGCTACGGACACCGGGACGGGCAGGACGACCAACGGGACCCACGGCCCCTGCTCGATGTCCCCCGCGTCCAGGGGGAGGGCGACCTTCGGACCCGGCTCTGGGCCCAGAGCGTTCAGCGGCTGCGGGCGACCCAAGGGTTCGGGGAGGAGTTCGTCGCAGAGACGGGTTCCCCCGACGCCCCGGGACCGGATGTGCCGTACGACGACGAGACCCGCTGGGCCATGCTCTCGGTCGCGGCCCATGACCACCCCCGGCCTCCGGCGCACTTCCTGCCCCAGCGCGAGGACAACCCCCTCTTCCAGGTCCGTTACGCACACTCCCGCGCCCGTGCCCTCACCCGCAACGCCGCCGCGTTGGGTTTCGTCGGTGTGCCCGATGAGCAGGTGGACACACCGCTCGCCCCACTCGTCGAGGACCACCCCGCCGTCCTGGCCTCCGCCGCCCGACGGGGCGCGCCCGATCGGCTCGCCCGGCACCTTGAGGCGACCGCCGATGCCCTGCTCGACTTCCAGCACTGCGTACTCCCCCTCGGTGACGAGAAACCCATGGCCGCCCACCGCTCCCGGCTCGCTCTCGCCGAAGCCGCCGGGACGGTGCTGGCCGGTGGCCTGTCCCTGCTCGGCATCAGCGCACCCGTACATCTGTGAGAGAGACACCATGAGCCGTTCCGCACACCCCGCCGGGCCCCGTCACGCCGATGTGCTCCCCGAGGGGCACTACTCCGCGCCCCCGGCGGACCTGAACGCCCTCGACGAGAAGGTCTGGGCCCGTACCGTCCGACGGGAAGCGGACGGTGTGGTCACCGTCGGCGGCATCGAAGTCACCAAGCTGGCCGAGGAGTTCGGCACCCCCGCCTACATCCTCGACGAGACGGACTTCCGGGCCCGCTGCCGTGCGTGGGCCGATGCCTTCGGGGAGAGCGCCGACGTCTTCTACGCCGGCAAGGCGTTCCTGAGCCGGGCCGTGGTGCGCTGGCTGCATGAGGAGGGGCTCAACCTCGACGTGTGTTCCGGCGGCGAGTTGAACACCGCCCTCGATGCGGGAATGCCCGCCGACCGCATCGCCTACCACGGAAACAACAAGTCGCCCGAGGAGATCGAGCGCGCCATCCGGGCCGGAGTGGGGCGGATCGTCCTCGACTCCTTCCAGGAGATCGTGCGCGTCGCCCACATCGCCGGCGGTCTCGGCGTGCGTCAGCGGGTGCAGATCCGGGTCACCGTCGGGGTGGAAGCACACACCCACGAGTTCATCGCCACCGCGCACGAAGACCAGAAGTTCGGCATTCCGCTGGCCGGGGGCCAGGCCGCCGAAGCCGTTCGCAGGGTCCTCACCCTGGACGCCCTCGAACTGATCGGCATCCACTCCCACATCGGCTCACAGATCTTCGACACCTCCGGCTTCGAGGTGGCGGCGCACCGGGTCGTCGGTCTGCTGCGCCAGGTCCGCGATGAGCACGGAGTCGAACTGCCCGAGATCGACCTCGGCGGTGGCCTCGGAATCGCGTACACGCCCGCCGACGACCCCCGCGAGCCGCACCACATCGCGAAGGCGCTGCACGAGATCGTCACCAGGGAGTGTGAGGCCGCAGGGCTGCGCACCCCCCGCATCTCCGTGGAGCCGGGGCGGGCCATCGTCGGTCCGACCGCGTTCACGCTGTACGAGGTGGGGACGATCAAGCCGCTGGAGGGCTTGCGGACCTATGTCAGCGTGGACGGCGGGATGTCGGACAATATCCGTACCGCGCTGTACGACGCCGAGTACAGCGTGGCCCTGGTCTCTCGCACGTCCGATGCCGCACCGATGCTCTCGCGCGTCGTCGGAAAGCACTGCGAGAGCGGGGACATCGTGGTCAAGGACGCGTTCCTGCCCGCCGATGTCGCCCCCGGGGACCTGCTCGCCGTACCCGCGACCGGTGCCTACTGCCGGTCGATGGCGAGCAACTACAACCATGCCCTCAGGCCCCCGGTCGTGGCGGTCAACGACGGTGCGGCACGAGTGATCGTCCGGCGTGAGACGGAGGAAGATCTCCTGCGTCTGGACGTCGGTTGAGTGAGATAGATGTCTCGCATACCGGACGGGGGATAGAAATCACCGTCCGGTGAGTGAGACTGGTCCAACCCTGAGAAGTGATTGAGAAGCGAGGTCGGATGATGCGTACGCGTCCGCTGAAGGTGGCGCTGCTGGGCTGTGGAGTGGTCGGCTCAGAGGTGGCGCGCATCATGACGACGCACGCCGACGACCTCGCGGCCAGGGTGGGTGCCCCGGTGGAACTCGCGGGCGTGGCCGTCCGCCGCCCGGACCGGGTGCGCGAGGGCATCGACCCCGCACTCATCACCACTGACGCCACAGCCCTGGTCAAACGGGGCGACATCGACGTCGTCATCGAGGTCATCGGCGGCATCGAGCCCGCCCGCACCCTGATCACCACCGCCTTTGAACACGGCGCATCGGTGGTCTCCGCGAACAAGGCCCTCCTCGCGGAGGACGGCGCCACGCTGTACGCCGCCGCCGAGCAGCACGGCCGTGACCTCTACTTCGAGGCCGCCGTCGCCGGCGCCATCCCGCTGATCCGACCGCTGCGCGAATCGCTCGCGGGCGACACGGTCAACCGGGTCCTCGGCATCGTCAACGGCACCACCAACTTCATCCTCGACAAGATGGACAACTCCGGCGCCGGCTACTCGGAGGCGCTCGACGAGGCCACGGCGCTCGGCTACGCCGAAGCCGATCCCACCGCCGACGTCGAGGGCTTCGACGCCGCGGCGAAGGCCGCGATCCTCGCCGGGATCGCCTTCCACACCCGGGTGCGCCTCGACGACGTGTACCGCGAGGGCCTCACCGAGGTCACCGCGGCGGACATGGCCTCCGCACGGCGGATGGGCTGCACCGTGAAGCTGCTCGCGATCTGTGAGCGCGCCGCCGACGGCCGGTCCGTCACGGCCCGTGTGCACCCGGCGATGATTCCGCTCAGCCATCCGCTCGCCTCCGTCCGCGAGGCGTACAACGCCGTCTTCGTCGAGGCGGAGGCCGCCGGGCAGTTGATGTTCTACGGTCCGGGAGCCGGCGGTGCGCCGACCGCGTCCGCCGTCCTCGGCGACCTGGTGGCCGTCTGTCGCAACAAGCTCGCCGGCGCCACGGGTCCGGGGGAGTCCGCGTACACCCAGTTGCCCGTGAGTCCCATGGGCGATGTGGTCACGCGGTACCACATCAGTCTCGACGTCGCCGACAAGCCGGGTGTGCTCGCCCAGGTGGCCACGGTCTTCGCCGAGCACGGGGTGTCGATCGACACCGTTCGTCAGCAAGGACGTCCGGACGGCGGCGGCGAGGCTTCGCTGGTCGTCGTCACCCACCGTGCGCTGGACGCCGCCCTCTCGGGGACGGTCGAAGCGTTGCGGAGGCTCGACACCGTTCGCGGTGTCGCCAGCATCATGCGTGTTGAAGGGGAGTAAGGGACCCATGACGACCAACAGCCCCCGGCGGGGAACTCATCAGTGGCGCGGCATCATCGAGGAGTACCGGGACCGGCTTCCGGTCACGGACACGACGCCCGTCGTCACGCTCCGCGAGGGCGGTACGCCGCTCGTTCCGGCTCAGGTCCTCTCCGAGCGCACCGGCTGCGAGGTCCACCTCAAGGTCGAGGGCGCCAACCCCACGGGGTCGTTCAAGGACCGCGGGATGACCATGGCGATCACCCGGGCCAAGGAAGAGGGCGCCCAGGCCGTCATCTGCGCCTCCACGGGCAACACCTCCGCGTCCGCCGCGGCCTACGCGGTACGGGCGGGGATGGTCTGCGCGGTGCTGGTGCCGCAGGGCAAGATCGCGCTGGGGAAGATGGGTCAGGCCCTCGTCTACGGCTCGAAGATCCTCCAGGTCGACGGCAACTTCGACGACTGTCTGAATCTGGCCAGAAGTCTGTCCGAGAACTATCCGGTCGCCCTGGTGAATTCGGTGAATCCTTACCGGATCGAGGGTCAGAAGACCGCGTCGTTCGAAATCGTCGACGCCCTCGGGGACGCACCCGACATCCATGTACTGCCCGTCGGCAACGCCGGAAACATCACGGCGTACTGGAGGGGGTACAAGGAGTACGCGGCGGACGGCCTGTCCACCCGGACCCCGCGGATGTGGGGCTTCCAGGCGTCCGGCTCGGCGCCGATCGTCCGTGGTGAGATCGTCAAGGACCCCTCGACCATCGCCACCGCGATCCGCATCGGCAACCCCGCTTCCTGGCAGCAGGCGATCGCGGCCCGTGATGAGTCGGGTGGCTTCATCGACGAAGTGACGGACCGTGAAATCCTGCGCGCCTACCGGCTGTTGGCCTCGCAGGAGGGCGTCTTCGTCGAGCCGGCATCGGCGGCTTCCGTGGCCGGTCTGCTGAAGGCGGCAGAGGCGGGCAAGGTCGACCCCGGCCAGCGGATCGTCTGCACGGTCACCGGAAACGGACTCAAGGACCCGGACTGGGCGGTGGCAGGTGCGCCGCAGCCCGTGACGGTCCCCGTCGACGCGGTGACTGCGGCAGAGCGGCTCGGACTCGTCTGAGCCCAGATCGTGTGGGTGGGCCCTTCTCCGGGAGGGCCTCCCCGAAGGGCGCGAAGCGGTCACCGTCGGACGACCTCCGTCGGGACCGGATGGCGCGGTGCTTGGGCGCCGCGCCGGAATGCGAAGTGCCCGGCTTTTGAGAAATCGGATTCCGGGCCCTTTTCCCGAGGTTGCCGAACCGGTGAACGCGCCGGCCCGCTGGGGCGTATTTCCGACCGAAGGAAAGATCTACCCCGGCGAAAGTTCGGCAAAGCAGGGCATCGGCGAACGTAGAGGCACAGCAGGCATGCGACACGCATCGTGCGCCTCCTGTGCGCCCTATGTCGCCACAGAACCTTCCTTCGATAGGCTGTACTGAACCCGCCCCGCCGCGTGTGCCGCGGTGTTGTTGCCGTTACGGCCCTCGGGTGTCCGGTTGTTCGTAGTTTCGTCGTTGCATCGTTGTGAATCTCCCGAAATCACGCAGTCAGAACCAAGGAGTGTCATCGAGCGATGGCCGGTCCAGCGTTCCGCGCCGCCGCCGTCCGAGTGCGCGTACCCGCCACCAGCGCCAATCTCGGCCCGGGCTTTGATGCCCTCGGCCTGTCTTTGGGGCTGTACGACGATGTCGTCGTCAGGGTCGCGGACTCCGGTCTGCATATCGACATCGCAGGTGAGGGCGCTTCCACGCTGCCCCGCGATGAGAGTCATCTGCTCGTACGGTCACTCCGTACGGCCTTCGGGCTGCTCGGCGGTCAGCCGCGCGGACTGGAAGTCGTCTGTGCCAACCGCATTCCGCACGGGCGCGGTCTCGGATCCTCGTCCGCGGCCATCTGCGCCGGGATCGTCGCTGCTCGCGCGGTGACGATAGGCGGCGACGCCAGGCTCGACGACACCGCGTTGCTTGAGCTGGCGACCGAGATCGAGGGGCACCCCGACAATGTCGCCGCCTGTCTCCTCGGCGGCTTCACCCTCGCCTGGACGGACGGGGGAGCGGCCCGTGCCATCAGGATGGACCCGGCCGATTCCGTGGTTCCCGTGGTCTTCGTCCCCGAGAATCCAGTGCTCACCGAGACGGCTCGGGGCCTGCTGCCGCGAACCGTCCCCCATGTAGACGCAGCGGCCAACGCGGGCCGCTCCGCCTTGCTCGTCGAGGCTCTGACCAGGCGTCCCGAGTTGTTGCTGCCCGCCACGGAGGACCGCCTCCACCAGGAGTACCGCGCCCCGGCGATGCCGCAGAGCGTCGATCTGGTCAACCGTTTGCGCGCGGACGGCGTCCCCGCAGTCATCTCCGGTGCCGGCCCCACGGTGCTGGCGCTGGCCGATGAGGGCACGGCCGACAAAATCGCCCTACTGGCGGGTAGCGGCTGGGCCGCCAACCGGCTCGCCATCGACACTTCGGGCGCGAGCGTGCTGCCGCTCGCTCCGGCGGGTGCGACCTCGTCCGGTGACGACTCGCATTCGCAGTGATCTCGCAGTGACAAGGGATTGCCGGTGATGGAGAGGGGGAATGTTTGTTGGAGCCGGTAGTGTTAACCTCAAGTCTGCAACCGATGCCATTGCGGCTCGGAGCTTCGTGTCCCATTCGGGACCGCGCATTCTTCCGGGAGCCTCCCCCAACTGCCTGAGCAGCCTGCCTGAGCAGTTTTGAGCACGCTCCGGAACCGGCACGACACCTCCCGTTCCGCCAGGAGTGGGCCGAGCAGGGGGAATCTCGGGCCGGACCTGCATGTATCTGACTCTCCGCCGCACCACATTCGGCGGGGACCACCGCCCCGGCACGGTCCGTTCATCCGGACCGCCGGACAGCACAACCGGTCGCCGAGCCAGAAGGCCGACGTCCGCTCCAGGGAAGGACCCTTCGTGAGCGACACCACCGATCTGATGGGCGTGAGCGCCGACAACAATGTCGACACCTCCGCGCCCGCCGAAGGTGCTGCCTCCGGCACCACCTCACGGCGCCGCCGTTCCGGCACCGGCCTAGAGGGCATGGTCCTGGCCGAGCTGCAGCAGGTCGCGTCCGGCCTCGGCATCAGGGGCACTGCGCGCATGCGCAAGAGCCAGCTGATCGAGGTCATCAAGGAGGCGCAGGCCGGCGGCGGAGCGTCCACGGCCAAGCCGTCGACAGCGCCCGCCTCGAAGTCTGCCGACGAGGCCGAGGCCAAGCCGAAGCGCCGCGCCACCTCAAGGGCGCGTACGGCGGAAGCACCTGCCGCCGACGCAGCTCCCGCGGCCGAGAAGGCCGCCACCCAGCAGCAGATCGACATCCCGGGTCAGCCGGCAAGCGACGACCAGCCGGTCGCCGAGCGCCGTCGTCGGCGTGCCACCGCGCAGGCGGGCAGCCCCGATGTCCAGAGCGACTCGCGTACCGAGACGTCCGCCGAAGCGAAGGACATCAAGGCCGAGCCGCAGGGCGACGCCAAGGCGGAGTCCGCGGTCAGCGCGTCCGCGCAGGACGGCGAGGGCCGGCGCGAGCGCGGTCAGCGTGGCGAACGCGGTGATCGCAGTGAGCGTGGCGAGCGCGGCGAACGCCGTGACCGTCAGCGCGACCGCCGCGGCAAGAGCGACGACCAGCAGCAGGGCGGCCAGCGCCAGCAGCAGCAGAGCCAGCAGCGCCAGGGCCCCAGCAGCCAGCCGCCGCAGGACGACTTCGACGAGGACGGCGGCGGTCGCCGTGGCCGTCGGGGTCGCTACCGCGACCGTCGTGGCCGTCGTGGTCGTGAGGAGTTCGCGACCAACGAGCCGCAGGTTGCCGATGACGATGTGCTGATCCCCGTCGCGGGCATCCTGGACATCCTCGACAACTACGCCTTCATCCGTACGTCCGGTTATCTGCCGGGCCCCAACGACGTGTACGTCTCTCTCGCCCAGGTCCGCAAGAACGGCCTGCGCAAGGGCGACCACGTCACCGGCGCGGTCCGTCAGCCCAAGGAGGGCGAGCGCCGCGAGAAGTTCAACGCGCTCGTCAGACTCGACTCCGTCAACGGCATGGCCCCCGAATCGGGCCGCGGCCGACCGGAGTTCAACAAGCTGACCCCGCTCTACCCGCAGGACCGGCTCCGTCTGGAGACCGACCCGGGCGTGCTGACCACGCGGATCATCGACCTCGTGTCGCCGATCGGCAAGGGCCAGCGCGGACTGATCGTGGCCCCGCCGAAGACCGGTAAGACCATGATCCTCCAGGCCATCGCCAACGCGATCACGGTCAACAGCCCCGAGTGCCATCTGATGGTCGTGCTCGTCGACGAGCGCCCCGAAGAAGTCACCGACATGCAGCGGTCGGTCAAGGGTGAGGTCATCTCCTCGACCTTCGACCGTCCCGCCGAGGACCACACCACCGTTGCCGAGTTGGCCATCGAGCGCGCCAAGCGTCTCGTCGAACTCGGCCACGACGTGGTCGTCCTGCTGGACTCGATCACCCGTCTGGGCCGTGCGTACAACCTCGCAGCCCCGGCCTCCGGACGCATCCTGTCCGGTGGTGTCGACTCCACCGCGCTCTACCCGCCGAAGCGCTTCTTCGGTGCGGCGCGCAACATCGAGGACGGCGGCTCGCTGACCATCCTGGCCACTGCGCTGGTCGACACCGGCTCGCGCATGGACGAGGTGATCTTCGAGGAGTTCAAGGGCACCGGCAACATGGAGCTCAAGCTCGACCGGAAGCTCTCCGACAAGCGCATCTTCCCGGCGGTGGACGTGGACGCGTCCAGCACCCGTAAGGAAGAGATCCTGCTCGGCAGCGATGAGTTGGCCGTTGTCTGGAAGCTGCGCCGGGTGCTGCACGCCCTCGACCAGCAGCAGGCGATCGAGCTGCTGCTGGACAAGATGAAGCAGACGAAGTCGAACGGTGAGTTCCTGCTCCAGATCCAGAAGACCACGCCGTCGGCCGGCAACAACGACTGACGTACGGTCAGCACGACCACCGCGAGACCGCCCCGTCACCCTTGAGGTGACGGGGCGGTCTCATTTCTGTGCGATAGCTGTACGGCGCTGGTCAATCAATACTCCCGACACATACGATCATCAGCCCAGGTGGGGGTTTCCAGGGGGGATTTCCTGGGGGAGTTCGCAGTGTCAGGAGAGGCCGGGGGGCCTCGACAACCAGACCTGCTTCGTACATTCTTCGACGCCCCACCACCTCGTGTTCACCGGCGGGCGCAGTGCGCCTCGCCCCGTACAGACCCAAGGTGGTTAACCGAGTGCAGAAACGCACCCGTGGTGGTCGGCCGCAGCGCCGCATGAGACGTGAGATCCCGGCCCTGGCGACCGTTTTCGCCCTGGCCGGTACCGGCATGTTGGCGTCCAACGCGCAGGCCGTGGACAACAACCCGCCCACCAGCCCGGCGCCCCGTAGCGCCCCGCAGGCACCCGAGCCGTCCCAGAGCGAACTGCGCAAGCGCGTGGCCGCCGCCCTGAAGGCCGACAAGGACGCCAAGACACCCCGTACGGGGAAGAAGTCGGCGCCGAGCGCCCGCATCATCGGCGGCGGTACGACCACGATCGCCTCCGCGCCCTGGATGGCTCAGCTCTACTTCCAGGACCGTGCGGGCGACAACTACTTCTGCGGTGGTGTCGTGGTCTCCCCGTCGAAGATCGCCACCGCCGCGCACTGCGTCGAAGGCATCGACTACAAGGCCACCGGAGCCGTCGTCACCGGCACCAACCACGTGCCCACCACGACCTCGTCCGGAGCGCTCAACCTCCACGGCGGCCAGCTGACCGGTGTGTACCGGCAGTGGCACCACGAGAAGTACAACGGCAGCACGTTGAACAACGACGTCGCCGTTCTGACCCTGAACAAGCCGGTCAAGGCCAAGCCGCTGCCGCTGGTCAGGCCGACGGACACCGCGCTCTACAAGGCGGGCACCGACGGCAAGGTCTACGGCTGGGGCCGGACCAGTTCCACCAACCCCAACAGCATGTCCGACGTGCTGAAGCGGGCGGACGCCGACATCGTCTCCGACACCGCCTGCCGCGCCGCCTACGGTCCCGAGTACGGCACCGGCTTCATCGCCGGCACCATGCTCTGCGCGGGCAAGGCGCCGACCGGAAGCAACAGCACCTCCGAGACCACCTGCAACGGTGACTCCGGTGGCCCGCTGGTGGTCGGCGGCCGACTCGCCGGCATCGTTTCCTGGGGTGACGTCAACTGCGCCAAGCGGGGCAAGTACGGGGTCTACGCCAAGGTCAGCGCCTTCCAGGGCGCCCTGCGCAACCGGATCAACGACGCCAACTGGTCCGGCCTCGACCACCGCGCCGACCTGTTCGGCCGGGCCGGCAAGACGCTGTACGCGTGGGAGTCCCGGGGCACGAGCATCACCCGCCGGTCCAACTACGGGGACTTCTCCGGGGTGAACCTGCTGCTGCAGGCGGACCTCAACCGCGACGACCGCCAGGACCTGCTCTACCGCCTGCCCAACGGCGATCTGTACTGGTCGTACAGCAACACCCTGGCGGACAAGAAGATCGCCTCCGGTGCGACCTGGAAGGGGTACAAGCAGATCCTCGTCCCCGGCGACCTGACCGGTGACGAGCTGCCCGACCTGATGGCGGTCGACAGCGCCGGCAAGGCATACCTCCACCCGGGCAACGGCGCCGGCTCCTTCGGTACCCGTACGCTCATCGGCAGCGGTTGGAGCCAGTTCAGCATGGTCCGCGGCCACGGCGACTTCAACGGCGACGGTCGCCCGGACGTCGTGACGCGGGCCGCGGGCGGCAAGGTCTACCTGTACAAGGGCACCGGCAAGACGTCGGCACCGCTCAGCGCCCGTACCCTGCTGACCACGAACAGCAGCTTGAACGCCCTCGCGGTCACGGGTGACGTCAACGGTGACGGCCATGCCGACCTGTGGGCCCGTGACACGGCCGGGAAGCTCTGGCTCTACCCGGGCTCCGGCAAGTCCACGGGGGCCCTGGCCACCCGCAAGCAGTTCGGCGCCGGCTGGGGGTCGTACAACCTCTTCGGCTGACCGTCGTCAGTCCACCGGCAGTTCCCTGTGCCCACCGTGCCCCGCACGGTGGGCACAGCCCCTTTCTCAGGGAGTTCTCAGCCACTCGTGCAACCCTTGCGGTGCCCAGAGTGTCTCCCCAATGGCGGAGCAAAACTTGACAGGTCGGGCACGCTCGTCGTCGACAAGGGGGACGAGGGGCTAGTACGCAGCGGATGGGGAACCGGGGAAACATGGGAGACCAGAGCACAGGCCGAATATCCGGCGCGGGCGGGCGGCGGGACAGACCGCCGACCAAGGGGCGCAGACCCCTGCGCATCGCGGCCTGGTCCATAGCCGCCGCCCTGCTCGTCGGCGGGATCACCAGCGGCTATGTGTACTTCAAGATCGACGGAAATCTCGAAGGCGTCGACATCAACGCCAAGCTCGGTGAGAACCGGCCCGAGAACATCGACAACGGCTCCATGGACATCCTCGTCCTCGGCTCCGACTCCCGCTCGGGGGACAACGCCAAGTACGGAGGCGCCGAAGGCGGCGCCCGCTCCGACACGGCCATGATCGTCCATCTGTACGAGGGCCATCAGAAGGCCAGTGTCGTCTCCATCCCGCGCGACACCCTCGTGGAACGCCCGGAGTGCACCGACAGTGACGGCAAGACCGTCCGCGGTCAGCAGCGCGCCATGTTCAACACCGCGTACGAGACCGGTGGACCCGCCTGTGCCGTCAAGACGGTCGAGCTGTTCTCCGGCATCCGCATGGACCACTACCTCGAAGTCGACTTCACCGGCTTCAAGAAGCTCATCGACGAACTCGGCGGGGTGAAGATCACCACCACCAAGCCGATCAAGGACGACGACAGCCATCTGGACCTGGAACCGGGCACCCACGTCCTCGACGGCGAGCAGTCGCTGGGCCTGGTACGGACCCGCAAGAGCGTCGGCGACGGCAGTGACCTCGGCCGCATCCAGCTCCAGCAGGCGTTCATGAAGGCATTCATCCAGCGGGCCAAGGACGTCGGAGCCCTGAGCAACCCCAAGAAGATGCTCGACATCGCCGACACCGCCACCAAGGCGATCACCCCCGACTCCGAGCTGGACTCCGTCACCGAGCTTATGAGCTTCGCCCGCAGCCTCGGCAGCCTCGGCGCCGAGGACGTCCAGATGGTCACCATGCCGGTGGAGTACGACCCGGTCGACCCCAACCGGGTGATACCGCTGAAGGCCGCCTCCCAGCAGGTCTGGAACGCCCTGCGGCTGGACCAGCCGATCCCCGCCGCCGCCCTCAAGGAGTCCGCGGGCGACAAGAGCGACGCCGCCGACGTGGTCAGCGACACCGTTCCCGTACCGACCGATACGGCACCCAAACAGCACGGATGACCGCCCGGAGCGGTTGATTCCGTGACGGGGGAATACTTCCGCGACCACCCCGGTTTTGGGAGATACGGCCAGTCCTGGCAGACTGGTCCGTCGGCCCCGGTTCACGCATCGACAATCCGTCCCTGCGACCCGGAGCCCTCCCGAAACTAGGAGACACCTTGAAGCGCGACATCCACCCCGAGTACGTCGAGACCCAGGTCAGCTGTACCTGTGGCGCCTCGTTCACCACTCGTAGCACCATCGACAGCGGCACCATCCGTGCCGAGGTCTGCTCCGAGTGCCACCCGTTCTACACGGGCAAGCAGAAGATCCTCGACACTGGTGGCCGCGTGGCCCGCTTCGAGGCCCGCTTCGGCAAGGCTGCCGCAGCCGCCAAGAAGTAGCGAGTCACTTGCGCCGGTCCCCGGCCGCCCCCACTGCGCGGGCGGCTGGGACCGGCGCTTTGGCGTCCCTCAGGTATTCGTTTAGCAACCAGGAGCCCCCGATGTTCGAGGCGGTCGAGGATTTGATCGGCGAGCACGCCGATCTGGAGAAGAAGCTCGCCGACCCCGCGGTCCACGCCGACCAGGCGAACGCCCGCAAGCTCAACAAGCGCTACGCCGAGCTGACCCCGATCGTCGGCACCTACCGCTCCTGGAAGCAGACTGGGGAAGACATCGAGACGGCGCGCGAGTTCGCCGCGTCGGACCCCGACTTCGCCGCTGAGGTCAAGGAGCTGGAGAAGCAGCGCGACGAGCTGACCGAGAAGCTGCGGCTGCTGCTCGTGCCGCGCGATCCCAGCGACGACAAGGACGTCATCCTGGAGGTCAAGGCCGGAGCGGGCGGCGATGAGTCTGCCCTCTTCGCCGGCGACCTGCTGCGGATGTACCTGCGCTACGCCGAGCGCGTGGGCTGGAAGACCGAGATCATCGACGCCACCGAATCCGAGCTCGGCGGCTACAAGGACGTCCAGGTCGCGGTGAAGACCAAGGGCGGCCAGGGTGCCACCGAACCCGGCCAGGGCGTCTGGGCGCGGCTGAAGTACGAGGGCGGGGTGCACCGCGTGCAGCGTGTGCCGGCCACCGAGTCACAGGGCCGCATCCACACCTCCGCGGCCGGCGTGCTCGTCACCCCCGAGGCCGAGGAGATCGAGGTCGAGATCAACCCCAACGATCTGCGCATCGATGTGTACCGCTCCTCAGGGCCCGGCGGTCAGTCCGTCAACACCACCGACTCCGCCGTCCGCATCACGCACGTCCCCACCGGAGTCGTCGCTTCCTGCCAGAACGAGAAGAGCCAGCTCCAGAACAAGGAGCAGGCCCTGCGTATCCTGCGTTCCAGGCTGCTCGCCGCGGCGCAGGAGGAAGCGGAGAAGAACGCGGCGGACGCCCGTCGCAGCCAGGTCCGCACCGTGGACCGCTCCGAGAAGATCCGTACCTACAACTTCCCGGAGAACCGGATCTCGGATCACCGCGTCGGCTTCAAGTCGTACAACCTGGACCAGGTGCTCGACGGTGAACTCGACGCCGTGATCCAGGCGTGCGTCGACGCCGACTCCGCCGCAAAACTCGCCGCCGCCCAGTAATCCGCAGTAGACCCCGTACGAATCGGGTGGAGGACCAGTGAACCTGCTGCTTGCCGAGGTGGCCCAGGCCACCCAGCGGCTGGCCGACGCCGGCGTGCCGTCACCGCGCTTTGACGCGGAGGAGTTGGCCGCGTTCGTGCACGGCGTGAAGCGGGGAGAGCTGCACAGCGTCCAGGACTCGGACTTCGACGCCCGCTACTGGGAGGCGGTCGCCCGCCGTGAGGCCCGCGAACCGCTCCAGCACATCACCGGCCGCGCCTTCTTCCGCTATCTGGAACTCCAGGTGGGACCCGGTGTGTTCGTGCCCCGGCCGGAGACCGAATCCGTCGTCGGCTGGGCCATAGACGCCGTCCGGGCCATGGACGTCGTCGAACCGCTGATCGTGGACCTGTGCACGGGGTCGGGTGCCATCGCCCTCGCCATGGCCCAGGAGGTTCCGCGCTCCCGTGTCCACGCCGTGGAACTCTCCGACGACGCCCTCGGCTGGGCCCGCAAGAACGCCGACGGCTCCCGGGTCACCATCCACCAGGGCAATGCCCTGACCGCACTGCCCGAACTCAACGGGCAGGTCGACCTCGTCATCTCCAACCCGCCGTACATTCCGCTCACCGAGTGGGAGTACGTGGCACCCGAAGCCCGTGACCACGACCCCGAGATGGCCCTCTTCTCCGGTGAGGACGGGCTGGACACCATCCGGGGCATCGAGCGCACCGCGCACCGGCTGCTGCGGCCGGGCGGGCTCGTGGTGATCGAGCACGCGGACACCCAGGGCGGCCAGGTGCCCTGGATCTTCAACGAGGAGTCCGGCTGGGCGGACGCGGCCGACCACCCCGATCTCAACAACCGTCCGCGTTTCGCCACCGCCCGCAAGGCGACACCGTGACGACGACCGTGTACGTGTACGAGGAGGCCCCCTGATGGCTCGGCGATACGACTGCAACGAAGCCGACGAGCGTACGACCGGCCTGCGCGAGGCCGCGTCCGCCGTCCGCCGGGGCGAACTGGTCGTGCTGCCCACCGACACCGTCTACGGACTCGGTGCTGACGCCTTCAGTTCCGAAGCCGTCGCTGAACTCCTGGATGCCAAGGGCCGGGGGCGCAACATGCCCACCCCCGTCCTCATCGGCTCACCGAACACCCTCCACGGCCTGGTCACCGACTTCTCCGAGGATGCCTGGGAGCTGGTCGACGCCTTCTGGCCGGGAGCCCTCACCCTGGTCGCGCGCCACCAGCCCTCCCTCCAGTGGGACCTGGGGGACACCCGGGGGACGGTCGCCATCCGGATGCCCCTGCACCCCGTCGCCATCGAGCTGCTCACCGAGGTCGGGCCCATGGCGGTGTCATCCGCCAACCTCACCGGTCACCCGGCGCCCGAGGACTGCGACGCAGCCCAGGGAATGCTCGGTGACTCCGTCTCCGTCTACCTCGACGGCGGCCCGACCCCCGGGATCGTGCCGTCCTCGATCGTCGACGTCACCGGCGACGTACCGGTTCTCCTCCGCGTCGGCGCCCTCGACGCCGACGAGCTCCGGAAGGTCGTACCCGACCTTGAGGTGGCCCCTTGATCACCCCTGAGGGGCGTGGCATAGGTGCGAACGCCACCGGCGACACCTTCAGGATCCTCCACGTCAGCACGGGCAACGTCTGCCGCTCACCGATCACCGAGCGGCTCACCCGGCATGCCCTCAGCGACCGCCTCGGCGACCGCGTCCACATCCCCGCCACCGGTGCGCCCATCGGCGGCCTGATCGTCGAGAGCGCAGGCACCTGGGGCCACGAAGGTGCCCCGATGGAGGCCAACGCCGAAGTGGTCCTCGCGGATTTCGGGGCTGACTCGACGGGCTTCACCGGCCGGGAACTGCTCGACGAACACGTGATCCGGGCGGACCTGGTGCTCACCGCGACCCGCGACCACCGGGCCCAGGTCATCTCGATGGGTCACTCGGCCGGATTGCGGACCTTCACCCTGAAGGAATTCACCCGTCTGGTGCGTGCGATCGACCCGACGACCCTGCCGGACCCCAAGGACGAAGGCGTCGTCGAACGGGCGCGGGCCCTGGTGCGCGCCGCCGCTGCGCTCCGTGGATGGCTGCTGGCGCCGACCCCCGACGCGGACGAGGTGTACGACCCCTACGGTGCGCCGATCACGTTCTTCCGTTCGATCGGTGACGAGATCAACCAGGCGCTGGACCCGGTCCTGACCGCGCTCACCGGGATCCCGCCGCGCTGAGCCGAGGCAGACGCGGATCGGCCACCCCGCACCCCGGCAACCCGCGGTCTACATTGGAGGGGCACCCTCACCGCGAATAGCCAGGTCCGGAGCCCACGATGGCTGTCTTCGCCGCACCCACCGCCACCCGCGCGGACTTCGACTCCCTCCTGCGCCAGGACCCTGAGGTCGCCGAGATCGTGCTGGGGGAGTCGGCCCGCCAGGGAGAGGGCCTCCAGCTGATCGCCGCCGAGAACTTCGCATCCCCCGCGGTGCTGGCCGCTCTCGGCTCCCCGCTGGTCAACAAGTACGCGGAGGGTTACCCGGGGGCCAGGCACCACGGCGGCTGTGAGTGGGTGGACGAGGCCGAGCGGCTGGCCGTGAGGCGCGCCGCCGCACTCTTCGGCGCCGAGCACGCGAACGTACAGCCGCACTCCGGTTCGTCCGCGGTGCTGGCCGCGTACGCCGCCCTGCTCGAACCGGGCGACACGGTCCTTGCGATGGGGCTGTCCGCAGGTGGGCATCTGACCCACGGCTCACCGGCGAACTTCTCCGGCCGCTGGTTCGACCTCGTCGGCTACGGCGTCGATGGGCAGACGGGCCTGATCGACTACGACCGGGTCCGTGCGTTGGCGCGCCAGCACCGCCCGCGGGCTGTCGTGTGCGGTTCGATCTCGTATCCCCGGCATCCGGACTACGCCCTGTTCCGGGAGATCGCCGACGAGATCGACGCCTATCTGATCGTGGACGCCTCCCACCCCATGGGGCTGATCGCGGGCGGGGCGGCGCCGAATCCCGTTCCGTACGCGGACGTCGTCTGTGCAACCACCCACAAGGTGCTCCGCGGGCCCCGCGGCGGAATGATCCTGTGCGACAGCGCGCTGGCCAAGCGGGTGGACCGTGCGGTGTTCCCCTTCACCCAGGGCGGGGCTCAGATGCACACCATCGCCGCGAAGGCGGTGGCGTTCGGAGAGGCCGCGACCCCGGCGTTCACCACCTACGCGCATCAGGTGGTGGCCAATGCCCGGGTGCTGGCCGCCGGTTTGGAGGCGGAGGGGTTCGGGGTGCTCACCGGCGGTACAGACACGCATCTGATCGGCGCCGACTCCACCCCGCTCGGTCGGGACGGGAGGACGGCACGGGCCCGCCTATCGGCCGCCGGGCTGGTCCTGGACACCTGCGCACTGCCCCACGGCGGAGCTCGGGGCATTCGGTTGGGCACCGCTGCGGTCACCACACAGGGCATGGGCGAGCGGGAGATGGCACGGATCGCCGCCCTGTTCGCGTTGGCTCTACGTGATGAAGGGGACCTGTCGCGGAGAGTACGTACAGAAGTACGCGAGCTTGCGGGTAGATTTCCGCCTTATCGGGGGTAGCCGGAATCGAGTGCAACCATTGCCGGCCCCCCTGGTGTCCTCAAACAAGTGGCCACCACAGCTAGGGTGTGGGGCTGAGATGGCCAGCGATTCCTGTGGGGCAGCCCGTGCGTGATTATCTGCTGACGCTCTGTGTCACAGCCGCCGTGACGTACTTGCTCACCGGTCCGGTGCGCAAGTTCGCCATCGCGACCGGGGCGATGCCGGAGATCCGGGCACGTGACGTACACCGAGAACCGACACCGCGGCTCGGTGGCATCGCCATGTTCTTCGGCCTGTGCGCGGGCCTGTTGGTCGCCGACCACCTACAGAACCTGAACAGCGTCTTCGAGCTGTCGAACGAACCGCGGGCGTTGCTGTCCGGGGCCGCACTGATCTGGATCATCGGAGTCCTCGACGACAAGTTCGAGATCGACGCCCTGATCAAGTTGGGCGGTCAGATGATCGCCGCCGGTGTGATGGTCGTGCAGGGTCTGACGATCCTGTGGATTCCGGTGCCCGGTGTGGGCACGGTCTCGCTGACGTCGTGGCAGGGCACCTTGCTGACGGTCGCGCTCGTCGTGATCAGTATCAATGCGGTGAACTTCGTCGACGGGCTCGACGGTCTGGCCGCCGGAATGGTGTGCCTGGCCGCGGCGGCCTTCTTCCTCTACGCGTACCGGATCTGGTTCAGCTACGGGATCGAGGCGGCGGCGCCGGCGACCCTCTTCACGGCGATCCTGATGGGCATGTGCCTGGGCTTCCTGCCCCACAACATGCACCCGGCGCGGATCTTCATGGGCGACTCGGGGTCGATGCTGATCGGTCTTGTGCTGTCGGCTGCGGCGATCTCGGTGACCGGCCAGGTGGACCCGGACGCCCTGAAGATCTTCTTCGAGGGCAGTACGCGCCAGGCCACACATGCGGCCCTGCCGGTCTTCATCCCCCTGCTGCTGCCGTTGACGATCATCGCCATTCCGGTCGCCGACCTGGTGCTCGCCATCGTGCGACGCACCTGGAACGGCCAGTCGCCGTTCGCCGCCGACCGTGGGCACCTGCACCACCGGTTGCTCCAGATCGGGCACTCCCACAGCCGTGCGGTGCTCATCATGTACTTCTGGTCGGCTCTGATCGCCTTCGGTGTGGTCGGCTACTCGGTCAACTCGGCGTCGATGTGGATCGTGATGGTCATCGTCGCTCTGAGCACGCTCGGCCTGGTGCTGTTGTTGCTGCCGAGGTTCACTCCGCGTGCACCGCGATGGGCGGAGGCGTTTGTTCCGCCCCGCTATCGGCGACGCAAGAGGGTGGCGCAACCGCTTTCTCCGCGCCCCAACGGGACTTCGGGCACAGATGCCCTTGACACCAATGAGACTCCTGTGACTGGAGAGGTGGCGGAAGGGTCTGCTCCGCTTCCTGTTGGCGTCAACGGAGCGACCGCCATGGGCGCCCGTTCGCGCATTTCCGACCATCGGAAGGCCGTGAGTCGCCGCTAACAAAGCGCTCACCATCGCCCAATACCAGACGAACCAAAGGGCGGTCTATGCACACACGCGCAGGTTCGCTCTCATGTGTGATAGTTGGCACACGGTCGGGTAAAGACCTCTTCAAATAGTTTGTGATACGGTTCACGAGAACCGGCGACAGAGCCAAGGGACCGTAGTGCGACGGTCTGTTGGCCCCGAGGACCTGACTCGGACCCGGATTAGGCTCGTCCATGACGACACCACTGCCCCCACCAAGCAAGCGGAGCTGCCGCCATGCCGTCAAATGACGCACGCACCCTGATTCACACCGCCGTACCCACGGCTGCCGCGGGCGTTGTTGCCGTCGCGGTGAGCGCGGGCATCGCCGGTGGGAAGGGGGCGATCGGTGCGGCCATCGGCACCTTGGTGGTCATGCTCTTCATGGGCATGGGGCTCGTGGTGCTCCAGCGGACGGCGAGGTCCCTGCCGCACCTGTTCCAGGCCATGGGTCTGATGCTCTACACGGCACAGTTGTTGTTGCTCTTCATCTTCATGGCGGCGTTCAAGGACACCACGGCCTTCAACGCCAAGGCCATGGCCTTCACGCTGCTCGGAACGACCCTCGTCTGGGTCGCCGCACAGGCACGTGCTTACATGAAGGCCAAGATCCTTTACGTGGAACCCGAGGGCACCAAGGCGCAGAAGCCCGAGAACGCAGGGTCGCCGACGTGAGAGGTAGGGGCGGTATAAAGACCGGTCCTGGTTCCTGCTATCGTCCGGTGCCAACTGCGGCTCTGCGGGCGCGGGCATCTGAGCTGACGCCTGCTCATTCGCGAGGCTCCTTGCCCGCCAGCCGCCCTCACATCCGTAACACCAGTCCAGTGCCGAACCGCGGCTGCGCGCCGCGCCGACACAACGAGGTTGCCGTACCTATGCGCCACGCTGAAGGAGCCCGCGGTGAGTGCTGACCCCCAGATGCTCGCCTTCGACCCCGATTGCCAGCTCTTTTCTGGGTGCGGGTTCCCAGCTCCGGGCCTGCACACCTTCCTCTACGAGCCGATCTTCACGGTGAGCGGCTTCGAGTTCACCAAGCCGATGTTGCTGGCCTTCATCAGCTCGTTCCTGGTCGTTGCCTTCTTCTGGGCCGCTTTCAGTAAGCCGAAGCTGGTTCCGGGCAAGCTCCAGATGATCGGTGAGGCGGGGTACGACTTCGTTCGCCGCGGCATCGTTTACGAGATCATCGGCAAGAAGGACGGCGAGAAGTACGTCCCGCTGATGGTGTCGCTGTTCTTCTTCATCTGGTTGATGAACCTCTGGTCGATCATTCCGCTCGCCCAGTTCCCGGTGACGTCGCTCATCGCGTTCCCGGCGGGTCTCGCCCTGATCGTGTACGTCCTGTGGGTCGGTCTGACCTTCAAGACCCACGGATTCGTCGGCGGCTGGAAGAACATCACCGGCTACGACAAGTCGCTCGGCCCGATCCTCCCGCTCGTCGTGGTCCTGGAGTTCTTCTCCAACCTGCTCATCCGCCCGTTCACGCATGCGGTCCGACTGTTCGCGAACATGTTCGCCGGCCACCTGCTGATCGTGATGTTCAGTCTCGCCACCTACTACCTGATGAGCGGCATCGGCTTCGCCTACGCCGGCACGTCCTTCGTGCTGGTCATGGTGATGATCGTCTTCGAGCTCTTCATCCAGGCAGTTCAGGCATACGTCTTCGTCCTGCTGGCCTCCAGCTACATCCAGGGCGCGCTCGCCAAGCACCACTGAGCCAAACCTCGCCCGTCACTCCACCCCAGACGTCCGGTGGCCAACCCCCACCGGGTCCTTGAAAGAGAAGGAAGAACCGGCATGTCCGCTCTCCAGACCCTTGCCGCCGTCGAAGGAAACGTCGCCTCGATCGGCTACGGTCTCGCCGCCATCGGCCCCGGCGTCGGCGTCGGCATCATCTTCGGTAACGGTACCCAGGCCCTCGCCCGTCAGCCCGAAGCTGCCGGCCTGATCCGTACCAACCAGATCATGGGTTTCGCCTTCTGTGAGGCGCTCGCCCTCATTGGCATCGTCATGGGCTTCGTCTACTAAGACGCGGACCTGACAGCCAACATTTCACGGAAGGCACTGATGTGACTCAGTTCAATCTTGCGGCAGCGGGGGCGGAGCAGCCGCCGCTCATCCCGCACGCCGACGAGCTCATCATCGGCCTGATCGCGTTCGCCATCGTCTTCTTCTTCCTCGCCAAGAAGCTCCTCCCGAACATCAACAAGGTTCTGGAGCAGCGTCGGGAAGCCATCGAAGGCGGCATCGAGAAGGCTGACGCGGCGAAGACCGAGGCCGAGAGCGTACTTGAGCAGTACAAGGCCCAGCTCGCCGAGGCCCGCCACGAAGCCGCTCGGCTGCGCCAGGAGGCCACCGAGCAGGGCACCGCGATCATCCAGGAGATGAGGGCGGAAGGCCAGCGGCAGCGTGAGGACATCATCGCCGCAGGTCACGCCCAGATCGAGGCCGACCGCAAGGCCGCAGCCGCCGCGCTCCGTCAGGACGTCGGCAAGCTTGCGACCGATCTGGCCGGCAAGCTCGTCGGTGAGTCCCTTGAGGACAACGCCCGACAGAGCCGGACGATCGACCGCTTCCTCGACGAGCTGGAAGACGGCGCTGTGAAGGCAGAGGCCACCCGGTGAAGCCCCTGAACGGAGCGAGCCGTGAGGCCCTCGCCACCGCGCGTGAGTCGCTCGATGCACTGACGGACTCCACGTCCGTCGATGCCTCGACGCTCGCCGAGGGGCTGGCCTCCGTCACCGCGCTGCTCAACCGCGAGGTGTCGCTGCGTCGGGTCCTGACCGACCCGGCGCAGGCCGGCGAGGCCAAGGCCCAGCTGGTATCGCGCCTGCTCAGCGGGCAGGTCAGCGGCGAGACCGTTGATCTGGTCTCCGGTATGGTCCGCTCCCGCTGGTCCAGGTCACGCGACCTGGTCGACGCACTGGAAGAGCTGACGGCCACCGCCGATCTCAGCTCGGCCCAGCGCGCAGGGGTCCTGGACGACGTCGAGGACGAGCTGTTCCGCTTCGGCCGGATCGCGGACTCCAGCCCGAATCTGCGCGCCGCACTGAGCGACAAGGCCGCCACCGCCACTGCCAAGGCCGGACTGCTGCGCAGTCTGCTGGGCGGCAAGGTGAACCCGGTCACCGAGCGACTGATCATCCGACTGGTCACCGCACCTCGTGGACGTAGCCTGGAACAGGGACTCGACTCCCTGTCCAAGCTCGCTGCGTCGCGCAGGGACCGGATGGTGGCGGTCGTCACCTCGGCCGTACCGCTCACCGACGTCCAGAAGCAGCGCCTCGGCGGTGTTCTGGCCAGGGTCTACGGGCGCGAGATGCACCTGAACCTCGATGTGGACCCCGAGGTCCTCGGCGGGATCTCGGTGCGGGTCGGCGACGAGGTGATCGACGGGACCGTCGCGAGCCGTCTGGACGAGGCAACCCGTCGGATGGCCGGCTGACAGCCGACACCAACTGAACAAGGCAGTAAGCGGCCCGGTTGGGCCGTGCAGAGATTGCAGAAGATTCCTGGGGGTCGCCCCCAGACCCCCTTAAGAAACTTCGGGCCCAACAAGGAGAGCAGGGAACCCAGATGGCGGAGCTCACGATCCGGCCGGAGGAGATCCGGGACGCGCTGGAGAACTTTGTCCAGGCGTACAAGCCGGACGCGGCCTCGCGCGAGGAGGTCGGTACGGTCAGCGTGGCCGGCGACGGTATCGCGAAGGTCGAGGGTCTCCCCTCGGCCATGGCGAACGAGCTGCTGAAGTTTGAGGACGGAACCCTCGGTCTCGCCCTCAACCTTGAGGAGCGCGAGATCGGTGCGATCGTCCTCGGCGAGTTCAGCGGAATCGAAGAGGGCCAGTCGGTCACCCGTACCGGCGAGGTTCTGTCCGTCGCCGTCGGCGAGGGCTACCTGGGCCGGGTCGTCGACCCGCTCGGCAACCCGATCGACGGTCTCGGCGAGATCGACACCGAGGGCCGCCGCGCCCTCGAACTTCAGGCACCCGGCGTCATGGTGCGTAAGTCGGTGCACGAGCCGATGCAGACCGGCTACAAGGCCGTCGACGCCATGGTGCCGATCGGCCGTGGTCAGCGTCAGCTGATCATCGGCGACCGCCAGACGGGCAAGACCGCCCTGGCCGTCGACACGATCATCAACCAGCGTGACAACTGGCGCACGGGCGACGTCAACAAGCAGGTGCGCTGCATCTACGTCGCCATCGGCCAGAAGGGCTCCACCATCGCGTCCGTGCGCGGCGCGCTGGAGGAGGCCGGCGCCCTGGAGTACACGACCATCGTCGCCGCCCCGGCGTCCGACCCGGCCGGCTTCAAGTACCTGGCGCCGTACACCGGTTCGGCCATCGGCCAGCACTGGATGTACCAGGGCAAGCACGTCCTGATCATCTTCGATGACCTGTCCAAGCAGGCCGACGCCTACCGCGCCGTTTCGCTGCTGCTGCGCCGCCCGCCGGGCCGTGAGGCGTACCCCGGTGACGTCTTCTACTTGCACTCGCGTCTGCTGGAGCGCTGCGCCAAGCTCTCCGACGACATGGGTGCCGGTTCGATGACCGGTCTGCCGATCGTCGAGACCAAGGCCAACGACGTCTCGGCGTTCATCCCGACCAACGTCATCTCCATCACCGACGGCCAGTGCTTCCTGGAGTCCGACCTGTTCAACGCCGGCCAGCGTCCGGCTCTGAACGTCGGTATCTCGGTTTCCCGAGTCGGTGGCTCCGCCCAGCACAAGGCGATGCGACAGGTCTCCGGCCGACTGCGCGTCGACCTGGCCCAGTTCCGTGAGCTGGAGGCGTTCGCCGCCTTCGGTTCCGACCTGGACGCCGCGTCGAAGGCGCAGATGGAGCGCGGCAAGCGCATGGTCGAGCTGCTCAAGCAGGCTCAGTACCAGCCGATGCCCGTCGAGGAGCAGGTCGTCTCCGTCTGGGCCGGTACCACCGGCAAGATGGACGACGTCCCGGTCGAGGACATCCGTCGCTTCGAGAGCGAGCTGCTGGAGCACCTGCGCCGCGAGCACAAGGGGCTGCTGACCAGCATCGCCGAGGGCGCGAAGATGTCGGATGACACCATCCAGGCCATCGGCGACGCGATCGCCGCCTTCAAGCGCCAGTTCGAGACTTCGGACGGCAAGCTTCTGGGCGAAGACGCTCCGGTCAGCACCAGCAAGTGACGACGGAAGGGACCTGACTCATGGGAGCCCAGCTCCGGGTCTACAAGCGTCGCATCAAATCCGTCACCGCGACCAAGAAGATCACCAAGGCGATGGAGATGATCGCCGCCTCGCGCATCGTCAAGGCGCAGCGCCAGGTGACGGCCTCCACTCCGTACGCGACCGAGCTCACCCGCGCGGTGACTGCGGTGGCGACCGGGTCGAACACGAAGCACCCCCTCACCACCGAGGCCGAGAACCCGGTGCGGGCCGCTGTTCTGCTCATCACGAGCGACCGCGGCCTGGCCGGTGGCTACTCCGCCAACGCCATCAAGGCGGCGGAGCAGCTCACCACGCGCCTTCGGTCCGAGGGCAAGGAGGTCGACAGCTACATCGTCGGCCGCAAGGGTGTCTCGTACTACGGCTTCCGTGAGCGCAAGGTCACGGAGTCGTGGACCGGTTTCACCGACAACCCGACCTACGCGGATGCCAAGAAGGTCGCGGGCCCGCTGATCGCGGCGGTCCAGAAGGACACGGCGGACGGTGGTGTGGACGAGCTCCACATCGTCTTCACCGAGTTCATCTCGATGTTGACGCAGACGCCGGTGCAGAACCGGCTGCTGCCGCTCAGCCTTGAGAAGGCCGTGGAGGAGAGCGGGACCAAGGGCGAGATCCTGCCCCTGTTCGACTTCGAGCCGTCGGCGGAGGACGTCCTTGACGCCCTGCTGCCGCGCTATGTCGAAAGCCGGATCTTCAATGCGCTGCTTCAGGCCGCTGCTTCCAAGCACGCTGCCACCCGCCGCGCGATGAAGTCGGCGACCGACAACGCCGGAGAGCTGATCAAGAGCCTCTCCCGGCTTGCCAACGCGGCCCGCCAGGCCGAAATCACCCAGGAAATCAGCGAGATCGTCGGTGGAGCCAGTGCCCTGGCCGACGCGACCGCGGGGAGTGACAAGTAATGACGACGACAGTTGAGACGGCCGTTGCCACGGGCCGCGTCGCCCGGGTCATCGGCCCGGTCGTCGACGTGGAATTCCCCGTCGACGCGATGCCGGAGATCTACAACGCGCTGACCGTCGAGGTGGCCGACCCGGCCGAGGACGGCAAGCTCAAGACCCTGACCCTTGAGGTCGCCCAGCACCTCGGTGAGGGCGTGGTCCGTGCGATCTCCATGCAGCCCACCGACGGTCTGGTCCGCCAGGCTGCGGTGACCGACTCGGGTACGGGCATCACCGTTCCCGTCGGTGACTTCACCAAGGGCAAGGTCTTCAACACCCTCGGTGAGGTGCTCAATGTGCCCGAGGCGAACGCCGAGGTCACCGAGCGCTGGCCCATCCACCGCAAGGCCCCCAGCTTCGACCAGCTGGAGTCCAAGACGGAGATGTTCGAGACCGGCATCAAGGTCATCGACCTCCTCACCCCGTACGTCAAGGGTGGAAAGATCGGTCTGTTCGGTGGTGCCGGTGTCGGCAAGACCGTGCTGATCCAGGAGATGATCTACCGCGTCGCCAACAACCACGACGGTGTGTCGGTGTTCGCGGGCGTCGGTGAGCGCACCCGTGAGGGCAACGACCTCATCGACGAGATGAGCGAGTCGGGCGTCATCGACAAGACCGCCCTGGTCTTCGGTCAGATGGACGAGCCCCCGGGCACCCGTCTGCGCGTCGCGCTCGCGGGTCTGACCATGGCGGAGTACTTCCGCGATGTGCAGAAGCAGGACGTGCTCTTCTTCATCGACAACATCTTCCGGTACACCCAGGCCGGTTCCGAGGTGTCCACCCTGCTCGGCCGTATGCCGTCCGCGGTGGGTTACCAGCCGAACCTGGCGGACGAGATGGGCCTCCTCCAGGAGCGCATCACCTCGACCCGTGGTCACTCGATCACCTCGATGCAGGCGATCTACGTCCCCGCGGACGACCTGACCGACCCGGCGCCGGCCACCACCTTCGCCCACCTCGACGCGACGACGGTTCTCTCCCGTCCGATCTCCGAGAAGGGCATCTACCCGGCCGTGGACCCGCTGGACTCCACGTCCCGCATCCTGGACCCGCGCTACATCGCGCAGGAGCACTACGACGCCGCCACGCGGGTCAAGGGAATCCTGCAGAAGTACAAGGACCTCCAGGACATCATCGCGATCCTCGGTATCGACGAGCTGGGCGAGGAGGACAAGATCGCCGTCCACCGTGCCCGTCGTGTGGAGCGCTTCCTGTCCCAGAACACCCACGTCGCCAAGCAGTTCACCGGCGTCGATGGTTCGGACGTGCCGCTCGACGAGTCGATCGCCGCGTTCAACGCGATCTGCGACGGCGAGTACGACCACTTCCCCGAGCAGGCGTTCTTCATGTGCGGTGGCATTGAGGACCTCAAGGCCAACGCCAAGGAGCTGGGCGTCTCCTGAGTCTTTGACTCATGAAGGGGGGCGGGTCCGTCCCGTCCCCCTTCGCAAGCCCCATTAGACTTTGACCCAACACCCGGCATCTTCGCCGGGTGGTGACCCGAGGAGCCACCCTTGGCTGCTGAGCTGCATGTCGAGCTGGTCGCCGCCGACCGAAAGGTCTGGTCCGGCGAGGCCACCCTGGTCGTCGCGCGCACCACGTCCGGCGACATCGGCGTCATGCCCGGTCACCAGCCGCTGCTCGGTGTGCTGGAGTCGGGCCCGGTGACGATCCGTACCACCTCCGAGGAGGGGGGCGGGACCGTCGTCGCCGCTGTGCACGGCGGTTTCATCTCCTTCGCCGACAACAAGCTGTCGCTGCTGGCGGAGATCGCCGAGCTGGCTGACGAGATCGATGCCCAGCGCGCCGAGCGTGCGCTGGAGCGTGCCAAGTCGGAGGAGGACGCCGCCGCCGAGCGTCGTGCCGACATCCGACTGCGTGCGGTGGCGGTGCGCTGAGCACCCCGCCACACAGTCAAACCCTCAGCCGCGGCCCGGTCTGGAGTCATCCAGACCGTGTCGCGGCTGAGGCGATGCAGGTGCATAGAGCAGTGCGTTTGGTTACGAGGACGAGCACGATGCGAGGAGGTGGGTGGAGATGTTCCTCGCGGTGCTGGTGAGCGTCCTGGCCGTCGTCACACTGGTGGGGATCGGCCTTTTCGTCTTCGGTCTGCGCCGACGGCTGATCCAGCGTTCCGGCGGCACTTTCGACTGCAGCCTCCGGTGGAACCTCCCGGAGGAGCCCGATCTCTCGGGCAAGGGATGGGTGTACGGAGTCGCCCGCTACAGCGGTGACCGGATCATGTGGTTCCGGGTCTTCTCCTACGCCCCGCGTCCCCGTCGCACCCTGGAGCGTTCGGCGATCGAGGTCGTCGCCCGTCGCACTCCGGAGGGCGAGGAGGAGTTGGCGCTGCTCTCCGATGCGGTGGTGCTGGGGTGTCTGCATCGCGGAACCCGGCTGGAACTGGCGATGAGCGAGGACGCCCTGACTGGTTTTCTGGCCTGGTTGGAGGCGGCACCCCCCGGCCAGCGGGTGAACGTGGCCTGAGCCGTGTCTGGCACATCCCGCCCGACCTTCGGGTGGATGACGCTCTTGTCAGGAACGACCGAGGAGCTCTCGCGGTCTCGTCCATGTGATGGGTGAGTGCTGGAGAAGGGCGCTGTCCATGGGGCAGCGCCTTTGTTGTGCCCGGATTCCCGGACCCGTGGGTGACGGGTTCCCTGACCCGGGTGGGTGACGGGTGCCGGTCGAATCGCGGTGTGAGGGGCATGACGGCGGGGGTGGCGGGGGTGGCAGGGGACCGCGGGCGGGCGGTCGGTCAGTGAAGAGCGTTGCCCATGCCGGTGGTTGGACGCCGTACCGCTGTTGGGGTGTTGCCAGGAACGCGGCCGGCTCGATGGCCGGGTCCGTGCGGGCGCCGCGGGGGAAGCGGGCAGCCGCCTGGGCCGGTCCACAGCGGTGTTCGCGTTCGCCGGTGTCGCCCTGCGGGTGCTGCTCTGCGGTGATGTGCAGGGGGCGGCACGGTCATCCCGTGTCCGAGGGCGCAGCACCGGTGGATGTGAGCAGTGGACGGACGGGCATGCGGAAGGGGCCGGGGAGATGGTTCTCCCCGGCCCCTCCTGTGTGCTGAGTGCAGTGCTGGTTACCTACTGGGTGCGACTACTGGAGGCCGGTGTGGACCGCGTTCGCGAGTTCACCGTTGGCGGTGTCTCCGCTGAACTCCCAGTAGAAGGCGCCACCCAGGTTCTGCTGCTTGGCCCACGCCATCTTGGAGTTGATGGTCGCCGGGGTGTCGTAGCTCCACCAGTTGGTGCCGCAGTGGGCGTAGGCGGTGCCGCCGACGGTTCCGGTGGACGGGCAGGTGTTCTTGAGGACCTTGTAGTCCTCGTTGCCGGGCTCGTAGGTACCAGCAGCAGCGCCGGTGGCGGTGCCACCCGGTGCCGCCTGGGTCACTCCGGTCCAGCCGCGGCCGTAGAAGCCGACACCGAGCAGGAGCTTGCTCGCCGGCACGCCCTTCGCCTTGAACTTGGCGATGGCCTCAGCCGAGGTGAACTTCGGCTTCGGGATGCCCGTGTACGCGGTCAGCGGGGAGTGCGGAGCCGTCGGGCCCTTTGCGTCCCAGGCGCCGAAGAAGTCGTACGTCATCACGTTGTACCAGTCGAGGTACTGCGCGGCGCCGCCGTAGTCGGCCGCGTCGATCTTGCCACCGTCAGACGCGTCGGCCGTGGTGGCCGCGGTGATCAGGTAGTTCGGGCCGAACTTCGCCCGCATGGCCTTCATCATGTTGGTGATCGATGCAGGGCCACTGGTGTCACAGGTCAGACCACAGGCGTTGGGGTACTCCCAGTCCAGGTCGATGCCGTCGAAGACACCGGCCCAGCGCGGGTCCTCAACGAGGTCGTAGCAGGACTGCGCGAAAGCGGTCGGGTTGGCAACGGCCTGGCCGAAGCCGCCGGACCAGGTCCAACCACCGAACGAGTACAGGACCTTGATGTGCGGGTACTTCTTCTTCAGCTTGAGCAGCTGGTTGAAGCTACCGCGCAGGGGCTGGTCCCAGGTGTCAGCGACACCGTCGACCGACTTGTCCGCACTGTACGCCATGTCGTAGTCCGAGTAGGCGTCACCGATGGTGCAGCGACCGTTCTGGACGTTACCGAAGGCGTAGTTGATGTGGGTGATCTTCGACGCCGTGCCGGAGGTGTCCAGGTTCTTCACGAAGTAGTTGCGTCCGTAGACGCCCCAGTTGGTGAAGTAGCCCATCTTCTTCTTGGCGCCCGGGTCGATGACCCCGCCCTTGGTCGTCACCGAGAGGGCTCCGGACAGCGGACCGAGCTGGTCGATGCTGTCGCGGGCCTGCACGGTGTACGAGTACGTGGTGCCCTTGGTCAGACCCGTGTCCGTGTGGGTGAGGGCGGTCGTGGTGGCGACCTTGGCCCCGTCCCGGAAGACGTCGTAGTTCTTGACCTGCTTGTCGTCCGTGGCGGCGCCCCAGCTGATCTTCGCCTGGGTCTCCGTCACATCGGCGTCGCCAGCGGTGACGGTGCCGGGAGCGCTCGGGGGAGCGTCCTCGGGCGGGGTGCCGTCGCAGGAAGCGCCGTTGATCTTACAGCCGGTCGGGGCACCGGTGCCCTGGCCGTTGAAGCCGAAGGTCACGGAAGCACCGGGGGCCAGGGTGTTGGCCCAGGGCTTGTTCTTCGCCGTCCAGTGGTTGCCGGCGCTTGTCACGTCGGCGTCCCAGGACGAGAGGACCTTGGTTCCGGTGGGGAAGTCCCACTCAAGGGTCCATCCATTGATGGTCGTGGTGCCGGTGTTCTTCACCGTCCACTTGCCCTCGAAGCCGCTGCCCCAGTCAGATCCCTTGACATAGCTCGCGGAGGCCGAGGTGGCGGCCTGTGCGGGGGATGCCATGGCGACCATTGCGGCCAGGGGCAGGGCGAGCGCGGTCAGACCCGCGACTATTCGTGATCTTTTAGACATACGTTTTCTCAAGCCGTTGAGTGGTGGGGGTTGAGTGCTCAAGGGTGCTCCTTGGGGAGGTCCGGATAGTGGGGTAGGACCGTGCACTGCGCACTCTGCGTGGCTCACTGCAGCGTGTTGCGGTGAGAGTAAGGAGGTCTGGACCAATCGTCAATAGGTCCAGACCAAAGCTAGCCGGTGGCGTGAAGAGATGGGGTCAGATTCCCAACTCCTGTGCCAGAACGGCTGCCTGGACCCGGCTACGGAGGTCCAGCTTTCCCAGCAGTCGGCTCACATGCGTTTTCACAGTAGCCTCAGCCATGCACAGCCGTACCGCGATTTCGGCATTCGACAGTCCTTGGCCGAGACACACGAGGACCTCCCGCTCGCGCCGGGTGAGGACGTCCAGCAGAGCGGGGTCCGGTGCATCAGGGGCGCGAACGGGGCCGGGAGCTGCGAATTCCGCGATCAGACGCCGGGTCACGGCCGGGGCGATCAGGCCCTCTCCGCGGGCGACCGTGCGAACGGCGTCCAACAGCCCCTGCGCCTCGGTGTTCTTCAGCAGGAATCCGGAGGCGCCAGCTCTTAGCGCTCCGAAGATGTACTCGTCAAGATCAAACGTAGTAAGGATCAAGACATCTGCGAGATGGTCCTCAACGATCTGCCGGGTGGCTGAAACCCCATCGAGACGGGGCATTTGAATATCCATCAACACCAGGTCCGGACGGAGGCTCCGAGCCAACTCCACCGCCTCTTCGCCGTCCGCGGCCTCCGCGACGACCTCGATGTCCGCAGCGCTCCTGAGGATGAGCACCAGTCCCGCGCGCACCGCGCTCTGGTCCTCCGCCACCAGCACCCGGATCCGCCCGGTCCGCCGACCGTTCGTTCCGTCGGATTCGTCCGTCATGTCGATGGCTCCTTGTCGTCGTCCCGTACGGGGAGCACCGCCCGTACGCACCAGATCTTGGCCGGGCCGCCCGGTGGCCCCTCGACCGGACCCGCCGTCAACTCGCCCTTCAACAGGGCGACCCGCTCCCGCATCCCCACCAGCCCGGCCCCGGAACCCGGTGCCCGCGGGCCCGGTCTCCTCCCGAACGGGCTGTTCACCTCCACGGTCAGGGCGCGCCCCCGCTCATGGGAGAGATGGATCTCCACCTGCCCCGACTCCGCGTGCTTGAGGGCGTTCGTCACCGACTCCTGGACGATGCGGTACGCCGCCAACTCCACCGGCGCGGGCAGTGAATCCCCCTCCCGCCGGTCGTCCAGGCTGAAGGTGAGCCCGCTGGCGGCCCCGTTGGTACCCGCCTGGGCGATCAGGGCGTCGAGGCCGGCCAGAGTGGGGGCAGCCGCCGGTTCGTTGTCATCGCTGCTCTGTCTGAGCAACCCGATCAGCCGCCGCATCTCGGACAGCCCGGCCACGCTGTTCTCACGGATGACCCCGAGCGCCTCCTCGGTCGTGCGCGGGTCCTTGAGGGAGAGCGCGGCCGTGGAGTGGATGGCGATCGCCGAGAGATGGTTGGCCACCATGTCGTGCAGTTCACGCGCCATCCTGCTGCGCTCGGCCGTCACCGCCTGCACCCGGTCCATCTCGGCGAGCAGCGCCGTCTGCTCGGCTCGCAGCCGGGCCGCGTCGGCCGCCTCCCGGTGGTTGCGGATGATGCTCCCGGTGGCGGCGGGGGCGAGGGTGATCAGTCCGATGATGACCCCGATCAGCAGGCCGACCGGTTCCTGGAACACGGCGAGCAGGGTGATCGTCGATGCCACGGTGATCAGTCCGGACACCACGGGGACCCGACGGGCCGCGGCGGGGGAGCCGTAGACGACCGCCGCGTACACCGCATCCGTGAAGACGACGACCGTCACCAGGCTGCCGACCGTGAACTGATCGGCGATCAGCGCGGCCGTGGCGATCGCCAGCATCGCGAGCGGCAGTATCCGGCGCAGCAGCGACTGGGCGGACATCACGGCCAGTGGCACCAGGGCTGCCCAGGGGGGCAGCGCATTGCGGGAGGACTGGGTGTACAGCCCCAGTGACCAGAGCAGCACACCGCCGAGGAATGCGGCGACGGCGAGGATCACATCGTCACGGTGAGGGCGGGGAAACGTCACCTGCCCATCCAACACGGCGGGACGGGTGCAGGGCGTCCGCAGCCCGGGTGAGCTGCGAGTACATCGAAAGATGCAGCACGACTTCGTCACTGGCGACGACGATCGGCGGCCCCTTCGGCGAGACGCTGGAGTCGGTGAAAGGAGTTGTGCCGTGATCGTCACGCTGATCATCGTCTGCGAGGTCGGATTCTGGGTGCTGCTGGCGGCAGGGCTCGCCACGCGCTACATCCTGAAGAAGCCGAAGACGGGCATGGCCCTGCTGCTCTGCGAGCCCCTGTTGGAGGTCCTGCTGCTGGTCGTCACCGCGATCGACCTCAAGAACGGCGCGGACCCCAGTTGGAAGCACGGTCTGGCGGCCCTCTACATCGGCTACACCGTCGGCCACGGGCACCGCACGGTCACCTGGCTCGACGGCCATGCGGCCCATCGGTTCGGTGGCGCGCCGCCGCCTGCGAAGCCGCCGCGCTACGGAAGGGGACGGGCCGTCCACGAGGCGAAGATCTGGTTCGGGACGGTGGTGGGCGCCGCGGTCGCGAGCGGACTGCTGCTCCTGGCGATCTGGTACGTCGGCGACCCGAGCCGCTCCGCCTCGCTGGAGGGTTGGATCTACCAGGCGTGGAAGATCACCGCCATTCACGGTGTGATCGCGCTGTCGTACTCGCTCTGGCCCAACAAGGGCAGCGGCGGCCAGAAGACGGACGAGCAGAGCGATCAGGGGCAGTCGGATCGCGAGCCGGTCCGGGTGCGCCGCCCGTAGGGCCTGGCCCGAGCGGGCCGCGAAGGCCCGTGCGGTGTTCTATGAGTCTCTGGACTTCTCGGTGCTTCGGCCCCGTCGACCCGGTCATCCGGGTCGACGGGGCCGAAGCGGTACACCGAGGGTTCAGCGATCTCCGCCGGGGACCCACAGCACGTCCCCGGTCTCCTTGTTCGCCAGCCGGGCCATGATGAACAGCAGGTCGGAGAGGCGGTTGAGATAGGTGGCCGCCAGCGGGTTCATGCTCTCGCCGTGGACCTCCCAGGCCGCCCAGGTCGAACGCTCCGCCCTGCGCACGACGGTGCACGCCTGATGGAGGAGGGCGGCGCCCGGGGTGCCGCCGGGCAGGATGAAGCTGCGCAGCTTCTCCAACTCCTCAAGGAAGCGGTCGCAGTCCGCCTCCAGTCGGTCGATGTAGAACTGTTCGACGCGCAGGGGCGGGTACTTCGGCTCCGCCACCACCGGCGTGGAGAGGTCCGCCCCCACGTCGAAGAGGTCGTTCTGGACGCGGACGAGCACGCCGACGACGTCCTCCCGCAGCTGCCCCAGGGCGATCGCCGTGCCGAGTGCGGCGTTGGCCTCGTTGGCGTCGGCGTACGCGGAGATCCGCAGGTCCGTCTTGGGGACGCGGCTCATGTCGCCCAGGGCCGTCGTGCCCTGGTCGCCGGTACGGGTGTAGATGCGTGTCAGGTTGACCATGGGCCCAGCGTAGTTATGCGCTGGCCGTGCGGACGACCCGTGTGCCCACCGTCACGCCCAGCGCGGCGAATGCGACCGCCACGATCCCGCCGTACAGCATGGAGGCGCTCGTGTACTCGCCCACGTAGGCGTCCCGGACGGCGTCGACCAGATGGCGGAACGGCACGGCCTGCGACAGTCCGTCCAGCCAGTCGGGCCCCAGGGTCATCGGCAGCATCAGGCCCGACAGCAGCATGGACGGCATCACGAACGCATTGACGGCGGGGCCGAACTCGTGAGGGGCGCCGACCTTGAGCGCCAGTGCGTACGACAACGAGGCCAGCGAGACGACCAGCAGGGCCACGAACACCAGGCCGATGAGGACTCCGGCGAGCGGTGCGCGCAGACCCATCGCCAGCGCGACGAGCACCAGCAGCACGGCCTGGAAGACGGCGAGTGCGGTGTCCCTCAGGACCCGGCCGAGCAGCAGCGCGAGGCGGCTCACGGGGGTGACCCGCATCCGCTCCACCACGCCCTGTCCTTGTTCGACGATGGCGCCGAAGCCGGCGAAGGACGCCCCGAAGAGGGAGAGTTGGAGCAGCAGGCCCGGGACCAGGACCTGCCAGGAGTCGCCCTGGGAACCCAGGGGTAAGCCGGTGAGCAGCGGCCCGAAGAACAGCAGGTAGAGCAGCGGCGTCAGGATGCCGATGAGGATGTGGAACCGGGAGCGCAGGGTCTGCCGGGCGTAGCGCCCGAAGATCAGCGCGGTGTCGTGGAGCAGCATCGGGACTCCTCAGACGGCGAGTGGGGTGGCGTCGGCGGGGGCCGGGGCGCGGCCGGTGACGGCGAGGAAGGCGTCCTGGAGGGTGGCGTGCTGCGAGCCGCCGTATTGGATCTTGAGCGCGGTGGGGGTGCCTTCGGCGATGACCACGCCCTGGTCGACGATGATCAGCCGGTCCGCGAGTGCGTCCGCCTCGTCCAGGTAGTGCGTGGTCAGGAAGACGGTCGTGCCGTGGTCGTCGCGCAGCCTGCGCACGAGTGCCCAGAGGTCGGCCCGGCTGCCGGGGTCGAGCCCGGTGGTGGGCTCGTCCAGGAAGAGCACGTCGGGCCTGTGCGTCAGACCCATGGCGATGTCGAGCCGCCGCCGCTGGCCACCGGAGAGGGCCGCGGTCGGACGGTCCATCAACTCCGCGAAGCCGAAGTCCTCGGCGAGTTCTGCCGCCCGCGCCACGGCCTTGGCCTTGGGCATGCGGTAGAGCCTGGCCTGTGTGGTGAGCTCCTCCCGGACGCTGACATAGGGGTCGAGCCCGCCGGACTGGGCGACGTAACCGCTCCGGCGACGCACGCCCGCGGGATCGCGCACCAGATCGCAGCCGGCGACGGTGGCGTGGCCGCCCGTGGGTGCCAACAGGGTGGTGAGCATACGCAGGGTGGTCGTCTTACCGGCGCCGTTGGGGCCGAGGAAGCCGATGATCTCGCCGCCTTCGACCGTGAGGTCGATTCCGCGCACGGCCTCCACAGGTCCGTTCTTGCTGGGGAAGGTCCGGGCGAGCCCGGTTGCACTGATGACTGCCATGGCCCCAGAAAAGCAGAGTCGTTGAAACTTTGCAATGACTACAAAATTTAAGCGGGGGAGGGGAAAGCTACGATGCCCGGCATGGCCGAGGGACTCAGAGAGCGCAAGAAGCGCCAGACCAGACAGCACATCTCCGACACCGCCACCGGCCTCTTCCTGGAGCGGGGTTTCGACGCGGTGACCATCGCGGAGATCGCCGAGGCGGCCGATGTCTCCGTCAACACCGTCTACAACTACTTCGCCACCAAGGAGGACCTCTTCCTCGACCGCAGCAAGGAGGTGACCACGCGCCTCGCCCGCTGGGTGCGTGGGCGGCCATCGGGGGAGTCGGCCGCCGCCGCCGTCCTGCGCGAGTTGCGCGCCGAGGTCGAAGCGGTCTCCCCGCGGGTGGGGCTGGTCGCCGGATGGGAGCGATTCCTGCTGGTCGTCCATGCTGCGCCCACGCTGCGCTCCAGTCTCTGGGGGATGCAGCAAGAGGTGCGGGAGAACCTGGAGGCAGAGCTCCGTGCCGAACTGGCGACGGGTCCCGCGGACCCGCTGCCCCATCTGATCGCCGGTCAGATCACCTGGGCGCACGAAGCCACCATGAGCTTCATCGGGACCGAGATGATGGCCGGCCGTCCTCCGGAGGAGGTCTCCCGCGAAGCCCTCGCCGTCCTGGACGAGATCGAGGACCTGCTGAGCGCCAAGGTCCATGACTACGCCGTGCGGACGCCTCGCTGACCGACCCCGGTGTGATGTCCGTCATTTGAGACGTGACGCGCATCTCTTCACCGCCACACGGCCGCCGTGGAGCGCTAACCTCCGCCCGAGAGGCGAAATGTAAACGTGTGTTAAGGGGTGTCGCAGTGGCCAGGAAGCTCGCCGTCATCGGGGCCGGACTCATGGGTGCCGGGATCGCACAGGTCTCCGCCCAGGCGGGCTGGGACGTGGTCCTGCGCGATGTCACCGAAGAGGCGCTGACCCGCGGCACCGACGGCATCCGCGCCTCGTACGCCAAGTTCGTGGCCAAGGGCAAGCTCGAAGCGGACGCGGCCGAAGCGGCGTTGGCCCGCATCACCACCACGACCGACCTCGACGCCGTCGCCGATGCGGACATCGTCGTCGAGGCGGTCTTCGAGAAGCTGGACGTCAAGCACGACATCTTCCGCGCCCTCGACCGGCTCGTGCGCGACGACGCCGTACTTGCCTCCAACACGTCCGCCATCCCCATCACCAAGATCGCGGCGGTCACCGAACGTCCGGAGCGGGTCGTCGGTGCACACTTCTTCTCGCCCGTGCCGATGATGCAGCTGTGCGAGTTGGTGCGGGGTTACAAGACCAGCGACGAAACCCTCGCCACGACGCGTGAGTTCGCCGAGTCGGTCGGCAAGACCTGCATCGTCGTCAACCGCGACGTGGCGGGCTTCGTCACCACCCGACTGATCTCCGCACTCGTCGTCGAGGCGGCCAAGCTCTACGAGTCGGGAGTGGCATCGGCCGAAGACATCGACCTCGCCTGCAAGCTGGGCTTCGGTCATGCGATGGGCCCGCTCGCCACGGCCGACCTCACCGGCGTGGACATCCTCCTCCACGCCACGAGCAACATCTACACCGAGTCCCAGGACGAGAAGTTCGCCCCGCCGGAGCTGATGCGCCGGATGGTGGACGCCGGGGACATCGGACGCAAGAGCGGCCAGGGCTTCTACACCCACGAAACCCACTGACAGGCCATCGAACATCACCCTCAGGGGTGAATTCGGTATCGGTTCGCTTACAACCAGCAACTGGAGTGCCCTTCGGGCAGTCAGTTGGTGAAAGACAAGTACGTCCAAGAACTGTGAACGCGCGACAAGCACACCGAACGAGCACAGTCAGAGCAGCCAGCGTGAGTGACGCCAGGGCGGCCGGCGGCATTCGCACAGGGCACTGAGGCACTTCCCGGGGAGCGCATATGCACATCAGGGGCGACCACACCGAGCTGGTCGTCGGGGGCCGCCTCGACGTGCGCAGCGCGGCGGACGCCCGCACGGTCCTGCACTCGGCGGTCGACGACGGTCACGGCGACCTCGTACTCGACCTGACCGACCTCGACTCGTGGGACGCGACGGGGCTCGGAGTCATCATGGGCGCCCACCGCCGGGCCGGCCGCTGCGGCCGACGCCTTGTGCTGCGTGGCGTACCGCCGCAGATGCAGCGCCTGCTGGTGGCAACCCGGCTGCACCGCATCCTCGCGATCGAAGGCGGCCTGGCCGCTGAATCGCTTCCTCGGGTCTGATCGACACCCCGCGCCACCTCCCGGGATCTCCGGGATGCTCCGGATTCCGTGGGATGACCGTGATGTGAAAAAGGCGCGTGCCAGCGGTGACGCTCCTGCGACCGCGCGGTAACAGCTGTACAACACCTGCGGTGACAGAGCCCGGTAGTCGGCTTTGAGCTGACCCCTGCGGCGATTCTCATGAGACTGTGACGTCGCGGACGGGGCAGCACCCCACCGCAGGTGGATACCCTGCGGGGGTCTTGGGCCCACTCATCCGCCGTGCCAGCGCCGCAACGGAGCTCGTACGGCTGGCGAGGGGCAAAGCGACGGCCGGGCGTACGAAGTGGACCGGGAGGGGCTCCTTCGTATCTGCCTCCGTCGCGGGCTCCGCGAAGACCGCGGCGGCGGACGAACCTATGCACAGTGCATTTGGGGGCTTGGACGATGGACAACGAGAGCTTCGGCGAACAAGAAGGCACGGTACGCCCGTCCCGGGACGCCGCGGCACCGGGCTTCGGACAGACCGGCGGGCAGGCACCGGCCCGCATGGTCCGACTGATCTCCGGCGACTTTCTGCTGACCGTCAATCCCGTGGACGGGAGCGAAGTCGAGCTCTGCCCACCGGGAGGCACTCCTGACGGCCTGAGCCGGCTCACCACCGCCGTACGCCGTAGTAACACGGAACGGATCGAACACGAGCGCATCGGCAGGCCGCCGGCGCTCGCCGGGCCCGCCACCCCCCGACTGCCGCTCCTGGAGCGGGACGAGGAGCGCGAGCGCCTGATACGCATGCTCGCCCGGGGCCGCTCCATACGCGTCACCGGGGCCGCGGGCTCCGGACGCACCACCCTGCTGAACGCCGTGGCCGCGGAGTGCGCCGACCTCGCACCCGACGGAGTCGTTCGCCTCAACGGCCGCCAACGCACTCCGAGCGATCTGCTGAACGACCTGTTCAACGCGATCCACACCACCCCCCAGCTGCGCCCCGACCGCAACCAACTCCTCTCCCACATCCGGGAGATCGGTGCGATCGTCGTCCTCGATGACCTCGACTTCGGCGGCGCGGCCCTCGATGAACTCCTCAACGCGGCACCCGAGTGCGCCTTCTTGACGGCGACCACCCCCGAGGTGCCCGGCCCCACCGACGCCTCACGGCTCGAAGAGGTCACCCTGGTCGGACTCGGCCGCCCCGCGTCCCTGGAACTCCTCAAGCGCGCCGTGGACCGTCCCCTCACCGAGGACGAGCAGAACTGGGCCGGCGACCTCTGGTTCGAATCCGAGGGACTGCCCCTGCGCTTCGTCCAGGCCGGCGCGCTCCTGCGGCAGTGCGATGCGCTCCGTCAGGAGATCCAGGAACTCCAAGAGGACCCTGACGCCTTCGAAGCCTTCGCCCGCATCGACGCCACGGGTGGCGAGGTCCCCCTGCCGACGCTCGGCCAGGGTGCGGCGCCCGCAGCCCTCCTCGCCTCGCGGCTCAGCGAGTCCGCCCGCAACACCCTGCGCTTCGCGGTCGCCCTCGGCGGTGAGGTCCCGCACCAGGCCCATCTGCCTGCGCTCATCGGCGACACCCACGCGGACACCGCCATCGGCGAACTGATGCGCTGCGGACTGCTCTCACCCGTCGGCGGGCGCTACCGGCTCGCCGCGGGCGTGCTGGTCCAACTCACCGAGCGCGGGTACGCCGACGAGGCCGCGGCCCATGCCCGTACCACCGCACAGCACTACGCCTGGTGGACCGCGCACCCCTCCGTCACACCCGAGCGGGCCGTCGCCGAGGCGGACGCCATCGTGGCCGCGCTCACCGCTCTGGTGCCCGGCACCGAAGCCGCTGACGCGAGCGCGGCCGTCCTCCTCGCGCGCAGTGCTGCGCCCGCCTTCGCCGCGGGGTTGTACTGGGGTGGCTGGGAGCGCGTCCTCCGTGTCGGTTCGGAGGCCGCCCGCATCGCGGGAGAGGTGGCCGAAGAGGCGTACTTCCACCATGAACTCGGCGTTCTGGCCCTCTGCACGGACAGCCTGGACCGGGCCCGGGCGGAGCTGGAAGCCTCCATCGCCATGCGTGGAGCACTCGCCGACAAGCGGGGCACCGTCGCCGGGCGCCGCGCGCTGGCACTGGTCGCCGACCGTGAGAACGGACTCGTGCCCAGTGCGATCCCGGCCCCCGTGCCACCGCCGGTGCCCGCCCCGGAGCTGGAGGTGGCGGCCCCGGAGCTGGAACTGCCGCAGGGCCGGACCGCTCTCGCCCTGCCGGCCGGTCAAGCGGTCGCCCCGCCCGAACTCGCCCATGAACGCGCCCCAGGCGACACACGCGACGAACGCGACGAGCAACCGGAGCCCCGTACCCAGGAGACCGCGGTCATCCCGGAGACCCTGGTGGCCTCGCAGGCGCCGCCGCCCTACTCCTTCGACCGCAGGGAGCCGCGCTCGGCGCCCGGCAAGCGGTTCGCCGTTCTGCGCGGCGCCCGACGCAATCTGGTCGCCGCGGGTGCCGGCGCGGTGATCGTCGCGCTCCTCGGCACGGTGCTGACCCTGGGCATGGCCGGGGACGGTGAGGAGCAGCCCAGCGTGAACGTCCGCAACGGACAGTCCGCGAACGTGGACGACGAACAGGACGGTCTCCAGGCCGATGAGCCGGACACCGAGCCTGCCGACGACCCCGATGACCCGGACGCCCCCACGAGCCCCCTCCCGGACAGCTCCGACGAGGTGGACCCGGACCCCACTTCCTCCAGGACGTCCGAATCCTCACGGCCGAGCGAATCCAGCGGTTCCACCGGCTTCCCCGGCTCCAGCGAGGGCCCGTCGTCGAGCGGCTCACAGGAACCGGGGGAGAGCCCGTCGTCCTCGCAGTCGACCCGGCCCACTTCACGGCCGACGTCCGCACCGCCGACGAGCAGGCCGCCCACCGGACCCTCCAACCCGGGCGAGCCCTCCTCGTCCCAGTCGTCGACCGGTTCGAGCACTCCCCGCCCCTCCACGTCTGGCGGGGTCACCGCGAGCGCACCGATCAGCAGCGCGCCCGTGAGCGGATCGCCGTCGTCGGCGTCCGCGCCGGCGGGGCCAGGCGGAGTCTCACCCTCCCTGGCCTGAACATCCCCAACGCACGGTGCGGCCCAGGAAGCCAGGCTTCCTGGGCCGCACCGCGTCTGTTCGAGAGGACTCAGAAGAGTCTGAGCTTGTCGTCCTCGATGCCCCGCAGGGCGTTGTAGTCGAGGACGACGCAGCCGATGCCACGGTCCGTCGCCAGCACACGCGCCTGCGGCTTGATCTCCTGAGCCGCGAACAGCCCCTTGACCGGCGCCAGGTGCGGATCGCGATTCAGCAACTCCAGATAGCGGGTCAGCTGCTCCACCCCGTCGATCTCACCACGCCGCTTGATCTCCACGGCGACGGTCGCACCATCGGCATCGCGACAGAGGATGTCCACCGGACCGATGGCCGTGGGGTACTCACGACGAATCAGGCTGTAACCGCTGCCCAGCGTCTCAATACGGTCGGCGAGCAGTTCTTGGAGGTGCGCCTCCACGCCATCCTTGATCAGACCCGGATCCACTCCCAGTTCGTGCGAGGA
Organism: Streptomyces sp. NPDC059256; assembly: GCF_042753785.1. Classification (NCBI taxonomy): domain Bacteria; kingdom Bacillati; phylum Actinomycetota; class Actinomycetes; order Kitasatosporales; family Streptomycetaceae; genus Streptomyces; species Streptomyces sp. NPDC059256. Next base: position 366,442 of record NZ_JBHYZO010000001.1, on the reverse strand, counting down.
GTCATGGAGGACCTCCTCCATGGTGATGATCAGCTTCTCGCCCGCCTTGTTGGTGACCGTCCACACATCGCCGTCACCCTCCTTGAGCGAGCACGGAGGGGACATCCAGTTCAGTGGCTTGTAGGCGCGGTCGTCCGCGTGGATGGAGACGCTGCCGTCCGCTTTGATCAGGATCAGACGGGGAGCTGAGGGCAGATGGGCGGTGAGCCGGCCCGCGTAGTCCACGGAGCAGCGGGCGATGACAAGGCGCATGAGGGGCAACGCTACTCGACCTGCCCCACCCGGCGCGATTCCTTCTACGCTCCCCTGCTGCGAGGCCCCACTGCGGTTGGCTGAGGCGGTTCGGGTCGCCCCACTTGTCCCCGTTCGTCGTTGGCCGGTTGTCCTCCCAATCTCCTGGTGCGCTCTGGACGGCGCACTTACCGTGGATGCAGCAGGTCGCCGGGTGCGCACTCTGTGTCGCCGTACGTCATACCGTACGGCGGTGTCCCCGGCGCCTACTTCCCTGCCCGTATGACCCCGTGACCCGGGGTCGCGAGAGGAGAACCCATGTCGCTCGACGTCTCACCGGCGCTGTTGGAACAGGCCGAGCGAGGCGAAGTCGATGAAGCCGCTTTCGTCGACTGCGTCCGGACCTCCCTGCCATACGCATGGGAGATGATCACTACGTTGGTGGCACAGCTGAAGGTCGACGGCGGCGAGTTCGCCGACAACCAGACGCCCCCGCCGGATGAGCAGGCACGTGGTCAACTGCTGCGCGCTCTCGCCAGCGATGCGATCCGAGGTGCGCTCCAACGGCACTTCGGCGTGCGTCTGGCGTTCCAGAACTGCCATCGCGTCGCGGTCTTCCCGCTGGACCCGTCGGTGGACGAGCGGCTGGCCCGCTTCACTTCCATCAGGGGCCAGTTGCTGAACCAGTCGCCGGAGATGCGCGACTGCTGATGTCTTTTGCTGCCGCTCCGCATCACGAGAGCCGTGATGTGTGATGTCGGAGCGGCAGCATGGGTCCTGAGCGGGGAGCGTGATCACGGCGCCCTCAGCGGGCAGCGATCGAAACGGCTCCGGGGCGGCTCAAGCCAGCAGGGGCAGAACCTCGGTCCCGAGGCTGCGCACATTGGCCTCCGTGGTCGCAAGGTCCCCCGAACCCTCGGTCAGCAGGGCGAAGCGCGTGATGCCCGTGCGTTCGGCGGTCGCAGCCAGGCGATCCGCGGCGAGAGCGGGCGGGCCCACGGGATGCAGTGCGCAGAGCAGATCGGTGTAGGCGACGGGGTCGCGCATCACCCGACGTCGGCCGTCGACGGTGACATGGGCGTCCAACCCCTGTTTGAGCCAGCCGGGCATGGCCTTCAACAGCGTCTCCATCGCCTCGGCCGCGGTGTCCGCGATCTGCGCCACTCCCGCCGACACATGGGCGACCTCCGCGACCTCGTCGGGAGATCTGCCGACCGCCAGGGCGTGGCTGCGCCAGAGCCCGACCATCTCCGCCTTCTCGGCATCACTGCTGTGCATGCCCAGCAGCATGGGCAGTCCGCGCTCGGCGGCGAGCCGGACGCTCTTCGGCGAGGTGCAGGCGACGATGACCTCGGGGCCCGCACCGCCGTCGAGCAGCTCTCCGGCGCGGGGCACCACCTCGACCTCGCGGAAGGAGAACCGGGGGCCGTGCGCACTCACGCGGGGCTCACGGAGCCAGCGCAGCAGCAGATCCAGGGACTCGGGGAACTCCGACTCGTACGCGCGCAGACCGCCGCCGAAGACTTCCAGATCGATCCAGGGCCCCCCTCGGCCCACCCCCAGCGAGAACCTGCCGCCGCTGGTCAGATGGAGCAGCGCGGCCTGCTCGCCCAGGGCCACCGGATGGGCGCTCGGGAGCACGCTCACGGCGGTGCCCACCCGGATGCGTCGGGTGCGGCCGAGGAGGAGCGCGGCCAGCGTCACGGCGGACGGGCAGACGCCGTACGGCACGAAGTGATGCTCCGCCAGCCACACCGTGTCCAAGCCGGCTTCCTCCGCCACCTCCGCGGATCGCACCGCTCGGTGGAGCGCCTCCCCCTGGCCCTGCCCCGGGAACTGGGCTGCCAGCACGAACGTACCCACGCGCATCGCCTTCTGCCTCCTTGCGGCCGACGCGTCACTCCCCTTGACGGCAATAACGTCTGACACGTGCCAAAGGCACGGCACAAAGTGAAGTTCTTGCGATTTTCCGGTAACTGCTCCTGAGGAGTGGCCAGCTCTCACGCTGAGTGGTACGTGTACCCCCGACCCTGGACCGTAGGCTTGGACTCGACAGGAAACGTCCGTACTTGCCCCGTGAGGTATCACGTGTCCCCGCGCCGTAACCGCCCCAAGGGCGGCGACAATCCCTCCGAGCCCTCCGGTGACCCCGGGGACAGGTACGGCGGCTTCGGCCGCACCGAGTCCTGGCAGGGCGAGGGTTGGTCCGTGCGCCACGTCGCCGGAGCAAGTGCCGCCGGCAAGCGGTACCGCTGCCCCGGGTGCGACCAGGAGATCCCGTCGGGGATGCCGCACGTCGTGGCCTGGCCCCAGCACGGCGGCGTCGAGGACCGCCGCCACTGGCACAAGGCGTGCTGGAACGCGAAGGACCGCCGCACCTCACGGGTGCAGCGGTCCCGGAACGCTCCCAAGCACTGAGCTTGCGCCCGGTGCCGGCTGAACGTCGTTAGACGTCCCGTGCGTTCATCGTCGCGTACGCGGACCCCAGGGCGACGGCCGCAATCCCGAGCATGATCCACAAGGGCTCCCAACCCGTGGGGCCCGACTCGGTCACGGAGTTGTCGTAGAGCACGCCGAGCTGGCTGGGGATCGAGTATTCGAGCAGCGCGTCCTGGAGCCACGACAGGGACTCGGTGAACATGAACATGGCCAGCACCAGCGGGAGCAGCACCAACCCGATCATGATCGTGATCGCACCCGCGGAGTGCCGGATCAGCGAGCCCACGGCCAGGGAGAGCAGACCGAGCAGGGCCAGATAGAGACTGACGCCGAGCGTGGAGCGCAGCCACTCCTCGGAGCTGGGCGAACCCTGGTCGATGATCGCCACCTGTGCCGCACCCACGAGCAGGGTGAAGGCCAGGGTGACCGTGAACACCAGCGCGAAGAAGACGATCGCCTTGGCCGTGAGCACCCGCCCGCGGGAGGGGCAGGCCGTCAGCGTCGTCCTGATCATCCCGGTGCCGTACTCCGAAGCGATCGTCAGCACGCCGAGCGTCATCACACAGATGCTGCTGAGCAGCACGCCGAAGAACCCGAGCGACAGGATCGGCTGCCCGTCCACATTGGTGTCACTGCCGGAGATCGCCGCGGCGATGGCCAGACCGATGCCGATGAGGAGCAGCGCCATCACACCGAGCGTCCAGATCGTCGACCGTACGGAACGGATCTTGGTCCATTCCGAGGCGATGGCGTCACCGAGGTGGGCACGGCGGATCGGGATCGGCGAGGTGTAGCCGACTCCGGGCGCGTGCTGCTGCTGGTAGGGGGTGGTCATCGCGGGTCCTCGGACTTGGTCAGATCGGCAGGGGCGGACGCGGACGCGGGCGCGGCCGGGGCCGTGGGCGTCGAGGCGGCCGGCAGCCGCGGATCCGGGGCGGGAGCGGCAGCCGCGGTCGGAGCCGGACCCTGGCCACCGGGGGCCGGCGGCTGCTGGCCGTGCTGCGGCGGCGGTGGTGCGTACCAGCTCTGCTGCGGCACCTCGGGAACCTGCGGCGGCGGACCGAATCCCGGCTGGGGCTGCTGCATCAGCCCGGCCTTCTGGTCCGTCGACGAGCGGTAGTCGACCGCTCCCTGCGTCATCCGCATGTACGCCTCCTCCAGCGATGCCTGGTGCGGAGACAGCTCCCACAGCCGGACGTCCGCCCCGTGCGCCAGATCACTGATCCGCGGCAGCGGCAGCCCCATCACCCGCAGTCCGCCGTCCGGCTCCGGCACCACGTGCCCGCCGGCCTCGCTCAATGCGGCGGACAGCTTCTCCCGCAGCTGGGGATCACTGTCCGGAGTCCGCACCCGGGCGAAGTCGGCCGAGTTGGCGGAGATGAAGTCCTTCACGCTCATGTCCGAGAGCAACTGCCCCCGGCCGATGACGATCAGATGGTCCGCGGTCAGGGCCATCTCGCTCATCAGGTGCGAGGAGACGAAGACGGTGCGCCCCTCGGACGCGAGTTGCTTCATCAGATTGCGGACCCACAGGATGCCCTCCGGGTCCAGCCCGTTCACCGGCTCGTCGAACAGCAGCACCTGGGGGTCGCCGAGCAGGGCCGCCGCGATCCCCAACCGCTGGCCCATACCGAGCGAGAAGCCCTTGGAGCGCTTCCGGGCGACTTCCTGGAGCCCCACCACGCCGAGGACCTCGTCCACCCTGCGGGCCGGAATGCCCGAGAGCTGCGCCAACGACAGCAGGTGGTTACGGGCACTCCGCCCGCCGTGCACCGCTTTGGCGTCCAGGAGCGCGCCCACCTGCCGGGGTGCGTTCGTCGTCTGCCGGAACGGCTGACCGCCCACGGTCACCTTGCCCTCGGTCGGGTTGTCGAGCCCGAGGATCATCCGCATGGTGGTGGACTTGCCAGCACCGTTGGGACCGAGGAACCCGGTGACGGCACCCGGCCTCACCTGAAAAGAAAGGTTGTACACGGCCGTCTTCGCGCCGTAGCGCTTCGTCAGGCCGACTGCCTCGATCATTCTCCAGCCCCATCGACTTCTGGTCATCGGGGCCCAGGCTGGTCAGCCGCACGCCCCCCGTAAGAACTAGGAGGATAACTTTTTCTCCCCAGTTCGTCCTAGGCAGTAACACGTGGTCCGCCTGCGGGGCCGGGCCGTGGACCCTTTCGCCGTCGCAGAGCGTGCCCGACCGACCTCGGGACGTCGCCTCCGGGAGATCTGCGGCCTCCCACCGGGGATTTTTGACTCTCGGTCGCATCGCCGGCAGTACCACCAGGACACCCAGAGGCCCGGGCCGCCTTCCGGCGACCCGGGCCCACCGATGTCCTCACGCGGAGGTCAGGCGTCGCGCTTCTTCAACAGGAGGTAGGCGCCGGCAAGCGCCACCACCACCCAGATCAGCATGATCCCCAACCCGCCCCAGGGCCCGTACGGCGTTTCCTCGCTGCCCATCGCGTCCGGTACCACTTGCATGATCTTGGCGCCGGCCTGGTCGGGGAAGTAGCGCGCCACTTCCTTGGCCTTCGGAACCGAGGCGAGGATCTGCGACACGAGGAAGAAGAACGGCATCAGGATGCCCAGCGCCAGGATGGAGCTGCGCAGCATCGTGGCCACCGCCATCGAGAACAGCGCGATCAGGCCCATGTAGAGCCCGCCACCGATGACCGCGCGCAGGACGTTCTCCGCGCCGATCGTCGTCCGGTGCTCGCCGAGGAGCGCCTGACCGATGAAGAAGGACGCGAAACTCGTCGCCAGTCCGACGCCCAGGGCCAGTGCCGTGGCCACGGTGATCTTGCTGAACAGGAAGGTCGCCCGCTGCGGTACGGCGGCCAGCGAGGTGCGGATCATTCCGGAGCTGTACTCCGTGCCCACCACCAGCACACCGAACACCACCATCGCCAGCTGGCCGAGGATCATCCCCGACGAGCTCATGAGGGTCGGGTCGAAGGTGAACTGCTCCTCGCGGCTGAGGTCGTCGAAGGTCGCCTTCGTCAGGGCGCACAGGGCCGCGCTCAGTCCGACGGTCACCAAGAACGCACACACCAGCGTCCAGGTGGTCGAGGAGACCGTACGGATCTTGGTCCACTCGGACTGGAGGACCGCGGGTACCGAGGCCATGGGTCAGGCTCCCTTGCTGCTCTGGTAGCTCTGGCCCCACTGGGGCCCCGGCTGCTGATCGGACGGCGGGCCTGCATGGCTCGTCCCGTGGGCGTGGTACTCCACCGCGCCCGCGGTCATCTGCATGAACGCCTCTTCCAGCGAGGCCCGCTGGGAACTCAGCTCATGCAGGGTGATCTGGTGACGGGCCGCCAACTCGCCCAGCTCCTCCGACGTCGCGCCGTCGATCTCCAGGACCCCCGAGCCCGCCTCGACTGCGGTGAAGCCCCCTTCGCTGAGCACGTCCCGCAACCGCTCCTGATCGGGCGAGCGCAGTCGGACGAAGCTACGGGAGTTCTCCTGGATGAAGTCCGCCATCGAGGTGTCCGCCAGCAGCCGCCCCTGCCCGATGACGATGAGGTGATCGGCCGTCAGGGCCATCTCGCTCATCAGGTGCGAGGAGACGAAAATCGTGCGCCCCTCGGACGCCAGAGCCTTCATCAGATTGCGGATCCAATGGATGCCCTCCGGGTCGAGCCCGTTCACCGGCTCGTCGAACATCAGGATCTCGGGGTCGCCGAGCAGCGCGGACGCGATGCCCAGGCGCTGACCCATGCCGAGGGAGAACCCCTTCGACTTCTTCTTGGCCACCGCGGTCAAACCCACGATGTCCAGAACCTGATCCACCCTGGACGCCGGAATGCGGTTCGCCTGCGCCAGACAGAGGAGGTTGTTGTAGGCACTCCGCCCGCCATGCATGGCCTTGGCGTCCAGCAGCGCGCCAATGTACTTCAGCGGCTCTTCCAGTTCCCGATAGTGCTTGCCGTCGATCCGGACATCGCCGCTGGTCGGGTTGTCCAGATCGAGCATCATGCGCATCGTCGTCGACTTGCCCGCGCCGTTCGGGCCGAGGAATCCGGTCACAACTCCTGGTCTGACCTGGAATGACAGATGGTCGACGGCGACTTTGCTCCCGAAGTGTTTAGTGAGGCCATCCAGCTCGATCATGCGGACACCGTACGGCGTGCGCAAAGCCCCCCGCCACTTTTGAGCGGCGGGGGGCTTTCGACATGCGTGGCCCCGAGCGGGGCGGGGATCAGCGGGACTGCTGGGCCGGGACGCCCCGAGAGATGGGCTCGTCGTCGACGGGGTTGCCCGCAGCGGCCACCGCGGCACCGGTCAACGTGGCCAGCATCTCGCGGACGTTGGTCAGCTGCGCGTTGATGGAGTCGCGGCGGTTGGTGAGCGCCGCCAGCTCGCGCTCCGATTCGCTGCGGATCCGGTCGGCCTTGGCGTTGGCGTCGGCCACGATGTCCTCGGCCTGACGCTGCGCGGTCTCCACCGTCTGGCGGGCCCGACGCTCGGCGTCCGTACGCAGCTTCTCGGCCTCCAGGCGCAGCTGCTCCGCGCGGTGCTCGATCTCCGCGAGGCGCTTCTCGGCCTTGGCCTGACGCGATGCCAGGTCCCGCTCGGACTGCTCGCGGCGCTTGGCCAGGTTGGTCTCGAAGTCGGCGGCAGCCTGGGCGGCCTTCGCACGGGTCTCCTCGAAGAGGGCGTCCGCCTCCTCCCGCTTGGACTGCGCGTCCTTCTGAGCCTCCGTACGCAGCTGAGTGGCGTCGCCCTTCGCCTTCTCGACGATCCGGACGCCCTCGTCCTCCGCCTTCGCCTTCCGCTCGGCGGCGAACGACTCGGCGTCGTTGCGGACCTGCTGGGCGGCGGACTCGGCGAGCTCGCGGTGCTGCTCGGCGGCCCGACGGGCCTCCTCACGCAGGTCCTTGGCCTCCTCCTCGGCAAGACGGAGGATCTTTTCGACGCGCGCTCCGAGCCCGGCGTACGACGGCTCCGCGTCGGTGACCTGAGCCTGGGCGTTCTGCGTCTCAAGGTGGAGTTCCTCGATGCGCTTTTCCAGCGAGGTGATGCGCGCCAGCGCACTATCACGGTCGGCGACGAGCTTGGTAATGCGGTCGTCCACCTGGCCGCGGTCGTAGCCACGCCGCACGAGCTCGAAGCCGAATGGGGAGGATGTGTCGCTCATGGGGTTCCTGTCGAATGAGACCGGTGAGGTGATAGAGGGAATCCTAGGGGCCTAAGCGGCGTGTCATCGAGTGGATACAGGTTTGATCTGGAGAATGTCCAGCCTTTTGAGTGGCTAGCCGTCAGACGTCTTGCCACTCGAACGGGTGGCGCCCGCTGTCGCGCCCGCCCTGACACCACCTGAGGAACCGCTGGAACCCTTGGTGTTGGTAGTCGGCGCCTCGAAGGATTCCAACGCCTCCAAAACGTCCTGGACACGGGAGATCTCGGTCTGGATGTCCTCGCGACGGCGCACCAGGACGTCCAACTCCCGCTTGCCGTCGCCGACGAGCCGCTTGGCCTCGACCTCCGCGTCGGCCTTGATCTGCTGTCCCTCGCGTACGAGTTCGGCCTTCTTCTGCTCGGCCTCCTTGAGCAGGCCCTCCGCCTTCCTGACCGCGGAGATACGGACCGAACTGGCCTCCGAATTCGCCTCGGCCAGCAGCTCCTTGGACTTGGTGTCCGCCTCCGCACGCTGATCGCGCGCCGCCGTCATCAGCTGGTCGACCCGCTCGCCGGTGGTCTTCATCTGCTCGGATGTCTCCCGGCGGGCCCGCTCGTGCAGCTCCTCGATCTCGCTCTCGATCCGCGTGCGCAACTCCTCCGCACGCTCCCTGATCGCGGTCGAGTCCCGACGGGCACCCACCAGCAACTCGTCCGCGTCCGTGCGGGACTTCTCCACCAGGGTGTTGCCCTCGATGGTCGCCTCGGCGAGCAGTCGTTCGGCCTCCTTGCGGGCGGCCCCCACCATGGTGTCGGCCATCTCCTCCGCCTCCAGCGCAGCGCGGAGCGCCTCCTCCTGAGCCCGGTTGATGAGCTGGTCGGCCTGCTCGGCGGCATCCCGACGGCGCTTGGCGGACGCCTCGCGCGCCTCGTCCACCGTCCGGTCCGCCGCGGCCCGCGCATCGGCGCGCATCCGCTCGGCCACGGCCTCCGCATCCGCCACGACCTTGCGGGCGTCGGCCCGCATCCGCTCCGCCGCCTGCTGGGCGGAGCCCACGGTGTCCGCCGCTTCGGCGCGCAGCCGCTCCGCCTCCGTACCGGCCTCCGCCATCAACTGATCGGCCTGCGCCGCCGCATCCGCACGGCGCTTGTCGGCCGATTGGCGTGCTTCATCGAGGAGTCGTTCGGCTTCGGTCCTGATCCGCTCGCCCTCGGCGGTCGCCTCACGCACGAGCCGATCGGACACGGCCGCGGCCTCGGAACGGCGCTTGTCGGCCGATTGGCGTGCCTCGTCGAGGAGTCGTTCGGCTTCGGTCCTGATCCGCTCGCCCTCGGCGGTCGCCTCGCCCACGAGCCGATCCGACAGGGTCGCAGCCTCGGAACGGATCCGGTTGGCGTCGTCCCGGGCGTCCGCACGAGTACGGGAGGCGTCCTGCTCGGCCGTCGCCAGTGCGTTCGACGCATCCGTACGCATCCGTTGCGCGTACTCCGCGGTGTCCGTGCGCAGCCGCTCGGACTCCTCGATCGCGTCGGTGACGGTCCGTTCGGCCAGCGCGTTCGCCGCCTCGGTCTCCTCCTGCGCCCGCGTCCGCAACCGGGCCACGTCCTCCGCCGCGCGATCCCGCTCGGCGTGGGCGTCGGAGCGGATCCGGTCCGCCTCGTCCTGTGCCTCGGTACGGGTCCGCTCGGCCGAGTGCTCGGCCGCCGAACGCAGCCCGGCGATCTCCTGTTCGGCCTGCTCGTGCAGGCCGGCGACGGCGTCCCGCACCTGCTTCGCGGTCTGCTCGGCCGCGGCGACCAGATCCGTGGCCCGCTGGTCCGCCTCTTCGACCAGCCGGTGTGCCTCGGCCTGGGCGTCCTCGACCCGCTTGCGGGCGGAGGCGAGGAGCCCCTCGCTCTGCTCACGGGCCCGCTCGCGCTCCTGGTCTGCTTCGGCGCGCGCCGAATCGACCATGCCCTCGGCCTCGCGGCGGCGGCGCAACGCCTCTTCCTGAGCAGCGGCCAGCGCCTCCGCGGCCTCGGCGCCCACCCGCTCGGAAGCCGCGGCTGCCTCCGCGCGCACCCGGTCGGCGGTGTCCTTCGCCTCGCTCTTGAGCCGCTCCGCCTCGGCCGCGGCCTCGGAGCGCAGCCGTACCGCTGCGTTCTCCGCTTCGGCGCGGGTGCCCGCTGCGTCCGCTGCGGCCTCGGTGCGCAGCCGCTCGGCTTCCTGCTCGGTCTGGGCCTGAAGCGCACGCAGCCGCTCGCCGGCCTCCCGGCGCAGCCGCTCGATCTCGTCGCCGGTGTCCCGGCGCAGCTGCTCGGCGTCCGCACGGGCCTCGGTCAGCGCCTCATCGGCGGCCTGACGCCGGGACTGGGCCTCGGCATGGAGACGGCTCAGCTCCTCGGCGGCTTCCTCCTGCCGGGCGGCCATCGCCCGCTCGGCGTCCTCGCGCAACTCCGCCGCGGCCCGTTCGGCCGCCGCCCGCACGCCCTCCGCAAGCTCCTCGGCCTCGGCGCGCAGCCGCTCGGCCTCGGTGCGCGCTGCGGCCAGGCCCTGCTCGGCCTGTCGGCGCAGCGCCGTCGCGCGCTCGATCGCCTCCGTGCGCACCCGTTCGCTGTCACCGCTGGCCGTGGAGCGCAGCTCGTCGGCATCGGTGCGCGCCTTGGTGAGCAGCCCCTCCGCGGTGCTGGCCGCCTCCTCGATCTGCTGGACGGCCTCCCGCCTGGCCTCGCCACGGATGCGCTCGCCCTCCGCGACCGCCTCCGACCGGAGCTGTTCGGCCTCGCCGCGCAGCCGGCGCGCCTCCTCCTGGAGCTCGACGGTCTTGGCCCGGTACTCCTTGGTGTCGTCCTTGGCCGCACCCTTGAGCTGGTCGGCCTGCTCCGCGGCCTCGCCGCGCAGACGATCCGCCTCGGCCTCGGCCTCGCGGCGAATGCGTTCGGCTTCCGCGCTCGCCTTCCTGGTGGTCTCCTGGGCGTCCTCGGACGCCTTCGTCAAGACCTCCTCGGCCGCTCGGGCGGCCTTGGCGAGCGCTGCCGCGGAGTCCTCGGCGGCAGCCGTCCGAGCCTTCTCGGTGGCGGTCGCGAGCTGCTTGTCGGCCTCGGCGCGGGCATCGGCGAGGATCTGCTCGGCCTCGGCCTTCAGAGCCTCGGCATCGGTGGTCGCCTCGCCGACCAGTCGGGCGATCTCCGCCTTCGCGGTCCTGGCGCGCTGCTCGTTGTCCGACTCCGCGGACGCCAACTGTTTGGCGGCGGCTTCCTTGGCCTCGGTCAGGACCCGTTCCGACTCGGTACGGGCCTCGCGAAGCTTCTCCTCCGCCTCCTGTATCCGCTGCTCGGCGACGCGGCTCAGTTCGGCGGCCTGCTGCCTCGCCTGGTCGGACTCGGCGGTGGTGGACGAACGCAGCCGTTCGGCGTGGCTGGTGGCCTCCTGCGCCTGGGTGGATGCGGCGTTCATCAGCCGTTCGGCGTCCCGGCGGGCACGCAGCAGGATCTGCTCGGCCTCGGACCGGGCGCTCTCCGTCTCCGAGCTGACCCGCTGGCGGGCCTCGTCGGCGAGCCGTTTGGCCTCGGTGCGCGCCGCGGCGAGGCCCTGCTCGGCCTCGGCGCGCGACTCGTCGAGCAGCCTGCGGGCCTGGGACTCGGTACGGGCGCGCAGCTGCTCGGCCCAGGCGACGTTCTCGTTGACGTGGGCTTCGACGGTCTGGCGGCGCTCGGCCAGCTCCTGGTCGAGTCGCTGGCGGCGCTGGTTGGCCTCGGTGTGCAGCTCGGCCTGGAGCCGGGCCTGGTGTTCGGCGTGCTCCTGGAGGATCCGCTGCGTCTGGGCACGGGCCTCGCGCAGTTCGCGCTCGGCGTCCCCCCGCATCTGATCGGCCTGTACCTGGGCGTTGCGGAGCATCTGCTCGGCCTGGTAGCCGAGGTCGCCGTTGTCGTAGGCGGGGCGTGATGCGAGGCTGCGGCGCGCCTCATGGAGCTTCGCGCGCAATACCTCGACCTGGTAGCCGAGGTCCTCGGCGTGCTGGACGGCCTTCTCCCGCTCGGTCTTCAGCCGTTCCATCTCGGCTTCGAACCGCGAAAGGTGGTCGTCGTCAGCTCGGTGGCTCTCCTGGCGTTCGTAGCCCCGCACTGCGCGGTCCCATCCGTCCCCTGGTCGCAACTGGCTTCACACTCTCACCGCTCGCCGGGCGAACGGGCTCCCCGGGGAAATGGTGACAGATCAACATGAGAGGACGCGTCGCGGCCCCGACCCGGCCCCGGCCCGGAATTGCCCACTCTACCGGGCCAGGAATCCGGAGGTCAGTGCTCCGTTGCAGAGGTGACAAGTTCGGTCAGAACACCATGGCAGTCCTTGGGGTGGAGGAAGGTGATCCGCGACCCCATGGAGCCGATGCGCGGCTGGTCGTACAGCACGCGCACGCCCTTCTCGCGGATGGCCGCGGCTTCACCGTCGACGTCCTCGGTGCCGAACGCGATGTGATGAACTCCCTCACCGTTCTTGGCCAGCCATTTTCCGACCGGGGAGTCCTCCCGGATCGGCTGGAGCAGTTGAAGGTAGGAAGCGCCCCCGTCGGAGGTGCCGTTGATCCGGAGCATGGCCTCCCGTACGCCCTGCTCCTCGTTCACCTCGGAGTGGTGGACCTCGAAACCGTACGTGGAACGGTAGAACTCGACCGTCGCGTCGAGATCGTGGCAGGCAATTCCGATGTGGTCGATTCGCGTCAGCATCCCCCCAGTGCAGCGCCGTACCGGCGGTTACGCAACGTGCGCGCGATCACACCGACCGCCCGGTGACCTCGTGGTGGACCCCTCAGTACATTTGAGGTAAACCCTCGTTCACTCCTCAGCCTCCGTGCTGAAAGGGGATCTTGTCTCATGTCAGGAACGACCGGTAACACCTCAGTGATCGTCGCGGGCGCCAGGACGCCCATGGGACGGCTCCTCGGCTCCCTGAAGTCCTTCTCGGGCGCGGATCTCGGCGGCTTCGCCATCAAGGCGGCGCTGGAGCGCGCGGGGGTCGCCCCCGAGCAGGTGGAGTACGTGATCATGGGACAGGTGCTTCAGGCCGGTGCCGGACAGATCCCGGCACGCCAGGCCGCGGTCAAGGCCGGCATCCCCATGAACGTGCCCGCGCTGACCGTCAACAAGGTCTGTCTGTCCGGCCTCGACGCCATTGCGCTGGCCGACCAATTGATCCGCGCGGGTGAATTCGAGATCGTCGTGGCCGGTGGCCAGGAGTCGATGACCAATGCGCCGCATCTGCTGCCGAAGTCGCGCGAGGGCTTCAAGTACGGGGCCGTGGGAATGCTCGACGCCATGGCGCACGACGGCCTCACCGACCCCTTCGAGAACATCGCCATGGGCGAGTCGACCGAGCGGCACAACGCCCTGCTGAAGATCGTCCGTACCGATCAGGACGAGATCGCGGCCCTCTCCCACCAGCGCGCCGCCGCCGCGCAGAAGAACGGGGTCTTCGACGCCGAGATCACGCCCGTCGAGATTCCGCAGCGCAAGGGCGAGCCGGTCGTCGTCACCAAGGACGAGGGCATCCGGCCCGAGACGACCGTGGAGTCGCTGGGCCGGCTCCGTCCGGCGTTCGCCGCGGAGGGCACGATCACCGCGGGCACCGCGTCGCAGATCTCCGACGGTGCGGCTGCGGTCGTGGTCATGAGCCGGGCCAAGGCCGAGGAGCTGGGGTTGGAGTGGATCGCCGAGATCGGCGCCCACGGCAATGTCGCAGGCCCCGACAACTCCCTCCACTCGCAGCCCTCGAACGCGATCGCGCACGCCCTGCGCAAGGAAGGGCTTGAAGTCGCCGATCTCGATCTGATCGAGATCAACGAAGCGTTCGCCGCGGTCGCCGTCCAGTCAATGCGGGACCTCGGGGTGTCCCCGGAAAAGGTGAACGTCAACGGTGGTGCGATCGCGCTCGGCCACCCCATCGGCATGTCGGGCGCCCGATTGGTGCTGCATCTGGCGCTGGAGCTCCAGCGCCGGGGCGGTGGCGTCGGGGCCGCAGCGCTCTGCGGCGGCGGTGGACAGGGCGACGCCCTGATCGTCCGCGTACCGGCGAGCTGATCCCTTCGGGCACATGCCGTTCGGGTCGGTCGAACCACAGAGGAGTCGAGTGATGGTGGACGTCCCCCAACTGGTCGCTGATGCGAGGGAGGGCAGGCCACGGGCCGTGGCCCGGCTGATCTCCCTGGTGGAGGGGGCGTCCCCGCAGTTGCGCGAGGTGATGGCGGCGCTGGCCCCGCTGACCGGGGGCGCGTACGTCGTCGGCCTCACCGGTTCGCCCGGTGTCGGCAAGTCGACGTCGACATCGGTCCTGGTGAGCGCGTACCGCAAGGCGGGAAAACGGGTGGGGGTGCTCGCCGTGGACCCGTCCTCGCCGTTCTCGGGCGGCGCCCTGCTCGGCGACCGGGTCCGGATGTCGGAACACGCGTCCGACCCGGGCGTCTACATCCGGTCCATGGCCACGCGAGGCCATCTCGGCGGTCTGGCCTGGGCGGCCCCGCAGGCGATCCGCGTCCTGGACGCCGCCGGCTGCGATGTGATCCTGGTGGAGACCGTGGGCGTCGGGCAGTCGGAGGTGGAGATCGCGGCTGCTGCCGACACCTCCGTGGTGTTGCTCGCCCCTGGCATGGGGGACGGCATCCAGGCCGCGAAGGCCGGCATCCTGGAGATCGGCGACGTCTACGTCGTCAACAAGGCGGACCGTGACGGCGCGGACGCCACCGCCCGGGAGTTGAACCACATGCTCGGGTTGGGCGAGGCACGCTCGCCCGGTGACTGGCGTCCGCCCATCGTCAAGACGGTGGCGGCCCGGGGCGAGGGCACGGACGAGGTCCTGGCCGCCCTGGACAAGCACCGCGCCTGGATGGAGGAGCACGGGGTCCTCGCACAGCGCCGGGTGCGACGGGCCGCGGTCGAGGTGGAGACCATCGCGGTCACCGCCCTGCGGGAGCGGATCGGTGATCTCCACGGGGACCGCCGGCTCGGGGCGCTCGCCGAGCGGATCGTGGCGGGGGAGACGGACCCCTACTCGGCGGCCGACGAACTGGTGGCGGGACTGACGCAGTCGTAGCGCGTCCGACGGCCCCTGGGCGGGGACGCCCAGGGGCCGGGCGGGCAAAGGCCCGACCCGGCCTGGACGCGGGGGGATTGGTCCAAGGCCGGGCCGGGGTTCAGGGGCGGGGCGCTGCGGGGCACCCCGGGGGCATGCCCCTGGCTGTGGGGGCGGCGATGCCCATGGTCCGGGCCCGTGTTCAGCCCATGTTCAGTCCGTGACCAGGGGAGAGCGCCGCTCGGTCAGGGGATCAGTCGTCGTCGCGGTCGTTCTTGTCGTCCCTGTCATCACGGTCGTCGCGGTCATCGGCGTCATCCGTGTCATCGGTGTCATCGCGGTCGTTGGACTCTGCCGAGACCGATGCCTTACCGGTCGTGGCGTCCACCCGCACCTCGTGCTCGCGACCGTCCTTGTCCCGGACCTCGACCTCCCAGTGACCGTTGTCGAAGTCGACCTCGGTGACGGAGCCCGCACGGAACTTCAGGGCGGCGGATGCCGCCTGCTCGGCGTTCACCTTCGCGGCGTTCAGGGCCTCGCGCTCGGCCTTGTCGTCAGCGGAGTCGCGGTCGTCACCGTCGTCGCGGTCATCGTCGTCCGAGAACAGGGACGCCTTGCCCTTCGCGTCCACCCGGACGTCCTGGTCGTCGCCGTTCTTGTTGACGACCTCGACCTCCCACTGACCCTTCGCATCGTCGTCCAGGCCGATGGACTCGATCGACCCCGGGCTCTTCTTCAGTGCCGCACCGGCGGCCTCGGACGCCGAGATGCTCGACGAGGGAGCGGGGTCACCGGACGCGGCGACCGCGGTGTAGGTACCGCCGCCCACCAGGGCGATCACGGCGACGGCGACGGCAATCTTGCGCTTCATGAGGGTTCCTCCCCGTACCTGCTGGCTTCGTGGACACCAATCTGCCGGGGAGATGCTGAACCCAACCTGAAGCCACCTGAAGGGATCTTCAGCTTCGGTTTGCGACCCTGAGCGCATGCGTTTGTTGATCGTGGAGGACGAGAAGAGGCTGGCGCTCTCCCTTGCCAGGGGATTGACGGCCGAAGGCTATGCGGTGGACGTGGTCCACGACGGCCTTGAAGGGCTGCACCAGGCGTCCGAGGGCTCCTACGACCTCGTCATCCTCGACATCATGCTGCCCGGGATGAACGGCTATCGCGTCTGCGCGTCGCTCCGGGCCGCGGGTGACGAGGTGCCGATCCTGATGCTCACCGCCAAGGACGGTGAGTACGACGAGGCGGAGGGTCTCGACACCGGCGCCGACGACTACCTGACCAAGCCGTTCTCGTACGTCGTCCTCGTCGCGAGGGTGAAGGCGCTGCTGCGTCGCCGCGGTCGCTCCGGCGGCTCGCCCCGGCTCACCGTGGGTGATCTACGGGTGGAGACCGCGGCCCGTCGCGTCTTCCGCGGGGACGAGGAGGTGACGCTCACCGCCAAGGAGTTCGCCGTGCTGGAGCAACTCGCCGTGCGCGCCGGTGATGTGGTCAGCAAGGCGGAGATCCTCGAACACGTCTGGGACTTCGCCTACGACGGCGACCCCAACATCATCGAGGTCTACATCAGCGCCCTGCGTCGAAAACTGGGCGCCCCCCGCATCCAGACCGTGCGCGGCGCGGGATACCGACTGGTGGCCGCGCCATGAGATCCGTACGGGCCAAGGCGGCCATCGGCGCCACCCTCGTCGTGGCGATCGCGCTGATCACGGCGGGCCTCGGGGTGCTGCTCGTGCTGCGCCAGAACCTGGAGGGCAAGATCAACCTCCAGGCGGAGATCGCCGCCCGCGAGGTTGCTTCCCAGTTCGCCCTCGACACCCCGGCCGACAAGCTCGACCTGCCGAGTGCCGAGGACCGTCCCGTCCAGGTGGTGGGCGAGAACGGGCAGGTCATCGCCGTCTCACCGGATCTCCAGAGCATCGAGGGCACGAGCAGCCGGAGCGTTCGGCCCGTGCCGCTGCCCTCGCCGAGCACCGAGCAGGACGACGAGCCGGAACGGCAGGGTGACGAGTCCGAGCGCGACCCGTCCGGTGCCTCGTCCGGCGATCCGTCCGACGGCCCGGAGAACGGACCGGACCAGGACACGGACTCAGCCAGTGACACGGACTCCGATGCCGACAACGACACCGACTCCGATGCCGATGCCGATGCCGACTCTGATTCCGACGCCGATTCCGACGACCCTGCCCGGGGCCAGGTCTCGGGCAGTGAGAAGCTCAGCGATGGCAGCGCCACCGTCGACGGTGACAGCGCCCCCTACCGCTTCGCCGCCGTCGAGGCGACCAACAGCAGCGGGACCACCGTCACCGTGTTCGGGGGTGTGCCGCGCGCCACCGAACAGGAGGCGGTCGAAAGCGTTCGGGACGCCATGTTGATCGGGCTGCCCGCCCTGCTGGTCGTCGTGGGTGCGGTGACCTGGCTGGTGACCCGAAGGGCGCTACGGCCCGTGGAGGACATCCGCGCGGAGATGGCGGCCATCACGGCCTCGGAGGACCTCTCCCGGCGCGTTCCGGAGCCCGACTCCCGTGACGAGATCGCCCGGCTCGCCCGCACCACCAATGAGACGCTCGCCGCGCTCGAAGCCTCGGTCGAACGCCAGCGCAGATTCGTCGCCGACGCCTCCCACGAACTGCGCAGCCCCATCGCATCGCTGCGCACCCAACTCGAAGTGGGCGAGGCACACCCGGATCTGCTGGACGTGCCGGGTGCGGTGGCCGACACCGTACGCCTTCAGCAACTCGCGGCCGATCTGTTGTTGCTGGCCCGGTTGGACGCGGGGGAGCGGCCGGGTCGGGCCCGGCTGGATCTCGGGGCCATGGTGCGGGAGGAGGCGTCCCAGCGGACGCACGACCGCATCGCGGTCACGGTGGACGTCGTCGACGGGCTGGACGTGATGGGCTCGCGCTCCCAACTGGCCCGGGTGCTCGGCAATCTCCTCGACAATGCGCAGCGCCACGCGGACGAGTCGGTCACGGCGACGGTGCGCGCGGACGGGGACCGGATCGTGCTCGCGGTCGCCGACGACGGAGAGGGGATCCCGGAGCTCGAACGGGAGCGGATCTTCGAGCGTTTCGTGCGGCTCGACGATGCCCGCACCAGGGACGAGGGGGGTGCGGGGCTCGGGCTGGCCATCGCCCGCGATGTGGCCGAGCGCCACGGGGGGACGCTCACGGTGCGGCAGGGACCTCAGGGCGGTGCGCTCTTCGAGGTGAGTCTGCCGGGGGCGCCCGGGGCCGGCGGGGAGGATCAGGAGCCGCAGTGAGCGGTGTGTTCGCCGGGCCGTTCGGGGCCGTCGGCCCGGCTGGGTGGTGCGTCCGACCCTCAACAGCGGGAGGGCGGCGGGTCCTGCTCGCGTACGGATGCCCACCGGCCCCTCATGGCAGCGGGCGGGCAGATGCCGAACCGGGTACGGGAGGACCATCCGGCGAGATCCGAAAGAGAGCCCCCCAAGGCCCGCCTTCCGGATCTTCCTGGTGTTCCTCGCTCAGCCCTTGCCGCGTCGGCCGCGGAGATGATCGGCGACCGGTGCGAGGGACGCCCGCAGATCGGCCAGCGCCTCGGGCGTCATCAGATCGATGAAGTGCTGGCGCACGGAGGCCACGTGGTGCGGTGCGACCCGCTGCATGGTCTCCGTACCCTGCTCGGTGAGCACGGCGTACAGCCCGCGCCGGTCGGATTCGCAGTTCTCCCGTCGGACCAGTCCCGCGGTTTCCATCCGGGTGATCTGGTGGGAGAGGCGGCTCTTGGACTGGAGCGTGGCAGCGGCGAGGTCGCTCATCCGCATCCGTTGGTCCGCGGACTCGGAGAGGTTGACCAGGATCTCGTAGTCGTTGTTGGTCAGGCCAAACGGCTGGAGGTCCTTTTCGAGTTGGTGCATCAGCAGCCGGCTGACGTCCAGGTGAGTGCGCCAGGTGCGCTGCTCGTCATCGGTCAGCCAGCGAGTGGCCGTCTCGGTCTCCATATATGGATTCTACCTAAGAAGTTGAAAGACGGACGAAGTCATGGTGTGACGCCCGGCACTGGCCAGGGAGTCAGCACGGAGCCCGCAGCGTACTGGGGGTGCAGACGTTCGACGTCACACTCCGCAGACTACCGCTCACAGGCCGAAGCGGCGGGTGAGATCACCCAGCTGACCTGGGAAACGCGGAGTGGAGCCGTGTTGACCTTGCTGGCCAGGCGCGGGGGAGCCGTGCCCCCCGGGCACTCCCGCCTGGTGCGGCGTCGCCCCCGTGGCCGTCTCCGGCATCAGCGTCTCGGTCGACTGGAGCAGTACGGTTCCCGCCCCGACGAACTCGAATTGATGCTCTTCCCCAGAGGCCCCACCGATCCCCGTCAGGGCACGCAGCCCTCCCATCACCCCGGTCATATAGCCGTGGTCGTAGTGGTGGCACGGCGACGGGCAGTCCGCCCAGCCCACCAGTGCCTGCGGATCCACCCGGATGGGCGGTTCCATGAACACCACCGGGCCGTTGGAGGCCGCCACGAACTTCCCCGTACCGATCAGGGTGAGGAAGCCCGGCACGATTGACTGCTTCAGCGCCAGCGACGGCTGGTACGCCAGCAGGTTCCCGGACCGGATCGTCAGATTCCCCTGGTCCAGGTCGTACGAGTTCACATCGAAGGCCCGGTCCGCGAGCAGCATCTTGCCGCTGCCCTCGGCCACCACCCAGTCGCTCGCGTGCAGCGGCGAATGGAACGAGGTCCGCAGCAGTCGGTCCAGCCGGCCGTGGCCGATGCCGTTGAAGTCGATCCGGCCGTAGTAGGCGATCATCTTCCCCTTTTGGAGGAACCACTGACCGCCCTTCAACTCCACACAGAAGGTGTACGGGTTGACGTTGTCGTCGCTGGGGAGGGTGGTCGGGTCCCAGATGTAGCTCTGCGCTGGGGTGGTCACAACTTCTCCTCCGATGCCTGGACGTAGACCGCACCGCTGCCGCTCAGCTCCAGCTGGAACGCCTCGCCCGAGCCGCGTCCCACCATGTCGCGCCAGCCGAGCGCCGTGGTGAGCTTGTTCTGTACGTCACCGCGATGCGCCACGTACGCCTGGGGGTCCACATGGATCGAGCGGCCCGGGGTGATCGGCAGTTCGACCACACCGCCGTGGGCCATGACCGCGACCGCTCCGCTGCCGCGCAGGGTGGTGGTGAACAGCCCCTGCCCGGTGACCTGGCCGCGCACCATGCCCATCACCCCGCCCTGCGAGCCGAGGAACATCGTCCCCTGCTCCAGGGTGCCGTCGAAGGCGAGCAGTCGATCGGCCTCCACATAGAGGGTGTCGCCGCTGAGATGGACGAGGTGGACGTGGTGGCCGCCGTGGCCGAACATCACCGTGCCACTGCCTTCGACCGTCATCAGCGGGGTCGCCTCGCCGGCGACCCGGCGCCCGATCATCGAGGCCAGCCCGCCCTGACCGCCCTGGGTGTTCGGGGTGAAGGACACCTCGCCCTTGTACGCGAGCATCGCGCCGCGCTGGCTGAAGATCCGCTGGCCGGGGAAGACCGCTGCCTCGACCATCCTGGAGTTGATCTCTCGGAACGGCATGGCTACGCATCCCCTCCGATGGTGTTGCGCTCACTGGGCTGGACGTAGACGACGCCATCTCCCTCGAACCGGATCTGGAACGCCTCCCCACCGCCCTCGCCCAGGAAGGTGCGGAACGTCACACCGGACTGGAAGTTCTGCTGGAGGTTCCCCTGATGGGCGATGTACGCGCCGGGGTCCACCGCCAGGGGGTACTGCGGGGTCACGCGCAGGACCACCGCGGGTCCGTCGGACATGATGGCCGCCTGGCCGGTGCCCTCGACGGTGGTGGTGAACAGGCCGTTGCCGGTCGCCCCGCCGCGCAGCCCGGTGAAGCTGGTGCCGGTCCGCAGCCCGGCGTCGGCGCAGAGCAGATTGCTCGACTCCACGTACAGCTTGTCCCCGTGCAGGCCCACCAGGTTGATCTCGGACGCCCGATCGGCGAAGTAGCAGGTGCCCTGCCCCTTCACCTCCATCATGACCATCTGCTCACCGGTCAGCCGGCGGGTCACCATGCCGCGGATGCCCTCACCGCCACCGGACAGCTTCTTGAAGGCCATCTGGCCGTCGTACGCGACCATCGACCCGTTCTTTGCCTTCACGGCGTCGCCGGTCATGTCAACCGCGAGCACCTTGCTCCCCTGGAGCCGGAACGTTGCCACATAGCGACGGTAGCCGCCCGATGGGGGACTAGGACAGCCATCCGGGAGTAACCCGCCCGGCTCGGACCCACCCCGGACAAAGGGATGGCAAAGGAAGCTGACACAATAGGCCCGCGCTTGTGAGCGCATTCACAAGATCGTCTCCCACTGAAGGTGCCTCCGTGGACATCAAGACCGCCTCCTCCCTCCACCGTCTTCGCCTGGTCTCCGCACCGGAGGCCGTCTCCTTCATCCTGTTGCTCGTGGCCTCCGTACTGAAGCGGACCACCGACTTCAACGCGGTGCCGGCCCTGGGCATGATCCACGGAGTCCTGTTCATCCTGTACGTGCTGTTCTGGCTGGACGCCTGGAACCGCACCAAGTGGGACCTGAAGACCGCCGCGCTCTACTTCGTCCTCTCGGTCCTGCCGCTGGGCGGTTTCTACGCCGAGCGCAAGCTGAAGCGTGCCGCGGACGACGAGGTCATCGCCTCCCGCGCCCGCCGCGAGGGTGTCGTCGAGGCATAGGCACTTCCCTCGGGGGCGGGTCGATCACTCGACCCGCCCCCGAGTGTTTTCCGCCTTGTCGCCGTTGGATCGGCCGAGTTCGTACGGTGATCGGACCGAGGGGCGAGACGGGGCTGACCTGCCCGCGGTCACTGGATAGGGTCGGAGCCGTGCCGAAGCCGCTCAGCCTCCCCTTCGATCCCATCGCACGCGCCGACGAACTCTGGCGGCAGCGCTGGGGGCCCGTACCCTCCATGGCGGCGATCACTTCGATCATGCGTGCGCACCAGATCCTGCTCGCCGAGGTCGACGCGGTCGTCAAGCCCTATGAGCTGACCTTCGCCCGGTACGAGGCCCTGGTGCTGCTCACCTTCTCCAAGGCCGGGGAGCTGCCGATGTCGAAGATCGGTGAGCGGTTGATGGTGCATCCGACCTCCGTCACCAACACCGTGGACCGACTGGTGCGGTCCGGCCTGGTGGACAAGAGGCCCAATCCGAACGACGGGCGCGGCACCCTCGCGTCGATCACCGACAAGGGGCGGAGCGTCGTCGAAGAGGCCACCCGCGACCTGATGGAGATGGACTTCGGGCTCGGCGCGTACGACGCCGAGGAGTGCGCGGAGATCTTCGCGATGCTGCGGCCGTTGCGGGTCTCGGCAGCCGATTTCGACGAACGTTAACCGGCGCTGACCGGCACTGACAGTCCTTCGCAGGGGCTCGTCGGGTTCATCCCCGCCCCCGCCCCCAGCGGCTACGGGGCTGATGGGAGCGGGTCAGACCCGCTCGCACAGGGCACCGACTGCCCGGATACGCTCGACCCCATGAAACAAACCGTGCTGACCCGCTACCGGGTGATGGCGTACATCACTGCCGTCTGGCTGCTCGTCTTCACCGGCGCCATCATCTTGAAGTACGGCTTCGAGACCGGCGACACCATGGTGATCTCGCAGATCCACGGTGTTCTCTTCATCGTCTATGTGATCTTCGCGTTCGATCTGGGCTCCAAGGCGAAGTGGCCCTTCGGCAAGCTGCTCTGGGTGCTCGCGGCCGGCTGCATCCCTGTGGCCTCCTTCTTCGTCGAGCCGAAGATCAGCCGTGAGGCCCGCGCCCTGATCACCGACGGCAACAGGGTTCCGGCCGGAGCCTGAACTCCACCGCCGCGCGCGTACGGCTCGCGGCGGTCTCCCATCGACATTTACTAGGACGTCCTAGTAAATTGACAACATGGACGCTGACGCCATCGAGCAAGGCCGCCGACGCTGGCAGGCCCGCTACGACCAGGCCCGGAAGCGGGATGCCGACTTCAGCACGCTCTCCGGAGACCCCGTCGAGCCTGTTTACGGCCCCCGCCCCGGAGACACGTACGAGGGATTCGACCGGATCGGCTGGCCCGGCGAGTACCCCTTCACCCGAGGACTGCACCCGACCGGCTACCGCGGTCGAACGTGGACGATCCGCCAGTTCGCCGGCTTCGGGAACGCCGAGCAGACCAACGAGCGGTACAAGATGATCCTCGCCGCGGGCGGCGGTGGGCTCTCCGTCGCCTTCGACATGCCCACCCTCATGGGACGGGACTCGGACGACCCCCGCGCACTCGGTGAGGTCGGCCACTGCGGGGTCGCCATCGACTCCGCGGCCGACATGGAGGTCCTCTTCGGTGACATCCCCCTCGGTGATGTCACCACGTCCATGACCATCAGCGGCCCGGCCGTACCGGTCTTCTGCATGTACCTGGTCGCCGCCGAACGGCAGGGCGTCGATCCGGCCGTGCTGAACGGCACGCTCCAGACCGACATCTTCAAGGAGTACATCGCCCAGAAGGAATGGCTCTTCCAGCCCGAGCCCCATCTGCGGCTCATCGGCGACCTGATGGAGCACTGCGCCCGGGACATCCCGGCGTACAAGCCCCTCTCCGTCTCCGGCTACCACATCCGCGAAGCCGGGGCGACAGCCGCACAGGAGTTGGCGTACACGCTCGCCGACGGCTTCGGCTATGTAGAACTCGGGCTCAGCCGCGGTCTGGACGTGGACACCTTCGCCCCCGGACTCTCCTTCTTCTTCGACGCCCACCTCGACTTCTTCGAGGAGATTGCGAAGTTCCGTGCCGCCCGACGGATCTGGGCCCGCTGGATGCGTGACGTGTACGGCGCACGGACGGACAAGGCCCAGTGGCTGCGCTTCCACACCCAGACCGCGGGTGTCTCCCTCACTGCCCAGCAGCCGTACAACAACGTCGTGCGCACCGCGGTGGAGGCGCTTTCCGCCGTCCTCGGCGGTACCAACTCGCTGCACACCAACGCCCTGGACGAGACGCTCGCCCTGCCCAGCGCCCAGGCCGCCGAGATCGCCCTGCGCACCCAGCAGGTGCTGATGGAGGAGACCGGGGTCGCCAATGTGGCCGACCCGCTCGGCGGCTCCTGGTACGTGGAGCAGCTCACCGATCGGATCGAGGCCGAGGCCGAGAAGGTCTTCGAACGGATCAAGGACCGCGGCCGGCTCGCCCACCCCGACGGACAGCACCCCATCGGCCCCATGACCTCCGGCATCCTGCGCGGCATCGAGGACGGGTGGTTCACCGGCGAGATCGCCGAATCGGCCTTCCGCTACCAGCGGTCGCTGGAGAAGGGCGAGAAGCGGGTCGTGGGCGTCAATGTCCACCATGGCTCGGTCACCGGTGATCTGGAGATCCTTCGGGTCAGCCACGAGGTGGAGCGCGACCAGGTGCAGACGCTCGCCGAACGCCGGGCGCGCCGGGATGACGCCGCCGTCCGTGCCGGTCTGGAGGCGATGCTCACGGCGGCCCGGGACGGGTCGAACATGATCGGCCCGATGCTGGACGCCGTACGGGCCGAGGCCACCCTGGGCGAGATCTGTGATGCGCTCCGGGACGAGTGGGGGACCTACACCGAGCCGCCCGGGTTCTGATCGTCCGCCGCGGTGCGCACGGTGATCGGGTGGTCCTCTGCCCGTCGCCGTGCGTGCCGTCTCGGCGTGCGCCGATGCCGATGCCGGTACCGGGGTGGGGGTCGGGACCGGTACTGATCGGGGGAGAGCCGGTCCTGGGCGGTGCGTCAGCCCTTCTTCAGGGATGTCAGCCCCAGGAGCAGCAGTGTGGTGAAGCGGTGGGCCCATGCCTCGTCGACCGGTTCCGCGCTGACCAGGGTTCGGTGGACCACCGCCCCGGCGATCACATCGAAGATTAGATCGGCGTTGCGTGCGGCGGACTCGGCGTCGTCCTCGTAGGGCAGTTCGCCGCGCGCCTGGGCGCGGGCCCTGCCCTCCAGTACCAAGCACTTCTGCCGGTCCACGATGGCGGAGCGGATACGGCCCCGCAGTGCCTCGTCCCGCGTGGACTCAGCCACCACGGCCATCAGCGCGGTCCTGGTCTCCGGTCGTTCCAGCAGCTTCGCGAACTGCAACACCACGCCTTCCACATCGGCCATCAGGCTGCCGCGGTCGGGTAGTTCGAGTTCGTCAAAGAGTACGGCCACGGCATCGATCACCAGTTCGCTCTTGCCCGCCCAACGGCGGTAGAGCGTGGTCTTGGCGACCTTGGCCCGGGCTGCCACATCGCCCATGGTCAGTTTTGACCAACCGAGATCGACGAGTGCCGCCCGGGTGGCTTCGAGGATGGCGATGTCGGCCTCGGTGCTGCGAGGGCGTCCCGTACGACCGGTACGTACTGATGTAGGGCGGGGACGGCTGCACATGACGGCGACCATACCGGCGGGTAGGCGCTTTGGTGTGAGCCAGTTCACCGGAGGAATCTCACACGCGGGAGGCGACGGAACGGAAGTCGAACAGATACGCTACGAGTCGTAGCGAAAGCGCTCAGGCGCTCCGCGACAACCACTGGCGCATCGGGTGGGGACCCCGCGCCGAACAGTTTGAGCCATGTGCAGTACCTGCGTCCATGGGTTCGTACGGTCTAAAGGTCCGTACTTTTCGTTTGCGCACGCGGAAGGGGGAGGATGTACTCATGCAGCCTAGGAACATGTCCATGAGCGGCGTCGTCGACCTCGCCGCGGTGAAGGCGGCCAACGAGGCCAAGGCCAAGGCGGAGCAGGCCCGTGCTGAGGCCGCCCGCCACGGCGGCGGGGGTGCCGTGTCCCCGTCCAGTCTGGTGATCGACGTCGACGAGGCGGGCTTCGAGCGCGATGTGCTCCAGCAGTCCGCCGAGGTCCCGGTCGTCCTCGACTTCTGGGCCGAGTGGTGCCAGCCGTGCAAGCAGCTCAGCCCGGTGCTGGAGCGTCTCGCGCTGGAGTACAACGGCCGGTTCGTCCTGGCCAAGGTGGACGTTGACGCCAACCAGATGCTGATGCAGCAGTTCGGCATCCAGGGCATTCCAGCCGTTTTTGCGGTGGTCGCCGGGCAGGCGCTGCCGCTCTTCCAGGGAGCCGCACCCGAGGAGCAGATCCGTCAGACACTGGATCAGTTGATCCAGGTCGGCGAGGAGCGCTTCGGGCTGACCGGGATCGTGGTCGACTCCGACGCGGCGCCCGCTGCGGCGGCTGGCCCTGCCCCGGTGCCCGTCGGCCCTTATGACGCCCTGCTGGAAGCCGCCGTACAGGCGCTGGACGCGGGAGACTTCGGCGGCGCCGTGCAGGCGTACCGCAATGTGCTCGCCGACGACCCCGGCAACTCGGAGGCCAAGCTCGGCCTGGCGCAGGCGGAACTGCTGGGCCGGGTCGCCGGCATGGATCCGCAGAAGGTGCGCGACAAGGCGGCGAGCGACCCCGCCGATGCCAACGCGCAGATCGATGCGGCCGATCTCGACCTGGTCGGCGGCCATGTCGAGGACGCCTTCGGGCGCCTGGTGGAGGCCGTTCGGCGCACGGCGGGCGAAGACCGCGATGCCGTACGGGTGCGATTGCTGAAGCTGTTCGAGGTGATCGGGCCGGATGACCCCCGGGTGACGGCGGCCCGCTCGGCCCTGGCTCGGGTCCTCTTCTGATTCCGACCTTGTCGGTCCGTGCTCGCGGGGGTCCCTGCGGCCCCGGCGGGTGTTGAAGTCGACGGCGGTGGCGTTCTGGGAACGCCACCGCCGCTTTTGTTGACGCGATGCCTACTAGTGGCAGCCCTTTACCAAAACTTGGTAATTCGGCGGGCTGTTACTCGTAGTAAAGCAACAGCACTCTCCTGTCCCCCTATGGTCATCGATTTCCGCATCTGGTGGGGCGATGTGCGGCACCCTGTGTGGCCGCGCGAAAGCGGTCGGCCATACCACCGGCACCGACCCGTTACTAGCCAGTAACGAACCCCCTTGTGTCCGGGCGTGGAATGCACCACGATCGGCGACGCTCGGTCCAAACACCGCAACGCCCGGTCTCCAGCCGTGTGACGCGCCTTGGGTCCCCACCGGGCCGACCGGCCTCAACGCCGGTCGCGGACAGGGGGGTTCCCGCCATCAGCGGGGCCTGTCTGAATCAGGTTGTGCGTGAGGCATCAGGCGCGACCAGTGGTTGTCGCTCGGGGGTGATCGCCGGTGCTTCGGACGCGCTATGCGCCGGACGGTACGGCGCTCTCCTTCCCGAGGACGTAAGCACTTCTCCCATTTCAGGACGGACCTGGCGGTCCGATCCGGAGATGTACGTCCGAGAAGGAGGAAATCATGGAGTCTTTGGCTCGTGGCGGAACCAGATGGAAGCGGTTCGCCCTTGTCATGGTGCCGAGCATGGCCGCAACGGCCGCAATCGGCATCGGTCTGGCCCAAGGAGCACTCGCCGCGTCATTCAGCATCTCCGGCCAGGAGTTCAAGGTCACTGCCGACTCACTCGTCGGTCACGACTTCGTTCAGTACGGCAGTGTCGCATCGGGCAAGGACCTCGAAGGGAACCCGTTCGCGGAGCCCGTCGCCGTGTCGGGCTTCAGCAGAGCCACCATCACCAACATGTGCCAGTCGGTGGTCACGCCGAAGGTGCCGTTCGTCGGCAATGTCAGCCTTGAGCTGACCGCGGGCACCGATCCCGACAATCCGGTGACCGCCAAGGACCTCTACCTCGACGTCTCCTACCTGGAGGCGGACGCCGAGTTCCGCAACATCGACATCGGGGTGGCGGCCGGTTCCGTCGGCACCCCGGGCATCCAGCCGGGCACCGAGGGGAAGGTGAATGCGAACGGCTTCGCCCAGCGCGCCGACCTGGCGACGCTGACGGGCGTCAAGCAGAAGGCGTGGGCCACCACGGCAGGCACCTTCAAGCTCAGCGGGCTCAAGTTGAAGCTGCACAAGGGCGTCAAGGAGTGCTTCCCCGGCTAGCGGGATCCGGCACATCTGGACGGGCGGGGGCGTCGGCTCTCGCCGTTGCTCCCGCCCCGTCCTCCCATCTCACCGCACGACCGCTAGCAGGGAGCTGTTTTTCCATGAGCGCCGAGTCCATGGCCACCGGACACGATGAGCACTTCCTCCGCGGCCTTCGGCGGCGGTTCAGCACCTGGCGGGGTCAACGGCCCTTCTGGGCAGGGCTGTTCACCATGCTCGGTGGCGTTCCGATCGCCTACTTCCCCTATGCCGACGTTCGGCTCGGCAATCTGACCATCGCCATGGCCACCACGGCCGGCGCCGGCTCGTTGATCATCGGTGTACTGCTGGTCACCCTCGGACTGACGATGTGGTTCCACGCACTCGTCCGGGTCTTCGCGGGCGTCGCGGCGATCATCCTGGCACTGGTCTCCCTACCGGTGGCCAACATCGGCGGCTTCGTGTTCGGATTCCTCTTCGCCATGATCGGCGGTGCGCTGTCCATCGCGTGGATGCCGGGCGAGCCACTGCCGCCGACCGTCGAACCCACCGAAGACCGTGCCGTGCCCGAGGCCGCCGCCCTCCCAGCGCAGTCCTCCATCGAGCCGGGGGAGTGGGGTGCCCAGGTCCCGGCCCCTTCGGACACACCCGAGACCACCACCGAAACCAACGGCGGGAGGAAGAGTGCAGGGTGACATCTCGCCGCTGACACCCCCCGAGGGGGACGGCGGGCGGGCCAGGAAGGGCCCCCGCCATGCGGCTCCGCGCAAGTCCCTGCTGACCAGGCTCCAACTGCCCGCGGGCAAGGCGATGGCCCTGGCCGCGATGCCGACCGCGGTCCTGGT
This sequence comes from Streptomyces sp. NPDC059256, assembly GCF_042753785.1. Classification (NCBI taxonomy): domain Bacteria; kingdom Bacillati; phylum Actinomycetota; class Actinomycetes; order Kitasatosporales; family Streptomycetaceae; genus Streptomyces; species Streptomyces sp. NPDC059256. The sequence continues at coordinate 337,862 of NZ_JBHYZO010000001.1, read as the reverse complement.
CGGCATGGGGCTCACTCCTCGCATGGCCCTGGCCGACGAGAAGGAGATCCCCTTCGCACCCGGGCCGTGCGTCACCCGCTCGGACGAACCGGTGGAGCCCACCGAATCGCCTCCCGAACCCACCCCGACCACCTCCGTATCGCCGGGGCCTTCGCCATCGCCGTCACGGCCGACCGCCGAAACCGACGAGCCGGATGGTTCCGAGGAACCGGACGGCGAGGGCGGCGACGACGGGCGTGAAGAAGAGGACGCCCGGCCCGGTGCGTCCCCCTCGGCCCAGGACCGGCCGGCGGGCGCACCATCGGCGTCGGGATCCGGGCCGACTTCGACCCCGAAGCCGTCTCCTTCCGCCTCCAGGACCAGGAACCCGCTGGATCCGCTGGGGGTGGGCGACGCGGTCAAGGACCTCATCGAGGGGTTGGTGAATCCTTCGGCGAGGAGGTCCACCGGGGACGACGAGAAGAAACCTTCCGACCCGCCGACGGCCGCCGGTTCGGCCGAGAAGCCCATCGAGAAGCCCACCGGGAAGCCAGAGGGGAAACCCGCACGGAAGTCGGACGGGAAGTCGGACGGGAAGTCGGACGGGAAGTCGGACGGGAAACCGCCCAAGAAGTCCGACGAGCCCGGTGAAGGGTCCGGTGCGGTGCAGGGCGAAGAGTCCCGGGAAGATCCCGATGACGAGGCCCCCGACAGGCCGGACGGCGCTTCGACGGGTGCGTCGGCAGGCACCGATCGCCCGACGACGGACCTGGAGCCCTCTGCGGACCCGGAGCCCTCTGCGGACTCGGAGGCGATGCCATCCGCCGACCCGACGAAGGAAGCCATCAAGGAGGCCGCTGAGCAAGTCGGCGCCACCGTGGAGGAGTTGGACGAGGAGGCGAAGGGGCTCGAACCGAAGAAGGACGGGGACGTCCCGGATGGAGCGAAGCCGCGCTTCCCCTGCCCCACCGCCGATCCCGAGGCCCTGGCCGCCGCGGAGTTGGAGCCGGGCATCCCGGTGCTGCCCGAACACCCCTGGGAGCTGCGGAGTTCCGTGCTGACCCTACGGGGTCTGAACTACCACGGCATCGTCGAGGTGCGGACCGGCGCGGGCACCGTCAAGAAGGCGTTGAAGTTCACGGCGTCGAGCGTGGACATCAAGGACCTCCACCAGATCGCCCGGTACCCGGGAGGCAGCACGATGCACGTGAAGGCCAGGGAGGATTCCACGTCGACCATCCGGCAGGGCACGGTGACGATGTACACGGAGTCCCTGAAGGGGAATCTGTTCGGCATCATCCCGGTCACCTTCAGTCCACAGACCCCACCTCCGCTCGACGTTCCGTTCGCCGTGTTCACCGATGTCACGGTGCGGCAGGCGGGTCAGTTCGGCGGCACGCTGACCGTGCCGGGACTGCGCAACCACGTGGAAACGGGCGAGGACGACGACTGACGCTTGACTCCCGCTGTCGCATGGAGTGGCGGGGGATCCGCGAGATCTGCGGGTCCGGGGCGGACATGCCCAGGGCCGCGCTCCTCCGACGATCGCGGGAGGAGCGCGGCCCTGGGAGATGACCGGCAGGTCAGCTCTGGCCGCCCAGGTGATGGACGCGCACCATGTTGGTCGTGCCGGGCACTCCGGGGGGCGAGCCGGCAGTGATGATCATGGTGTCGCCCTCGTTGTGTCGCTGGAGCTTCAGCAGCTCCGCGTCCACCAGCTCCACCATGGCGTCGGTGTTGTGCACGTGCGGCACCACGAAAGCCTCCACGCCCCAGCTCAACGCCAGCTGGTTGCGCGTGGCGACCTCGGTGGTGAAGGCGAGGATGGGCTGACACGCGCGATAGCGGGAGAGCCTGCGGGCGGTGTCACCGGACTTGGTGAAGGCGATGAGCGCCTTGCCGTCCAGGAAGTCCGCGATCTCGCACGCCGCCCGGGCCACGGAACCGCCCTGCGTACGGGGCTTCTTGCCCGGGACCAGCGGCTGGAGGCCCTTGGACATCAACTCTTCCTCGGCCGCGGTCACGATCTTCGACATCGTCTTGACCGTCTCGATCGGGTAGGCGCCCACGGAGGACTCCGCGGAGAGCATCACCGCGTCCGCTCCGTCCAGGATCGCGTTGGCGACGTCAGACGCCTCGGCGCGCGTGGGACGGGAGTTGGTGATCATCGACTCCATCATCTGGGTCGCCACGATCACCGGCTTGGCGTTGCGGCGGCACAGCTCGATCAGCCGCTTCTGCACCATCGGGACCTTCTCCAGCGGGTACTCCACCGCCAGGTCTCCGCGGGCGACCATCACCCCGTCGAACGCCATGACGACGTCCTCCATGTTGGCGACCGCCTGCGGCTTCTCCACCTTGGCGATGACCGGCACCCGACGGCCGACCTCGTCCATGACCTTGTGGACGTCCTTGACGTCGTGGGCGTCACGGACGAAGGAGAGGGCCACCAGGTCGCAGCCCATCCGTAGGGCGAACTTCAGGTCGTCGATGTCCTTCTCGGACAGCGCGGGGACGTTGACGGCGGCGCCGGGCAGGTTGATGCCCTTGTGGTCGGAGATCACACCGCCCTCGACGACGATGGTCTTCACCCGGGGGCCCTCGATCTCGACGACCCGCAGTTCGACGTTGCCGTCGTTGATCAGGATCTGGTCGCCGTTGGATACGTCGCCCGGCAGGCCCTTGTACGTGGTGCCGCAGATGGACTTGTCGCCGTCCACGTCCTCGGTGGTGATGGTGAACTCATCGCCCCGGACCAACTCCACCGGACCCTCGGCGAAGGTTTCCAGACGGATCTTCGGGCCCTGGAGGTCGGCGAGCACTCCCAGTGCGCGGCCGGTGTCCTCGGCGGCCTTGCGGACGCGGTGGTACCGCTCCTCGTGCTCGGCGTGGGATCCGTGGCTCATGTTGAAACGGGCCACGTTCATACCGGCCTCGATGAGAGCTTTCAGCTGCTCGTACGAGTCGACGGCGGGGCCCAGTGTGCAGACGATTTTGGAACGGCGCATAAGGCGATCCTATCGGTTTGTTTCGACTCGGAATATTTCGGCTGGTGAAAAGAACACATGGGCGCGAGGGTGCTCACTCGGGCGGATTTCCACCCACCAATGCGAAGGTCTGACGGGCGATTTCCAACTCTTCGTCCGTGGGCACCACGGCCACCGTCACCCGGGCATACGGCGCCGAGATGACACGGGCCTCGCCCGACCGCTCCTCGTTGCGCCCCGCGTCCAGGGCGAGACCGAGTTCCTCCAGGCCAGCCACTGCCGCGGCCCGCACCGGCGCGGCGTTCTCGCCCACGCCGGCGGTGAACACCACCGCGTCGACCCGGCCGAGTACCGCGTAGTACGCACCGATGTACTTCTTCAACCGGTGGATGTAGATCTCGAATGCGAGCAGCGCGCGTCGATCTCCCGCGTCGATCCTTCGGCGGATCTCCCGCATGTCGTTGTCGCCGCACAGTCCCATCAGCCCGCTCTTCTTGTTGAGCAGTACATCAATCTCATCTATGGACATTCCCGCGACCCGCTTGAGGTGGAATGTCACGGCCGGGTCGATATCGCCCGAACGCGTACCCATCACCAGGCCCTCCAACGGGGTCAGCCCCATGGAGGTCTCCACGCATCGGCCCCCAGCGACCGCCGAGGCGGACGCGCCGTTGCCGAGGTGCAGCACGATCACATTGATGTCCTCGGGAGCCTTGCCCAGCAGCTTCGCCGTCTCGCGGGAGACGTAGGCGTGCGAGGTCCCGTGGAAACCGTACCGGCGGATGCGGTGCTCGTCGGCCGTCTCCACATCAATGGCGTAACGGGCGGCCGATTCCGGCATGGTCGTGTGGAATGCGGTGTCGAAGACCGCCACCTGGGGCAGGTCCGGGCGCAGTTCCCGAGCCGTGCGGATGCCCGTGACGTTCGCCGGGTTGTGGAGGGGGGCCACCGGGATGAGCCGCTCGATCTCCGCGAGCACCTCATCGTCGACGACGGTCGGTTCGCTGAACTTCAACCCGCCGTGCACCACCCGGTGGCCGATCGCCGCGAGTTCGGGTGAGTCGAGTCCAAGACCGTCGGACGACAGTTCCTCGGCCACGGCCCGCAGCGCCGCCGCATGGTCGGCGACGGGTCCGGTGCGCTCGCGTGGCTCGCTGCCCGTGCCCAGTGGTGTGTGTACCAGCCGGGACGTCTGCTCGCCGATGCGCTCCACGAGCCCGACCGCGAGCCGGGTGCCGTCGCTCATGTCGAGCAGTTGGTACTTCACCGACGACGAGCCGGAGTTGAGGACGAGTACGCGCGTGGCGGTCATGGGGCTCTCTTCGCCGAGGGAGGCTGTGGTGGACGGGTTCATCGGGACGCGGACGCTGCCGGGCCGCCCGCTGACGTCGCCGGGCCGGTCGTCGACGCGGCCGGGCCGGTCGCGGTGGGGTCCGGCTGGGCCTGGATGGCGGTGATGGCGACGGTGTTCACGATGTCGCTGACCAACGCGCCGCGGGAGAGGTCGTTCACCGGCTTGCGCAGGCCCTGGAGCACCGGACCGACGGCCACCGCACCCGCGGAGCGCTGGACGGCCTTGTAGGTGTTGTTGCCGGTGTTGAGGTCGGGGAAGATCAGCACGGTCGCCCGGCCGGCCACCTCGGATTCGGGCAGTTTGGTGGCGGCGACGCTCGGTTCGACGGCCGCGTCGTACTGGATCGGGCCCTCGATCCTCAGCTCGGGGTGCGAGCCGCGGACCCGCTCGGTGGCCTCCCGCACCTTGTCCACGTCGGCGCCGGAGCCCGAGGTGCCGGTGGAGTACGAGAGCATCGCGATCCTCGGGTCCACGCCGAAGCGGGCAGCGGTGGCCGCCGACTGGACGGCGATGTCCGCGAGCTGTGCCGCGTCGGGGTCGGGATTGACCGCGCAGTCGCCGTACACGAGCACCTTGTCGGCCAGGCACATAAAGAAGACCGAGGAGACGATCGAGGCATCGGGCTTGGTCTTGATGATCTCGAACGCGGGGCGGATGGTGGCGGCGGTGGAGTGCACCGAGCCCGAGACCATCCCATCGGCGAAACCCTCCTGCACCATCAGGGTGCCGAAGTAGTTCACATCCGCCACGACGTCGTAGGCCAACTCCACCGATACGCCCTTGTGGGCCCGCAGCTCCGCATAGCGCTCCGCGAAGGGCTGGCGCAGTTCGGAGGTGTTGGGGTCGATCAGCTGGACGTCGCTGAGGTCGATCCCGAGATCGGCGGCCTTCTTCCGGATGACTTCCAGGTCGCCGAGGAGGGTCAGATCGCAGACGTCGCGGCGCATCAGCACATCGGCCGCGCGCAGCACCCGCTCTTCGCTGCCCTCGGGCAGCACCACCCGGCGCCGGTCGGAACGGGCCTGCTCCAGCAGTTCGTGCTCGAACATCATGGGCGTGACATGGCCGCTGCGGGCGACCGCGAGTCGCTCCAGCAGTTCGCTGGTGTTCACATGGCGTTCGAAGAGGCCGAGCGCCGTCTCCGCCTTGCGGGGCGTGGTGGCGTTGAGCTTGCCTTCGAGGCCGAGGAGCTCAGCGGCGGTGGGCCAACTGGTGCCGGGAACGGAGATCACCGGGGTCCCTGGTGCGAGCCGCGAGGCCAGGGTGAGGATTCCCTCGCTGGGCCGTTCGTTCAGGGTGAGCAGCACACCGGCGATCGGCGGGGTCCCCGCGGAGTGCGCGGCGAGCGCACCGACGACCAGATCGGCGCGGTCGCCCGGGGTCACCACCATGCACCCGGGGGTGAGGGCCTTGAGGAAGTTCGGCAGCATGGCCCCGCCGAAGACAAAGCCGAGTGCGTCCCTGGCGAGTCCCGAATCATCGCCGAGCAGCACCGTGCCGCCCAGGGTGTGGGTGATCTGCGCGACGGTGGGGGCGGCGAGCGCGGGCTCGTCCGGCAGGACGTAACAGGGGACCGGAAGCCGGGCGGCCAGCCGCTCGGCTATGACCGTGCGGTCCTCGGGTGCGACCCGATTGACGACCATGGCGAGCACTTCGGCGCCGAGGGCCTCGTAGGCGCGATGCGCGTTGCGGGCCTCGGCGCGCACGGACTCGGCGGTCTGGCCCCGGCCGCCCACCACGGGGATCACGGAGGCGCCGAACTCATTGGCGAGCCGGGCGTTGATCGCGAGTTCATCGGGGAACTGGGTGTCGGCGAAGTCGGTGCCGAGCACGAGGACCACCTCGTACTCCCGGGCGACCTGGTGGAACCGTTCCACCAGCTGGGAGACCAGCTCATCGGTGCCCTGTTCGGCCTGGAGGGCCGATGCCTCGTGGTAGTCCATGCCGTAGACGGTCGCCGGGTCCTGGGCCAGTCGATAGCGTGCCCGCAAGAGCTCGAACAGTCGATCGGGGCCGTCGTGCACCAGGGGGCGGAAGACGCCGACTCGGTCCACCTGCCGGGTGAGGAGCTCCATGACCCCCAGTTCGACCACCTGGCGGCCGTCGCCGCGATCGATCCCGGTCACATACACGCTGCGCGTCACGCGTAGCTCTCCCGTCCTGCTCGCCCATGTCCGTACCGGCCCGTGCCCTCCGCCGGCCCTCGTACGGCTGCCCCGGTGTCGGCTCGTACAAAAGCTCGTACAAAAAAACCGCTGGAGGGCGGCTTTTCCCTCTTGACAATACCTCCGAGGGTAGCTAGAGCGCCTGCCGGGTTGGATGGGTGGGAAGCGCGGTGCGGAAGCCTCGGAAGAGGTCCTCACCGGGCCCTGTCGGGGTGCGTGCGGGCCGGTGTCGACGTTCTTGCCGGTAGGACGGGGGTAGCCGGAGAAAAGGTCAATGGAAGGCGTAGCCGCCGGGCGCGTGAAACAATTCATTCCTGGATCACCTGTCACCCTGGCAACACCGACGAGCAGGAGACACCGCACGATGCGCATCGGAGTTCTCACCGCAGGGGGCGACTGCCCCGGACTGAACGCTGTGATCCGGTCAGTCGTGCACCGGGCCTTGACGGGGCACGGCGACGAGGTCATCGGTTTTGAAGACGGTTTCAAGGGATTGCTGGACGGCCATTACCGCCCCCTCGACCTCAATGCCGTCAGCGGCATCCTGGCGCGCGGGGGGACCATCCTCGGCTCGGCCCGGCTGGAGCGCTCCCGACTGCGTGAAGCCGCCGAGAACTGCGGGGAGTTGCAGCGGCGGTACGGCATAGACGTACTGATTCCGATCGGTGGCGAGGGCACTCTCACCGCGTCGAGGATGCTCGCCGAGGCCGGGATGCCCGTCGTGGGCGTGCCGAAGACCATCGACAACGATATCTCCGCCACCGATCGCACCTTCGGCTTCGACACCGCGGTCACGGTCGCCACCGAGGCCATCGACCGGTTGAAGACCACCGCCGAATCCCATCAGCGGGTGATGGTGGTCGAGGTGATGGGCCGCCATGCGGGCTGGATCGCCCTGGAGTCCGGCATGGCCGGCGGCGCACACGGCATCTGTCTGCCGGAGCGGCCCTTCGAGGTCGCCGACCTGGTGAAGATGGTCGAGGAACGCTTTGCGCGCGGCAAGAAGTTCGCCGTCATCTGCGTCGCCGAGGGCGCCCACCCCGCCGAAGGGTCCATGGACTACGGCAAGGGCGAGATCGACCAGTACGGCCACGAGCGCTTCCAGGGCATCGGCAACCGGCTCGCGGCCGAGTTGGAGTACCGCCTGGGCAAGGAGGCCAAGCCGGTCATCCTGGGCCATGTGCAGCGCGGTGGAGTGCCGACGGCCTACGACCGGGTCCTCGCGACCCGCTTCGGCTGGCACGCGGTGGAGGCCGCGCACCGGGGCGAGTTCGGCCGGATGACCTCGCTGCGCGGCACGGACGTGGTGATGGCTCCGCTGGCGGACGCGGTGACGCAGCTCAAGACGGTCCCGCTGGACCGGATGTACGAGGCCGAGTCGGTGTTCTGAGCCCGCAACCCATGGGTGCTCAGCGTTGGGTGCGCAGCCAGCGGTACTGGAGTTCCGGGCGGCCGATCTGCCCGTACTGCGGACTCCGCGCCGCCCGCTCGCCCTTGACGAGGTGTTCCAGATAGCGGCGGGCGGTGATCCGCGAGATGCCCACCGCACTGCCCACCTCGGACGCGGTCATCCCCACGGCGGAGTCCCGCAGCGCGTGGGTGACGGCATCGAGGGTCGGTCCGCTCAATCCCTTCGGCAGGTCCCCGCGCTGAGGGGCCCTGAGCGGGGCGAGCGCCCGGTCCACCTCGTCCTGGCTGCTCGCCTCTCCGGCCGCTGCCCGGAACTCCGCGTACCGACCGAGCCGATCGCGCAGCGTCGCAAAGGTGAATGGTTTCAGCACGTACTGGACCACCCCCAGCGAAACCCCCTCCCGCACCACGGCCAGATCACGCGCCGAGGTCACGGCGATGACGTCGACCGCGTGCCCCGCGGCGCGTAGCGACCGCACCAGGTGCAGCCCATGGCCGTCCGGGAGGTAGAGGTCCAGCAGCAGCAGATCGACAGGGATCCGTTCCAGGGCGCGGACGGCCGCCGTCCGGGAGTGGACCACCCCGGCCACCGTGAAGCCTGAGACCCGTTCGACGTACAGGGCGTGGGCATCGGCCGCGACCGGGTCGTCCTCGACCACCAACACCCGGATGGGACTCGACGGTTCGCTCATCACAACACCTCCTGTCGAAGCGGCAGCCGTACGGTGAACTGCGCGCCGCCGTCCGGACCTGGCACCAGGTCCACCGTGCCCCCACTGCGATCCACGACCTGTCGGACGAGCGCGAGACCGAGGCCCCGACCGGAGCCATGGGTGGACCAGCCGCGGCGGAACACGTCGTCCGTGCGTTCCGGGGAGATGCCCGCCCCGGTGTCGTACACCTGGATCAGCAGTTCCCCCTCCCCGGCGAGGGCCGTCACGGTGACGCGCGCCCGTTCCAGGGAAGGGTCCGTGCCGATGTCCGTGTCGAGGTTCGTACCGATGTCCGTGTTGAGGTTCGTGTCGATGCGCGTGTCGATGTCTGGCGCGAGGTTGTGCGCGCCCCAGACCTCGGGCGCACGGGCCGGCGGGACCAGCGCCGCACCACCCCCCTCGCACCGCTGGAGCTGCTCGCCCTCGACGGCGCTTCCGCCCCCGCGCTGACCCGGTGTGCCTTCGCCGTGCCGCTCCCACACCGCCGCCCGGCTCCGTGCGGCGGCTGCATCGGACGCCGCGTCGACCGCGTTGTCGATGAGATTGCCGAGGATCGTCACCAGATCACGGGCCGCCAACGACGGCGGTAGCACCCCGTCGTCGATACGGCTGTCCGGCGCCAACACCAACTCCACCCCCCGCTCGTTCGCCTGCGCCGCCTTCCCCAGCAGCAGGGCCGCCAGCACCGGCTCACCGACCGCGCCCACCACCCGATCGGTGAGCACCTGGGCCAGTTCCAACTCTGCCGTGGCGAAGGCGAGTGCCTGCTCGGTCCGCCCCAGTTCGATGAGCGACACGACGGTGTGCAGCCGGTTGGCTGCCTCATGGGCCTGTGAACGCAGCGCCTGGCTGAAGCCGCGCTCGGAGTCCAACTCACCCGACAGGGACTGGAGTTCGGTGTGGTCGCGCAAGGTGATCACGGTGCCGCGCTGCTCGCCCCCCACCACGGGGCTGGTGTTCACCACGATGATCCGTTCGTCGGTCAGATGGACTTCGTCGACCCTGGGCTCGGAGGCCAACAGGGCGCCGGTCAGCGCCACCGGAAGGCCCAGCTCCGCGATCGACCTCCCCACCGCATCCGCGGGCAGTCCCAACAGCTCCCGCGCGCCGTCGTTGACGAGGGCCACCCGGCGCCGACCGTCGAGCATCAGCAGCCCCTCCCGTACCGCATGCAGGGTGGCCTGGTGGTAGTCGTGCAGCCGGCTGAGCTCGGCGGCGTTCATCCCATGGGTGTGGCGCCGCAACCGGGCGTTGATGACGTACGTTCCCACCCCGCCGAGCGCCAACGCTCCGCCCGCCACCGCCAGCAGCCCGGTCACTTGATCGCGCACCTGCTCGCTGATCCGGTGGATGGTGATTCCAGCGCTGACAAGCCCGGTGATCCTGCCCTGGTCATAGACGGGGACGACGGTGCGTACGGAGGGGCCGAGCACGCCCAGGTGCTTCTCACTGAAGATCTCGCCCTGGAGCGGGCGATCGATGTGACCCAGGTACTTCCGTCCGATCTGATCGGATTCCGGGTGGGTCCAACGGGTGCCGTCGGGGGCCATGATGACGACGAAGTTGACACCGGCGATCCGACGCAGCTCCTCCGTGTACGGCTGGAGCGTCGCCGTCGGATCGTCCGTGCGGGTCGCTGCGATCACCCAGGGGGAGCGGGCCACGGCCGTCGCCGTCGCCTTGGACTGGAGACGGGCCGTCTCCTCCGCCTGCCGCAGATCGGTGATGTAGGCGAACAGGGCACACCCCGCCACGATGACGGCGACCAGGACGACCTGCATCGCGAAGAGCTGTCCCGCGAGACTGCGGGGGCGGGGTAGACGCATGGGGTCAGTCTGCCCGGCGGCGCAACGGTGACGGCACGCCGCAGGTGCGCATCGACGTACGGACCGGAGCTTCGGGCTGGGGGGCAGGCGAATGCGCCCCGGTGCCCCGGGCGGTCAACAGCGCGCACCCAGCGGGTGGATGGCGCACAGGGGTCGTCCTCCCGCGAGAGCGGGCGCGGGCGCCTGCGTGAACGTAAAGCACGCAACGGTGACCCGGGTCACAGTCTGTTGGATAGTCGCGGAGATCCGTGCGGGGCGCACGGGCGCCCACGGTTCGAAGGAGGCACCCTTGACACCACCACCAGCAGCAGCGGCCGGCAGGCGGGACCGAACGCACTATCTCTACATCGCCGTCATCGCGGCAGTCGTCCTCGGTGTGACCGTGGGGTTCGTGGCCCCCGGCGTCGCCGTGGAACTGAAGCCGATCGGTACGGGGTTCGTGAACCTCATCAAGATGATGATCTCCCCGGTCATCTTCTGCACGATCGTCCTGGGCATCGGCTCGGTGCGCAAGGCGGCCAAGGTCGGTGCGGTCGGCGGGTTGGCGCTCGGCTACTTCATCGTCATGTCGACGGTGGCGCTCGCCATCGGTCTGCTCGTCGGCAATGTGCTGGAGCCCGGTTCGGGACTCCAGTTGACCGAGGCGACGCGGGCGGCGGGGGAGAAGCAGGCGGAGGGCGCCGGGGGCGAGTCCACCGCGGACTTCCTCCTCGGCATCATCCCGACCACCCTGGTCTCCGCCTTCACCGAGGGCGAGGTGCTCCAGACCCTCCTGGTGGCACTGCTCGCCGGCTTCGCGCTCCAGGCGATGGGTGCCGCGGGTGAGCCGGTGCTGCGCGGCATCGGACACATCCAGCGACTGGTGTTCCGTATCCTCGCCATGATCATGTGGGTCGCCCCGGTGGGTGCGTTCGGCGCGATCGCCGCCGTGGTCGGTGAGACGGGCTTGGACGCGCTGAAGTCGCTCGCCGTGATCATGATCGGCTTCTACATCACCTGTGCGCTGTTCGTCTTCGTCGTCCTGGGCGGCCTGCTGAAACTGGTCTCGGGCGTCAATCTGCTCTCCTTGCTGAAGTACCTCGGCCGTGAGTTCCTGCTGATCCTCTCCACCTCGTCGTCGGAGTCGGCGCTACCGCGGCTGATCGCCAAGATGGAGCACATGGGCGTCAGCAAGCCCGTGGTCGGCATCACCGTCCCCACGGGCTACTCCTTCAACCTCGACGGCACCGCGATCTATCTGACGATGGCCTCTCTCTTCATCGCCCACGCGATGGGTGATCCGCTGAGCGCCTCCGAGCAGATCTCCCTGTTGATCTTCATGATCATCGCGTCGAAGGGAGCGGCGGGAGTCACGGGCGCCGGCCTGGCGACGCTGGCCGGCGGCCTTCAGTCGCACCGGCCCGAACTGGTCGACGGAGTCGGTCTGATCGTGGGGATCGACCGCTTCATGAGCGAAGCCCGTGCGTTGACCAACTTCGCGGGCAATGCGGTGGCGACCGTCCTGGTCGGCACCTGGACCAAGGAGATCGACCGGGAACGGGTGGACGCCGTACTGGCCGGACGCATTCCCTTCGACGAGAAGACCCTGCTCGACGAAGGCCATGGCGATCCCGTCGCGGCACCCGCGGTGGATCTGGGCAAGGAATCCGACCTGCCCCGCTCCCGGGCCGAACAGGACACGGCCGCCAAGGTGTGAAGCACGCTTCCAGCGGTCCGATCCGCCCCAAGTCCCCTCAGCGCAAGGCTGATTGAACCGCTGTCCCGGGGGCACATGCGTACCGATCCCCCCGCTCGGCCCGTCCTTCGCTTCCCCCACGGCGGAGGGCGGGCCGTGGTCCATTTCCCGGACGACTACGACCGGTACGGGCCTCCCGGCGATGGGTGTGCCTGGCCGCGACGGACACCGCACAGGGCGCCCCTCCCCAGATGGGCGCGGCAGGAAAGGGCCCGCTGCCGTCCGGGGTTCCGGACGGCAGCGGGCCATCACCGCACTTCATCCCACTCGGGCGCCGGACCTCACTCGGGTCCGCTGATCGTGCACTCCCCTTGGGTGAGCGGTGTCGCATCACCGGCGACCCGACTGCACAGCACCTTCAGCTGCGGTGTTCCGTCGGCCGAGCTCCGTACCTCCTTCAGTGCGACGCTGTGCCCGCTGCGGTCCCCGTACAGCGGGGCGCCGGTGAAGTCGATCGTGCCGGTGGCCATCCCGCTGAGCTTGACCGTGCGGAGGTTCACCCAGGTCGCGGCCCGGTTGGGGTCTCCGTCACGGGTGGCAGCCCAGTACAGGGCCCGGGTCGCGTCATGGGCCAGCGCGGTCTGGCCGCTGGACAGGGCCGCGGTCTTGTAGGACGGCTTGCTGCCCAGCCCCGGCAGATACCTTCCCGCGTCCTTGTAGAAGGACGTCATCGACGCCGCCTTCTCCAACTCGGCCAGGGCGGCGTGGTAGAGCGTCACCTTGGGGGCCACTCCGTCCGTGCCCTGGGTGAACTTGGCCTTCGACAGGTCGTCACCGGTGAGGATGGAGATGTCGCGCTGGGCACAGATCGGCGAGGTCCCCAGCAGGTCCATCATGGGCCCGATGTCCTCCACCCGACCGGCGAAGTAGATCACCGAAGGCACATCAGGGCCCTTGCAGAACGCGTCCACGGGGCCCCGCATCACCGGCTTGCCCTGGTCCAACTCGTACCGCAACTCCGGGAGCATGGTGAAGCCCTTCTGACGCAGCATCTGCGCCCCGTACTTCGCCTGTTCATCGGTGTAGAGGTCATCCGAGTCACTGGTGTCACGGGCCAGCACCAGCGCGTGCTGGATCTGGCCTGGGGCCCGCAACTGAGCTGCCACCAGGCCCAGTTGCTGCACCTGCCACTCGTCGGTGGCGGCCAGACTGAACCAGTTGGCGAACTGCTGCGGCAGATAGGTCGCCGAGTTGGTGCCCGACACCACGGGCAGCCCCGCGTCCCGCAGCGTCTTGTTGGTCTCCGTACTGGTCTTCAGATCGCGCCCGGTGCCGATGACCCCGACCACGGACGGGTCCTCGGCGGCATAGGCGGCGATGGTCTTGGCCATGTCCTTCTGATGGCGCAGATCCACTCCGCCGTTGGCGATCAGGACCCGTAGCTTCACGGGGTACGTGTCATTGATGACCTGCTGCGCCAGATGGACGCCCGCCAGTTCCTCGATGCCTTTCACCGGTGACGAGCCACCGTCCTCGTCATAGCTGAGAGGGCCCGCGTAGATGACGGTGAGGTAGTCCTTGCCGTGCTTGTCGAGGACCTTGCGGTTCTGCTCGGCGATGCGATTCTCCAGCCACGGCAGGGTCCAGGGCGCACCGGCCTTGTGTTCGGACGCCTTCCCGTCCGGCAGCCAGTCGGTGAACCGCACATCGCCCGTCGCGACTCCTATGCACTCCGTCGGATCGTCGTCCACCTTCTTGCGTTCGGTGTCCCGGTTGGCGGTCAGCACCGAGGCCGAGCAGTACCGGTCCTGGAGGTCGTCAGCCCTGACCCACAGCCCTGCCGCGACCAGCAGCAGTACCAGGACGAGCGCGTGCAGCGACCACACGACCCGGGCGGCCGTGGGCCGGTTGTTCGCCCGTACGCACGGAAGCCGGCCATCGGTGAGCGGCCCGAGCCGCACCCCGGGCAGGGGCACCTTCAACACCCAGGGCAGTTCGGCCAGCTCCCTGCTGGGGGACTGCCCGGCGCGGAGGTTGCGCGTCCACTCCTGGTACCAGATCCACAGCGTCCCACCGGGCTGGGTGATCACACTGCGCTGGAGGCGGGACACCTCGACACCCCGCACAGCGGCGACGATCAGCAGCGGGTCGAGCTCGCTGCGTCGGCTGCGGACATCGCTCACCGCCTTGATGAGCTCGATGCCGCCGTTGTCCGCGCCGGCCTCGGGCAGGAACAGCATGGGCGGGCGATGCCGTTTGAGACCGCGCAGATCCCAACTCCAGCGGCGGTGGTTGTCGCGCAGATCCTCGAACAGGGCCAGCACATAGAGCTGGAGTTGGAAGTCGTCCCCGTCCTGGAGCGCCTCGGCGACGTCCTGTGCACGGGCGGCGATCGCCTTCCAGGAGTGGACCGGTCGTAGGAGCGAGACGTCGGTTGGTCGACCGCGGGATGCCGCCCGCAGGAAGGTCGTGGTCATGAACCATCGGCTCTCCCTGCGCAGCCACAGAAAGATGGGCGCACGGCCGGGGAGCACATTGTCGAGCAGCACCAGTAAGACGAGGAAGCCGATTCCGGATGCCAGCGCCACGGACCAGTGACTGCGGGCGAGCAGTGCTGCCAGGCCCGCGACCAGGCTCGCCGGCAGGATGTGGGCCATGTCGAGTTGGGCGGGCCCGGGGTTCCACCGCCGGGAGCTCTTGGGCCGCCAGCGCTGTTTGGCGAGTTGGTCGAGCAGGCGCTGCGCCGGGTCGGGCCGGCCGAGGCCCCCCGTGGCCGTCTGCCAGCCGGGACCCAGCTCTCCCACGGCGTCCTCGATGGCGCGCACCAACCGCAGCCGTGGGAAGGCGTAGCGTCGATAGACCGAGCGCTGCCCGTCCCATCGCTTGGGGTCGGCGAGGTCCCGGACCAGGGCCGCGGCCTTGCGTACCTCGGTGGGTCCCTCCTGGGTGGTGGGGACGACGGCGCACCGGGTGCCATGGGCGTCCTGCCCGCGGTGCAACTCCTCTACCAGATTGACGACTTGATCGTCGTCGGTGCTGTCCTCCGCGTGCAGCACGACGACGGGCATGGGTGGATCACTGGTGCGGAAGTCCTGGATCAGGACCTCCAGTCTCTTCTGCACCTCGACGCCGGCACCGGTCGACATGCCGAGGTGCCCGCCAGGGCACTTCGGCGGTGGTTCACGATCTCCTTGCGGCACGGCCTACCCCCGTTTGTATGGGCCGGATATGAAGCTAGCGGGCTGTTTCCCGCAGAGCAGGGTGTATCGACCTCCATCCGCTGTGCGTCGGGCGGGCACCAGCCGTATCGGCGTATGGCCACTCCTCTTTCGCGGGCCATCGTCGGACCATGAGAAACACCGACAAAAGGAAATGCCGATCATCGGTCGAATTGCCTGTCCCCGAGGCCGGCTGCCAGTTGCGGGGCGTTGGAGGCCACCGGGCGCCTTCCGGGCTCAGTGGACCCCGTTGACCTGGATGTTTACCTTCTGGTGAGTATCTGACTTTGCAGTCCGTACTTGTCGGTAGGACATCGCCGACCAAGGATGGGGACATGCCTTCCCAAGCCTCCATCCCCACTGCTGTCCCTTCTACTCCCGTCACCGTCATCGGACTCGGCGCCATGGGTCGGGCCCTCGCCGGTGCCCTCGTCAAGGCCGGTCATCCGACCACCGTGTGGAACCGTTCGCCGGGCAAGGCGGATGAGCTGATCGCGCAGGGCGCGGTCCTCGCCGCCACCGCACGGGAAGCGGTCCTCGCCGGCGAGTTGGTCATCGTCTGCGTCGTGGACTACGACGCGGCGGAGGCCATCCTTGACCCATTGGGCGACGTCCTCAAGGGGCGGACGCTGGTCAATCTCACCTCGGATCTTCCGGCGCGCTCCCGGACCGCGGCGCGCTGGGCGCAGGAGCACTCCGTCGACTATCTGGAGGGTGCGGTCATGGTGCCGACCTCGCTCGTCGGCACGCCTGAGGCGCTGCTGTTCTACGCGGGGTCGCGGGAGTCCTTCGAGCGCTATGAGTCCGTGCTGAAGTCGCTGGGCGAGCGGGCCGCGTTCGTCGGCACCGACCCGGGGCTCGCAGCTGTCTACGACCTGTCCCTGCTGGACTTCTTCTACGGCAGCATCACGGGTCTTGTGCATGCGTTCGCGCTGGCCAAGTCCGAGGGAGTGCGCGCCGTTGACCTGGCCCCTTACCTCAACACCATCATCCACATCCTGCCGTTGATGGCGGAGGGTTCGGCCGCCGAGATCGATGCGGGGAGCTACCCGGGCAAGGAGGCCAATCTGGCGATGATGGCCGTGTCGGTCGACCACATCCTGCATGCGGCCCGGGCCCGGGGACTGGACGTCTCGCACCTGGAGGCGATCAAGGCCGTGGCGGACCGCGCGGTCGAACGCGGACACGGGGCTGACGACTGGATGAGCACCATCGAGGCCGTGCTCAACCCCTGAGTG
Organism: Streptomyces sp. NPDC059256; assembly: GCF_042753785.1. Classification (NCBI taxonomy): domain Bacteria; kingdom Bacillati; phylum Actinomycetota; class Actinomycetes; order Kitasatosporales; family Streptomycetaceae; genus Streptomyces; species Streptomyces sp. NPDC059256. Next base: position 321,297 of record NZ_JBHYZO010000001.1, on the reverse strand, counting down.
GTCAACCCCTGAGTGGTGGAAACCGGCTCCCCGTGCGTTCGTGTCGGCCGGCTCTTGCCTTGACCTCGACGTCAAGGCATACGGTCGATGCATGCGAATCGGCGAGCTGGCGGAACGCGCCGGGACCACCACCCGTACTCTGCGCTACTACGAATCGCGCGGGCTGCTGCCCGCACGACGTACGGAGAACGGCTACCGCACGTACGACGAGGACGACCTGCGTCTCCTTCGACAGATCCGAACCCTCCAGGACTTCGGGTTCGATCTGGAGGAGACTCGGCCGTTCGTCGAGTGCCTGCGGGCCGGCCATCCGGCCGGGGACTCCTGCCCCGCCTCGCTCGCCGTCTACCGCGCCAAGCTCCGTGAGCTGGACAAGCTCATTGAGGAACTGCGCTTCATCCGTGCCCAGGTGGGTGCGCAGCTCGCCGGGGCCGAGGCGCAACTGATGACCGATGCGCAACCACGGTGTGAATTCGGAGGATGACGATGATTCGAGCAGCGGGAACCGATGTGGTGACGGACGCGGACTTTGACACCACGGTGTTGGGAGCCGATCTGCCGGTCCTGGTGGAGTTCACCGCGGACTGGTGCGGCCCGTGCCACCAATTGGCGCCGGTCCTCAGCGCGGTCGCGAAGGAGGAGGCCGATCGGCTCACGGTGGCACAGATCGATGTGGACACCGATCCGGAGACCGCCATTCGCTATGGCGTGCTGTCCACGCCGACCCTGATGCTGTTCCACCGGGGCCAGGTGGTCACTTCCCTGGTGGGTGCGCGGTCGGGGCGTCAGCTACGCCGTGAGCTTGCCGATGCGCTGCCGGGCGAACGGGGGTAGCCGTCGGACGGCCTCCCGCCGGGCATCCGTCCGGAAGCGGTGATAAAGGGTGTCGAGGGGGCCGGGAAACCAACAGATCCGACACATTCGGCGCATAAAAAAGCCCCGACCGTTGATATTGGCGGACGGGGTAATTCTCGACGTATATTGAGTGGTTCCTTGCCCATGGAAAACATGGGGAAGGTGAATCAATGACCACAGCATATCGCGTCGGGAGCTGAATTGTCAACCGAGGAATTGCAGCGCGAACAGCAATTCATCGACCTCCTGCAGGAGCGCATCACCGCGCTCCGGCAGGAGGCCGAAGCCATGCTGCGAGCCACGATCGGGCAGCTCAGCACCCATGTACAGACCAGAGTCGAACGCGAGGCGAGCATCGCCGAGCAATCGGCGGACCTCGCCGCACTCAATGCGGTGGAATCCGGTCTCTGTTTCGGTCGCATCGATCTTCGCGACGGCTCCAGCCATCACATCGGCCGCATCGGAATCCGCCGCGACGACCACGAACGCACTCCGCTCCTCATCGACTGGCGCGCCCCCGTGGCCCGCCCCTTCTACCTCGCCACCGGATATGAGCCCATGGGCTTGCGCCGGCGGCGCCACATCACCACCATGGGAAGCACCGTCACCGCGCTCCACGACGAGATCCTCGACCTCACCGACACCACCCGCAGTGGGTACGAGGACCACGACGGCGACTCCGTACTCCTGGCGGCGCTCGGGGCGGCGCGCACCGGACGGATGGCGGACATCGTCCAGACCATCCAGGCCGAACAGGACCGGATCATCCGCGCGCCCCGGCAGCAGATCCTCGTCGTCGAAGGTGGCCCCGGCACCGGGAAGACCGCGGTCGCACTCCATCGCGCCGCGTATCTGCTGTACGCCCACCGCGAGCAACTCGCCCGCCGTGCCGTCCTGATCGTCGGACCGAACCCCGCCTTCCTCGGGTACATCGGCGAAGTGCTGCCTTCACTCGGCGAGACGGGCGTCCTGCTGGCCACTCCGGGAGAACTGTTCCCCGGCGTCCGCGCCACCGGTACGGACACCCCCGCAGCCGCCGAGGTCAAGGGCCGGATCACCATGGCGGAGGTGCTCGCCCAGGTGCTGCGCGAGCGGCAGGCCCTCCCCGAGACCCTGCCCGGCGTCGACTTCGAGGCCGAGGGACGGGTGCCGGAGCCGGCCCTGGAGATCGACCACAGCGAGTACGGAATCCTGCTGCTGGGCCGGGAGATGGCGTACGAGGCCCGGGACCGGGCCCGCGCCACCGGACTGCCGCACAATCTGGCCCGCCCCCACTTCGCCTTCCGCATCATCGACGCACTGACCGAACAACTCGCCGACCGGCTCGGCGCCGACCCCTACGGAGGGCCGAATCTGCTCGGGCCCGACGACCTCGCCCAACTCGGCAAGGAGATCGCCACGAGCGCCGAGGTGCACCGGGCCATCGACCTGCTGTGGCCGGCACTGAGTCCCTACGAGTTGGTCGCCGACTTCCTCGCCGAACCGGGCGCCCATCTACCACCTGAGGAAGCCGAGTTGATCCGGCGAACGGGCGGTGACTGGACGACAGCCGATGTGCCGCTGCTGGACGAGGCCGCCGAACTGCTCGGCGTCGACGACAGCGCCGAGCGGGCCGCCGCGGAGGCGGAGCGGCTGGAGCGGATCGCCTATGCGCAGGGCGTGCTCGACCTCTCCGCGGGTTCCAAGACCTACGAGTTCGAGGACGAGGAGTCCGAGGTCCTCGCCGCCCACGACATCATCGACGCCGAACGGATGGCCGAGCGCCATGAGGAGGAGGACCACCGCAGCGCCGCGGAACGGGCCGCCGCCGACCGCACCTGGGCGTTCGGGCACATCATCGTCGACGAGGCGCAGGAGCTGTCCGCGATGGCCTGGCGGTTGCTGATGCGTCGCTGCCCCGCCCGGTCGATGACGCTCGTGGGCGATCCGGCCCAGACCGGCGACATCGCGGGAGTGGGATCGTGGCGCGCCATCCTGGAGCCGTACGTGGGCGACCGCTGGCAGCACGCCCGGCTGGGCGTCAACTACCGTACGCCCGCCGAGATCATGGAGCTGGCCGCAAGGGTCCGTCGCGCCTCCTACCCCGAGTTCGAGCCGCCCCGCTCGGTCCGCTCCACGGGAGTGCCGCCGTGGATCCGGCGGGTCTCGGACGGAGAACTGTCCGCTGCCGTACTGGCGGCCGTGGCCCGGGAGCGACCGGAGGAGGGCCGGCTCGCGGTGATCGCCCCGCGTCAGCTCCACGGCCGATGGGAGTCCATCGGCGGTCCGGTGGACCTCACCCGCTCGGTCGTCCTGCTGGACCCGCGGCAGGCGAAGGGGCTGGAGTTCGACACCGTGATCGTCGTCGAGCCGGCGCTGTTCACCGACAGCGACCTGTATGTGGCCCTCACCCGGGCGACCCAGCGCCTGGGCGTGCTCCACAGCCGCGACCTCCCGGATGGCCTGGTCTGAGGAGGCCGCCAGCCGGTCCACGGCCCCGGAATCCGGGGCCGTGGGAGCACTCGGATCACCGAGGTCACTCGGGGCGCAACCACACCGTCGCCAACGGCGGCAGGGTCACTTCGAGGCTCATCGGACGGCCGTGGGCGCCGATCGGCTGCGCTTTGCGGGGGTCCGGGCTCACCACCCCGCCACCGCCGTAGAGCGCCGCGTCCGTGTTCAGCACCTCCACCCAGGCGGCGAACTCCTCCGGCACCCCGAGCCGGTAGTCGTGGCGCACCACGGGGGAGAAGTTGCTGACCGCGAGCAGGGGTTCGCCCGCGGTGTCGTAGCGGAGGAACGCGAACACGTTGTCGTCGGCCGCATTGCCCTCCACCCAGGCGAAGCCGCCGGGGTCGGTGTCCCGCTCCCACAGCGCGGGAAGCGCCGCGTACACGGCGTTCAGATCGCGCACCAGCAGCCGTACCCCGCGGTGGTCGGCCTCGGCCGCGTAGGAGGGGTCCAGCAGCCACCAGTCCGGGCCGTGGCCCTCGGACCACTCCGCGCCCTGTGCGAACTCCTGTCCCATGAAGAGCAGTTGCTTGCCGGGATGGGCCCACATGAAGCCGAGGTAGGCGCGGTGGTTGGCGCGCTGCTGCCACCAGTCGCCCGGCATCTTGCTCACCAGCGACCGCTTGCCGTGCACCACCTCGTCGTGCGAGATCGGCAGGACGTAGTTCTCGCTGTACGCGTACACCATCGAGAAGGTCATCTCATGGTGGTGGAACTTGCGGTGCACCGGCTCATGACCCACGTAGCCCAGCGAATCGTGCATCCACCCCATGTTCCACTTCAGTCCGAAGCCGAGCCCGCCGAAGCCGCCGGGCCCCACATGGTGGGTCGCCCGGGTCACCCCGTCCCAGGCGGTGGACTCCTCCGCGATCGTCACCACGCCCGGGCAGCGCCGGTAGACGGTGGCGTTCATCTCCTGGAGGAAGGCGACGGCGTCGAGGTTCTCCCGCCCGCCGTGCTCGTTGGGTGACCACTGGCCCGGACCGCGTGAGTAGTCGAGGTAGAGCATGGAGGCGACGGCGTCCACCCGGATGCCGTCGATGTGGAACTGTTCGCACCAGTACACGGCGTTGGCGACCAGGAAGTTGCGGACCTCCTTGCGCCCGTAGTCGAACTCCAACGTGCCCCAGTCGGGGTGGGCGGCCCGGGCGGGGTCGGGATGCTCATAGAGCGGTCGGCCGTCGAAATCGGCCAACGCCCAGTCGTCCCGGGGGAAGTGCGCGGGCACCCAGTCCATGATCACGCCGATGCCGGCGCGATGCAGTGCGTCGACGAGGTGCCGGAAGTCGTCGGGGGAGCCCATGCGGGAGGTGGGCGCGTAGAAGCCGGTGACCTGATAGCCCCACGATCCGCCGAAGGGGTGCTCGGACACCGGCATGAACTCCACGTGCGTGAAGCCGAGGTCCTTCACGTAGCGCGGTAGTTGATCGGCCAGCTGACGATAGGTCAGGCCAGGTCGCCAGGAGGGCAGATGGAGCTCGTAGACCGACAGCGGGGACTCGTGCACGGGGCGATCGCCCCGATGGGCCATCCACTCCTCGTCCCGCCACACGTGGTGGGACTCGGTGATCACGGACGCGGTGGCCGGCGGGACCTCGGCCTGTCGGGCCATCGGGTCCGCCCGTACGGTCGAGGAGCCGTCGGGGCGCATGATCCGGAACTTGTACAGCGCCCCCGCGCCGACCCCCGGTACGAAGAGTTCCCACACTCCCGTCGCACCGAGCGACCGCATCGGGTGCCCGGTGCCGTCCCAGTAGGAGAAGTCGCCGAGCACCTGCACCCCGCGGGCGTTGGGGGCCCAGACGGTGAACCGGGTGCCGCTGACCCCCTCGTGGACCATCGGATGAGCGCCCAGGGCCCGCCACAACTCCTCGTGCCTGCCCTCCCCGATGAGATGGAGGTCGAGATCTCCGAGCGCGGGCAGGAACCGGTACGGGTCGTGGACCTCGACCTCCTGCTCCCCGCCCTCGGCGGCATAGGTCACCAGCAGTCGGTAGTCGGGGGCCGTCCGCATGGGGAGCACCCCCGAGAACAGTCCGTCCCCGTCCGCGGACAGCTTCGCCCGCAGCCCCTTGGCGATCACGGTCACCGTCTTCGCGTACGGCCGCAGCACCCGCAACTCGACGCCGGACCGCCCGACCCTCGCCCCGAGGAGAGCGTGCGGGTCGTGGTGGCCGCCGCTCAGGAGCCGTTCCCGGTCCTCGGGGGCGAGTTCTCTGGCCGCCCCGACACCGCGGCTGGCGCCCGATGACCGTGCCCCCGGAGCCGTGTTCCCCTTCCTGGCCTTGGTCTTCGCCTCCCGGGCCGATCTGGCGGTGGCTGCGGCGGTCGGCTCGGTCGGGGACGGGGACTTGCGCGACGGGGGGCGGGCGGTCACGGGGATGGGCCTCCTTGGCCGGATGGAGAGGGAGATCTGCTTGCGGGTGAGGGGAGGGAAGATTTGCGGGTGAGGGGAGGGAGGGCGGGGGAGGGGTTAGGCGAGGGCGGCGAGACGTTCGATCGCGGCCATCGGCACCGGCAGCCAGCCCGGTCGGTGGCGGGCCTCGTACACCACCTCGTACACCGCCTTGTCCGTTTCATAGGCGCGCAGCAGTTCGGGCTCGGCCCGTGGGTCGTCGCCCGAGCCCGCGGCGTACCCCTCGCAGTAGGCGTCCCGGCACTGCTCGGCCCAGGCGGGGTTCCAGGGGCTGTGGGAGCGGGCTGCGTAGTCGAAGGAACGCAGCATGCCGGCGATGTCCCGGACCGGGGGCTGGGGGCTGCGGCGTTCGCCGAGCGGGCGGGCGGGCTCCCCTTCGAAGTCGATCACCGACCAGTGGCCGGCCGCGGCGGCACCGGTCCGCGGGTGGGCCAGCTGCCCGGTGGAGGCCAGCGGTGCGCTCGGGGGCGCACCCGCCGAGGCGGGTGCGGCCCGGCCGCCGCGCTCCGCGCTCTGGTAGAGGGCCTGGCCCAGATGGAGATCGCCGTGCACCCGTTGGGCCCGCCAGGTGCGACCGCCCCGGCCGAGTGCCGCGACCGCGTCGAAGGCCGTGGCAAGGCGGGGGGCGTAGGGCAGCAGGGCGGGGACCGCCCGGGCCGCCTCGTTCAGACGTCGGCGCATCGCCCTGGCCAGGTGCTCGGTGTGCTCGTGGCGCAGTAGTACGGTCGGCAGGGCTTCGGCGAGCGCGGTGTGCACCTCGGCGGTCACCAGACCGAGCGCCCGGGCCTCGTCGGTGAACGGCCGTCCCGCAGCCAGCGCGTCGAGCGCGAGCCGCCAGCCGTCGTGGGAGCCGCGCAGATAGGGCTGGAGCACCCCGAGGGTGTGGGGTTGCGCTGCGGTGGACTCGTACCAGGCGACCGGTACGGGGACCCGTCCACAGCCCGCCCTGGCCAGGGCGAGGGGCAGCTCCAGATCGGGGTTGGGTCCGGTCTGGACGCGTCGGAACACCTTGAGGATGTAGTCGTCCCCGTAGATCAGTGAGGAGTTGGACTGCTCGGCGTCCAGCGGCCGTGCGGTGAGGCCGCCGGGGACGGCGGGGGCCCGGTCGAATCGGGAGAACCGCAGGGTTCCGAGGGTGCCGGGGGTGCGCAGCCGCTCCAGGACCAGTTCGGCGAGTCGGGGGTCGTGCAACCCCTCGTAGACCGTCCGTCCGGCCAGCGGCCCATCCGTCGGGCGGCCGATCAGAGCGGGGGCGAGCCGCGGTGGCAGTACGTCCCGCACCCCGAGCAGCAGTTGGTAGCAGTCCTTGGCGCCGGCTGGCAGCCCCGGTTGTTCGACCTCCACGAGCAGGTGTACGAGTCCCGCGCCGGGCCCGGTCAGCGGAAGCAGCTCGGTCGCGCAGACGAGTGAGACACCGGTGACGGGATGGCCCTTTCCGGCGAACCAGCGCTGGCAGGGCAGCCAGTCGAGCAGGAGCGGCACGAGCGAGGGGAGGAGCGCCACAGGAGTACGAGTGGATGCAGCCTCCGCCATGGAATCGCGCCCTTTCCCCGATTTGTGCGGTCCGCACACTTTTCGCACTTAATGAGGAAAGTGTCCAGGATCAGGGCGTTGACTGTCCGGCGGCACGCGGGGATGAGCGGCAGAGTGCCCGACCAGGGGCCGGGGAATCCGCTCGGCAGGCGGTACGGGAGGAGGGCCGGCCCGGCAGCCGATGCGCTGTTGCCATGCTGCTGGGTGTGGCGTGGAGGCGGGGCGCCGCGGACCCCTGGCGCGATGGACCGGTGGTGCGACGGCTGGCGTCGCCTCGGACACCGGGGGGTGTCGGCGCAGGCCCGACGGCGTACGGCGGTTTAAAGCGGCGGCTCGGACCTTGTCGGACCTGATCGGACTTGATCGGACACACGGTCGTACGGCCGAACGCCGGGAGCCGAGGGTTTCCCAGGGCGCGGAAGATCGTCGAAGCTAGAAGCTAGAAGCTAGAAGCTAGAAGCTAGAAGCTCGGGACTCGGGACGCAGGGCTCGGACCCGGGGGCGGGAAGGTCCAGGGACGGTAGGCCGGCCAGGCCCGTGGGCATTCGGCCGTGGGGGACCCACCGTCCCCTCGGGTCAGACGGCCGCCGGGGCCGCCGTCACCGTCCGCTCTGCGGTGACCGTGTCTTTTCTGAGCCGGAACCAGTAGAACCCGTGCCCGCCCAGGGTCAGCAGATAGGGCCACTGGCCGACCGAGGGGAAGCGCACCCCGCCGATCAGCTCGACCGGATGCCGTCCCTCGAACTCCCGCAGGTCCAGCTCCGTCGGCTGGGCGAACCGCGAGAAGTTGTGGACGCACATCACCAGGTCGTCCTGGTACTCCCGGGTAAAGGCCAGTACCGCCGGATTGGACGACGGCAGTTCGGTGTAGGAGCCGAGACCGAAGGCGGGGTTCTGCTTGCGGATCTCGATCATCCGTCGGGTCCAGTGCAGCAGCGACGACGGGCTGCTCATCGACGCCTCGACATTGGTGACCTGGTAGCCGTAGACGGGGTCCATGATGGTGGGCAGGTACAGGCGTCCCGGGTCGCAGGACGAGAAGCCCGCGTTCCGGTCGGGTGTCCACTGCATGGGGGTGCGTACCGCGTCCCGGTCGCCGAGCCAGATGTTGTCGCCCATCCCGATCTCGTCGCCGTAGTAGAGGATCGGCGATCCGGGCAGGGAGAGCAGCAGGGCGGTGAACAGTTCGATCTGGTTGCGGTCGTTGTCCAGCAGGGTGGCGAGCCGACGGCGGATGCCGATGTTGGCCCGCATCCGCGGGTCCTTCGCGTACTCGGCGTACATGTAGTCGCGCTCTTCGTCCGACACCATTTCGAGGGTGAGCTCGTCGTGGTTGCGCAGGAAGATCCCCCACTGACAGGTGGCCGGGATGGCCGGGGTCTTGGCGAGGATCTCCGAGACCGGGTAGCGGGACTCACGGCGCACGGCCATGAAGATCCTCGGCATCACCGGGAAGTGGAAGGCCATGTGGCACTCGTCGCCGCCCTTGGCGTAGTCGCCGAAGTAGTCGACGACGTCCTCCGGCCACTGGTTGGCCTCGGCGAGCAGGACCGTGTCGGGGTAGTGGGCGTCGATCTCCTCGCGCACCCGCTTGAGGAAGGTGTGGGTGGCCGGGAGGTTCTCGCAGTTGGTGCCCTCCTCCTGGTACAGGTAGGGCACCGCGTCCAGCCGGAAGCCGTCGATGCCCAGGTCCAACCAGAACCGCAGGGCCGACACGATCTCCTCCTGGACCGCCGGGTTCTCGTAGTTGAGATCCGGCTGGTGGGAGAAGAAGCGGTGCCAGTAGTACTGCTTGCGCACCGGGTCGAAGGTCCAGTTCGACGATTCGGTGTCGACGAAGATGATCCGGGCGTCCTCGAACTGCTTGTCGTCGTCGGCCCACACGTAGTAGTCGCCGTACGGTCCGTCCGGTTCCGCGCGGGACTGGAGGAACCACTCGTGCTGGTCGCTCGTGTGGTTCATCACGAAGTCGATGATCACGCGCATGCCGCGTTGGTGCGCCGCATCCACGAACTCCACGAAGTCGGCGAGATCACCGAACTCCGGCAGTACGGAGGTGTAGTCGGCCACGTCGTAACCGCCGTCCCGCAGCGGTGACTTGAAGAACGGCGGCAGCCAGAGGCAGTCGACCCCCAGCCACTGGAGGTAGTCGAGTTTGGCGGTGAGGCCCTTGAGGTCGCCCACTCCGTCCCCGTTGCTGTCCTGGAAGGAACGCACGAGGACTTCGTAGAAGACCGCCCGCTTGAACCAGTCGGGATCGCGGTCCTTGGCGGGGGTGTCCTCGAACAGGTCGTGGACGGGTTCGTTGACGATCATGATGTGGGTGACCCTCCGATCGGCGGGGACGGTCGCAGAACAGCGAGGTGCGCGGGCCTGCGGCCCGGCTCTAGGCGCACGTACGAGGCTCTGCCCCAGTGATAGGTCTCGCCGGTGAGCTCGTCGCGCACCGGGGCGGTCTCGTGCCATGCGAGGCCGAGTCGCGGCATGTCCAACGAGACCGTGGCCTCCTGGGTGTGGTGGGGGTCGAGGTTGACCATCACGATCACCGTGTTCGAGCCGGAACGTTTCGAGTAGGCGATCACCGCGTCGTTGTCGGTGTGATGGAAGTGAATGTTCCGCAATTGTTGGAGTGCGGGATTGCGCCGTCTGACCCGGTTGAGCGCGGTGATCAAGGGGGTGATGGTCCGGCCCTCCCGTTCCGCGGTCTCCCAGTCGCGCGGGCGCAACTGGTACTTCTCCGAGTTCAGGTACTCCTCGCTCCCCTCCCGCACCGGAGCGCTCTCGCAGAGTTCGTACCCCGCGTACATCCCCCACGACGGGGACAGGGTCGCCGCCAGCACCGCCCGCGCCTCGAACGCCGGCCGGCCGCCGTGCTGGAGGTGGGCCGGGAGGATGTCCGGGGTGTTGACGAAGAAGTTCGGGCGCATGACCGAAGCGGACTCGCCCGCCAACTCGCTGACGTACTCGGTCAACTCGTGCTTCGACGTGCGCCAGGTGAAGTACGTGTACGACTGCTGGAAGCCCACGGACGCCAGGGCCCGCATCATCGCCGGACGGGTGAACGCCTCGGCGAAGAAGATCACGTCCGGGTCGGTGCCGTTGATGTCCGCGATCACCTGCTCCCAGAAGACGACCGGTTTGGTGTGGGGGTTGTCCACCCGGAAGATGCGCACCCCGCGGTCCATCCAGAAGCGCAGGACCCGGACCGACTCGGCCACCAGACCGGGCATGTCCGCGTCGAAGGAGATGGGATAGATGTCCTGGTACTTCTTCGGCGGGTTCTCCGCGTAGGCGATCGAGCCGTCGGCGCGGTGGCGGAACCACTCGGGGTGTTCGCGCACCCAGGGGTGGTCGGGCGAGCACTGGAGGGCGAAGTCCAGGGCCACTTCGAGGCGCAGTGCCCGGGCCGCGACCATGAAGTGGTCGAAGTCGGCGAGGGTGCCGAGGTCGGGATGGACCGCGTCGTGACCGCCGTCGGGGGAGCCGATCGCCCAGGGGACGCCCACGTCATGGGTGCCGGGGGAGAGGCTGTTGTTGCGACCCTTGCGGAAGGTCGTGCCGATGGGGTGGATGGGCGGCAGATAGACCACGTCGAAGCCCATGGCCGCGATGGCGGGCAGCCGTTCGGCCGCGGTCCTGAAGGTGCCGGACCTGGGAGCCCTGCCCCGGGTGACCTTCGCGCCTTCGGAGCGGGGGAACATCTCGTACCAGGAGCCGTACAGCGCCCTGCGCCGCTCGACGACCAGGGGCAGCGGCTCGGACGTGCTGACCAACTCCCGCAGCGGATGCCGGGCGAGGGCGGCGACGGCGTCCGGGGCGAGCGCCGCGGCGAGTCGGGCGGCTGCGGAGCGCCGGCCGTCGCGCAGTCCGTCCACCGCGGTGAGCACCGCTTCCCTGCCGTCCTTCTTGGGCACTCCACCGGCGGCCCGCTCGTACAGCTGTGCGCCTTCGGCGAGTACGAGGGCGGTGTCGATGCCTGCCGGAATCTTGATCCGGGCCTCCCGCAGCCAACTGGCGACCGGATCGCTCCACGCCTCGACGCAGAAGCTCCAGCGGCCTTCGGACCGCGGGGTGACGCCGGCGCCCCAGCGGTCGGTGCCGGGGGCCAACTCCCGCAGCGGGGTCCACGGCCCGGGACGGCCGCCGGGGTCGCGCAGTACGACATTGGCGGCGACTGCCTCGTGCCCTTCGCGGAACACGGTGGCGCTGACCTGGAAGGTCTCGCCGACGACGGCCTTCGCGGGCCTTTTGCCGCCATCGACTTGGGGACTCACGTCCAGGACGGGGATACGACCGATCATGGGCTCACCTGAGGGCTGTGCGGGCTGGACAGGATGAGAGCTCGGGACATTGCGCTGAATCTATGTAATTCACCAGATTTGCGACTTTGCATGAACTTTCTCGCTATTTGTAGTCCTGGAGCGATCGTCGGCGAGCCGTGGGCCCGGTCGCCCCCGTCCGCGTTCACCCGGTGGGCGGAAGAGTCGGTGCCACCGGCGAGGTGTGGGCACCCCCTCCCTCCGTCAGGCTTCGGACGGCCGTCGCCGGCCGGCCACCCGTGCACCCCTCCTCGGGCTCCGGTCGGAACCGAAGGGGACGACGACCCGCACACGTCCTCCAGCGGGCGGATGCCGGCGCGGGCGCAGAGGGTGAGCCTTTCCGGGTTGGGAGCCGGCAACCGGTCATTTCCCGCCGACCGGGAGCACCGCGGCGCACGCCCGGAGTGACGCTCCAGCACCACCGCCCGCCCCACGGTGAACGGTCCCCCTACCGTCGTTCGGTGACGGACCGACGGCCACACCGTCGTGCGTCCCCTGGGATGCGCACCTCCCCTGCGAAGGTGGGACCCGTGAAGGCCATTCGTCGATTCACCGTCCGCCCAGTCCTCCCCGAGCCCCTCCGCCCCCTCAGCGACCTCGCACGCAATCTGCGCTGGTCCTGGCACACCGAGACCCGTGACCTCTTCCAGGCAGTCGACCCCGAGGGCTGGCAGGCGGCCGGGGGCGACCCTGTGCGGCTGCTCGGCTCCGTGTCCGCAGCCAGACTCACCGAGCTCGCCGGGGACCGGAGGTTCCTGCGCCGGCTGACCGCCACCGCCGACGACCTGGACGACTATCTGCACGGCCGCAGGTGGTACCAGACCCAGAGCCCCGAAGACCCCTACCGCGGCGGCCTCGACCCGGTCACCGGCCGCACCGAGACCCCGTTCCCCCAAGCCGTCGCCTACTTCTCCCCCGAGTTCGGCGTCACCGCCGCCCTTCCCCAGTACTCGGGCGGCCTCGGCATCCTCGCCGGGGACCACCTCAAAGCCGCCAGCGACCTCGGCGTACCGCTGATCGGTGTGGGGCTGCTCTACCGCCACGGATACTTCCGCCAGTCCCTGTCACGGGACGGCTGGCAGTTGGAGCACTATCCCGTGCTCGACCCCAATGAACTCCCCGTCACCCTGTTGCGCGAACCCGACGGCACTCCCGCTCACATCTGCCTCGCCCTGCCCGGCGGACGCTCCCTGCGCGCTCACATCTGGGTCGCCCAGGTCGGCCGCGTACCCCTGCTGATGCTCGACTCGGACGTGGAGGAGAACGCACCCGGCGAACGAGATGTCACCGACCGCCTCTACGGCGGAGGCGGGGAACACCGCCTGTTGCAGGAGATGCTGTTGGGGATCGGTGGTGTGCGGGCCCTACGCCTGTACTGCCGCCTCACCGGACACCCCGCGCCGGAGGTCTTCCACACCAACGAGGGGCACGCCGGGTTCCTCGGCCTCGAACGCATCCGCGAACTCGGCCAGGCCGCCGAAAAGGCGGGCCAGGGACTGGACTTCGACGCAGCCCTGGAAGCCGTGCGCGCCGGAACCGTCTTCACCACTCACACCCCCGTCCCCGCGGGAATCGACCGCTTCGACACCGAACTCATCGCCCGCCACTTCGGCGAGCGCGCCGAACTGCCCACCGTGCCCCTGGACCGCATCCTCGAACTCGGCCAGGAGAGCTACCCGGGCGGCGAGCCGCGCCTGTTCAACATGGCCGTCATGGGACTGCGCCTCGCCCAGCGCGCCAACGGGGTCTCCACACTGCACGGAGCCGTCAGCCGCCAGATGTTCGCCGGACTGTGGCCCGGCTTCGACGACGACGAAGTCCCCATCACCTCCATCACCAACGGGGTCCACGCACCCACCTGGATCGCCCCCCAGGTGCTACGGCTCGCGGTCCGCCGCATCGGCGCAGGCCGAGCGGAGGACGCGCTCTCCTCGGGCGCGTCCGAACGGTGGGACTCCGTCGCCGGCATCCCCGACGCCGATGTGTGGGAACTCCGCCGTGAACTGCGCGAACAACTCGTCGGCGAGGTCCGGGCGCGACTGCGCGCCTCCTGGCGGCAACGCGGCGCCGGCGCGGCCGAACTGGGCTGGGTGGACTCCGTGCTCGACCCCGAGGTGCTGACCATCGGCTTCGCCCGGCGCGTCCCCTCGTACAAGAGACTCACCCTCATGCTGCGCGACCGCGAGAGGCTGCGCGAACTCCTGCTGCACCCCACCCGACCGGTGCAGATCGTCGTCGCGGGCAAGGCCCACCCGGCCGACGACGGCGGCAAGCGCCTGGTCCAGGAACTCGTACGGTTCGCCGACGACCCGCGGGTGCGGCACCGCATCGTCTTCCTCCCGGACTACGGCATGGGCATGGCACAGAAGCTCTACCCGGGCTGTGACGTCTGGCTCAACAACCCACTGCGCCCCCTGGAAGCCTGCGGCACCAGCGGAATGAAGGCCGCGCTCAACGGCGGACTCAACCTGTCCGTCCTCGACGGCTGGTGGGACGAGTGGTACGACTCCGACTTCGGCTGGGCGATCCCCACCGCCGACGGCTCCGCCACCGGCGAGGAACGCCGCGACGACCTGGAGTCCGCAGCGCTCTATGAACTCATCGAGAACCGTGTGGCACCGCTGTTCTACGACCGGAGTCCGGAGGGAGTGCCGCGGCGCTGGACCGAAATGGTCCGCCGCACCCTGGCCGTCCTCGGCCCCAAGGTCCTCGCGGGCCGCATGGTCCGCGAGTACGTGGAGCGGCTCTATGTGCCCGCCGCCCGCGCCCACCGACTGCTCGACACCGACACCGCCCGCGAACTCGCCGACTGGAAGCACCGCATCCGGGGTGCTTGGCCACGCGTCGCGGTCGACCACGTGGAGACGCTGGAGCAGGGCGGCGACGATCGGGACGTGGAACTGGGTGCCACCCTGGTGCTGCGTGCCCGGGTGGCACTGGGCGAACTGCACCCCGAGGACGTGGAGGTCCAGGCGGTGGCCGGCCGGGTCGATGCGGACGACACCATCGGCGAATCCCGCACCTCGCCCCTCAAACCGGTCGGAGGCGGCCCCGACCTGGAGGGCCGCTGGATCTACGAGGGCCCGCTGACCCTGGCCCACACGGGCTCCTTCGGCTACACGGTCCGCGTACTGCCGGCCCACCGCCTCCTGGCGTCCTGCGCGGACCTGGGGCTGGTGGCGTTGCCGATGGAGGTGGTGGGGGAGGCGGGCGTACTCCTGCGCTGACACCGCCGCCCGTCCGCCCGTCCGCCCGGCCGGCCGGCCGGCCGCTCCGCTCTGGTCCGGCCCGGTTCGACGACCGAGCCCGAAGGAGCGCCGGGGACGGCTGGGGTACGGATGCGTACCCTGGCCGTGCGGCCTTCTTGGTGCCGGCTGCCGACTCGACCCCATGTCGCCTCAGCCGGGGCTCAGCCTGCAGGCATACTGGCCGCGACCCACGCACAGCGCTCTTGCCAGTACGGCCGTTCTTCAATGCCCATGCGGTCCGGTGAGCCTCCGGCGCGCACCAAGAGGACCAGACCCACGGTGATCACCCCTTCGAGGAGTTGCCGTAGGGAGTGGTTGTTTGATTCCTCGTGCCTGTCGGCAAGTGTGCTGATGAAGTTCAGAAACAGTTGATGATCGATGGCGCATTCATCATCAATGATGTCCCCGATTCCGGATTCCATCGTGTAGGCGTAAGCAACTACATGGGCCTGATTGATGAAAATCTCGGCCACCCGGTTGGAGGGGTTCCAAACGTCCCGACCAGCGATGGCTACATAGCAACCTATCCGGCCCGCCTCATCCTCATGTCAACTCCTGGATCGTTCTGCTGCCGAGTCGGGAGGGATGCGAAGGACGGGGTCACATTCGCGTGCTTCCCAGCGCCCGCCCGGCTGTGATCGTGCCTGGCCGGTCGTCGCATCCGCAGATTCTGGCTGGTGGCGAGCGGTCTTCTGCTACCAGCTCCGCATGGCTGCCAGTGCTGCCGCCGCCGGATCACGATTCTCCTGGGCAGCACTCACCACGCTGCGCAGGATCTGGCCGACTGCCGTGAAGGTGTTTTCGGACGAGCCTGCCGGATCGAATCCAGCGCGAGTAATTCGGAGAACCCCAGCGGCAAGCGCTCCGACCGATTCGTCCATCAGCCCGACGAGTACGGCTTCAACAAAGTCTCGTGGGAGTCCGGCTATCAGAGGTCGACCAAGCTCGCTCTGACAGTTCGGGGGGCTATGGATCTCCACCAGATCGTCTCCGAACGGAACTTCGAAGGCCGTCACCAATTCCTGAGGTTTCAGGCAAGGAGTGAATTCACCACCCAGGAGAGATCTGGCTGTCACACCGCCGAAGTTTCGGCGTACCTCCACCGTCAGTTGAGTGGGCTGTTCTCCGTAGCATGTTGACGGTGCAAGGCGGCTTCGCCGTTCTGTTGCGAGGTAGGCGCCGGACGGTTCGTCCCTGCGTACGGCAATCCCGCGGACCCCTTCGACGAGGACTGTCACCTATCCATCCCCAAGCCTTGCTCGCTGCCTTGTTGAACCAGCCTCGATACTCCGGCCCCGCGCCCCGCCCCCCATTCAGCCCCCCAACCACCCCAGGAGATCGTCCGTCACCCGGGTGCCGCTCGTGGCGGGGTCGGTGTCGAGGGCTCCGAGGTCCAGGCGGTACACCGAGGTCCGGTCCTTGCCGTGGTGGCGCATGAGGAAGCCCGAGCCGCCGCTGTCGTCGCCGATGAGCACCCAGTGCGGGGCGTACTCGGGCACCTCGTACGTGGTGTTGCGCTCCGCGATCGTGTCCGGCCCGTAGATGTGGACCCCGTTGGGGAGCAGCACCCCCGGTGTCGTCCGCCAGAGCCTGGCCATCGTCGGGTTGGGGCCGTCGCGCAGACCGTTCGCCAGGGCCGTCCGGACGGTGAGGAAGCCGGCGAAGGTGTCGGCGATCTCGTCCTCCTCGCCCGTGAAGTGGTCCCGGCGCACCACCGCGTACTCGTGCTTCGTCGGCCGGTCGAGGGCGAAGGCGTAGCTGTCCCCGCCGTCCGGCTCGTCGTAGAAGGAGAGGCGGTCGCCCCGGAGTCTGCCGGGGGCGGTGAGGGAGTCGTGGGCGTCAGCGTGGTCGGCGGGTGGGATCGTTGCGATTTCCGAGCCGTGGAGGGTGCCCGTCCCATAGGTGGAGAGCCACCAGCGGTAGGAGCCGGGCAGTGTGCCCACGATGGACTCCGCCGCGCGGAGCGCGGGCTCCGGGACGCCTTGGGTCGGCGTGGCCCTGATGACGGGTGATCCTTCGACCAACTGGCGCAGCAGGGTGAGATCGGGCTCCATGGGACGAGTCTGCCAGCCGGTTTGTTGATCCACGGCGGTGCGGGTACGGCTGTCACGTTGGTGCTCCCCGCCAGAGCCCGTGGTCCGCTTCACGTCAACCTGTGTGGTGTACGTGGAGTGTGGGGCGATCGGGAAGTGCTGGCCAGGGGCGAACCATCGGGATTCGGCATCAATCGAAGGTGACTGCTCTGCGGTAGGCGCCCTTGACCTCTGTGAAGGCGCGGTCCTACGGTCCACCCCGCGATCCCGCAAGCCCCGTCTTGTCATGCCCATGCCTTCTGGAGGTTCTGTGAAACTCCGATCCCTCGTCGTCCCGTTCCTCGCCGCAGCCGGGATGCTCGTACCCCTGGCGGTCCCGGCCGCCGCTCAGACGGCGACCGCCTCCCCAACGATCCGGAACGCCGCCTCCCCCGCGGACCGCGCGGTGCTCAGTGAGTCCTTACGCCTGCGCGGCGAGCTCGGCTTCGGAACGCACACCGGCCCGGTGCGTTCCCTCGTCGAGCAGCGGTCCGACACTGCGGACGGGCTGCGCCCGCTCGTCAACGCCTGGGGGTTCATCGGCACCGCCGACGAGGCGGCCGAGATGAAGCGAAGGGACGCACTGGTCGCCGCGGTCGCACCCACCGTCCGCGCGTACGCCCAACGCAACGACTTCGCCGGGCACTTCCTCGACAACCCCAACGGCGGGCGTCTCGTGGTCCAGTTCGCCGGAGCCCTCCCCAGCCAGCAGACCAGGGACCAACTGCTCGATCGTGCCGGGGCCGCGGGCAGTGCCAGGTCCGCTGTGGAGTTCCGCGTCGTCAAGCACTCGTCCGCCCAGCTCACACGGGCGATGAAGGCCCTGTGGGGATCGGTGCGTACGGCGCGGGGCGCCTCCCCGGTGGTGGCCATCGCCGAAGATGTCATCGCCAACCGGCTCAAGGTGACCGTCAGCCCCGGCACCACGATCCGCCCCCTGCGTGCCACCCTCGCAGGGCTCGGCGTGCCCGCGCAGTTCAGCGAGGGCGAAGGCGTCGAGGAGGCGTGCACCTCCCGCAATGTCTGTGACTCGCCCCGCCGCGGCGGCGTGGGCGTGAGCTTCGCAGGAGTGCTGTGTTCCATCGGCTGGGTGGTGAATCGGGCCGGGGTACGCGGAGCCGTGACCGCGGGACACTGCGGTTGGGGCACCAACTCGGGCACGGTCAGTTCGGGTGCGGGCGCCTATGGCTCGCTCACCAACATCAATGCGCTCGCCGCCGGCACCCACGCCGACATGCGATACATCTCCATCCCGAGCGGCGGCCAGCCCTGGCTGTACGAGAGCGCAGCCGTCAAGGCGCGGGTGGTGACCGGTTCGGCGCTCGGCACCATCGGGGCGAGCGCCTGTCTCTTCGGACGCAACTCCGAGAGCGCCCGCTGCGGCACGATCTCCTCCCTCAACGCCAGCCACACCAGCAGCACGTGCGGCTGTGTGGTCTACGGGCAGTCGGCGGCCTCGTACGCCAGCGCGGGTGGTGACAGCGGTGGTGCGATCGCCAGCGGTACCACCGGTTCGACCGCCCGCGGGGTGCACTCCGGCTCCTTCGGCGGTGCCAAGCACTACAGCTGGATCGGGTACACCTCCACGTACAACATGGGAAGTCTGGCCACCTGACCGACGGGCGGAGCACGGTCGTGCCGCTCGCCGCGGAGGTGGGCGGCACGACCGCTGCCCGATGACGGAAGGCGTACGCATGAGCTCTGAGCACCCTCCGTCCGGTGGTCCGCGGGAGGCGCTGGAGCGGGCCGAGTATGTGGTGACCGCGGAGATCGGGCCGCCCGTCGACACCGTGGCCGGTGTGCCGGTCCACACGGTGAGCACGGTGGGTCTCCCGGTGTTGAAGGGCGATGAGACGGGCCACCCCGGGCTCCGGGTCGCGGCCACCCCCGCGCCCGGTCCCGACAGCGCCCCCGTCGATCCGCTGGTGGGGGTGCGGCGGGCGGTGCTCTTCCTCGTACGGGATGAACGGGGTGGCCACTGGCGCACCCTGGTGCCGGGGGTCCTCCCGGTGACGGGCGACGGCGGGCCGCTTCCCGACCACTGGCCCGGCCAGGGGGACGGGCAACGGTGAAGCCCGGGAGGAACGGAGTCCCCCCGGGCTTCATCCGAACCGGCCGGTGGCCGGACCGGGTTGTCAGAAGGTGAGCTTGAAGCTGTTGATGTACCCGGTGTCCTGAGCGGCCCGGTCCTGGACCCGCAGCTTCCAGGCTCCGTTCGCCACCTCGCCCGAGGCGTTGACGGTGTAGGTCGTCTGGACGTTGTCCGCGGAGTCCGAACCGCTGTACGGCTTCAGCGGGAAGACCGTGCCATCGGGTGCGACGAGGTCCACCACCAGGTCACCGCGCCAGGTGTGGATGATGTCCACGCCCACACGCAGGGCGGCCGGCGCATTGCCGGTGCGACCCGAGACCGTCACCGTGGAGGTGACCGCGGCGCCGTTGTCGGGGATGGCGACGTCGGTGTTGTTCTCGAAGACCGTGCCCGGGTCCGGGTTGCCCCCGCCGGGACGGGCACCGACGTTGACCGCGGCCCATGCGTCGGTGATCGACTTCACCTCGGGGCTGGTGGCCCCGTACAACTCGGTGGCGACGGCCAGGGTTCCGGCGCGCGCTCCGGCGTAGTTGGTCGTCGAGTTGAACTTCGTGGTGAGCGCCTTGTACCAGATCAGCGCGGCCTTCTCACGGCCGACGCCGGTGACCGGCAGCCCGTCGCTGGTGGGCGAGTTGTAGTTCACGCCGTTGACGGTCCGGGCTCCGCTGCCCTCGGAGGCGAGGAAGAACCAGTGGTTGGCCGGGCCCGAGGAGTAGTGGACGTCGACGCTGCCGATGCCGGCGTACCAGTAGTCCTTGGACACGCCGTCCTTGCTGGGCTGGTCCATGTACCGCAGCGGGGTGCCGTTGCCCCGGATGTCGATCTTCTCGCCGACCAGGTAGTCGCCGGGGTCGGAGGCGTTGGCCCCGTAGAACTCGACGGCGGCGGCGAAGATGTCGGATGTCGCCTCGTTCAGACCGCCGGACTCTCCGCTGTAGACGAGCTTCGCGGTGGCCGATGTGATGCCGTGGGCCATCTCGTGGGCGGCCACGTCGATCGAGGTGAGCGGTTTGGCGTTGGCCGCACCATCGCCGTACGTCATGCAGAAGCAGGAGTCCTGCCAGAACGCGTTGACGTAGTTGTTGCCGTAGTGCACGCGGGAGGAGGCGCCGACCCCGTCCCCGCGGATGCCGCTGCGACCGTGCACATTCTTGAAGTAGTCCCAGGTCAGACCGGCTCCGTAGGCGGCATCGGCGCCTGCGGTCTCCAGGTTGGCCGGCTGGCCGTTGCCCCAGATGTCGTCCGGTCCGGAGAACAGCGTTCCGGTCCCGGAGGTGGCCCGGTTGAGGTTGAACGTCTTGTGGCTGCCGCGTCCGGTGTCGGTCAGGTTGAACGAGGACCCGGATCCGGAACTGCCCAGCGTGACCTGGCCGCTGTACTGGGTGTTGCCGGTGCCGTTCTGCACGGCCTGCCACTCGTAGAGCTTCGCCCCGCTGCTGGCATCGGTGATCACATGCAGCTCATTGGGGGTGCCGTCGTGCTGGAGACCGCCGACGACGGTCTCGTAGGCCAGTACCGGCTTTCCGCCCTGCGCCAGCCAGACCACCTTCCGCGGAGCACGATCCGCGGCGGTCTTGGTGGACCCCTCGGCCTTCGCCCGACCCAGCGCCTGCTTCTCCGCGGCGGCGGGGGCGAGAGCGGCGGCGGTGTTCACGTTCTTCAGCGTCGCCGCCGACGCCTTGCTGACGGACTCCGTCGCTCCCGCTTTGGTCTCGGCGACCACGAGGTCGCCGCCGAGCACCGGCAACCCCGCGAAGGTGCGCTCGTAGCGGGTGTGGGTGGTGCCGTCGCGGTCCTGCGTGACATCGCGGACGACCAGCTTCTCCTGGGCGGTGAGTCCCAGTTCCTTGGCGGTGGCGGCCGTGGTCGCGCTCTGCTGACGGATCAGCTCCGCACGCTGAGCGGGGCTCAGGCTCAAGGGGAGTGCGCCGGGATCGGGCTTGCCCGCCTGGGTGGCGCCGGGTGCGGCGGCGGTGGGCTGGGCAGCCGCGCCGGATTGGAAGCCGACGGCGAGCAGTGCCGCGGTGGCTATGAGTGCTCCGGTCGCGGTGGCGCGCCGGCGATGCGTGGGTCTCACGCGGACTCCTTCTGCGAGGGGGTGACGGACGGCGGGGTGGGTCGTCCGGGCAGAGCATGCGGAGCGTGTGGTGCGTGGTACGTGGTGCGGGGACCGGGGGAAGAGTTGCAGGAGCGCGTCACTTCTGTCAGGGCCGCGTCAAGAATTTGGCTGGAAGTCGTCCGTTGACCGTGCGGTCATGTTCGTTGAGCGGTGAGCTCGTTGCCGCGCCAGCCGGAGGGACGCTCCGTGTCGCCGGAAAGTGGCTGCGTACGCCCTGGTTCCCCCGGTCAAAGGTGGGGTTCACGCCTCGGCGGCCTCGATCTCTCCAGCGGTGATCGCGGCGCCGGCTCCGGGGGAGCGGGTGCGGGATTCGGCGGTCCGGGCGCCCTCGTCCTGTGGCCAGAATTCAGCGGCCAGATCTCGGTGGGCCATGGCCGTGCGCCCGGGGCTGCCGCGCGCGCTGGCCGCCCCCCTGCTGGCGGGTCGTCGGGCGCTGAAGACTGGATGTCGAGCGGTGCCGAGTCCTGCGTCGACGCATTAATAGGTCGCATGACCTATATTGGGGCCCATGGACGATGAACTCACACTCGACCCCCAGGGCCCGGTCCTCCTCGTCGGGGGCTACGGCACCGTCGGCGCCGAGCTCGCGAAGCTGGCCGCCCCCCACTGGCCGCTTCTCCTCGCCGGCCGCACCGTGGCACGCGGCGAGGCAGTGGCCCAGGAGACCGGCGCCCGGCTGGTGCGCTGGGACCTCGCCGACCCCACCCCCTTCCGCGAGGCCGTCCGAGCCGTGATCAGCGTGGTCAACGACCCGGACGACCGGGTACTGGAGGCCGCCATCCACGGCCGAGTGCCCTACGTGGACGTCACCCGGTGGACCGCCCGGATGCAGCGAGCGGCAACCGTCGCAGCCCTGCTGCGCCCCACCACCCCGGTACTGCTCTCGTCCGCCTGGATGGGCGGTGTCGTGCCTCTGGTCGCCGCCGCACTCGCCGTCGAACTCGGCGGCGCCGACCAGGTGGAGACCGCCATCCGCTGGGACCTCGCCGATCGCGCCGGCGCTGACTCGGTGGAGTTCATGGATCGCCTGGGACTCGACTTCGAAGTCGTCCGGGACGGCCGACGGCAGACGATCATGCCGCTCAGCGACGCCCGGCGCGTCCGCATCGGCGCGAGCGACACCAAGGTCGCCACCATCGACACCCCGGAGCAGTTCACCCTGCCGCTCACCCTCGGCACCACCACCGCGACCACCCGCATCGGCTTCAGCTCCGCGTCCTCCACCTCGGCGCTGCTGGCCGCCCAGCGGGTCGGCTTCTTCCGTTGGGGCCGAGGAGAGCGCTTCACCTCCACCCGGCGCGCCCTGCTCTACTCACCCGGTGAGGGCGGCACCGCCCGGCTCCGCATCGACGTCCGGCACGCGGACAGAACCCGGACCGCAACCGTCGAGGACCCGGCGGGCCAAGCCCACCTCACCGCCCTCGGTGGGCTGCTCGCCCTCCGACGGGTCCTCGGTGCGGACGGCGCGCCCGCTCCGACCGGTGTCGTCTTCCCCGAACAGGCCCCCGACCCCGTACAGGCACTGGAGCAGCTCGCCGCCCACGGTGTCACGGTGAGCCTCAGCGACATCCGTACCGATGTGCCCGCGGCGGCACCGGGGCGGGCGGGATGAGCGACTCCAGCCCATCGACCGGCCGTCCGACCGGCACCGGGAAGGGCGCGCTCAAACGCGCGGCCCTCCTGGACGCGGCCGAGACGGTCCTGTTCACCGCGGGATACGCGGAGTTGTCCATGCGGGCCGTCGCCGCTGAGGCGAAGGTCCGCCTCGGGCACCTCCAGTACTACTTCCCCACCCGCGCCGACCTGGTCGGCGCGGTCCTGGCCCGGGTGCTGAGCCGTTCGCTCGACCGGTTGGAGCCGCTGCTCGCCCCCGAAGCGCCGGTGCAGCCCCCGGACCCCGCGGCGATGGTGCGAACCATCCTCGCCGAGCAGGAGGACCCCCGACTGGTGCGGCTGTTCACCGAACTCTGGGCGCTCGCCGCCCACGACGACACCGTCGCCTCGGCCGTCCGCGGCTTCTACCGCAACTACCAGGACCAGGTCTGCGCCTTCCTGCGCTGCCATCGTCCCGATCTGTCGGAGCGGACGTGTCACTCGCGGGCCGCGGTGTTCACCATGCTCATGGAGGGGGCGTCACTGTTCCGCTCGGGGATCGCCGACCATCGCACCGCCGCGACGGACGCCGAACTCCTCACCCTGGCGACCACGCTGCTCACTGCGCCGCCCGATTGACCCGGTCCGCTGACCCGGTCCGCTCAGGCACCACTCGGTCGGGCGTGGTCCTCCGGATTCCTCAGCGGGCTCTGAACCCGAGATGCGTCATGCTGGCAACCACGCTCGCCACCTTCAACTCCACCACGATCTGGCCCTTCGTCCACTTCGTCGTCGAACCGTCAGGCGCACCCAGCGTCTCCAGGAACGCATTCGGCATTCGCTCACGGTCCTTCGCGTCGGGGTAGAAGGCCACCAGGCACAGTTGGCCCCGGTCGTTGAAGGCGTACTGGGTGGGCATCACGATCCCGCAGAACGATTCCGGTCCCCGGCCGGTGACCCACCACTCGCCGTTCTCCTGTGCGGCGCCGGGAAAACGTGCCTGGAACTGGGCGACCGTCGCCCCCCATGCCAGGCCGTTCCAGCCCTGTTCGATCGCCTGGGGATAGGAGACCGTCGGCGGTACGTCGGCCGCTTGGCGCCGACGGGTGGGGAAGAGCCGTGCGAGGCCACGGCGCTGCTTAGGAGGCCCGGGCGTCTCGATGTCACCGATCGCACCTTCGGAGGGGGCGCCGCCACCGAAGGTGGGATCCTCGATCTCCACTTCACCGATCATGGTGGTGATGGGTTGCGGCAGCCAGTCCTCGCCGCCGTCCACGCCGGTGAACGTCTCCAGTATCTCGACCATCGAAGGACGATCGCCCGGCGCCTTGGCCAGGCAGGCTGCCACCAGACCGCGTAACTCGTGGTCGACGAGCGAGAGATCGGGAGTCTCCTGGACAACCCGGTACAGCACGGCGGCAGGATGGCCACCGCCGAACGGCGCAGCGCCGGTCGAGGCGAAGGCCAGTACGGATCCCAGCGCGAACACATCGCTGGCGGGACTGATCTCGGCGTCGCCGCGGGCCTGTTCGGGGGACATGAAAGCCGGAGTCCCGGAGATGACGCCGGTGGCCGTCTGTGAGGTGGCCTCCAGAGCACGGGCGATACCGAAATCGATGACCCGTGGGCCGTCGGCGGCCAGGATGACATTGCCCGGTTTGAGATCACGGTGCACCAAGGCGCAGTTGTGGATGGCGATCAGCCCTTCGGCCAGCCCCGCCGTCAGCACGCGTAGCGCCTTGGTCGGCAGTGCGCCGTGCTCGGCGACCGCCGCATGCAACGAGGGTCCCGGCACATATGCGCTCACAAGCCAAGGGCGGTCCCCGTACGGGTCTGCGTCGACGACCTGAGCGGTGAAGAACCCGCCCACCCGTCTGGCCGCCTCCACCTCCCGGGCGAAGCTCCGTCGAAACCCCGAGTCCGTTCCGTACTCCGGGCGGATCAGCTTCACGGCTACGGGCCGACCACCCGCGGAGTATCCGAGGAAGACCTCACCCATGCCACCCGTACCCAGCCGGCCCACCAGTCGGTAGCCGCCCACTCGATCCGGGTCGCTCGGCCGTAACGCTTCCATTGACACTCCCGTCTTCGGCCAGCATCCCCTGAACGAATCTTTTCAGATGAGATTGATCCGTATGCGGAAAAGGACGGCCGTCCTGGAGCATCTGACGGATACCTTGTGCCGCCGCTGTGGCACGCCTGCGGCGGAGGCCCCTTGCCGCTGTCCGGGGCCCTTGGGGCATCGAACCCCGGAGTCGTATGGCTGCCGTGCACCGAACCATCGACCATCGACCATCGACCATCGACCATCGACCATCGACCATCGACCGTATCAATGACGACAGAGGGTGTCGGGTTTACGGCCGACGATGGACGTATGCGCGAAACCCCAGAAGAACTCGACAAGCTCCAGTCCCTCCTCGACTCCTCCCTCTCCGGCTCGACCGCACACCTTCGCTCGATCGTCGAGGGCCGCACCATCTCGGCGGCGCAGCTCACCAGGGTCCTCACCGGCATGTGCACGCTTGCCCTCTCCACGGTGACCGCAAAGGGCGAACCGCGGATCAGCGGCGCCGACGGGCACTTCCTCCACGGCCGGTGGCACTTCGGCACGGCGCGCAACGCCGCCAAGGCCCGTCATCTCGCGGCCCGTCCGGCCGCCAGCGTCGCGCACATGCGCGGCGAGGACCTCGGCGTGTTCACCCACGGCACGGTGGAGGAGCTGAACCCCGAGGACGCCGAGACCACGGCCGACTGGCAGGAACTCCTCGCGTACTTGAAGGACTTCTACGGCCAGGACGACGCCTTCGACTGGAACCGCGAGGTCGTCTACTACCGACTGACCCCGCACTGGATGACCGTCTACGCCCCCGACCTCGACAAGCTCGCCGGCGCATGACGCCGGGCCCGTCGACGAGGGCCTACACCTGCGCGTACGTGGGTGCGGCCGGGCAGGTCGCCGACGCGTACCGTCCCGAGTAATGCGCCTGGCCATGGACGGAGCGAAACCTCCGCCATGGCACCGACCGGGTGAAATCCGCCAACCGCAGATCCCTGAAGGGGATCTTCCGCACCGACACGTCGCGTACCGGATCGATGCCATCGGCTGTTCGAGCTCTCCACGCCGCCGGACTGGACTCCGAGCAGGCATATGCAGAAGCGTAGTTACTATCCGCAGTCAATCTGCAGTCAATGCGCACCCGAACACGGAATTGCGCATTCATTGCGTATCTTGCGCGACCATCGCGCACTCAAACGCGGAACCTAGCTCCGTCCGCTCACACCAGGCTGTCCCGCCACGCCCGGTGCAGTCGGGCGAAGCGTCCCGTGCCGCCGATGAGTTCGGCCGGGCTGCCGTCCTCCACGATCCGACCCCGGTCCATCACCAGGACCCGATCGGCGACCTCCACCGTGGAGAGCCGATGCGCGATCACCACGGCCGTGCGTCCGCGCAGCACCGTGTCCATGGCGTGCTGCACCGCGCGTTCGCCAGGGATGTCCAGCGAACTGGTCGCCTCGTCCAGGATCAGTACGGACGGGTCCGCCAGCAGCGCCCGGGCGAAGGCCACCAGTTGACGTTGACCTGCGGAGATCCTGCCGCCACGCTTGCGGACGTCCGTGTCGTAGCCGTCTGGCAGAGCGACGATGAAGTCATGGGCGCCCATGGCCTTCGCGGCCCGTTCGATGTCTTCGCGGGATGCGTCGGGACGCCCGATGGCGATGTTCTCGGCGACCGTTCCGGAGAACAGGAAGGACTCCTGGGTCACCATCACCACCCCGCGCCGCAGTTCGGGCGTGGCCAGGCTCCGCAGGTCCACGCCGTCGAGGAGGATGCGCCCGGCGGACGGATCGTAGAACCGGGCCAGCAGCTTCGCCAGCGTGGACTTGCCCGCTCCCGTGGCGCCGACGACCGCAAGCGTCTGACCTGCGGGGATGGTCAGCTCAAAGGGAGGCAGCACTTCGCCACCGGTGCGGTAGCCGAAGCTGACGTGTTCGAAGACCACCTCTCGGCCGGGGTGTTCGCCGCGCCGGGCAGGAAGCTCGGTGGGGTCCTTGGCCTCCGGTACGGTCGGTTCCTGGGCGAGCAGCCCGGCGATCTTCCGCAGTGATGCGGCGGCGGACTCGTACGAGTTGAGGAACATGCCCAACCGGTCGATCGGGTCGTAGAGCCGCCGCAGATAGAGCACGGAGGCGGCCAGCACACCGAGTGCGAGTCCCCCGTCCGCCACCCGGTAGGCGCCCCACAGGACGATGCCGGCGACGGCGGTGTTGGCGACCAGGCGCGAGCCCATCACATAGCGCGCCATCTCCAGCAGCGAATCGCCGTTACTGACGCTGTGGCGCTCGTTGACCTGGGCGAACGCTCGGTCGTTGGCTTGCTCGCGGCGGAACGCCCGCACCGGACGGATGCCGTTCATGGTCTCCGCGAACTTGACGATGACCCCGGCCATGGCGGTGGAGCGTTCGCTGTAGATGACCCCCGCGCGCTTCTGGTAGAGCCGGACGAGCAGATAGAGCGGGATGAAGGACGCGACGGCCACCGCACCGAGGCCCAGGTCCAGCCAGAGCAGCATGATCGAGATGTAGACGAACGCGAGGATCACATTGATGAGTTCCTGGAGGCCCTCCTCCAGGAGTTCGCGCAGGGACTCCACGTCCGTCGTGGACCGGGAGATCAGTCGGCCCGAGGTGTAGCGGTCGTGGAAGTCCACGCTCAGCGCCTGTGCATGACGGAAGATCCGTCCACGGAGGTCGAGCAGGACGTCCTGGTTGAGTCGACCCGACACCATGATGAAGAGGTACTGGAGCGCTCCCGCGCTCAGTGAGGCGACGGCGTATCCGACGGCCACCGCGATCAGCGGCCCGTAGTCGTGGTCCCGGAAGGCCGGCACTCCGCGGTCGATGGCGTACGCGACGAGGAGCGGACCGGCCTGGATGGCTGCCTGCTGGAACAGCAGGATCACCGCGACGCGCAGAACCCGGGCGCGATGAGGGGCCAAGAGCGACCGCAGCAGCCGGCCGGTCGCACCCTTCTCGGACGGCAGGTCGTCCTGGTCGAAGGGGTCTTCGACCCTGCTGGCCCGGAGGGGTTCGACGGGCTGTGGCGGCACGGCGGGCGCCGCACCGGATGCCAGGGGGGATCCACCGTCGAGGGAAGGTGTGTCCTGCGTGGCGTTGACGGGAGCCGTACGGTCGGTGGGGGTGACGGCCGACTTCGGGGCCGTCTCTGCCTGCCCAGGGTGTCGAGCGTCCGACGCAGGGTGCCGGCCAGTGTCCGTACTGCCGGGCCCGCCTGATTCGGCGGGCTTGCTGGCGGCGGTCATCGTACGTTTCCTTCCAGGGGACTCTCGATCGCTGGGGCCGGGACGGTCGAACCGGCTCCGGACGCACGCTCCGGGTCCGTGGTGGTCTCCGCGCCCGACATCAGCCAGGCGTACTCCGCGTTCGTCCGCAGCAGTTCCTGATGTGTGCCGACGGCGGCGATCCGCCCCTGTGACAGCAGGGCCACCCGGTCCGCGAGCAGCACGGTGGAGGGTCGATGGGCGACGACGAGCGCGGTGGTCTCTTTGAGGACCTGGCGAAGCGCGGCTTCCACCAGTGCCTCCGTGTGGACGTCCAGCGCGGACAGGGGGTCGTCGAGCACCAGGAACCGGGGGCGTCCGACGACGGCGCGGGCCAGTGCCAACCGCTGGCGCTGCCCGCCCGACAGGCTCAGCCCCTGCTCGCCGACCTCGGTGTCCCCGCCCTGGGGCAGGGCGTGCACGAAGGACGCCTGCGCCACGTCGAGCGCGCGCTCCAGATCACCGGGTGCGGCGGCGTCGGCACCCATCAGCACGTTCTCCGCGACGGTCGCCGAGAAGAGCGTCGGCTCCTCGAACGCCACCGAGACCAGGGAGCGCAGCCGTTCCCGCGGCAGTCGTGCGATGTCCTCGCCGTCCAGGGTGATCCGGCCGGCCGTCACCTCGTGCAGTCGCGGCACCAGTGCGGTCAGGGTGGTCTTGCCGCTGCCCGTGCCGCCGACGAGGGCCATCGTCTCGCCGGGGCGGACGGCGAGATCGATCCGGGCGAGCACGGGCACGCTGTCCGGCGCCGCATCGGGGTAGCGGAACTCGACCCCTTCGAATCGCATCTCGCCCTTGGTCGCCGCCTTGTCCAGTGACGGCTTCGCCGTCGCGGCGGCGGAGGTGTCGTCCTGTTCGGTGGGCCCGCCCGGGGTCGCGGACTCCGGTTCGACGTCCATCACCTCGAAGTAGCGGTTCGTGGCCGTGGCGGCTTCCTGGCTCATCGCCAGCAGGAAGCCGATGGACTCCACCGGCCAACGCAGGGCCAGTGCGGTGGAGAGGAAGGCCACCAGGGTGCCCGCGGACAGCGCGCCGTCGGCGACCTGCACGGTACCGAGGACCAGGGCGCCGCCGACGGCTATCTCGGGCAGCACGGTCACGGCCGCCCAGATGCCCGCGAGCAGCCGTGCCTTGACCAACTCCGTACCGCGAAGCTTCCGTGCGAGCTCGTGGAACGCCCGGGCCTGGCTGCGGTTGCGTCCGAAGCCCTTGACGATGCGGATGCCGAGCACGCTCTCCTCGACCACGGTCGTCAGATCGCCGACCTGGTCCTGCGCCTGTCGCGCGGCCACTGAGTACCGCGATTCGAAGTAGGAGCAGAGGATGAACAGGGGCACGATCGGCGCCAGCAACACCAGACCGAGGGTCCACTCCTGCCAGAGCAGGATGATGAACCCGACCAGGATCGTCGTGCCGTTGACCAGGAGGAACGTCAGCGGGAACGCCAGGAACATCCGTACCAGCATCAGGTCCGTGGTGCCGCGCGACAGCAGCTGCCCCGATGCCCACCGGTCGTGGAAGGCCATCGGCAGCCGCTGGAGGTGGGCGAAGAGCGCGGCGCGCATACGGGCCTCGACCCCCGCTAGTGGTCGAGCGACCAGCCAGCGCCGGAAGCCGAACAGGATCGCTTCGGCGATGCCGAGGACCAGCAGGACGAACGCTCCGAGCCAGATGCCGCCCGTGTCCCGGTCGGAGACCGGCCCGTCGACCATCCACTTCAGGACCAGGGGGATGACCAGGCTCATGCAGGAGGCGACGATCGCCACGACGGCCGCGCTGAACAGCCGTACGCGGACCGGTCGCACGTACGGCCACAGACGCAGCAGCGATCGCACGACGGATTGGTCCTTGGTGGCTACATGTGAAGTGGACATCAGGAGCGAGCCTACGATTGATTCCTGACATCACTCACCTGAATTTATGAGCGATCCGCGTCACTTCTCGGCCTTTCCCGCGCTCGGTGGCGAGCTCCGCATCTCCCCGTCGGAACCCCGGTACGCGCCCTCCGCTTACGCTCGGGCACCATCCGGATCGGCCGCTGCTCCAAGTCCCATCTGTCCCGAGGCGTACACAAGTGGCGGATCATCCCATTTCTCCACGTTTCCCTACCGGGCTGTGGTCGTTGGGTGGTGCGTGAGACATGTACTGAAGCGGGCCGGACGGGGCGTAGCCGCCGCCCTGACATGCGCAGGACTCCTGGGAGCCCTCGCCGGTTGCAGCGGGAGCGGCATCGGAGCCTTCGGCAAGCCGCCGTCACCCTCGGACACCATCCGGGTCGTGCCCGAGGACGGTGCCAAGGGGGTCACCACCGGTGGTCGGGTCGAGGTCCGGCTGCCCAGTGGGCGGCTGGAGCGCGTGAAGGTGATGCGCATCGAGAGCGACGCCCCCGCTCCGGTGGCCGGCAGCATCTCCGCCGACGGCCTGCGCTGGCACCCCGCCGAGGGCACCCGGCTGGATCTCGCCGCCAAGTACAGCGTCGACGTGGTCGCCCTCGACGCCCACGGCCGCCGCTCGGCGCGCCACACCACCTTCACCACCGCGGTTCCCGAGAACAGGTTCATCGGCTACTTCAAGCCCGAGAACCGGGCCACCGTGGGCACCGGAATGATCGTCTCCTTTGACTTCAACCAGAAGATCGCGGACAGGGCCGCCGTGGAGAGGGCCATCAGGGTCACATCGGAGCCCCCGGTGAAGATCGCCGGCCACTGGTTCGACCGGGACCGGCTCGACTTCCGCCCCGAGGAGTACTGGGAGCCGGGCACCGAGGTCACCGTCGATGTGCGGCTGCGCGATGTGGAGGCGTCCCCCGGCGCCTACGGCATCCAGAACAAGCGGATCACGTTCACCGTCGGGCGCTCCCAGGTCTCCCTGGTGGACGCCGAGGCCAAGACGATGCAGGTCCGCAGGGACGGGCAGCTCCTGGCGACGGTGCCGATCACCGCGGGTGCGCCCAAGTCGACCACGTACAACGGGAAGATGGTGGTCAGCGAGTTGTTCGACGTTACGAGGATGAACGGCAGGACCGTCGGATTCGGCGGTGAGTACGACATCAAGGACGTGCCGCACGCCATGCGGCTGACCGAGTCC
The DNA here is from genome assembly GCF_042753785.1 of Streptomyces sp. NPDC059256. NCBI lineage: Bacteria > Bacillati > Actinomycetota > Actinomycetes > Kitasatosporales > Streptomycetaceae > Streptomyces > Streptomyces sp. NPDC059256. The sequence goes on along the minus strand of NZ_JBHYZO010000001.1, from coordinate 290,131 downwards.
GGGACCTTCCTGCACGGCAATTACTGGGCAGCCCCGGAGATCTTCGGACAGGTCAACGTCAGCCACGGCTGTGTCGGACTGCGCGATGTGAAGGGCGGCAGCGCGGACACCCCGGCCGGTTGGTTCTTCGACCGCACGATCGTCGGCGATGTCGTCGAGGTCATCAACTCCCCGGACAAGCAGGTCGCTCCCGGGAACGGCCTGAGCGGATGGAACATGCAGTGGGCGGCGTGGCAGCAGGGTTCCGCCCTGCGCTGAGTCGGCCCGCCCGGGTGCCGATGCTCTCGACGACGCCGTGTCCTGCCGCCGCTGCCCGACCCGGTTGCGTCCCTCGCGCCCTCGCCTCCTCGTCCCGGGCGCCGTCGCGGGCTTCGGTTCCGGCGACGCCCACGCCACCCGGCCCGGGTGCCGCCGCACAGCCCGGGCCGGGAAGCCCGTGGTCAGCGACTGTGTCCGAGCCTCCCCGAGGAGCACCGAAGGCCCGGACGCCCACTCCCCCTCCGACCGTTGAGTCCCCTGCTCCTTGGGACTGAACGGTGACAAACACGCGAACAATCCACGACCACGTGTGTGATTGTCTGGTCGATGTGCGTGTGAGAAGCCGCACGGGGGTGAGGGCCTAGGCGGGGCCGGGCCGTGCGAGGGGAGAGGCCATGAAGAACGGGCATCCGATATCGGGGACATCGGTTGACCGTCCTCGACGCCGCGGGCGTTCCGCGCTGGTCGCGGGGGCCGTGGGGGCGATGTTGGTCCTGGTCACCGCCTGTGGCGGAAGCAGCAGCGCGAAGGACGAGAGCAAGGGCGGGGGCAGCGGGAAGGTCGGCAACTCCGCCTCCCAGGCGGTCGTCACCGTCGCCCCGAAGACCGGCGCCACGGGCGTCGCCACCAGTGGGGCGCTCAAGGTCACTGCTGCACAGGGCAAACTCACCACGGTCACGGTCCAGGACGACAAGGGCGTCACCGTCCAGGGCAAGATCTCCGCCGACGGCGGCTCCTGGGAGCCGCTGCACCATCTGGCCGCCTCCACGCGCTACAAGGTGCACGCCGTGGCCAAGGACAAGGACGGACGGCAGTCGGCGAAGGACGCCGTCTTCACCACCCTCGTACCGAAGAACACCTTCATCGGGCACTACACCCCTGAGGACAAGTCCACGGTCGGGGTCGGCATGCCGGTCTCCCTGAAGTTCACCCGCGGCATCACCAACCCGGAGGTGGTCGAGAAGGCCATCAAGGTGACGGCCGTGCCCGCCGTGCCGATCGAGGGCCACTGGTTCGGCAACGACCGGCTCGACTTCCGGCCCGAGAAGTACTGGGCCCCGGGCACCAAAGTCACGGTCGCGCTCAACCTCGACGGCGTCGAGGGGCGTCCGGGCGTCTACGGCAAGCAGGCCAAGACCGTCTCGTTCACCATCGGCCGCAGTCAGGTCTCCACCGTGGACGCCACCTCCAAGCGGATGAAGGTCGTCCGGGACGGTGTGCAGATCAAGGACATTCCGATCACCGCCGGAGCGCCCTCCTCGACCACCTACAACGGTCAGATGGTCATCAGCGAGAAGTACAAGGTCACGCGGATGGACGGGGCCACGGTCGGATTCGGCGGCGAGTACGACATCAAGGACGTGCCGCACGCCATGCGGCTGTCCACGTCCGGCACCTTCATCCACGGCAACTACTGGGCGTCCGCGGGCACCTTCGGCTCCCAGAACGTCAGCCATGGGTGCGTCAGTCTGCGCGATGTCCGCGGCGGCGGCGACCCGGACGCCCCCGCCCGGTGGTTCTTCGAGAACTCCCTGATCGGCGATGTGGTGGTCGTGCAGAACTCCGAGGACAAGCAGATAACCCCGGACAACGGTCTGAACGGCTGGAACATGTCCTGGGCGGAGTGGACCAAGTAGAAGTCGAGCGGGACGCGCACGTCCCCGGGCCCGGTGCTGTCTTTCTCACAGCGCCGGGCCCGCTCGCGTTAGCGCCGGTTAACCTGCCTGCATGACGACTGCGACGACCGTGACCCTCGACGTCCTCGACGGTGTGGGCACCATCCGCCTCGACCGCCCGCCGATGAACGCGCTCGACATCGCGATCCAGGACCGCTTGCGTGAGTTGGCCGAGGAGGTCGGCCGCCGTGACGACGTCCGGGCGGTGGTCCTGTACGGCGGGGAGAAGGTGTTCGCGGCGGGTGCGGACATCAAGGAGATGCAGCGCATGGACCACGCCGGAATGGTGGTGCGGGCCCGGGCGCTCCAGGAGTCCTTCACCGCCGTCGCCCGCATCCCCAAGCCCGTGGTGGCCGCCGTGACGGGGTACGCCCTCGGTGGCGGGTGCGAACTGGCACTCTGCGCCGACTTCCGGATCGCGGGGGACAACGCCAAGTTGGGGCAGCCCGAGATCCTGCTGGGCCTGATCCCTGGCGCGGGCGGTACCCAGCGGCTCGCCCGGTTGATCGGACCTTCCCGGGCCAAGGACTTGATCTTCACCGGCCGGCAGGTGACCGCTGACGAGGCCCATGCGCTCGGCCTGGTGGACCGGGTCGTTCCGGCGGCCGAGGTCTATGAGCAGGCGTACGCCTGGGCGGCCCGGTTGGCGAAGGGGCCGGCGTTGGCGTTGCGCGCCGCCAAGGAGTGCGTCGACTCCGGACTGGAGACCGACCTGGAGACCGGGTTGACGATCGAACGGAACTGGTTCGCCGGGCTGTTCGCGACCGAGGACCGTGAGATCGGTATGCATAGTTTCGTGCAGGACGGTCCGGGCAAGGCCGTCTTTCGCTGACCGGGCCTCTTTCGCAGGGTCCTTTCAGTAGTCCGATCTGTCGTACGGGGGGGTGCCTTTATGGCCTCCGTCAGGTCCGGGAGCCCGGTCCATGGGGTGCTCGGACCGGGCGGGTCGTCCTCTCGGCTGTCAGGGGTCATGAAAAGCTCGTGGTCAGGGCGTTGCCGAGGTGTTGTTGACTGCATGTCAATATCGATCCGGACAGGGGTCGAGGCCGCCGCGGAGCCCATGGGCATATGTCAGGGCCATGGTTGGAACGCCTTCGGAACGGTCAACTCCGCGGTTCGCATTCCAGGGGATCGACCACGTGCGCCCAATCCAGCGGCCATGATGGGGGGCATGGCGGGCCTTGAGGGTGTGGAACAGCCGCGACAGCGAGGTGGCGCTGTCGCCACTCGTTCGGCAGTCACCGTCGAGGACGAACAGGCCCTGCGGGCGCTGGAGTTGTTCGGCAATCCGACCGATGAAGAGATCCGTCTGCCGTCCCGCCCCGAATCCGCCGCCACCGCTCGACGGCTCACCCATGGCGTGGTGGCCCGCCAATGGGGTCTGTCCGCGCAGACTGCCGAGTACGCGGTGCTGTTGGTCTCGGAACTCGTGGGCAATGCCGTGCGCCACACCGGTGCGCGGGTGTTCGGCCTGAGGCTGCTGCGCCGCAGGGGCTGGATCAGGATCGAGGTGCGCGACCCCTCACGCGGGCTTCCCTGCCTGCTGCCCGTACAGCCGATGGACATCAGCGGAAGGGGCCTCTTCCTCGTGGACAAGCTCTCCGACCGCTGGGGCGTGGATCTGCTGCCGCGGGGCAAGACCACCTGGTTCGAGATGCGCGTGCCCGAGCGCCACTCCTCCTCGATCTGAAGTGTCGACATCGGGGGAGTGTGGACGGCCGGGTGGATGGCCACGCGCCCGTCCCGGACCGCGTCGCCCGCTTGCTTGGCTCCGCCCTCAGGGGGTGTGCAGTGGCATGCTCGCCGCGGTGAAACACAGAAGCCCCCGGCGGGCCGAGGGTATCGGCGTGTGCCGGAGGCATCTGTGAAGCGCCGCGGAATGGGGGGTGTCTCCACGGCCGCTGATGACGACCTGGCCCGGGTCAAAAGGGGGTCGTGCTTCGACTATGACAGAAGAGCCGGGTACGCCAAAATCTTGCATCGCCCATATGGTGTAAAAATGCCTATATCCCACAGGATCTATAGGTGAAGTGGTTCTGTGGCCTGGTAAATAGTGGATAAAGGCGGCCTGTGGGGGGTGTTTCCTTGATCTGCTCTTGCGTGGCGAGGCGACCCGCAGTGGCGGCAAATTAGGGCAATCGTCATTTTTTACCCACTTCGCCCCTACTGTGCTCTTCCGTGACCTCGATCGACCGCCGCCGCGCCCTGCGCACGGGAGCCGGGGCCGCCGTCGCGGGCGCCCTCGCCACCGGCTGTGCCGGTACGGGGCCGGCGTCGACCGGCTCCCGGCAGCCTGCCGCCCCGCCTCCCGAGACGCCGCGCCCGGCCGCTCCCTCCGGCGGGCCGCATGCCCGGCCCGCGCCCACGGCCCGCCGCTTCCCCGGGCAGCCGGCCGAGATCACCCACGGCCCCCGCGATCGCGATCGGGTCGCCCTCACCTTCCACGGCCACGGCGATCCGGCCACCGCGCGGGCGGTGCTCGCCGAAGCCGAACGGGCCGGCGCCCGGATCACCGTTCTCGCCGTGGGCAGTTGGCTCGACGAACACCCCGATCTCGCCCGCCGGATCCTGGACGGCGGCCACGATCTGGGCAACCACACCCAGAGCCACCTCACCATCACCGACATGGACGAGGCCGATGCCCAGGCGGAGATCGTCGGATGCGCCCGAAGGCTGCGAGCCCTGACCGGTTCCATCGGCAGCTGGTTCCGACCGTCGCGCACCCAGCACTCCACCCCGCTCATCACCCGACTCGCCCAGCGGGCCGGATACCCCCACGTCCTCTCGTACGACCTCGACTCCCTGGACTCCACCTCGCCCGGGGCCACGGCCGTGACCCGTACCGTCACCGGGCAGATCCGGCGCGGATCGGTGGTGAGCCTCCACTTCGGCTACGCGGACACGGTCGCCGCACTGCCCGCCCTCCTCGACGATCTCGACCGCCGCGGACTGCGTGCGGTGACCACCACGGAGCTGCTGAGCTGATGGATCCGACAACCACCCCCCTGAGAGTCACCCGACGCACCGCAACCCTCATCGCCGGGGCACTGATCGCCCTGCTCGCCGGATGCGCCAGCGACCCCACCGAGACCGCGGCGAGCGGCACCGAGGCGGAGAGGGCCAAGGCCGCGGCCAACCGCACCAAGGCCGCGCCTCCCGCCGCACCCACGAAGGCCGTCCCCGCCGGGCTGCCGGGGATGCCACCGGTCCTCGACCCGAAGGACATCTACGCGGCTGACCGCCCGGGCAAGCTCTCGCCGGTGGTGCGCAAGTTCCCCTCCCGGGTGTACGTCCCCAACACCAACTCCAACACCGTCTCGGTGATCGACCCCACCACGTACAAGGTCGTCGAGACCATCCCCGTCGGAGTGCAGCCGCAGCACGTCGTCCCCTCCTGGGACCTCAAGACGCTCTGGGTCAACAACAACCGCGGCCACACGCTCACCCCGATCGACCCGGCGACCGGGAAGGCGGGCAAGGCGGTCGAGGTGCACGACCCCTACAACCTCTACTTCACCCCCAACGGCAAGTACGCCGTCGTCATGGCCTCGCTGGATCGAGAGCTCGTCTTCCGCGATCCCCAGACCATGGAACGCAAGAAGACCGTTCCGGTGAGCTGCTACGGGGTCAACCACGCCGACTTCTCCGCGGACGGCCGGTACTTCGTGGTCTCCTGCGAGTTCTCCGCTGAACTCCTCAAGGTGGACACGGAGAAGATGGAGGTCGTCGGACAGCAGAAGCTGCCGTTCAAGGGCGCGATGCCCCAGGACGTGAAGATCTCCCCGGACGGCAAGACCTTCTACATCGCCGACATGATGGCCCACGGAGTCTGGGTACTCGACGGCGAGAAGTTCACCACCCCCAAGCTCATGGCCACCGGGAAGGGTGCACACGGGCTGTACGTCAGCCGGGACTCGCGCGAGATGTACATCCCCAACCGGGGCGAGGGATCGGTCTCCGTCTTCGACTTCGCACAGAACAAGCTGACGAAGAAGTGGTGGCTCCCCGACGGCGGCAGTCCCGACATGGGCGGGGTCTCGGCCGACGGAAAGGTGCTCTGGCTGTCGGGACGCTACGACTCCGAGGTCTATGCGATCGACACCAGGACCGGCAAGCAACTCGCGCGCATCCCGGTCGGCGGCGGTCCGCACGGCCTTGCCGTCTACCCCCAGCCGGGGCGCTACTCCCTCGGCCATACGGGAGTCTTCCGCTGATCTCCGCTGGTCTCCACTGATCGGCAGGTTCGCCGGTGGGGCGGGGGCGTCCCCCGAGCCGCTCCCGCCCCACCGGCCCCGCGGTCCCGCCGCCCGCACCCAGTGCCCCATCCGGGCGTGGCCCCTTCCCGACGTGACCGAACGCCCGCCGCACCATGGCACCCCGTCCACGACGTCACCCCCGTATGTCGACCCGCCCACCTGTGGGTGACGTTCCCCGCCGTGACGTCATACGGCCGACAGGGTGACCCTCATGATCACCACTCGTCTGCGGCGCCGCGCCGCCGTCCTGGTCCTCTCCCTGTCGGCCGCACTCATCCCCGCCGCGAGCACCTCTGCGGCCTCCCCGTCCCCCGTCGCCGCGCCGGCCACGGCACCGGTCGTCACGACCACCGCCACGAAGGCCGCGCCCGCGGGCTCCTGCCCCGTCGTCGCGGACCGGCTCTACGCCGCAGCCGACCTGCGGGTGGACATCGACCGCATCACCCCGAACCCGTCCTGGCGGGCCAACTGCAACCAGCTCTACCGCGCCGACGGCCGCGGCCCCGAGATCATCTTCGACCAGGGCTTCCACCCCAAGGCACCCCTGGACGGGCAGTACGACATCGAGAGCTACGTCCTGGCCAACCAGCCCTCTCCCTATGTCTCGACGACGTACAACCATGACCTCTACAAGTCATGGAAGAGCCCCTGGAACTACTACATCGACGCACCCGGAGGCGTCGATGTGAACAAGACGATCGGGGACACGCACAAATACGCGAGCCAGGTCGAGGTTGCCTTCCCCGGCGGTGTGGCGCGGGAGTTCATCGTCGGGGTCTGCCCGGTCGATCTGACGACCAAGACCGAGATCATGAATGAGTGTCTGGACAACCCCCACTACGAGCCCTGGCGCAAGGCGTTCTGAGCCGCTCGGTGCCTCTGCCGGTCGAGGAGAGGGCTTCCACGGCGACCGGTGCGAAACCCGCCCGTGGGAACGTCCGCACACGGGCGGGCGTTCCCCGGCGCCGACTGCGCTCGCCCCCGCCGAGCCCACGCCGAGCCCCCGCCCGGCTGTCGCCGGGCACCGCAGCCCCTCGGGTTCGGCTGCCCGAACACCGTCGTCGTTCCTCGGTCGTCCCTCCGTCCGACGGGGTGCGGGGGTGTCTCCTTGTGTTGCGGAAAGCAGTCCGGCCAGGCCCGTTCCGTACGTCCCACGGGACGTACCGCCGTTCATCGCCCTTCATCGCGGACCGCCCCGGGGAGGCGCGCTCCGGGCTGCGGATAATCTGATCCACATCAGTAGTGCGAACGTGCACGTGTAGGAGGGGCAAAGCAGTGGCGGACATCGAAGCAGCGCGCAGGGCGTTCGACCGGTACGACATCAACGGGGATGGTCGGATCACGGCGTCGGAGTACAAGAGCGTGATGGCGCAGCTGGGCGACTTCAACGTCACCGAGACCGTTGCCGAAGCGGTCATCAAGACCAAGGACACCAACGGTGACGGCGAGCTGACCTGGGAAGAGTTCTGGGACTCGCTGAACAAGGGCGGCAAGCCCGCGGGGGAACCGGCCTGACGTAGGGGAGCGGCTCCCCGGCGAGTTGGTCGGGGAGACTGCCCCCGGCCCGCTCGCCTCCGGGGGCTGTGAACCGGCCGGTCCGCCATGTACCCGCACGCTCGTAATGATCCAGACGTGAGTTCCTCCGCCGCCGTGTCCGACGACGGACTGCCCCACCGGGGCGGTCGGTCCGCCGTGCTGACGTCGGCCCTCGTCCTCACCGCCCTGGCCATCGCCTACTTCGGCACCCGCTTCGCCATGCACGGCACCGGCGAACTGCCCATCCCCGCGGCCGGTACGGCCACGCTGCTGCGCACCGTCGTCTTCGTGGCCCTAGCGATCCACCTGGGAGAGCTGGTCGGAGCCCGTCTGGCCAGCCGAGGAGGGCAGCCGCGCTCCTGGGCCACGGCCGCCGCACTGGCGGGAGCCGCGGGAGCCGCCGGCCAGATCGTCCGGCTCGCGTTGGTGAGCGACATCGACATGGCCACCGCGTACGGCACCCGCGAGGGACAGCTTCTGCTGATCATGGCGAATGGTTTCCTCGCCGCTGCCGGCTGTATCGCCCTGCGCCGTCCTGCCCTTGCCGTGCTACCCCTGGCGTTGGTGATCGTCGCGGAGGCGATCCGTGCCCACCCCGAGCCCTACAGCCCCGAATTCGGTGCCGCCCTGACGGTCTGCCATCTGACCGCCGCGTCCCTGTGGGTCGGGGGGCTGCTCCATGTCCTCCGCGCACTGAGACTGCGCAGGCCCAATCGTGCGGACGCCACAGCCGTCCTCGCCCGCTATGCGCGTCTGGCCGTCTGGCTCCTTGCCGTCCTCGCCGTCACCGGCACACTCTCGACCCTGCGACGGTTGCCGCCCGACGTCGTCTTCGACACGGCGTACGGCAAGGTCCTCATGGCCAAGGTGGCCCTGGTGGTGGTGGCGTGCGCGCTGGCGCTGGTCGCCCGCCACCGGATGGTGCGTGCCCGCCCCGACGCCGAGCTCCCCGCCCGGGTGGAACTCGCCGTCCTCGCCATCGCCCTCGTCGTCTCGGCGATGCTGACGGTCGTCCCCGACCCCCAGTGGCTGAGCACTCGATGAGTTGAACGGGGTCACTCGACCAGCGGACGAGAGCGTACGACAGCGCGTCGAGCGCACGGGCGCTGGTCCATCCGGGGAGCGTTGCTCAAGTCCCGGGTGGCGCAAGGACGAAAGCAAAGATGTTGGCCGCTCGCAGATCGCACCAACCGCGAGCCGTTTCGTCCCAGACATCTAGGAGCACTGCATGCGCCTGCGCGCACGCCGGGCATCAATCGCCCTCCTGCTACTCGCCCCCCTGCTCTTCGGGGGGACCGATGCCGTGGCCGGCACCGACAACAGTCCGGTGCCGATCGAGCGCTCCTCCCAGGCCATCCCGGGCCAGTACATCGTGAGCCTCAATCCCGACCAGCCCGCCGAGGCCGTGCTGCGCCAGCTCGGGGTGAAGGCGATGTACACGTACGACACCGCCCTGCGCGGCTTCGCGGCCCGCCTCTCCGCGACGCAGCTCTCCGCGGCTCGCACTCTCCCCGCGGTCCGGGCCGTCGAGGAGAACACCTCCATCCACCTGGTACAGCCGGCGCGGACGGCCCGGACCGCTGGATCCCAGTTGCCCGATCACCGGCCGCGGCGAAGCCTGGCTCCGGCCGAGAGCTGGGGGTTGGACCGGATCGACCAGCAGGCCCTGCCGCTCGATGGCCAATTCGACGCCGTCGCGACCGGCAGCGGCGTGACCGCGTACATCGTCGACACCGGCATCGACACCGCGCACGAGGAGTTCGACGGCCGGGCGTCGGTCGGCTTCGACGCCATCGGGGACGGTCGCAACGGACAGGACTGTCAGGGGCACGGCACCCATGTCGCGGGCACCGTCGGCGGCGCCACCTACGGTGTGGCCCGATCTGCCTCCCTGGTCGCGGTGCGGGTGCTCAACTGCACCGGTGGCGGCACCCTGGCCGGGGTCCTCGCCGGATTCGACTGGGTCGCCCAGAACGCCCAGCAGCCCGCCGTCCTCAATGCCTCACTCGGCGGTGATGCGTCCAGGGCGCTGGACGAAGCGGTCAACGAGGTCGCGGAACGAGGTGTTCTGCCGGTGGTCGCCGCGGGCAACGAAGCCCAGGACGCCTGCGATGTATCACCCGCCCGGGCGTCCGACGTCTTCACCGTGGGGGCGACCGACAGCTCGGATCGCCAGGCCGACTTCAGCAACTACGGGACCTGCCTGGAGGTGTACGCCCCGGGTGTGGACATCACCTCCGCCCGGCTCGGCGGAGGCTATGTCTCCCTCGACGGCACATCCATGGCCAGCCCCCATGTCGCCGGGGTCGCGGCCCTGCTGAAGGAGAACTACCCGGCAGCCGCGCCGGAGGACGTCAGCCTCTGGCTCACCGACAACGCCACGGAGGACGTGATCAGCCCCATCAGTGCGGCTTCGCCCAACAGGCTGCTCCACACCGGCGGGCTGTGACCCCCGGATCGTCCCATGGCCGGTGGGGCGGGCTCCACGTTCCGAGCCGCCCCACCGCTGACGCACCCGCCACTGATGGACCCACCACTGACGCACCCGCCACTGATGCCCCCGGTGCTCAGCCCGCCGTGCCGGGCTCCCGGGGTGTCCGCGGGCCCTCCCGGCCGTTGTGACGTGCAGTGGAGCGTGTTGTGTACGTCGATTCGGCCGCCGTCCCCAGGCAGGCGAAGTTCCCGTAGCTGCCCTCACGGCGTCCAGACACCTGGACGGGGCCGTCCGAGTGCTTCTGCGGCATGTCCGAGAGCATGTGCGTTCATCCGTAAATCATTTCGCTACACCATGCGCAAACTGACCGCACATTCCGGCGAAGTGGTCATGCGAGCGAATGGAGCGCACCTTCGATGCGTGGATGTTCCGGTGGTCTGCGTCTGAAAGTGCTGGCCGTCTCCGCTGTGGTTCTGGGTGCCCAGGCAGTGGCGATGAACTTCGCCGTGCCGGCCGCTCATGCGACGGTTCCCCCAACGCCCGGGGTGCCTCAGCCGCCGTCCGTGCTCTACTTCGAGGATTTCGAGACGAACACGGGGAAGACCCCGCTCCTCCTGCCCGCGCATCAGGGCGCGCCGCCGCTGAACCAGACGTACACCGCTGATCCTGCCTGGCTGGAGCCGGCCGACTGCAACGGCATCGTGCTCAACCAAGCGGGTGGCAATCAGCCCGCCTGTGAGGCCCGGAACGCCAGGGGCATGGCGGTCCTGAAGGGGCAGGCGAAAGTACTGGGCCAGGTGGGCGGGGTGACCGACCCCTCGCTCAACCATGTGGTCTCCGCGTACACGGACACCACCGACCCGGGCGCGAACAAGGTTGAGTTCCAGACGCGAACCCCTGTTCCCCTCGCCCTCACCGGCCGCTTCATCACCTTCTCGGTCGATGTCGCGGCAAGCGGCTGTACGGTTTCCGCGCCGCTGTTGGAATTCCATCTGACCGGTGACGGGACGGACGTTCCGGTATTCAGCTCGCCGATCGATCCCTGCAACGACGCCAGGGCACAGACCCATCCCGGCGCAGCCGGTGACCGCATCAGAGCCGGGTCGTTCCCGAGCAACGGCTCGGTGCTGTTCTCAGGGTCTTCGCTCGGCGTCAAGATGGTCAACGCCAACGGCAGCGGGCTCGGCAACGACCACGCGTACGACAACATCCGAATCCTCGATGCGACACCGCGGTTGGACATGGAGTTCAACCCGGCCACGATCTCCGCGAACGGCACCTCACGCCTGACGTTCACCATCACCAACACCACCGATCTGGCCGCCAAGAACGGTTTCGGACTCCAGGACGCGCTCCCTGTCGGGGTGGTGGTCGCGCCGACGCCGAACACCGCCACCACGTGCGGCGCTGGCACGGTCACCGCGGAGGCGGGCGGCGCCTCGATCGCCCTGGTGAACGGCAGTCTCGCCACGGGGGCGCCGTTCTGCACCGTCACCGTGGAGGTGACCGCGGCCCGCGAGGCTGCGTACGTCCATCCGTCGACCTACGTCACCCCGGCCGGGCTCAACCCGCCCGCACCGGCGACCCTGTCCGTCACCGCCCCCGGGCCCTCCCTCATGACGAGTGCGGCCGAGCCCTCATTCGTCGTCGGTCAGGAGATCCACTACACCCACACCGTCACCAACAACAGCACCGCATCCCTGAGTGCGGTAGCGATCACCGATGACGGCCCGGGCACATCGACCGTGCCCTGCTCAGCGGCCACCCTCGCGCCCGGCGCCTCGCTCGACTGCACGGCGACCCGAACCGCCACCGCAGCCGATGCGGCCTCCGGCACGATCACCTCGACCGCTTCCGTCACCGGAACCACACCCGACGGCGCCGAACTCACCGGTACGGGTAACCGGGTGGTGATCCCCCTTCGCTCCCTCACCGTTGTGAAGACGGCAGCCGAGAGCGGGTTCGACACGGCCGGTCAGGAGATCCACTACACAACCCGGGTCACCAACAACGGGCTGGCCCCACTCACCGACATCGGTGTGACCGACGACAGCCCAGGCACCCCCTCCGTGACCTGCCCGCCGACCGTACTGGCCCCCCGCGCCTCCATGAACTGCCTCGCCACACACACCACCAGCGCGGCCGATGTGACCGCCGGCGGGATCGTCGGCACCGCGACGGCAACCGGCAACAGCCTCGATGGAAGACCCGTCACCGCAACCAGCCACACCCTCACCGTCCCCCACACCCCTCAGGCCGATCTGTCGGTGGAGCGGTCGGGGCCTGCGACGGTGGTGGCGGGTGGTGTGGTGGAGTACTCGATCACGGTGACGAACCATGGTCCGAGTGATGCGACGGGTTGGTCGTTGGTGGATCCGATTCCGGTGGGGTTGGCTGATGCGGCCACGACGACGGCGGGTTGCGCGATCATCGACATGACGCTGGCGTGTACGGGCGGACAGCTCGCGGACGGTGCCGACTTCGACATCGTCCTCACCGGCAGGGCGGCCGGGAACGCGACGACCACCATCGCCCACACGGCGACGGTCGACGGCGAGGACCTGGACCCGGACCTCAGTAACAACGAGGACACCACCACCACGGAGGTCGCTCGGAGCGTCGATCTGTCGGTGGAGCGGTCGGGGCCTGCGACGGTGGTGGCGGGTGGTGTGGTGGAGTACTCGATCACGGTGACGAACCATGGTCCGAGTGATGC